>NZ_JBWKSN010000037.1:0-525 GCF_059419825.1 Pseudomonas sp. GW821-FHT05D12 | reverse complement strand
GTGGCGGTGTCCCACGGCCCGTTGGTGGCGCATATCATCGCCACCGGCGAGCGCTATGAAACCAGCCCGGCCGATTGCGAATTGCACTTCATGTCGTTCGCCTTCGACGGCTCCCATGAGGGCTGGATGCACCCGTTGATCAACGGCGCGAGCGTGCTGATCCGCGATGACAGCCTGTGGCTGCCCGAGTACACCTACGAACAGATGCACCGTCACAACGTGACCATGGCGGTGTTCCCGCCGGTGTACCTGCAACAACTGGCCGAGCATGCCGAGCGTGACGGTAACCCGCCGGAGGTACGTGTGTACTGCTTTGGCGGTGATGCCGTGGCCCAGGCGAGCTATGACCTGGCCTGGCGCGCACTCAAGCCGACCTACCTGTTCAACGGCTACGGCCCGACGGAAACGGTGGTTACGCCACTGCTGTGGAAAGCACGCAAGGGCGACCCGTGCGGCGCCGTCTACGCACCGATTGGCACCTTGCTGGGCAATCGCAGCGGCTACGTGCTCGACGCGCAGCTCAAC
>NZ_JBWKSN010000036.1:0-575 GCF_059419825.1 Pseudomonas sp. GW821-FHT05D12 | reverse complement strand
TTTCGCAGGCAAGCCAGCTCCCACATTTTGACCGTGGTTGTCAGGTAGAAAATCGCTCGCCACAGATCTCACAGCCCGCCCCGCGATCCCCTGTGGGAGTTGTCGAGCCCCAGCGAGGCTGCGAAAGCGGCCGTATGGGCAATAGAGGGGTTGGCTGGCCCACCGCTTTCGCAGGCAAGCCAGCTCCCACATTTCGACCGTGGTTCTCAGTGAGCAAATCGCTCGCCACAGATCTTACAAGCAGCCCCGCGATCCCCTGTGGGAGTTGTCGAGCCTTAGCGAGGCTGCGAAGGCGGCCGCATGGGCGATAGAGGGGTTGGCTGGTCCACCGCTTTCGCAGGCAAGCCAGCTCCCACATTTTGACCGTAGTTGTCAGGTAGAAAATCGCTCGCCACAGATCTTACAAGCAGCCCCGCGATCCCCTGTGGGAGTTGTCGAGCCCTAGCGAGGCTGCGAAGGCGGCCGCATGGGCGATAGAGGCGTTGGCTGACCCACCGCTTTCGCAGGCAAGCCAGCTCCCACATTTTGACCGTGGTTGTCAGGTAGAAAATCGCTCGCCACAGATCTCACAGCCC
>NZ_JBWKSN010000035.1:0-661 GCF_059419825.1 Pseudomonas sp. GW821-FHT05D12 | reverse complement strand
CCCCCCCCCCCCCCCCCCCCCCCCCCCCCCCCCCCCCCCCCCCCCCCCCCCCCCCCCCCCCGCTCCCACATTTTTTGATGTGTGCAGGGTTCGGGGTTTGGCTGCGAGGCTGAAAGTGCTGGCCAGCCCTTGCCCACAGGGGCTTGGGATGGGGCCTGAGACCCCGGGTGTACGCAGATCAAATGTAGGAGCTGGCTTGCCTGCGAAAGCGGTGGATCAGCCAGCGAATGCATCAACTGACCTACCATCTTCGCGAGCAAGCCCGCTCCCACATTTTTTGATGTGTGCAGGGATCGGGGGCTGGCTGCGAGGCTGAAAGTGTTGGTCAGCCCTTGCCCACAGGGGCTTGGGATGGGGCCTGAGACCCCGGGTGTACGCAGATCAAGTGTGGGAGCTGGCTTGCCTGCGAAAGCGCTGGGTCAGCCAGCGAATGCATCAACTGACCTACCGCCTTCGCGAGCAAGCCCGCTCCCACATTTTTTGATGTGTGCAGGGCTCGGGGGTTGGCTGCGAGGCTGAAAGTGTTGGTCAGCCCTTGCCCACGGGGGATTGGGAGGGGCCTTAGACCCCGGGTGTACGCAGACCAAATGTGGGAGCTGGCTTGCCTGCGAAAGCGGTGGATCAGCCAGCGAATGCATCAACTGGCACACCGCCTTCGCGA
>NZ_JBWKSN010000034.1:2018-5140 GCF_059419825.1 Pseudomonas sp. GW821-FHT05D12 | reverse complement strand
TGCCTTTCAGCTCGAAGCAAGCAAATTGCTTGGGTGTTATATGGTCAAGCCTCACGGGCAATTAGTATTGGTTAGCTCAACGCCTCACAGCGCTTACACACCCAACCTATCAACGTCGTAGTCTTCGACGGCCCTTCAGGGAACTCAAGGTTCCAGTGAGATCTCATCTTGAGGCTAGTTTCCCGCTTAGATGCTTTCAGCGGTTATCTATTCCGAACATAGCTACCCGGCAATGCCACTGGCGTGACAACCGGAACACCAGAGGTTCGTCCACTCCGGTCCTCTCGTACTAGGAGCAGCCCCTCTCAAATCTCAAACGTCCACGGCAGATAGGGACCGAACTGTCTCACGACGTTCTAAACCCAGCTCGCGTACCACTTTAAATGGCGAACAGCCATACCCTTGGGACCGGCTTCAGCCCCAGGATGTGATGAGCCGACATCGAGGTGCCAAACACCGCCGTCGATATGAACTCTTGGGCGGTATCAGCCTGTTATCCCCGGAGTACCTTTTATCCGTTGAGCGATGGCCCTTCCATACAGAACCACCGGATCACTAAGACCTACTTTCGTACCTGCTCGACGTGTCTGTCTCGCAGTCAAGCGCGCTTTTGCCTTTATACTCTACGACCGATTTCCGACCGGTCTGAGCGCACCTTCGTACTCCTCCGTTACTCTTTAGGAGGAGACCGCCCCAGTCAAACTACCCACCATACACTGTCCTCGATCCGGATAACGGACCTGAGTTAGAACCTCAAAGTTGCCAGGGTGGTATTTCAAGGATGGCTCCACGCAGACTGGCGTCCACGCTTCAAAGCCTCCCACCTATCCTACACAAGCAAATTCAAAGTCCAGTGCAAAGCTATAGTAAAGGTTCACGGGGTCTTTCCGTCTAGCCGCGGATACACTGCATCTTCACAGCGATTTCAATTTCACTGAGTCTCGGGTGGAGACAGCGCCGCCATCGTTACGCCATTCGTGCAGGTCGGAACTTACCCGACAAGGAATTTCGCTACCTTAGGACCGTTATAGTTACGGCCGCCGTTTACCGGGGCTTCGATCAAGAGCTTCGCGTTAGCTAACCCCATCAATTAACCTTCCGGCACCGGGCAGGCGTCACACCCTATACGTCCACTTTCGTGTTTGCAGAGTGCTGTGTTTTTAATAAACAGTCGCAGCGGCCTGGTATCTTCGACCGGCATGAGCTTACGGAGCAAGTCCTTCACCCTCACCGGCGCACCTTCTCCCGAAGTTACGGTGCCATTTTGCCTAGTTCCTTCACCCGAGTTCTCTCAAGCGCCTTGGTATTCTCTACCCAACCACCTGTGTCGGTTTGGGGTACGGTTCCTGGTTACCTGAAGCTTAGAAGCTTTTCTTGGAAGCATGGCATCAACCACTTCGTTAACTAAAAGTTAACTCGTCATCAGCTCTCGGCCTTAAGATCCCGGATTTACCTAAGATCTCAGCCTACCACCTTAAACTTGGACAACCAACGCCAAGCTGGCCTAGCCTTCTCCGTCCCTCCATCGCAATAACCAGAAGTACAGGAATATTAACCTGTTTTCCATCGACTACGCTTTTCAGCCTCGCCTTAGGGACCGACTAACCCTGCGTCGATTAACGTTGCGCAGGAAACCTTGGTCTTTCGGCGTGGGTGTTTTTCACACCCATTGTCGTTACTCATGTCAGCATTCGCACTTCTGATACCTCCAGCAAGCTTCTCAACTCACCTTCACAGGCTTACAGAACGCTCCTCTACCGCATCACTTACGTGATACCCGTAGCTTCGGTGTATGGTTTGAGCCCCGTTACATCTTCCGCGCAGGCCGACTCGACTAGTGAGCTATTACGCTTTCTTTAAAGGGTGGCTGCTTCTAAGCCAACCTCCTAGCTGTCTAAGCCTTCCCACATCGTTTCCCACTTAACCATAACTTTGGGACCTTAGCTGACGGTCTGGGTTGTTTCCCTTTTCACGACGGACGTTAGCACCCGCCGTGTGTCTCCCATGCTCGGCACTTGTAGGTATTCGGAGTTTGCATCGGTTTGGTAAGTCGGGATGACCCCCTAGCCGAAACAGTGCTCTACCCCCTACAGTGATACATGAGGCGCTACCTAAATAGCTTTCGAGGAGAACCAGCTATCTCCGAGCTTGATTAGCCTTTCACTCCGATCCACAGGTCATCCGCTAACTTTTCAACGGTAGTCGGTTCGGTCCTCCAGTTAGTGTTACCCAACCTTCAACCTGCCCATGGATAGATCGCCCGGTTTCGGGTCTATTCCCAGCGACTAGACGCCCTATTAAGACTCGCTTTCGCTACGCCTCCCCTATTCGGTTAAGCTCGCCACTGAAAATAAGTCGCTGACCCATTATACAAAAGGTACGCAGTCACAGAACAAAGTCTGCTCCCACTGCTTGTACGCATACGGTTTCAGGATCTATTTCACTCCCCTCTCCGGGGTTCTTTTCGCCTTTCCCTCACGGTACTAGTTCACTATCGGTCAGTCAGTAGTATTTAGCCTTGGAGGATGGTCCCCCCATATTCAGACAAAGTTTCTCGTGCTCCGTCCTACTCGATTTCATGACTAAGAGATTTTCGCGTACAGGGCTATCACCCACTATGGCCGCACTTTCCAGAGCGTTCCGCTAATCTCAAAGCCACTTAAGGGCTAGTCCCCGTTCGCTCGCCACTACTAAGGGAATCTCGGTTGATTTCTTTTCCTCAGGGTACTTAGATGTTTCAGTTCCCCTGGTTCGCCTCTTGCACCTATGTATTCAGTACAAGATAACCATCTTATGATGGCTGGGTTCCCCCATTCAGACATCTCCGGATCAAAGTCTGTTTGCCGACTCCCCGAAGCTTTTCGCAGGCTACCACGTCTTTCATCGCCTCTGACTGCCAAGGCATCCACCGTATGCGCTTCTTCACTTGACCATATAACCCCAAGCAATCTGGTTATACTGTGAAGACGACATTCGCCGAAAATTCGAATTTCTCAACTAAGAGAACTCACAAATTTTACCTTAGCCTGATCCGTTACCAGTGAAAGTAACGTTCAGTCTATCTTTCTATCACATACCCAAATTTTTAAAGAACGATCTAATCAAAGACTAGAAATCAATAT
>NZ_JBWKSN010000033.1:0-6497 GCF_059419825.1 Pseudomonas sp. GW821-FHT05D12 | reverse complement strand
CCCCCCCCCCCCCCCCCCCCCCCCCCCCCCCCCCCCCCCCCCCCCCCCCCCCCCCCCCCCCCCCGCTCCCACATTTGTTCGGCGTTTGGCGGGAAATCTTATTTATCCCATGAGCTGATTCGACCCTCCCCCACCGTCATCCAACCGTCACATTCATCTGCTGTGCTGGCGCCCATCGCTCATTTGCCCAAGGACTCGCGGCCATGTTCTCCGTGCTCAAACCCCATCGCTGGAAACTCGCCCTGCTGCTGGTTGCCGCCAACCTCGGGCTGATCCTGCACCTGGCCTGCGGCGAGTTGAAATACGTCAGTGAATGGGCCTGGCTGGACATCTTCGGCGAAGGCGGCTCGGCCCTGTTGGCACTGGTGTGGCTGGGCCTGGTGCTGAAAAGCCGACCCGCCGGGCGCGTCACCAATTACCTCGCGCTGGGGCTGTCGTGCATCTTCTTTTCCTGGTGGATCGACAGCCTCGACGAATTTATCCGCCTGCCCGACAGCATCACCTGGGACCACTGGCTGGAGTCCGGGCCGATGCCGGTGGGCATGATCCTGCTGACCATCGGCATCTACCACTGGCACCGCGAGCAACTGGCGATCAGCGCGCAGATGGAGAAGCGCGAGCGGCTGTTTCGCGAGCATCGGCTGTTCGACAAACTCACGCCGCTGGCCGGCGCCGACTACCTCAAGCGCCAGTTGGCCGACAGCCTGCAAGACAGCCGCGAGCAACAACAACCGCTGTCACTGCTGGCCCTGGACCTGGATAACTTTGCCGCCATCAACCAGGCTTTCGGGCACGTCGAGGGCGACGCGGTGTTGCAGGCCCTGAGCCATTTGCTGTTGCTCAACCTGCGCCGCCAGGACTTGCTGTGCCGCCTGGCCGGCGACCGTTTTGTGGTGCTGTTGCCCAACACCGGCGAACGCCAGGCCCAGGTGCTGGCGCTGGAGTTGCAACAGGCCGTGCGTGGCCTGGCCCACAAGACCCGCCAACAGGGCGAACGCCTGCAATTGGCCGCGACTACGGCGGTGGTGATGGCCCTGGACGAGTCGCCCCACGACCTGCTCAAGCGCCTCAACCTGGCGCTGGCACGGGCCAAGCAACCGCTGGCGAAAAGTGCCTGAGATGGCCGTCAAGACCAGCTGGTATGAAAGCGACACGCGCTTTATCCCCGGGCATTACCAACCCGCTACCTTGATCGACCTGGCCTTGTCCCGCGACATCGACAGTCATCGCCTGCTGCGCGGCACCGGGCTGTTCCACGAGGACATCCTGGCCGGCAACGCGCGGTTGAGCCCGCAGCAGTTCCTGGCCCTGATCGGCAACAGTCGCAAACTACTGGATGCCGACGACAGCAGCTTCCTGTTTGGCCAACGCCTGCTGCCCGGCTACTACGGCGCCGCCAGTCACGCCCTGGGCCACGCGCAGAACCTGCACCAGGCACTCGAACTCCTCATCCAGCAGCAAGTGCTGCTCAGCCCATTGGTCAGCCTGCAACTGGAGCTGGATGAGCACCACGCCTACCTGTATTGGCTCGACAGTTGCGGCGCCGGCGAGCACTGGCGTTTCCTGCTGGAGGCCAGCGTGACCTCACTGGTTGCCATGAGCCAATGGCTCAGTGGCCAGCGGCTGCCGTGGGCGTGCAGTTTCAGCCACGCCGAGCCGCGTTATGTCGAGCAGTACTGGGTGAACCTGGGCGAAGGCACTCGCTTTGCGCGCCCGCTGGACATGCTCAGCATCCCGCGCGAATACCTCACCCACCCGTGGCCGGGTGCCTCGGCCACTGCCGGCCAGGTCGCACGTCGCCAGGCCTGCGAGCAGATCGAACACCTGGGCTTTGCCGGCAGCTTTCTCGACTGCCTCTACGACTACCTGCGCGATCAGGTACGCCATCCGCCGAGCCTGGAACAGGCGGCCCAGGCGTTTGCGATGAGCCCGGCGACCCTCAAGCGCAAACTGCACAAGCATGACACCGGTTTTCAGCAGCAGGTGGACCGCGTGCGCAAGCAGGTGGCGTTGCACCTGTACCAGGTCAAGGGCTACAGCAATGAGGAAGTGGCGGCGTACCTGAATTTCAACGACGCAGCCAACTTCCGACGCTCATTCAAGCGCTGGACCGGCAGCACGCCGAACCTGATCCGCCAGTTGTTCAACAGCCACTAGCCAGGCGTTCGCGCAAGAACTCCACCAGCGCCTGGACGGGCCGTGAGCTTTGCCGGTGCTGCGGGTACACCGCCGACAGGGTCAGGGCTTCGGGGGCGAAGTCGTCCAGTACGCTCACCAGGCGCCCGTCCTTCAAAGCCTCGCCAACGATAAAGGTCGGCAAGTAGGTGACGCCCAGGCCGGCAATCGCGGTGTCGCGCAGCAGGTCGCCATTGTTGACGCGCATACGCCCGCTGACGTTCAGCGCCTGCAGCTTGCCCTTGAAGCGCCACTGCACCTGGCGGCCATGGCCGTAGGGCAGGCAGTCGTGGTCGGCGAGGTCGTCGGGTTTCTGCGGGGTGCCGCGCAGGGCCAGGTAATCCGGGCTGGCGCAGTAGACGCGCGGGATGCTGGCGATACGGCGGGCAATCAGGGTGGAGTCTTCCAGAGTGCCGATGCGCAGCACCAGGTCGTAGCCTTCGCCGATCAAATCCACCGGGCGGTCGCTGAGGTCGACTTCCACCGACACCTGGGGATAGCGCTGCAAAAACTGCGGCAACAGGCAGCCCAGGTGCGCCATCGCAAACGACAACGGCGCGCTGAGGCGCAGGGTGCCGCGCGGTTCGCTGTTCTGGCCGGCGATGCCCTGCTCCACTTGCTCGACTTCGGTGAGCAGGCGCAAAGCGGATTCGTAGTAACTCTGCCCCAGCGGCGTGACGTCCAGGCGGCGGGTGGAGCGGTTGAGCAGGCGCACGCCGAGGCGATCTTCCAGCTGGATCAGGCGGCGGCTGACGAACTGCTTGGACAGGCCGAGTTGTTCGGCGGCGGCGGTGAAGCTGCCGGATTCCATGACCTGGCAGAACAGGCGCATGTCTTCGAAGGGGTTCATTGTCGCTTCTCGGTGGACAGTTTGCTGATTTATAGCGGGTCGGTCGCCTTACCACAAATCAAATGTGGGAGCGGGCTTGCTCGCGAATGCGTTGGATCAGTCGCTGAAAGTATCGACTGACACAGCGCATTCGCGGGCAAGCCCGCTCCCACATTGAATGGCCTGCACCTGTTGGAAATCGCTTATTTGGCAGTAAACGCCGAGTAGCTGTTCATCAGGTTGCGGTAGTTGGGGATGCGCGGCGACAGCAGGTTGGCCAGGCCTTCCATGTCGTTGCGCCAGTCCACTTGCAGCTCACAAGCCACGGCGAACCAGTTCACCAGTTGCGCACCGGCGGCGGTCATACGGGCCCAGGCGGCTTGTTGCACAGTTTCGTTGAAAGTACCAGAGGCGTCGGTGACCACGAACACCTCGAAGCCTTCGTCGAGCGCGCACAGGGTCGGGAACGCGACGCACACGTCCGTCACCACGCCGGCAATGATGATCTGCTTACGACCGGTAGCCTTGACCGCCTTGACGAAATCTTCGTTGTCCCAGGCGTTGATCTGGCCAGGGCGGGCGATGTACGGCGCGTCCGGGAACAGTGCCTTGAGCTCTGGCACCAGTGGGCCGTTAGGACCGCCTTCAAAACTGGTGGTCAGGATGGTCGGCAGGTTGAAGAACTTCGCCACATCGGCCAGGGCCAGCACGTTGTTCTTGAACTCGTTGGGGGAGAAATCCTGCACCAGCGAGATCAGGCCGGTCTGGTGATCCACCAACAGCACCACCGCGTCATCTTTGTTCAAGCGCTTGTAAGTCATGGGTTAACTCCTTCGGGGGTTTAAAAAGCAAAACACGAGCAGCCAAACGCGCCCCAGAAACCCTGGAAGTCGCTGACCGGCACGCTGCTGAGGCGGGCCTTTTCATGGCTGTGGGAATGCACGCCGCACGGGCCGCTGCACTGGTGAACCTGAGCCTGCACCGGGGAAGTCGGGCGCCAGTGACCCGGCACCTTGACCACCGGCGACCAGTCCGGCAGCACCGGCACGCGTGGCGGCGCGACATCGTCGAAGTCGCCGGCGCCGTACACCACCTTGCCGCCGACCACGGTCAGCACCGATTCGATCCACTTGATGGCCTCTTCATCGACGCTGAAAAAATCCGCCGAGAGCGCGGCGACGTCCGCCAACTGACCGACCTTGATCTGGCCCTTCTTGCCTTGCTCGGACGAGAACCAGGCGCTGCCATGGGTGAACAGTTCCAGCGCAGTCAGGCGCGGCAGGCCTTCGGCGTGCAGCTCCAGGCCGCCCACGGTGCGGCCGCTGACCATCCAGTACAACGAGGTCCACGGGTTGTAGCTGGAGACCCGCGTGGCATCGGTGCCGGCGCCTACCGGCACGCCTTCGGCGAGCATGCGCTTGATCGGCGGCGTGGCTTCGGCCGCCTTGGCGCCGTAGCGCTCGACAAAGTATTCACCCTGGAACGCCATGCGGTCCTGGATCGCAATACCCCCGCCGAGGGCGCGCACGCGCTCGATATTTTTCGGCGTGATGGTTTCGGCATGGTCGAAAAACCACGGCAGGCCATTGAACGGAATGTCGCGATTGACCTTCTCGAACACGTCGAGCATGCGCGAAATGGACTCGTCATAGGTGGCATGCAGGCGGAACGGCCAGCGCTGCTCCACCAGATGGCGCACCACCGGCTCCAACTCCTGCTCCATGCTCTGCGGCAAGTCGGGACGCGGCTCGAGGAAGTCTTCGAAGTCGGCGGCCGAGAACACCAGCATCTCGCCGGCGCCGTTGTGACGCAGGTAGTCATCGCCCTGGTGCAGGGTGACGCTGCCGGTCCAGTTCTTGAAGTCGCTGAGTTCTTCCTTGGGCTTCTGGGTGAACAGGTTGTAGGCGATGCGCACCGTCAACTGTTGATCCTTGGCCAGTTGCTCGATCACCGCGTAGTCATCGGGATAGTTCTGGAAGCCGCCACCGGCGTCGATGGCGCTGGTCAGGCCGAGGCGATTGAGTTCGCGCATGAACTGACGGGTGGAGTTGACCTGATATTCCAGCGGCAGTTTCGGGCCTTTGGCCAAGGTCGAGTAGAGGATCATCGCGTTGGGCCGCGCCACCAGCATGCCGGTGGGGTTGCCGTGACTGTCGCGCACGATCTCACCGCCCGGCGGGTTCGGCGTGTCCTTGGTATAGCCGGCCACGCGCAGTGCCGCGCGGTTGAGCAAGGCGCGGTCATACAGGTGCAGCACGAACACCGGCGTGTCGGGCGCGGCCTGGTTGAGTTCGTCGAGGGTGGGCATGCGTTTTTCGGCGAACTGGAATTCGTTCCAGCCGCCGACCACGCGTACCCATTGCGGCGTGGGGGTGCGATCAGCCTGGTCCTTGAGCATGCGCAAGGCATCGGCCAGCGACGGCACGCCTTCCCAGCGCAGTTCGAGGTTGTAGTTGAGCCCGCCACGGATCAGGTGCAGGTGCGAGTCGTTGAGGCCGGGGATCACGGTGCGGCCCTTGAGGTCGATGACCTGGGTGCCACTGCCGCGCAGAGCCAGGGCTTCACCGTCGGTGCCGACGACGACAAAGCGGCCTTCATGGATAGCGACGGCGGTGGCGCGCGGGTTTTCACGGTCCACGGTGTGGAACTGGCCATTGAACAGAATCAGATCGGCGTTCATAGGGTTTCCTTTACTGAGGCTTCAAGCCAGGGAGCGAACAGGCGGGTGGCGGCCGGCATCAGCAGGTAGACCACCAGCAGCACGATGGTCAGCGTCACCAGGAAGGTCGCGACCACGTAGTTGGATAAAAACGGGTGCAGGCGCAGGACCGGGCCCCACACGATGGGCACCAGCAGGGTCAGCGGCAGGATCACGCACAGGGTGACCACCGCCTGTTTCCAGCGCGGCGGCTTGGCGGCGCTGTCGGCCAGGGGCGTGAACCAGAACTCGTTGACCGCGCCGATTTCGGTGTTGTCGCCGTCCGCCAGCATGGGTGTGGCTTCGGCGATGAGGGTTTTGCGCTCGGCGGAATCGAGCCAGGTTTGCAGGTCATCGGTGGAGCGGTAGCGTAATACGCAGGTGAACAGCGCCAGGCCGTTCTGTTTGCTGCGCACGACGTCGACACCGAGGTGCCCGGGGCGCGCGCCGGCGATTCGTACGATGTGGCGTAGCCAGGTTTCGTAGTTGGCTTCCTGGCCGGGTTTGATCAGGTGTTTGACGACCAGGGTGACGACTTCGTCGGGTCCGGTTTTGGGTGCTGGGTGCATGGGTGCCCCTCTGCCTTGATGGTTTGGCGGTGAGAGGAGTTTGGGGGGATGGGGGGTGGGGAAAATTGGATGTACGTGCTGTTTGGTGGGGGCAAGTTGAGGTTTGGGTTGAGATTGAGTGTATATCCGTTATTTGGGTAATGGCCGCGTATGGTTCCGCTCTTACAGCGGGTCACTTTTGGAAAAGAGCCCCAAAAGTAACCAAAAGGGCTCTTGCCCCAACACT
>NZ_JBWKSN010000032.1:0-6915 GCF_059419825.1 Pseudomonas sp. GW821-FHT05D12 | reverse complement strand
CCCCCCCCCCCCCCCCCCCCCCCCCCCCCCCCCCCCCCCCCCCCCCCCCCCCCCCCCCCCCCCCCCGCTCCCACACTTAATCGAGGTCATATCAGCTCATTTGCCCCGGCATATGGCCTCAAAAGCCCGGTTTACGGGCCTTCGTGCCAACCCCTGTCACAGAACCGTCATCCCCCACCCCTAGCTTGCCCTCCCAGTTGCCGGGCCTCTTGCCTGGCGCCAATGGATTCTTGGGGAGGATTGCATGTACAAGCGCACCGGGCTCGTCAGCTTCACGCTCACTGCCTTGGCCCTGGCGATGGCCAGCGAGCGGCTCAACGCTGCCGAGGCGGCCACCACCGAGCACGTCGAAGTGGTTGGCCAGGCTGCCGCCATGGACCAGGCGCTCAAGGAGCAGCGCCGCTCCGACAGCATCAAGAGCGTGGTGCATGCCGACGGCGTGGCCCAGTTGCCGGATGAAAACGTCGCCGAAGCGGTGCAGCGCCTGCCGGGCATCAGCGTCGAGCGCGACCAGGGTGAAGGGCGCTTTGTCAGCGTGCGCGGCCTGGGCCCGGACCTCAACAGCGTGACCATCAACGGCACCCTGGTGCCCGCGCCGGAAAGCGCGCGCCGCGCGGTGGCGCTCGATGTGTTGCCCTCGGAACTGGTGCAATCGCTGTCGGTGATCAAGACCCTCACGCCGGACATGGACGCCAACTCCCTCGGCGGCACCGTCGACGTGCAAAGCCTGTCGGCCTTCGACCACAAGGGACTGTTCTACACCGGCAGCAGCGAGGCCAGCTACGACAAGAACACCCGCCAGACCAGCCCCAAGTTCTCCGGCGCCGCCAGTAACCGTTTCAGCCTTGGCGACGGCATCGACAACTTTGGCGTGGCCGCCGCCCTCAGCTGGCAGAAGCGCGACTTCGGCTCGGACAACGTCGAGACCGGCGGCGCCTGGGACTTCACTGATGGCGCCAGACTCAACGAGTTCGAACAGCGCGACTACGACATCAGCCGCGAACGCGCCGGGGGCGGCCTGAACTTCGACTACAAGCCCGATGACCTCAGCAGCTACTACCTGCGCACTCTCTACAGCCGCTACAAGGACAGCGAGACCCGCAACTCCACCAGCATCGAGTTTGCCGACCCCCAGGCGCCCGGCGAACTGGGCGATGCCGAGGGCAAGCGCAAGCTGAAGAATCGCGAGGAAACCCAGGAGATCCAGTCCTACGTGTTCGGCGGCGAGCGCATGCTCGGCCTCTGGACCTTGAGCGGCCAGGCCGGCTACAGCCAGTCCAGCGAAGACAGCCCGGCGCACATTGCCGGCGCCACTTTTGACGGCGGCGACTTCGCCAACAGCGGCTTCTATGACAAGGACAAGCCGCGCCCGATCATCGGCGCCGGTTTCTACGACGCGAGCAACTTCACCCTCGACAAGGTCGACTGGGAGAAGCAGAACACCAAGGACACCGAGAAAAACCTGCGCCTGGACCTGGCCCGCGACTATGACCTCGGCGGCTACGCGTCCCAGGTCAAGTTCGGCGGCAAGGTCAGCCGTCGCAACAAGGACAACGACCTGGAGGCCTGGGTCTACGAAGACTTCGACACCCTGGGTTTCACCGCCGACCAGCTCAACCTCACTCAATTTCAGAAAGGCTCTGTCGACTATCGCCTCGGCAACTACGGCCCCGGCATCAGCCCTGGCGCGATCAAGCAGTTGATCGGCAGTCTCAACCCGGCGGATTTCTATGACGAGACCGAATCGCGGGTCAACGACTTCACCATCCGCGAGGACATCAATGCCGGCTACCTGATGAACACCGTCGATATCGACGACTGGCGCTTTATCGCCGGCCTGCGCTACGAGGGCACCGAGTTCGAAGCCAAGGGTACCGGCGCGACCGATGGAGTGTTCACGCCCACCGAAACCAAGCGCCGCTATCACCACTGGCTGCCCGGCCTGCATGCGCGCTACCAGATCCACAAGAACACCCAATTGCGCGCCGCCTGGACCAAATCCGTGGTGCGCCCGACCTTCGGCCAGCTGGCGCCGGGGTTTGTCATCGACGATGACGAAGCCACCTTCGGCAACCCGGACCTCAAGCCCCTGGAGTCGAGCAACCTGGACCTGGGCATCGAGCATTTCATGGGTCGCGCCGGGACCGTGTCCGCGTTCGTGTTCTACAAGGACATCAAGAATTTCGTCTACAACACCGACCTGGCCGGCACTGGCGCCTGGACCAACTTTGCCGAGGCCCACACCTACGCCAACGGCGACAGCGCCAAACTCTACGGCCTGGAACTGGCCTACTCGCAGAAATTCGACTGGCTGCCCGCGCCGTGGAACGGCTTGCTGATCGGTGCCAACAGCACGTTCAGCCGCTCCAGCGCCGATATCGAAGGCTTCGACAGTGCCAGCGGCCGTAACCGCAAACGCAACATCAGCCTGCCGAACCAGTCGGACACCGTCGGCAACCTGATGCTCGGTTGGGAAAACGACAGGCTCAGCCTGCGCGTGTCGGCCAACTACAAGTCGGCGTACCTGTATGAACTCGCCTCGATCAACGACAAGGCCCACGACCTGCACGTCGACGCGCAGACCTTCGTGGACTTCAGCGCGCGCTACTCGCTGAGCAAAAACCTGCAGGTCAGCTTCGAGGCGCAGAACCTCACCGATGAGTCGTACTTCGTCTACACCGGCCATCGCAGCTACAACGGCCAATACGAAGAGTACGGCCCGACCTACAAGCTGGGCCTGACCTTCACCCATTTCTGAACTCAACACATTCCAGCTGCAGGCGCTGGCTTGCCTGGAGTTGATCTCCATCGTATTCGAAGGATTTGCACGTTAATGAGAATGTCCAAGCTGTACCTGTTGATTGCCCTGGCCACCTGCGGCCACGCCCTGGCCGGCGACCTGGCGCTGACCCCGTGGGCACCGGGCCTCAAGGCTGAAGCCGTGGCCCTGCTGCCCAACGGGCCCGAGCGCCTGGCCGCCGGCACCCGCGACGGCCTGCAATTGCTTGATCGCCAAGGCGCGGAACTGGCGCGCTTCAAGGGCAATTTCAGCAGCCTCGACACCCGCGCCGCCGGCGCCCAGGTGGTGGCCGCCAGTCTCGACAACGACCGCCAGCAGGCGCTGTTGATCAACCTGGATGTCGCCGGCAAGCGCTTTGGCAAGCCGCTGTACTTGCCGACCCGCGACTTTGCGGTAAATGGCCTGTGCCTTTACCGCGATGCAGCAGCCAACCTGTTTATGTTCCTGGTCGGTGAAGAGGGCAAGGGCGAGCAATGGCTGGTGGGCAATGGCGCCACGTTATTGAGTGAGGCCCAGCGCGTACGCGGGGTGCCGCTGCCGCCGTCGGCGCAGTTCTGCCAGGTCGATGACGCCACCCAGCAGTTGCTGGTGAATGAAGAAAACATCGGTTGGTGGGCCTATCCGGCGCACCCGGAAGCCGAGGTCAAGCGCACGCCGGTGGCGCTGTTCGACACGCCCAAGCGCGAAGCCGGGGCCATGGCGTCGGTGCCCGGCGGGATGGTCGCACTGGATCCCAAGACCTCCGAGCTGCACCTGTTCCAGCACACCGGCGAGCGTTGGGTCGAGCAATCGAGCCTGAGCCTGCCAGGCCTCAAAGAGCCGGAGCAACTGACGGTCAACGGCCGGCAACTGCTGGTGCGTGACGACGACACCGGCGCGCTCTACCAGGCCACCCTCGACTGGCAGGCCCAGCCGGTGGCGGCGGTGCCGGTGCTGCCGGAAGTCGCCGCCGTGCGCCAGACCGATCCGGTCGGCCGCCAGGGCGATGCAGCGGATGATCCGGCGATCTGGATTCACCCCGGGCAACCGGCGAAGAGCCGCGTGCTCGGCACCAACAAAAAACAGGGCCTGCTCGCCTATGACCTCGACGGCAAGCTGCTGCAGGAGCTGGCCGTAGGGCGCCTCAACAACGTCGATGTACGCCCCAACTTCAAACTCGGCCAGCGCACGGTCGACCTGGCCGTGGCGAGCAATCGCGATCACAACAGCCTGAGTCTGTTCAGCATCGACCGCCAGAGCGGCGAGTTGCGCGAAGCCGGTGAGGTGCCGACGCCGCTCAAGGAAATCTACGGCATTTGCCTGTTCCAGCCGGCGAGTGGGGAGATCTACGCGATCGCCAACGGCAAGGACGGCACCTTCCTGCAATACCGCCTCAGCGCGCCGGACGGCCGTGCGCAGGGTGAGCTGGTGCGCCAGTTCAAGGTCGACAGCCAACCCGAAGGCTGCGTGGCCGACGACCAGCGCCAGCGCCTGTTTATCGGCGAGGAAGATGTCGGCGTGTGGGCGGTGGACGCCCGCGCCGATCAACCGGCGACCCTGACCAACGTGATCAAGGTCGGCCCGCAACTGCACGCGGACGTCGAAGGCCTGGCGCTGTACCAGAGCGACAAGCGCGACTACCTGGTGATCTCCAGCCAAGGCAATGACAGCTACCTGGTGGTGGATGCCGAACCGCCGTTTGCCGTGCACGGCGCTTTCCGCGTGGGCCTGAACGCGGCCGCCGGCATCGATGGCGCCTCGGAAACCGATGGCCTGGAAGTTACCGCCATCAACCTCGGCGGACCATGGAGCCAGGGCATGCTGGTGGTGCAGGACGGGCGCAAGCGCATGCCCGAGCAGACCCAGAACTTCAAGTTCGTGCCCTGGGCCGACGTGACCCGCGCACTGAAATTGCCCTGAACCGTCATCACCCGGTCATCACTTTTTAATCGAATAGGACATCACCATGCACGCGACGATGGAACATATGACGATCTGGGGTTTGATCAGCGACGCCAGCCTGTTGGTCAAGGCCGTAATGCTCACCTTGCTGTTGGCCTCGTTGCTCAGTTGGTACCTGATAATCCAGCGCGCCAGTGTGCTGCGGCGCCTGGAGCGCCAGTTGAATGGCTTCGTGCAGCGATTTCGCGCGGCGCCGGACTTGCAGGTGTTGTGCCGTGAAACCGTGCAGGCAGGTGAGGGCGGCGTGGCGCCGATCTTTATCGCCGGGGTCCACGAATACCAGCACCTGCACAGCCATGACCCGGCGGTGCTGGAGGGTGTGGAGCGCGCCTTGCAGGTGGCGATCACCGAGCAGGAAGTCGAGCTGGAAAAGGGCTTGCAGTTCCTCGCGACCGTGGGCTCGGTCAGTCCCTATATCGGTCTGTTCGGCACGGTGTGGGGGATCATGAACTCGTTCATCGGCCTGTCCCAGGTGCAACAGGCGACCTTGTCCACGGTGGCGCCGGGCATTGCCGAAGCCTTGATCGCCACGGCCATCGGCCTGTTTGCGGCGATCCCCGCGGTGATCGCCTACAACCGTTTTGCCGCGCGCAGCCAGACGCTGCTCACGCGCTATTACGCCTTCGGCAACGAGCTGCAAGTACGCCTGCACCGCACCCTGCGCGGTACGCCGATCAACCTGGCCGTGGCCGCCTGAACAAGGAACAAGCCGATGTTAACCAGGCCGCAACGCAAGCACGGGCCCAAGGCCGAGATGAACGTGGTGCCGTATATCGACGTGATGTTGGTGCTGCTGGTGATCTTCATGGTCACCGCGCCGATGCTGACCCAGGGCGTGAAGATCGATCTGCCCAAGGTCGCCGCCGAGGCGCTGGCCACCGACACGCGCCAGCAGATCCTCACGCTGTCGGTGAAGGCTGACGGCGGCTATTACTGGAACCTTGGCGGCGAACTCGACACCCAGCACCAGACCGACAGCGCCGTGACCCTCGACGAAATGGGCGCCAAGGTCATGCAAGTGGTGGCGGCGCGCAGCGACACCCAGGTGTACATCCGCGCCGACGATAACGCCGGTTACGGGCGTGTGGTCGCGGCCATGGCGGTGTTGCAGAAAGGCGGGGTGAGCAACCTGGGGTTGGTGACCGAGGCCCCGCAATGACGGCGATGATCATGCACAGTGAGACGCTGACGCTGGCGCCCCGGGAGCCGTCCGGGTTGTGGAGAAACAGCGTCGCGGCGAGCCTGGCGGTAGCGCTGCACGCAGGGGTGCTGGCAGCGCTGATGCTGGGTTGGTCGGCGGAAAAAGCGCCGGTGGACACACCCAGGGTCATGCATACCCAGTTGGTGATGCTGCCGCCTGCGCCCGTGCCTGCTCCCGCACCTGAGCCGGTGGCGTTCACGCCACCGGAGCCTGTGGTTGTGCCCGTGCCCGTGCCGGTCAAACCCGCGGTCGATCCACAGGTCCAGGCGCAGAAACTCGAGAAGGCTGCGTTGGCACGCAAGCGCGTCGAAGAGCAGAAAATCGAGGCACAACAGCAGCGCCTGGCTACCGAGCAGCGCAACCGTGAACAGTGGCAACAGCGCCTCGACCAGCAGCGCCTCGCCGCCGAAACAGCCCGCGTCGCTGCCCCCGCAGCAGCGCCGGCACCGGCCTTCGACAGCCGCCAATACCAGCCCTTGAGCAAGGAAGCGCCGGACTACCCCGAGCGCGCCCTCGACAAGAGCATCGAAGGCGACTGCTCGGTGGAATACACAGTGAACACCCAGGGCCGCGTGGAAAACCCCAAAGTGCTCGATGGCTGTCACCCGTTGTTTATCCGGCCGTCACTGGCAGCGGCGAACACCTTCCGCTACCAGCCCAGGATCGTTGACGGCAAAGCCGTTCCCGTGCCGGCGGTGCGCAACACCTTCCACTACCGCATCAAGTGATATCCCGCAGTCAACACCGGCCCCCCTGTGGGAGCGGGCTTGCTCGCGAAAGCGGTGGGTCAGTCGATGAATGTGTTGACTGACACGGCGCCTTCGCGGGCAAGCCCGCTCCCACCTTTGTAATCGGTGCAGTCTGCAGATCCTTGCGATCTCCACTACCGCATCAAATGATATCCCGCAGTCAACACCGGCCCCCCTGTGGGAGCGGGCTTGCTCGCGAAAGCGGTGGGTCAGTCGATGAATGT
>NZ_JBWKSN010000031.1:0-7675 GCF_059419825.1 Pseudomonas sp. GW821-FHT05D12 | reverse complement strand
CCCCCCCCCCCCCCCCCCCCCCCCCCCCCCCCCCCCCCCCCCCCCCCCCCCCCCCCCCCCCCCCGCTCCCACATTTGATTTCTGTCGCTCAAATAGCAGCGCGCACATGTTGAACAATGCGGACTCAACTGCCCCGTTCAACCTGCGCAAACACCTCGCGAAACCGCGCCATCTCCCGCTTGTTCCCCACCGTCACCCGCACCCACTGCGGCCAATTCTTCCACACCCTTCCGATCATCACGCCGTGCGCCGCCAGCATCTCGACGACCTGCTCCGCCGGTTGCTTCACGTCGATCATGAAGCAGTTGCTCTGCGACGCGGTGCAGGTAAAGCCACGGGCCTTGAGCCAGTTGACGGTCTCGTCGCGCAGTTGCGCGTTGAGTGCCTTGCGCTGGGGCAGCAGCTTGATGTCTTCGAGGCTCGCCAGCCCGCCGAGCAAGGTGGTGCCCGCCGGAACGTTGTCGCCGCCAAACACCGCCAACCGTTCCAGCAGCGCCGGATGGCCGATCGCCAGGCCCAGGCGGGCGCCAGCCAGGCCGTAGATTTTCGAGAAGGTGCGCAGCACCAGCAGGTCGTCGTGGTCCTTGACCCAACTGACAACGCTGGGCACGTCGGCAAAGTCGATGTAGGCCTCGTCCACCACCAGCACGCTGCCGGTGGGTTTGTTCGCCAACGCCAGGCGGACGGCATCAAGCGGGGTGATGGTGCCGGTAGGGTTGTTGGGGTTGCACAGGTAGAGCATGCCGGCCTGGGGATCGGCGGCGAGCATGGCGGGGATATCGTGGGCGTGGTCGGCGCGAAGGTTCACTTCATGCACCGGCGCCTTGTTCGACTCGGCGGCCTGGCGCGGCACTTCGTAGGACGGCGTAGCCATCACCAGGCCACGAGAGGCGCTGGTGAACGCCAACACGGCGTAGCGCAGGGCGGCCATGGAGCCCGAAAACACCGCCACCTGCTCTGCGGCGAGGCCCTGCTGCTGGGCAAACAATGCGGCGAGCGCGTACATGTGCGGATAGGGATAGCGCCCGGAGGTGGCGATGCCACGCGCCATGGCTTCGCGCGCCGCCTGTGAGGGGCCGTAGGGGCTTTCGTTGTAGTTGAGCAGCACCGCGTCAGTCGGTTTCGGCGGGGCCGCCACCGCCCACTCCAGGCGCCCCAGCCAGGGTAACGCAGCGCCAAAGGCAAGAAGGGACCGACGACTAACGCTGACCATGGTAACTACTCCTTGTAGACCGGGGATGGATTCGCACAGCTCGTACAGAGAGGTATGACGAGATAATCCTGGACGAATTTAAACCGGCGCCCAAGAAAAAGCCCCGCGCTTCTCTCGAAGGCGGGGCTTTTTCAACGCTGCGACACTCAGTGAGCGTAGGTCAGCAACAGCTCTTTCGGCACTTGGAAATCCAGGGACATCATCACGCTGAGCGCGGTGATGGTGAAGATCGAGAACACGAACAGCTTGCGCGCCCAGACGGTGTCATCCACCGCCTTGTAGCCGGTCCAGGCCATGTACAACCAGTACATGCCCATGGCGGCAGCGACGGCGAGGTAGCTCATGCCGGCGTAGCCACTGAAGGTCAACATCAAGGTCGCCACGAGGAAGGCCAGGATGTACAGCAGGATGTGTTTCTTGGCCACCTGGATGCCACGCTTGACCGGCAGGACCGGAATCGACGCAGCCAGGTAGTCATTGAAGCGAAAGATCGCGATGGCGTAGGAATGCGGCATCTGCCACAGGCTGAACATCACCAGTAGCGTCAGCGCGGCCATGTCGAAGCTATTGGTCACAGCTACATAACCAATCACCGGCGGCATCGCCCCCGACAGACTGCCCACCAGCGTGCCGTGAACCGACTTGCGCTTGAGGTACAGGCTGTAGAGGCCGACGTAGATGACAAAGCCGATCACGGCAAACAGCGCCGCCAACGGGTTGGCCACCTTGTACAACAGTGCCACACCGGCAACACCCAGGACGGTCGCGTAGATCAGTGCCAGCTTCAGGGAGATAAGGCCCTGGACCAGCACGCGATTCTTGGTGCGCTCCATCTTGATATCGATGTCACGGTCGATGCAGTTGTTGAAGACACAACCGGAAGCTACCACCAGGGACGTACCGATCATTGCAGCCAGGAAGATGGCCAGATCGACATGTCCCTTGGAGGCCAGGAAGAAGCCGCCCGCCACAGAAAGCACGTTACCGAAAATGATCCCCGGTTTGGTGATTTGGATAAAGTGCTTAAGCGACATCGGGTCTTACCTCACTTCGCCATCATGAACGTATGGATGCTGAACATGATCCATATCGACAGACCAACCAGCAGCAGGATTACCAGGCCTGCGAACACGAACGCGATCACGTTATCGCGCTGCTCTTTGGAACGATCCAGGTGCAGGAAGTACACCAGGTGAACCAGAACCTGAATCACCGCGAACGCCAATACGATCATCAAGGTGATCGACTTCGGCAGAGTCGGGTACATCACCAGACCAAACGGGATGAGCGTCAGGATTACCGACAGGATGAAGCCGATAGCGTAAGACTTTACGCTGCCGTGGCTCGCATCATGGCTGTCATGGTCATGGGAGTGTGCATTAGCCATTACAGAGTCCCCATCAGGTAAACAACGGTGAAGACGCAGATCCAGACCACGTCCAGGAAGTGCCAGAACAGGCTCAGGCAGCTCAGGCGAGTCTTGTTGGTGTTGGTCAGGCCGTGCTTATTGACCTGATACATCATCACCGCCATCCACAGCAGGCCGGCAGTTACGTGCAGACCGTGGGTGCCGACCAGCGTGAAGAACGCCGACAGGAAACCGGAACGGTGCGGACCGTAGCCTTCGGAGATCAGCAGGTGGAACTCGTTGATCTCCATGCCGATGAAGCCCAGGCCGAACAGGAAGGTCAGTGCCAACCAGCTCAGTACGCCCTTCTTGTTGCCCTTGTAGAAGGCCAACATGGCGAAGCCGTAGGTGATCGAACTGAACAACAGCAAGGCGGTTTCGCCGAGCACGTAAGGCAGTTCGAAGATGTCGTGGCCCGACGGGCCACCCGCTACGTTGTTTACCAGTACCGCGTACACCGCGAAGATCGACGCAAACAAGATGCAGTCGGTCATCAGGTAGAGCCAGAAACCGAAAACGGTCATCGGCCCCGAGTCGTGGTGATGGTCATCGTGCCCATGGTCATCGACATGGGCGTGTCCAGCATTGGTCACTAAGTTCGACATGATTTAAGCCTGTTCCAACGAAGTTTCTACACGGTTGGCCGGGATTTTCTTCTCGGCTACCAGGCGAGCGTGCTGCTCGGCTTCGATGCGTTCGATCGTTTCGACCGGCACCATGTAGCCTTGATCATCACGGGCAGCGTGGATGATGAAGTAACCGATAGTGCCTACCAGGCTCACGATTGCCAGCCACCAGATGTGCCAGATCATCGCGAAACCGAACACGGTCAGCAGGCCGCCCATCACCACGCCAGTGGCGGTGTTGTTTGGCATGTGGATCGGCTCGTAGTGCTTCGGTTGCTGGTACGCAGTACCGTCTTCCTTGGCTTCGGTGAACGCATCAATGGTGTTCGCAGTAGGGATCACGGCGAAGTTGTAGAACGGTGGTGGCGACGAAGTCGACCATTCCAGGGTGTGGCCATTCCATGGGTCGCCGGATTCGCAAGCGTTCTGCTTACGGTCACGGATACTCACGTACAGCTGGATCAGCTGGCAGGCGATACCGACAGCAATCATCACCGCACCGAACATGGCGACGTACAGGTACGGCACCCACTCAGGGTTGGTAGTGGCGTTCAGACGACGGGTCATGCCCATGAAGCCCAGTGCATAGAGCGGCATGAACGCGACGAAGAAGCCCGAGATCCAGAACCAGAATGCAGCCTTGCCCCAACCTTCGTGCAGCTTGAAGCCGAACGCTTTCGGGAAGTAGAAGCTGAAACCAGCGATGTAGCCGAATACCGCACCACCGATGATCACGTTGTGGAAGTGAGCGATCACGAACAGGCTGTTGTGCAGCACGAAGTCAGCACCCGGGATGGCCAGCAGTACGCCGGTCATGCCGCCGATGGCGAAGGTCACCATGAAGCCCAGGGTCCACAGGACCTGGCTGGTGATACGCAGACGGCCGTGATAGATGGTGAACAGCCAGTTGAATAGCTTCACCCCCGTCGGGATCGAAATCAGCATCGTCGCCAGGCCGAAGAAGGCGTTGACGCTGGCCCCCGAACCCATGGTGAAGAAGTGGTGCAGCCAAACCATGAAGCCCAGTACCGAGATCGCGCCGGAGGCGTAGACCATCGAGTGGTGACCGAACAGGCGCTTGCCGGTAAAGGTCGAGATCACTTCAGAGAAGATACCGAACGCTGGCAGGATCAGGATGTACACCTCAGGGTGACCCCATGCCCAGAACAGGTTCACGTACATCATTGGATTGCCACCAAGTTCGTTGGTGAAAATGTGGAAATCCAGGTAACGGTCAAGCGACAGCAGCGCCATGGTAGCGGCCAGGATCGGGAACGAAGCCACGATCAGGACGTTGGCCCAGGTGCAGGTCCAGGTGAAGATCGGCATGTCCATCAGTTTCATGCCAGGAGCGCGCATCTTCAGGACGGTGGCCAGGAAGTTGACCCCCGTCAATGTCGTCCCGAGCCCTGATAACTGTAGCGCCCAGATGTAGTAGTCCACACCCACGCCAGGGCTGTACTGGATGCCCGACAATGGCGGATAAGCAACCCAACCGGTCTTGGCGAATTCGCCGACGCCCAGGGACACGTTGATCAGCACCACGCCGGAAACCAGCAGCCAGAAGCTCAGGGAGTTCAGGAACGGGTAGGCAACGTCACGGGCACCAATCTGCAGCGGCAAGGCAAGGTTCATCAGGCCGGTGAAGAATGGCATCGCCATGAAGATGATCATGATCACACCGTGGGCGGTGAAGATCTGGTCATAGTGTTCAGGTGGCAGGTAGCCAGGCGAACCCTCGGTGGCCATGGCCAACTGGGTACGCATCATGATGGCGTCGGCAAAACCACGCAGCAGCATGACCATGGCAACGATGACGTACATGACGCCGATTTTCTTGTGGTCGACCGAAGTCAGCCACTCGGTCCACAGGTAGGTCCACTTCTTGAAATAAGTGATTGCTGCAAACAGTGCCAGACCACCCAGCGCGATCATGGCGATAGTCACCATTACGATCGGCTCGTGGAACGGGACCGCATCCCAACTTAATTTACCAAACATCGTTTACTCCTCTGCCCCAGCAGTTGAATGCGAGCCCGTGTCAGAACCTTCAACCGCGGCCACTTCTTTCTTCTCGTGCTTGACCGGCTTGCCTGGCTTCATACCTTCGTACTTGTCGACGATTTTCTGAAACAGGTTCGGCTCATACGTGGAGTACAGGGCGACTGGGTTGTTCTGGCTCGGTTTGGTCAGGGCATCGTATTCAGCTTGATCAAGCTGTTTAGGTGCGGCCTTGACTTCGGCTACCCAGGCGTTGAAATCTTCCTGGCTCGTCGAGATCGCTTTGAATTTCATGCCGGTGAAGCCAGCGCCGCTGTAGTTCGCGGAGATGCCTTCCATTTCAGCTTTTTCGTTGGCGATCAGGTGCAGTCGGGTCTGCATGCCTGCCATCGCGTAGATCTGACCGCCCAGGGCAGGGATGAAGAACGAGTTCATCACGGCGTCGGAGGTGATCCGGAAGTTAAGCGGGGTGTTCTCCGGGAAACGGATCTGGTTAACCGTGGCGATACCCAGGTCCGGGTAGATGAACAGCCACTTCCAGTCCAGCGCGACCACTTCGATGTTGATCGGCTTGACGTCGGACTCCAGCGGACGGTACGGGTCCAGCTCGTGGGTCGACTTATAGGTGATGTAACCCAGGGCGATGATGATGAGGATCGGAACCAGCCACACCGCGATTTCAATCTTGGTGGAGTGCGACCACTTCGGCGCGTAGGTCGCGCTGGTGTTCGACGCGCGGTATTTCCAGGCGAAGGCGAACGTCATGATGATCACAGGCACCACGACCAACAGCATCAGCAGGGTCGCGGTGATGATCAGGTTGCGTTGATCCAGACCGATCTGTCCTTTTGGGTCCATCAAGGTCCACTTGCAGCCTCCCAGCATTAACATCATGCCAAGCAGCGGCAAAAAGCCTAGTAATCGGGGGTACCTGTTTTTACTCATCTCACGACCTCTAAAGCAGCTTGCGCAATGCAGTTGGGTTTTGATCGCCAACACTTCACCCTGCCAAGGGTTGGCATTTCTCTTCGATTGAATAAGAGCCTGCCCATCACGTCATAACTCTACGTTTCACGGACCTGCGGTGAGTTCTTATTCGATTTCGTGGTTAAAGGCCTTGTTACAGACCAATTCCATTTGGTGCGGATAGTTGAAAGGCTGCCGGAACCTGGGGTCGCACAGAGCCATCCATCTGCCCCTCGACCGCTCCAATGCTCAAATATTGAACAGCACCGGACATTCAGTGCGGGCGATTGTAGTTAGCTAGCGATGTATAAACCATGTCTTATAAAGAAATAATTTTTATCGATTACAGCAATAATCCTTCACCATTATTGCAACGGTTCGCGATCTTATCGCGTTCGATTCTCAACAAAAACCACAAAAATTGCCGTGTTATTCGTCAGTGAGTCGCATCCCCTACAGGTCGTAAGGGCAAGGCAAACCGATGCAAGCCCCCATAAAACAAGGCATTCAGACATCACCGCGAGCCTCGAACAACCGAAGCTTGCGAGGCCGCTGCAAACGACGAACTGACAGCACAAATTGACCGCTCGGTGCAAATTTAAGCGGCCGATCGGCGGGTCAGAAACGTCCTGCGACAGCGTCCGTGTGACAACATGTCGCACACTGCGCGCACCTAAACTTGCCCCTCGTCACAGCCCTTTCACAAATCCCTACATACGAAAACGCCCCGGCCTTCCTTCAAGAAGGACCGGGGCGTTTGTGTAACGGTTCAGCCCTGGCGCTGACGATTCCGATAGATGCCCAGGGGCACCAGGATCACGGTCAGCACGAACGCCACCAGCGCCCATTGCGCCAGGGACAGGCCGAGGATCGGCGGGTACGGGGTGCTGCAGAAACCGTCCACCTGGAAGCCCAGGGGGAACACCTTGGCCAGCGGCAGGTCGTCGACGATCGGTTGCAGCACGTCGATGCCGCAGCTGACCTGTGGGAAGAACTGGGTGTACACGTGATGGCCGGCAGCCGCCACGCCGCCGAGGGCGCTGAGGATCACCAGGCCTTCAAACAACGTGATCGCCCCCTTGGTGCGCATGGCTGCGCCGATGAACGCGAAGATCGCGATCAACAGCAGCGCATAGCGTTGCAGGATGCACAGCGGGCACGGCGCCTCGCCCAGCACCACCTGCATGTACAGCGCACCGCCGATCAGCGCCAGGCAGATGATGCCCAGCAACACCAGAAAGCGCCGCTCCCTGCCTAAACGCAATTCGTCACTCATCCCCGTTTCCCTTTGTTTGGTTGTACCAATGGCCGCAAGTTTACACACAGAGAGTGGTTTAAACAGAGGGGGGTTAACGGGGGATTAATCAGGAGCAATAGAGAACTGAATGTGGGAGCGGGGGGGGGGGGGGGGGGGGGGGGGGGGGGGGGGGGGGGGGGGGGGGGGGGGGGGGGGGGGGGGGG
>NZ_JBWKSN010000030.1:0-13713 GCF_059419825.1 Pseudomonas sp. GW821-FHT05D12 | reverse complement strand
AAGCCGGGCAGCCGCGTGTATCGCAGCGGCGACCTGACCCGCGGGCGTCCGGATGGCGTGGTGGACTACCTCGGTCGTGTCGACCATCAAGTGAAAATCCGCGGTTTCCGCATCGAACTGGGTGAAATCGAAGCGCGCCTGCGTGAGCAGGACAACGTCGGCGAAACCGTGGTGGTGGCCCAGGAAGGCCCGACCGGCAAACAGCTGGTGGCTTATGTAGTGCCGGCCGACGCCAACCTGGCCGATCAGGCTGAGTTCCGCGACAGCCTGCGCCGCGCCCTGAAAACCCGCCTGCCGGACTACATGGTGCCGACGCACTTCATGTTCCTCGCGCAGATGCCGCTGACTCCCAACGGCAAGCTCGACCGCAAGGGGTTGCCCGAGCCGGATGCAAGCCTGCTGCAACAGGCCTATGTGGCCCCCGAAAGCGAACTGGAGCAGCAGATTGCGGCGATCTGGGCCGAGGTGCTGCGCCTGCCGCAAGTGGGGCTGAACGACAACTTCTTTGAAGTCGGCGGTCATTCCTTGCTGGCGATCCAGATCACCTCGCGGGTGCAGGCCGAACTGGGCCTGGAAGTGCCGCTGGTGGAAGTGTTCCAGACCGAAACGCTGCGTGCCTACGTACAGGCCGCCGCCGCCTTCCGCGCCGGCAGTGCGGAAGATTTTGATGACCTTCGTGACTTTTTGAGCGAACTAGAGGCGATTTGACCCATGCTTTCCAACCCTAATATCGATCTGGTTTCGCGCTTTCTTCGCCTGCCTCTGGAACAGCGCCAGCAGTTTTACCAGCGCCTGCAAAGCCGTGGCATGAGTTTCGCCCAACTGCCGATTGCCTCGATCCGCGAGGACGGCCAGAAGCTGCCATTGTCCTACGCCCAGGAGCGCCAGTGGTTTCTCTGGCAACTGGACCCGGACAGCGCCGCCTATCACGTGCCCGGCGCCCTGCGCCTGAGTGGCCAGTTGGACAAGGCCGCCCTGCAACGCAGTTTCGACACGCTGGTGGCGCGCCATGAAAGCCTGCGCACGCGCCTGCACCTGGACGCCGAGGAGCGTGCCCAGGAGGTGCTGGCCCACGCCGTGATCGAGATCGCTGAAAGCGCAGTCGACGAGACCCAGCTCACGTCCCGCGTCGAAGCGGAAATCGCCCGGCCTTTCGATTTACAGCAAGGTCCATTGTTGCGGGTCAGCTTGCTCGCCGTGAGCGAAGACGAGCACGTGCTGGTGCTGGTGCAGCACCATATCGTCTCCGATGGCTGGTCGATGGGCGTGATGGTGCAGGAGCTGATGCAGCTCTACGCCGCCTACAGCCAGGGCCAGGACTGTGTGCTGGCGCCGCTGCCGATCCAGTATGCCGACTACGCGCTGTGGCAGCGCCGCTGGATGGAGGCCGGGGAGAAGGCCCGTCAATTGGACTACTGGCGCGAACTGCTCAGCGGCGCGCAGCCGGTGCTGGAGCTACCGTTCGACCAGCCGCGCCCGGCGCAACAGAGCTTTCGCGGCGCGCGCCACGACATCGTGCTCGAACCGGCCCTGGTTGCAGGCTTGAAAACCCTGGCCCAGCGTGAAGGCGTGACGATGTTCATGTTGCTGCTGGCGTCGTTCCAGGCCTTCCTGTACCGCTACAGCGGGCAATCGGACATCCGTGTCGGCGTGCCGATTGCCAATCGCAACCGTGTCGAGACCGAGTCGCTGATCGGCTTTTTCGTCAACACCCAGGTGCTCAAGGCCGACGTCGACGGCGCCATGCCCTTTACCGCACTGCTGCAGCACACCAAGCGCCGCGCGCTGGAGGCCCAGGCTCATCAGGACTTGCCCTTCGAGCAATTGGTGGAGGCGCTGCAACCGGAACGCAGCCTGAGCCACAACCCGCTGTTCCAGGTGATGTTCAACCACCAGGCCCGCTCACACACAGCAGAGCAGCAATTGCCTGGCCTGCGCGTGGCCCACCTGGAATGGGACAGCCACAGCGCCCAGTTCGACCTGAGCCTGGACACCCAGGAGAGCGGCGACGCGATCTGGGCCTCCCTGACTTACGCCACCGACCTGTTCGGCGCCGCCACCGTGGCACGCATGGCCGAGCACTGGCTGAGCCTGCTGCGTGCCGCCGTGGCGAACAGCGCGTTGCCGGTGCAGGACCTGGCGACCCTCAGCGCCAACGAGCGCGAGCAGATGCTTGACCAGTGGAACGCCACCGCGCGCGATTATCCGCAAGGGCAGTGGGTACATCAGTTGATCGAGGCGCAGGTGCTGGCGCAGCCGGACGCACCGGCAGTGCGCTTCAACCACCTGTCCCTGAGCTATGCCGAACTGAACCGTCGTGCCAACCGCCTGGCCCATCGCCTGATCGAAGCCGGTGTCGGCCCCGACGTGCTGGTCGGCCTGGCGGTGGAGCGCTCCATTGAAATGGTGGTTGGCCTGCTCGCGGTGCTCAAGGCCGGTGGTGCCTATGTGCCGCTGGACCCGGAGTACCCACGTGAGCGCCTGGCCTACATGC
The DNA here is from genome assembly GCF_059419825.1 of Pseudomonas sp. GW821-FHT05D12. Classification (NCBI taxonomy): domain Bacteria; kingdom Pseudomonadati; phylum Pseudomonadota; class Gammaproteobacteria; order Pseudomonadales; family Pseudomonadaceae; genus Pseudomonas; species Pseudomonas sp. GW821-FHT05D12. The sequence goes on along the minus strand of NZ_JBWKSN010000030.1, from coordinate 11,219 downwards.
TCGACGACAGCGGGGTGAAACTGCTGCTGACCCAGGCGCATCTGCGTGAGCAGTTGCCGATTCCCCAAGGCCTGGAAACGCTGGTGCTGGGCGAGTCCGACTTTGAGCACTACAGCGACACCAACCCAGGCATCGCGCTGGACGGCGAAAACCTCGCCTACGTGATCTACACCTCGGGTTCCACCGGCCAGCCAAAAGGTGCCGGCAACCGTCATTCGGCATTGCTCAACCGCCTGCAATGGATGCAGGAGGCCTATGGCCTGGAGGCCAGCGACAGCGTGCTGCAGAAGACCCCGTTCAGCTTCGATGTGTCGGTGTGGGAGTTCTTCTGGCCGCTGATGACCGGCTCGCGCCTGGTGGTTGCCGCGCCGGGGGATCATCGCGATCCGGCCCGGCTGGTCAGCCTGATCAATGCCGAGCGCATTACCACGCTGCACTTTGTGCCGTCGATGCTGCAGGCATTCCTGCAGGACCCGGCGGTGTCGAGTTGCCAAAGCCTGCAGCGCATTGTGTGCAGCGGCGAAGCGTTACCGGTGGATGCGCAGCAGCAAGTCTTCGCCAAACTGCCCCAGGCCGGGCTCTACAACCTGTATGGCCCGACCGAAGCGGCTATCGACGTGACCCACTGGACCTGCATCGATGAAGAGCGCGATGCGGTGCCGATAGGCCGTCCGATTGCCAACCTCGGCTGCTACATCCTCGACAGCAACTTCGAACCTGTACCGGTTGGCGTGCTGGGTGAGCTGTACCTGGGCGGCATTGGCCTGGCCCGTGGGTATCACCGCCGTCCCGCACTCACCGCCGAGCGCTTTATCGCCCACCCGTTCATCAAGGGCGAGCGCCTGTACCGCACCGGCGACCTGGCGCGCTACCGCGCAGACGGCGTGATCGAGTATGCCGGGCGTATCGACCATCAGGTCAAGTTGCGCGGCCTGCGTATCGAACTGGGTGAAATCGAAGCGCGCCTGCTCGAACACGATTGGGTTCGCGAGACCGCCGTACTGGCCGTCGACGGCAAATACCTGGTCGGCTACCTGGTGTTGCACAACGCCGGCGATGATTGGCGCGAAGTACTCGGTGCTCATCTGGCCCAGCACCTGCCCGACTACATGGTGCCGGCGCAGTGGGTGGTACTCGACCAGATGCCCTTGAGCCCGAACGGCAAGCTCGACCGCAAGGCCCTGCCCAAGCCCGAGGCCACGCAGCAATACGAAGCGCCGCACACTGCCCTGGAGCAGCAGATTGCCGCGATCTGGGCCGAGGTGCTGGGCATCGAGCACGTGGGCTTGAACGACAACTTCTTCGAGCGCGGCGGCGACTCGATCATTTCGATCCAAGTGGTCAGCCGCGCCCGGGCGGCCGGCATTCATTTCACCGCCAAAGCGCTGTTCCAGCACCAGACCGTGCGCAGCCTGGCGCGGGTGGCGCAGTTGCAGGTGGCCCAGGTCATCGACCAGGGGCCGGTGCAGGGCACGACGCCGTTGCTGCCGTTCCAGCAACTGTTCTTCGGGATGCAATTGCCCGAGCAACACCACTGGAACCAGTCACTGCTGCTGACCCCGCGCGAGGTGATGGAGGGCGACCGCCTGGAAACGGCCTTGCAAGGGCTGATCGCGCATCATGATGGCTTGCGCCTGCGCTTCAGCCCGCACGCCGCGGGGTGGCAGGCCGAGCATGCCGCAGCCGTTACGCCGGTGCTGTGGCAAGCCCGTGTGCAGGATGCCGATGAACTGGCCGCCCTGTGCGAAAACGCCCAGCGCAGCCTCGACCTGCAGCAGGGGCCGTTGTTGCGCGCGGTTCTCGCCGAACTGGCCGACGGTTCCCAGCGCCTGCTCTTGGTCATGCACCACCTGGTGGTGGACGGCGTGTCCTGGCGGGTGTTCCTCGAAGACCTGCAGAGCCTGTATCGCCACCAATCGCTGCCGGCCAAGACCTCGTCGTTCAAGGCCTGGGCCGAGCGTCTGCAGGCTCATGCCCGCAGCGAATCGATCCGTGCCGAGAAAGACTTCTGGCTGCAACAGCTGCAAGGCCTGCCGACCGACTTGCCTTGCCGTGATCCACAGGGTGCGCGCCCCGTCCGCCTGGCCCAGACCGTGATCAGTCAACTGGATGCCGAACGCACCCGGCAGCTGCTGCAACAGGCGCCGACGGCCTACCGCACGCAGATCAACGACCTGCTGCTGACGGCCCTGGCGCGCGTGATCTGCCGCTGGACCGGGCACGCTTCGAGCCTGATCCAGCTGGAAGGGCACGGCCGTGAAGACCTGTTTGACGAGATCGACCTGACCCGCACCCTGGGCTGGTTCACCAGCCTGTTCCCGGTGCGCCTGACCCCGGCCGAGTCGCTTGCCACGTCGATCAAGCAGATCAAGCAACAGCTGCGCGCTGTCCCGGACAAAGGCCTGGGCTTCGGCGCGCTGCGCTACCTGGGCGATGACGCCACGCGCGAGGCCTTCAGTGGCTTGCCGGTGCCGCGCATCACCTTCAACTACCTGGGCCAGATCGACGCCAGTTTCGACCAGCCGGACGGCCTGTTCATCCCGTCGGCAGAAAGCGCCGGCGCCGAACAAAGCCCCGAGGCGCCATTGGGCAACTGGTTGACGCTCAACGGCCAGGTGTATGGCGGTGAACTGCAACTGGGTTGGACCTTCAGCCCGCTGATGTTCGACCCCGCCGCGATCCAGGCGCTCAGCGTGGCCTATACCGAGGAACTGAATGCCCTGGTGGAGCATTGCTGCACGCCTGGCAACCGAGGCTTTACGGCGTGCGACTTCCCGTTGTCGCGCCTAAACCAGGCGCAGTTGGAGTCCTTGCCGCTGGCCGCCGACGCCATCGAAGACATCTACAGCTTGTCGCCGATGCAGCAGGGCATGTTGTTCCACACCTTGTATGAACAGGCCGCGGGCGACTACATCAACCAGATCCGCGTGACCGTCGACAACCTGGACGTGGCGCGCTTCCAGCATGCCTGGGATGCCACCGTGCAGGCTCATGACGTATTGCGCAGTGGTTTCTTCTGGGAAGGGCAGCTGGAGTGGCCATGCCAAGTGGTGTACCGCGAGGCGCGGTTGCCGATTGACGTGCTTGATTGGCGAGCGATGCCCGAGCGTGAGGCGGAGCTGCAAAACCTGCAGGAGGCCCAGCGCCGCCAGGGGTTTGACCTGACCAAGGCGCCGCTGGTGCGCCTGGTGCTGGCGCGCACCGATGAGCAACGCCATGAGCTGATCTACACCAATCACCACATCCTGATGGACGGCTGGAGCAATTCGCGGCTGTTCGGTGAAGTGCTGCAACGTTATGCCGGCGTCGCCGTGCCGCAGGCCGCCGGGCGTTACCGCGACTACATCGACTGGCTGCAACAGCGTGACGCACAGGCAACCGAAACCTTCTGGCGTGAACAACTGGCCGTGCTGCACACCCCGACCCGCCTGGGCAGCAGTCAGCCACTGGCCGCGCAGGGGCATGGCGAGCATCAACTGCAGCTGGACCGTGCCTTGACCGCGCGCCTGGAATCTTTCGCGCGCAGCCACAAGGTCACGCTCAATACCTTGATTCAGGCGGCGTGGCTGATCCTGTTGCAACGCCACAGCGGGCAGGCGGTGGTGTGCTTCGGCGCCACCGTGGCCGGGCGCCCGGCCGAATTGGCCGGGGTCGAGCAACAGGTCGGCCTGTTCATCAACACCTTGCCGGTGATCAGCGCGGTGGAGGGCCAGCAATCGGTGGCCGACTGGCTGCAAGCGGTGCAGGCGCAGAACCTGGCCCTGCGCGAGCATGAACACACCGGCTTGTACGACATCCAGCGCTGGGCCGGGCAGGGCGGCGAGGCCTTGTTCGACAACATTCTGGTGTTCGAAAACTACCCGGTATCCAAGGCCCTGGAACAGAGCGGCGGCAGCGGCATTCGCTTCGGCACGCCGCATTCCCACGAGCAGACCAGCTTCCCGCTGACCGTGCTGGTGGACGTCGGCGACACGCTGTCAGTGCAGTTCGGCTTTGCCCGCGCGCACTTCAGTGCGGCCACGGTGCACAGCTATGCGCGCCACTTGGTCAACCTGCTGCAGGCCATGCTCCAGGGCGGGCAACAACACCTTGGCGAGCTGGCCATGCTCGACCCGGCCGAGCGCCAGCAAGTCGTGCGGGACTGGAATGCCACGGCGCGTGACTATCCCCTGCAGGACTGTGTGCAGCAACGGATTGAACAGCAGGTAACGCGAACGCCGGACGCGCCGGCCCTGGTATTCGCCGAGCAGCGCTTGAGCTACGCCGAACTGAACCGTCGCGCCAATCGCCTGGCCCATCGCTTGATCGAGGCGGGTGTGGGCCCGGATGTGCTGGTCGGCCTGGCCGTGGAGCGTTGCGTCGAGATGGTGGTCGGCCTGCTCGCGGTACTCAAGGCCGGTGGCGCCTATGTGCCGCTGGACCCGGAGTACCCACGCGAGCGCCTGGCCTACATGCTCGACGACAGTGGCGTGAAGCTGCTGCTGACCCAGGCGCACTTGCGCGAGCAACTGCCGATTCCGACCAATCTGGAAACCTTGGTGCTGGGTGAGTCTGCCTTTGAAGACTACAGCGACAGCAACCCAGGCATCGTGCTGGACGGCGAAAACCTCGCGTATGTGATCTACACCTCCGGCTCCACCGGCCAGCCCAAAGGCGCCGGCAACCGTCACTCGGCCCTGGCCAACCGTCTGCACTGGATGCAGGAAGCCTATGGCCTGGATGTCAGCGACACGGTCCTGCAAAAGACCCCGTTCAGCTTCGACGTGTCGGTGTGGGAGTTCTTCTGGCCATTGATGACCGGCGCGCGCCTGGTGGTCGCGGCGCCGGGGGATCACCGCGATCCGGCCAAACTGGTCAACCTGATCAATGCCGAGCAGGTCACCACGCTGCACTTTGTGCCGTCGATGCTGCAGGCATTCCTGCAGGATCCGGCGGTTGCGACCTGCCACACCTTGCACCGTATCGTGTGCAGCGGCGAGGCGTTGCCGGTGGATGCGCAGCAGCAGGTGTTCGCCAAACTGCCGCAGGCCGGGCTCTACAATCTGTACGGCCCGACCGAGGCGGCCATCGACGTGACCCACTGGACCTGCATCGATGAGGGCCGCGATGCGGTGCCGATTGGGCGTCCGATTGCCAACCTCGGTTGCTACATCCTCGACGACAACTTCGAGCCGGCGCCGGTGGGTGTGCTCGGCGAGCTGTATCTGGGCGGCGTGGGCCTGGCGCGGGGTTACCATCGCCGTCCCGCGCTGACTGCCGAGCGCTTTATCGCGCATCCGTTTGTCGACGGCGAGCGCCTGTACCGCACCGGCGACCTGGCACGCTACCGCGCAGACGGCGTGATCGAGTACGCCGGGCGGATCGACCATCAAGTCAAGTTGCGCGGCCTGCGCATCGAGCTGGGTGAAATCGAAGCGCGCCTGCTCGAACACGACTGGGTCCGCGAGACCGCCGTACTGGCCGTCGACGGCAAATACCTGGTCGGCTACCTGGTGCTGCACGACGCCGCCGACGATTGGCGCGATGTGCTCAGCGCACACCTGGCCCAGCACCTGCCGGACTACATGGTGCCTGCGCAGTGGATGCTGCTGGAGCAGATGCCGCTGAGCCCCAACGGCAAGCTCGACCGCAAGGCGCTGCCCAAGGCCGATGCCAACCTGCAGGCACGCGCCTACGTGGCGCCGTCCAGCGAGTTGGAGCAGCAGATCGCCGCCATCTGGGCCGAGGTACTCGACGTGGAGCGGGTGGGCCTGAACGACAACTTCTTCGAACTGGGCGGGCATTCGCTGCTGGCGACGCAGGTGGTGGTGCGCCTGCGCGAGCAATTGCACGCCGAGTTCGATGTGAAATCGATCTTCACCACCCCGACCCTGGCCGATTTCAGCGCCTACGTGGCGGCGCAGCAGACAAATAATTCGCCGGTGCAGGACGCATTGGCTAAATCCTTGGAGGCCCTCAAACGTCTATCAGCAGAAGATTTGGATAAATTGATTTCCTGAGGGGCGTGGCGTGCAAGCATTAATCGAGTCGGTAGGTTCACTTTCTGCGCAACAGAAGAAAGCGTTGGCGGTAATGCTCAAGCAGCAAGGCATCAACCTGTTTGAGATTGCCCCGGTTTTCAAGCGCCAGGAAGGCGAGCCGCTTCGACTCTCTTATGCGCAGGAGCGGCAGTGGTTTCTGTGGCAGTTGGAGCCGCAGAGCCCGGCTTACCACCTGCCGCGCGCCTTGCGCTTGAAAGGTCGCCTTGACCGGGCGGCCTTGCAGCGCAGCTTCGATAGCCTGATTGCCCGCCATGAGAGCCTGCGTACTCACTTGCATCAGGATGTCGATCAGGTGCTACAGGTGGTCAGGCCCGAGTTGTCGCTTGAAATCGCCTTTGAAAGCGCTGATGCCGCGCACCTTGAAAGGCGGGTGCAAGCAGAAATCGCCAAGCCCTTCGATCTGCTACAAGGCCCGCTGCTTCGGGTCAAGTTGCTGCAATTGGCACCCGATGAGCACGTGTTGGTGTTGGTGCTGCACCACATCGTCTCCGATGGTTGGTCGATGCAGGTGATGGTCGACGAGTTGGTGCAGTCGTACCTCGCGCACAGCCAGGGCCATGATGTGCGTCTGCCGGACTTGTCGATCCAATACCCGGACTACGCCCTGTGGCAACGCAGCTGGATGGAAGCCGGCGAAAAAGAGCGTCAGTTGGGCTATTGGTGCGAGCAGTTGGGCGGTGAGCAACCGATGCTCGAACTCCCGCTGGATCACCCGCGTCCGGCCGTACAGAGCTATCGCGGTGCACGGCTCGACATGCGCCTGGATGCGGCAATGGTCAACGGGCTCAAGGCGTTGGCCCAGCGTGAAGGCGTGACGCTGTTCATGTTGCTGCTGGCGTCCTTCCAGACCTTGTTGTATCGCTACAGCGGGCAGTCGGATATCCGCGTCGGCGTGCCGATTGCCAACCGTAATCGCGCGGAAACCGAGCGTTTGATCGGCTTTTTCGTCAATACCCAGGTGCTCAAGGCCGATATCGACGGGCACATGACCTTCAGCCAGCTGCTGGCCCAGGTCAAGCAACGTGCCTTGGAGGCCCAGAGTCATCAGGACCTGCCGTTCGAACAATTGGTCGAGGCTTTGCAGCCCGAGCGCAGCCTGAGCCATAACCCGCTGTTCCAGGTGATGTTCAACCACCAGACCGAAGGCCGCGGGCCACGTGGCGAGCAGCAGTTGCCAGGCCTGGGCGTGGAAGCTCTGGAGTGGGACAGCCAGAGCGCGCAGTTTGACCTGAGCCTGGATACCCAGGAGTCGCCCGAAGGCATCTGGGCCTCGCTGACCTATGCGACCGACCTGTTCGAGGCGGCGACCGTGCAACGCATGGCCGAGCACTGGCAACAGTTGTTACGGGCGGTGGTCGGGCGCGCCGGTAATCGTATTGCACAGCTCGGGATGCTGGTCGATGACGAGCAACGCAAGCTGTTGCAAGAATGGAACCGCAGCGCGGCGGTGTTTGAAGACGTCGTGGGCGTCCACGGCTTGTTCCAGGCCCAGGTCCGACAGCGGCCCGATGCGATTGCCCTGTGCCTGGACGAGCAGTTCATCAGCTATGCCGAGCTGAACCGCCAGGCAAACCGTCTGGCCCATCACCTGATCGGCCTGGGTATTGGCCCGGAAGTGTTGGTGGGGGTGGCGGTCGAGCGCTCGTTCGACATGGTGGTCAGTCTGTTGGCAGTGCTCAAGGCCGGCGGTGCTTATGTGCCGCTCGACCCGCAATACCCGCGTGAACGTCTGTTGCATATGCTCCAAGACAGTGGCGTGCGCCTGGTGTTGACCCAGGCCCAGGTGGCGATGCCATTGCCTGAGGGCATGGCGACGTTCGATCTTGCGGATGCGCGCCTGGCGTTGTGCCCTGAGAGCGATCCGAAGGTGGTGGTTGCCGCGCAAAACCTGGCCTACGTGATCTACACCTCGGGGTCCACCGGCAAGCCCAAGGGCGTGGCGATCAATCATGCGGCACTGACCGAATTCTCCAGTATTGCCGCCGGTTACTCGCAGTTGACGGCTGAAGACCGGGTGCTTCAATTCGCTACCCTGAATTTCGATGGTTTCGTCGAGCAGCTGTACCCAGCGCTGACCCATGGCGCCACGGTTGTCCTGCGCGGCCCGGATTTGTGGGACAGCGCTCGGCTGTACGACGAAATCATTGCCCAGGGCATCACCCTGGCCGACTTGCCAACCGCCTATTGGAACCTGTTCCTGCTCGACTGCCTGGCCGCGGGCCCGCGCACCTATGGCGCACTGCGCCAAGTCCATATCGGCGGCGAAGCCATGCCGCTGGACGGTCCGGCGCAGTGGCTCAAGGCCGGGCTTGGCCATATCCGCTTGCTCAATACCTACGGCCCTACGGAAGCCACCGTTGTGTCGAGCGTGTTGGATTGCACGGCAGGCTCCGAGCTGATTGGCGCCACCGCCAGCCCGATTGGCCGTTCGCTGCCAGGTCGTGCGCTGTATGTGCTGGACCGCGACTTGAACCTGGCACCGCTGGGCGCCGTGGGCGAGCTGTATATCGGCAGCAGCTGCGGCTTGGCGCGTGCCTATATGAACCGCGCATTGCTCACCGCCGAGCGTTTTGTGCCGGATCCGTTTGGTGAAACCGGCGAGCGCCTGTACCGCACCGGCGACCTGGCGCGGTACCGGGCCGATGGTGTGATCGAGTATGTGGGCCGGGTTGACCATCAAGTAAAAATTCGCGGCTTTCGTATTGAGCTGGGGGAAATCGAAGCGCTGTTACTGGCCCAGCCGAACGTGCGTGAAACCTTGATACTGGCCGCCGATAACCAGCTTGTGGCCTATCTGGTGGCCGAACAGAACGATGCCGAGGCGCTCAAGTCGATCCTGCGTGAACAGCTGCCTGACTACATGGTGCCTGCGCACCTGATCTTCCTTGAGCGCATGCCCTTGAACCCGAACGGCAAGCTGGACCGGCAGGCGCTGCCCAAACCCGATGCCCGTCAATCTCAGCAGGTGTGGGTCGCGCCGGTCACCGAACTGGAGCAACAGGTCGCCGCCGTCTGGGCAGACATTCTCGGGGCCGAGCGGGTGGGGCTGACCGATCACTTTTTCGAAATGGGCGGGCACTCGCTTTTGGCCATGCAGGTGGTTTCGCGCCTGCGCCAGGTATTGGGCCGTGAAGTTCCACTCAAACTGGTCTTCGAGCAACCGCGTCTGGAAGGTTTCGCCACCGCTCTGCAAGTATTGGAGGCGTGCGAAGGTGAGCAGGCGCCCCCCTTGCTGGCGGTCGGTCGCGAACAACCGCTACCGCTGTCTTACGCCCAGGAACGCCAGTGGTTCCTGTGGCAACTGGACCCCCACAGTGCCGCATACCATATCCCCAGTGCCCTGCGCCTCAAGGGCACTTTGGATACCTCGGCACTGCAACGCAGTTTCGATGCTCTGATGGCCCGTCATGAGAGCCTGCGCACCTGTGTGCAGGAGCAACCGGACGGGGCACGACAGGTGATTCTGCCTGACGCCGCTTTGCCGATCAGGCTGGAGCTGGTCGACGAGGCTGACTTGCAGGCGCAGGTCGAAGCCGAGATTGCTCGTCCATTTGATTTGCAGCAAGGGCCGTTGCTGCGTGTGACCTTGTTGCGCCTGGCCGAGGACGATCATGTGCTGGTGCTGGTGCAGCATCACATCGTGTCCGATGGTTGGTCGATGCAGATCATGGTCGAAGAACTGGTGAAGTTGTATGCCGCGTTCAGCCAGGGCCAGACGCCGCAACTGCCGGATATGCCGATCCAGTATGCCGACTATGCCGTGTGGCAGCGTGCCTGGATGGACGCCGGCGAGAAGGTCCGTCAGCTGGATTACTGGCGTGACTTGCTTGGCGGTGAGCAGCCGGTGCTGGAACTGCCGTTCGACCATCAGCGTGCGGCTCAACAGAGTCATCGGGGGGCGCGCCTGGACGTGTCGTTGTCAGCGGCGCTGGCCGCTGATCTAAAAGCCCTGGCCCAGCGCGAAGGTGTAACGCTGTTCATGCTTTTGCTGGCTTCGTTCCAGGCCTTGCTGCACCGCTACAGTGGCCAGCAGGATATTCGCGTGGGCGTGCCGATCGCCAATCGCAACCGCGTGGAAACCGAGCGCCTGATCGGCTTCTTCGTCAACACCCAGGTGCTCAAGGCCGATATCGATGGGCAGACCACCGTTGCGCAGTTGCTGGCCCAGGTCAAGCAGCGTGCGTTGGACGCCCAAGCGCATCAGGACCTGCCCTTCGAACAACTGGTAGAACACCTGCAGCCCGAGCGTAGCCTGAGCCTCAACCCACTGTTCCAGGTGATGTTCAACTACCAGGCCGAAGGGCGTCGAGGTGAAGAGCCACAGGCCCTGGCCCACTTGCGCATCGAAGGATTGGCGTGGGACCGGCGTACTGCGCATTTCGATCTTGACCTGGATGTCCAAGAAGGGGCAGACGGGCTCTGGGCGTCACTGGGGTATGCCACCGACCTGTTTGAAGCTTCTACCATCGAGCGCATGGCCGATCACTGGCAGAACGTGTTGCAGGCGATGGTTGCCGACCAACAGCAACCCATCAGCCAATTGAGTCTGCTGGGCCAGACTGAGCAACAACATATCCTGCAGCTGTGGAACCAGACCGACGCGGGTTTCCCGGCCAAGCGCCTGGTCCACGAACGAGTCGCCGACCGCGCTCGGGAAAACCCGGCGGCGGTGGCGGTGAAATTCGACGCTCAGACCCTGACCTACGGCGAGCTGGACCGCCAGGCCAACCGCCTCGCTCATGCGCTGATCGCCCGTGGTGTCGGCCCGGAATTGCGCGTGGCCATCGCCATGCCGCGCAGTGCCGAGATCATGGTGGCGTTCCTTGCGGTGATGAAAGCCGGCGGCGTGTATGTCCCGCTGGATATCGAATACCCCCGCGACCGCCTGCTGTACATGATGCAGGACAGCCGCGCGCAACTGCTGCTCACCCACACCAGCGCCTTGCAGCAACTGCCGATCCCTTATGGCCTCGATAGCCTGGCGATTGATCGTACCGAGGAATGGGAAGGCTTCAGCGACACTGCACCTCAGGTGACGCTGGACGGCGACAACCTGGCCTACGTGATCTACACCTCCGGCTCCACCGGCATGCCCAAGGGCGTGGCGGTGTCCCACGGCCCGTTGGTGGCGCATATCATCGCCACCGGCGAGCGCTATGAAACCAGCCCGGCCGATTG
>NZ_JBWKSN010000029.1:0-17410 GCF_059419825.1 Pseudomonas sp. GW821-FHT05D12 | reverse complement strand
CGGTAGTTCAGTCGGTTAGAATACCGGCCTGTCACGCCGGGGGTCGCGGGTTCGAGTCCCGTCCGCTGCGCCATATTCGGCAACCTGGAGCACTGAACGCCAGGTCGCCACAAGAAGCCCGCTCATTGAGCGGGCTTTTTTTTGCCTGCGATTTGACCTCCCGTCACCTTGCCATGTGCACTGCAGGTTCATCCTGAACGGTGGGTACGCCATGACGTGGCGGAATACCCCCATGCCCATTGGTCGATTGCGCCTCCTGCCGCTTAAACGGTTATCTATAGCCACGCGAAGACTTCCAGGCGAGCTACCGCAGCAGGACGCTGTGGTGCCCGCTCTCTAACAATGGCCTGTCAAGGCGATAAAAATAGTCTGCAAGGGGAATGGCACTTGATGAAATATCCACTGCGTCCGTTGGTGTTCTGGCCAACGTTCCTGATCCTGCTGGCGGCAGTGATCGCCAGCTACATTGACCTGAATGCGTTCCTGACGGTCAGCAAACAGCTCAACAGCCTGATCCTGAACAACTTTTCCTGGTTGTTCAGCGCCGGCTCGTTCGCCATGGTGGTGTTGACTGCGATTGTCTACCTGTCGCCGCTGGGCAGGGTGCGTATCGGCGGCGAAGATGCCCAGCCCCTGCTGAGCAAGTGGCGCTGGTTCATGGTGGCGCTGTGCACCACCCTGGCGGTCGGTGTGTTGTTCTGGACCACCGCTGAACCGCTCTATCACCTCTACGGCCCCCCCACCAGCCTGCCCATCGAAGCAGGCAGCGGCGCAGCCAAAAGCTTTGCCATGTCGACGATGTTCCTGCACTGGACCATCACCCCCTACGCCATCTACCTGGTGCCCTCGCTGGTGTTCGCGCTGGTGTTCTACAACCGCCGCGGCAACTTCTCGATTGGTGCCATGCTCGAGCCGCTGCTGGGCGAGGCGCGGGTCAAGCGCTATGCCGGGTTGATCGACACCCTGGCGATGTTTGCCCTGGTGGCCGGCATGGCTTCGTCCCTGGGCACTGGCGCGCTGACCTTGTCGGGTGGCCTGAGCCAGTACATCGGCGGTGAAACCACACCCCTGCGCCTGGCGATCATCATCGCGATCATTGTCATCACCTTTGTCGCCTCGGCCGCCAGCGGCCTGCAGCGCGGCATTGTGATGTTGTCGTCGTTCAACACCTGGATCATGCTGGCCCTGGGGCTGTTCGTGCTGTTGTGCGGACCGACCCTGTACATGTTCAGCCTGGGCGTCGAGTCCCTGGGCATCTACCTCGACACCTTTTTCAGCCGCAGCCTGTTCACCGGCGCCGCCAGCGGCGATACCTGGCCGCAGAGCTGGACCGTGTTCTACTGGTCGGTGTGGTTTGCCTGGGCACCGGTGAGCGCGCTGTTCCTCGGCAAGATCGGCCGTGGCTACACCGTGCGCGAATTCATTCATATCAACATGCTGTACCCGGCGTTGTTCACCGCGGTGTGGATCTGCATCTTCTCCGGCACCAGCCTGTACTTCGACGCCCTGGGCGACGGCAGCCTCAACCGCGTGCTGAACGAGCAGGGCGTGGAGCATGTGCTGTACCAGATGTTCCAGCAATTGCCGGCCAGCGCCTTGATGGTCGCGTTCCTGCTGTTCGTGGCGTTCATCTCCTTCGTTACCGCCGCAGACTCCAGCACCGATGTGATCGCCAACCTGTGCAGCAAAGGCGTGACGGCCGATTCCGACCTGGACGGCAACCCGGCATTGAAGATTGTGTGGGGGGTGATTATCGGCACGGTGTCGTGGGTGATGGTCGCCTTCATCGGCATCGACGGCGTGAAGATGCTCTCCAACCTCGGCGGTCTACCGGGGATGATCCTGGTGCTGCTGGCCAGTACCTCGCTGATCTTCTGGCTGAAGAACCCCGCGTTACTCGAGGTGAAACGCCAGCAGCCCGTCAGCGAACCCGACGTGCGTGACGCCGACCCCGTCGCGGCATACGCCCGCTAACTCATGAAACTGTGTGCCTCCCCACGCGCTCCCTGGCGGGCGCGGGGGAGTCGTTTGTTTGCAATAAACGCGTTTGGAGCTACCGATGGAAATCGTTACCGAGTTTGCCTACAAGGTCCGTGAAATCGAGCATTGCCTGATCCCCTTGAAGGACGGCACCCAACTGGCCGCGCGCATCTGGCTGCCGGAAGTCGCCGGTTTGCAGACCTTTCCGGCGATCCTGGAATACCTGCCGTACCGCAAGCGCGACGGCACTGCCGTGCGCGATGCGCTGACCCACCCGTGGATGGCGGGCCAGGGTTATGTGTGTGTGCGCGTGGACATGCGTGGCAACGGCGAATCCGAAGGCCTGATGGCCGACGAATACCTGCTGCAGGAGCAGGACGACGCCCTCGAAGTGATCGACTGGTTGTGCCGGCAACCCTGGTGCGACGGCAACGTTGGCATGATGGGCATCTCGTGGGGCGGCTTCAACGGCCTGCAGGTCGCAGCGCGCCAGCCCGAGGCGTTGAAGGCGATCATCACCTTGTGTTCCACCGATGACCGCTTTGCCGACGACATCCACTACAAGGGCGGCAACCTGCTGATGGAGAACTTCGGCTGGGCCGCGACAATGCTCAACTTCAGCGCCGCGGTGCCCGATCCCCTGCTGGTGGGCGACGCCTGGAAAAACCTCTGGCACCAGCGCCTGGAGGGCATGCCGCTGCTCGCCGAAACCTGGCTGAAACATCAGACCCGCGATGACTATTGGCGCCACGGTTCGGTGTGCGAGGACTATTCGAAGATCAAGGCGGCGGTGTACGCCGTCGGTGGCTGGGGCGATGCTTACCGCAACACGGTCTCGCGCCTGATGGAGCACCTGCCGGGGCCGAGGAAGGCCATGATTGGCCCGTGGATTCACAAGTATCCGCATTTTGCCGTGCCGAATCCGGCCATCGGCTTCCTGCAAGAAGCCCTGCGCTGGTGGGATTACTGGCTTAAAGGTATCGAAAATGGCGTGATGGACACTGCCGCCTGCACCTTTTACCTACAGGATATTCTGTCACCCAAAGGCAGTTACGCCGAGCGTCCCGGCATTTGGGTGCAAACCTCGGGCTGGCCGGACCCGCAAGTGCAGTGGCGCGATTTCAGTCTCGACGAGCGCGGCCTCACGCCCGGCAATCACGCATTGGCCGCGCCCCGCAGCGTGTGCTCGCCGTTGACCACCGGCTTGCACCAGGGTGAATACTGCGCCATCTGGTTTGGCCCTGACGGGCCGACGGACCAGCGTCGCGATGATGCCCACTCGCTGTGCTTCGACTCCCAGCCGCTGACCGAACCCTTGGCGCTGTTGGGCGATGTGCGCCTCACGTTGCGCCTGGCCAGCGATACGACCTGTGGGCAATTGGTCGCGCGCCTGAATGCGGTGGCGCCGGATGGGCAGGTCACGCAGATCAGTTATGCCGTACTTAATCTCACTCTTCGCGAAGACTTTTCCCACGTCACACCGGTAGTTCCGGGTGAAGCGATGGACGTGCAACTGAGCCTCGATCATATCGGCATGCGTTTGCCGGCCGGCTATCGCTTGCGCCTGGCCTTGAGCACCGCGAGTTTCCCGTTGCTGTGGCCGAGTCGCGAGCTGACCACGCTGACCTTGCTGCCGGGTGTGCAAAGCCTGCAACTGCCGGTATTCGTCGGCGAAGCGGTGGACTGCCCGTTCGAGGCGCCGCAATCGGCCCCCCCGGCGGCCCTGGAAGTCTTGCGTGCCGCCGCGCCGAAACGCACCTTGATCGAAGACGTGGGCAGTGGCGAAGTCTGCGTGAAGATCGAAGACGACCTGGGGGCCGTGCGCTTTACCGATCACGGCCTGTCCGTGGACCAACGCTGCACCGAGCAATATCGCACCTTGCCCTGGGACCCGCTGTCCACCCGTGCCGATATCCAGTGGCACTATCGGGTGGGCCGCGATGCCTGGGAGGTGGAGGTGGAAAGCCGCCTGAGCGTGCACGCCGATGCCGAGTGGTTCTACGTCGAGGCGGAGCAGACGGCCTGGGAGAACGGCCAGTTGGAACACCGTCGGCAATGGAGCAAGCGCGTGGCCAGGGTCGCGCTGTGAGTCAGCAACTGGCAGGATGCCTGGCCACGTGATCTCTGCGGGCCCGGCCAAACCCGGGCCCGTTCTGCCATTGGAACCGCTTATGTCACGCCGAAACGTCGACCTTCCGCCCCTCAACTGCCTGCAGACGTTCGAAGCGGCGGCCCGTCATTTGAGTTTTACCCAGGCTGCCCATGAACTGAACCTGACCCAGAGCGCGGTCAGCCGCCAGATCAAGCGTCTGGAAGAAGACCTGGCGCGCCCGTTGTTCTACCGACTGGCGCTGGGATTGAGCCTGACGCCCGCCGGGGTTCGCTACTTTCGGACCGTCCAGCGGCTGTTGCGCGAACTTGACCGCGAGTCCGCCGAGTTGCGCCGGCGCGGCGCCGATCGCCAATTGACCCTGGCCAGCACGCCGACCATCAGTTCGATCTGGCTCGCCGGCCTGCTGCCGGAGTTCCAGCGCGAACACCCGGACCTGGATATCCGCATCCTGTGCAGCGAAAGCCCTGATCATCTGGATGTGAGCGAGTATGACCTGGGCCTGTTCTATCACCTCGATGAGCTGCCGCCACCCCACGACCTGGAACTGTCGCCGGTGTTCGAGCGCGAGCAGGTCATCGCGGTGTGCAGCCCTGGTTATATCGAGCGTCACGGCCCGATCAGCGACGTGCAACAGTTGCTGCATGCCCATACGTTGCTGATCGTCGAGGACCACTCCCATGACTGGCTGACCTGGACCGACTGGTTCGCCGATGTCGGCGCCCATTACCACACCCCGCGTCATGCATTGCGCACCAACAGCTATCAACTGTTGATGCAATCGGCGGTCATGGGCCACGGCGTGGCCCTGGGCTGGAAGAGTTTGCTGATGGGCGAACTGGCTGCCGGTCGCCTGCAGATGGCCTTGCCCCAAACCATGCACAGCCGGGGTCGCCTGCACCTGATGCAACCGCACCACCGCAACCTGCCCTCGGCTGCGCGCAGCTTTCGCCAATGGTTGCTGGCCCAGGCCAGCCATATGAACGACACCCTCTAACCTTCGACTTGCCACCATGAACCTGACTTTCCTGACCTTCCCCGCGCTGTACAGCGCGACCATCCTGATGCTCACCGGCAACGGGCTGTTTTTCAGTTTTATCGGCCTGCGCTTGAGCAGTCAGGGCATCAACGAGCTGTGGATCGGCGCGCTGACGGCGGCGTACTACGGTGGCATGGTCTGCGGGGCCAAGTTCGGCCACCGCATGATCGCGGGCGTCGGGCATGTGCGCTCGTATGTGGCGTGTGCAGGCGTCGCTACCATCATCGTGCTGCTGCATGTGCTGTTCGAGCAGTTGGCGTTCTGGCTGGTGCTACGATTCGTGATGGGCCTGGTCATGATGAACCAGTACATGGTCATTGAAAGCTGGCTGAACGAGCAGGCGGAAAACAACCAGCGCGGCGCGGTGTTTGCCGGCTACATGGTGGCGGTGTCCCTGGGCTTGATGTTGGGGCAGGGCGTATTGATCTGGCGCCCGGAGCTGGATTTCAAGCCGCTGGTAATCGTGGCGATCTGCTTTGCCGCGTGCCTGCTGCCGGTGACCATGACCAAGCGTCTGCACCCGGCCAAGCTGGTGGCGGCGCCGCTGGAAGTGGGTTTTTTCTGGCGGCGGGTGCCGCAGGCGCTGACCACCGTGTTCGTCACCGGCCTGATGATCGGCGCGTTTTACGCGCTGGCTCCGGTATTCGCCACGCGCAACGGCCTGAG
Organism: Pseudomonas sp. GW821-FHT05D12; assembly: GCF_059419825.1. Classification (NCBI taxonomy): domain Bacteria; kingdom Pseudomonadati; phylum Pseudomonadota; class Gammaproteobacteria; order Pseudomonadales; family Pseudomonadaceae; genus Pseudomonas; species Pseudomonas sp. GW821-FHT05D12. The sequence continues at coordinate 11,615 of NZ_JBWKSN010000029.1, read as the reverse complement.
CACGGCCCAGGCCAGTACCTTCGTCGCGGTGTCGATCTTTGCCGGGCTGTGCGGGCAGTGGCCGATCGGCTGGCTGTCGGATCGCATTGATCGGTCCCGGTTGATCCGTAGCTGCGCCCTGGCCCTGGGGCTGGTGGTGATTCCGCTGTGGGGGCTGGTGCAACTGCCGTATGCCTTGTTGCTGGTGTTCGGCTTTCTCAGCGGTTTGCTGCTGTTCACGCTGTACCCGCTGGCGGTAGCGCTGGCCAATGACAACGTCGAACAGCCGCGGCGCGTGCCTTTGAGCGCGATGATGCTGGCGACCCACGGGATTGGCGCCTGCCTGGGGCCGATGCTCAGCGGCGCGCTGATGAACAGCTACGGCCACGAAGCGTTCTACATGCTGTTTTCGGCCTGCGCGCTGTTGCTGATCTGGCGTGTACAGCCCAAGCAGGTCACCGGCGAGTATCGGGTCGAAGGCGCGCCGTTGCACCACGTGGCCATGCCGGAACATCCGATGGGGGCCATGGCTGCAGTGCTCGACCCACGGGTGGACGAGATCCCCGAGGAACTGGTGATCAACGACCCGGTACCCGATACCCGAGCCTGACGTCTATTTGGCTTTTTTCTTGCGCGTCTGGCGCGTGGCCAGGTGCTCGAAGCAAAATGAGGCGGTGCCGAACACGGCGATTATGGTCAGGACGAGCATGCCGAGGGTTGAGCTTTCCATGGAAAATGCCTACGTGATGGAGTAGGCATCCACGGTAGTTTCGCGCCGAAAATGGCTCAATAGACCCGACGCAATCCTTACGGCGCCGGGCCCGTTATTACGCACTCTTTACGGGTTGTTGCGGCTGTGGCGGTAATCGCTGACCGCTTCGTACACCGCCTTGCGCAAGCGGTTGATACCGCCGATGGGGCGATGCTCCGCCACACCGAACCAGGGGTTGAACGACTGGTTGTCACACGCCAGGTTCTGCTCGGGGGTATCGAAATCCTGGGCCGGGATGCGCACCTTGGCCACGCTCTCATAGGGCGCATCACTCTCCTGCCATTCGATACTGGTGTCTTCGATCGGCATGAATTTCTGCGGGTTCTGTCGCTGGATCTGCAGCACGAAACACGCCGGCACGCGGTCGGTGGACAACTGTTGGCTCAAGGCGCTGCGCAGGAAGTTGGGCAGGTCCTGGTTCTGTTTGGGCAGCACGTATTCCGGGCAATCCTGCGGATCGGGCGCAACGCGGAACTTGGCGTTGGCCGCACCGAACTTGTAGGGCGATACCGAAAAGTAGGTGGTCTGCGTCGGGCTGGCAGGGGCGGGTGCCAGGGTCGCCAGGGCGATAAACAGATGCCGTACCTGCCAACTGCGCGGGTCGACCTTGGGGAAGAACGCGAGGACTTTCTTGCCATCCGCTTGTGCGCCGATGTTCTGCGCGTATTCCGCCACATCGCTGACAAAGAAATTCGGGTGGCTGAACATCACGAAGTCCTGCTCTGTGCGGTTTTGCTGATCCGCCAGCAGTTGTTTGCCCGGCACATCCAGCAACTTCAGCGCCATGCCGCGGGCATCGCGGATGCTGTCGAACTGCGGGTAGGCGTTGCCGTTGGACAGCCGAATCAGCGCCTGCCAGGTCTTGCCCGGCTCGGCGAACACGCCCTGGCGCAAGGCCGGGTCCAGGTCCGCCAGCACACTGACTTCGGCCTTCACACAGCCATGCGCCTTGGCGTGGGCATCGCGCAGGTAGCGCGTGCCTTCGCGGTGCTGGTCAACGATGCGCACCGCTGTCTGGATAATGCCCTGGGTCATCGCCGCTTCATCTGGCGGGACCTGTTCGTTCGGTGAGACCGGGCCACTGTGCTGCCAGGCGTACCAGGCGGTCGCGGCGAGCCAGCCGAGCAGGCCCAGGCCGACCAGCCACAGCAGGGTCTTGCCGAGCCACGCGCCGAGGCGCAGCCAGAGACGGGAGAGCAGGGAAGGTCGGTCGTATTGAGATCGGATAATCATGGCAGTTGTTGCTCCAGCGGGCCGCCCAGCACTTTCAGGTATTCCAGCAGCGCCCAGCGTTCCTGCGGCAGCAAGCCGCGGCCGATAACGCCGTTGCCACGTTGGCCGGCACGGAATTCGTGACCGCTGTTGTGGTTGCCGGTGAGTTTTGTATCGAACAGGAAGGCGTTCTTGAACACGGCAGTCTGGAAGCCCAGGTGGCGCGGGTCATAGTCGAACGTGCCTTTATAGAAGGTGGTGCTGCGCTCGTCCTGGGGCGAGAGCAATTGGTAGATCGTCGGCACCGAGCCGTTGTGCAGGAACGGCGGGGTGGCCCACACGCCGGCCAGCGGACGGGCCTTGTAGGCGCGCAGCTCACGCACGCCGATGGGCAGCCCATAGCCATCCAGCTGCGGGCGCTCGGCGGGGGTGACGCCGGCGGCGCGATAGGCGTGCTCTTCAACGAACGCCGTGACGTAGGCCAGGCCCTTGGCCACGGACATTTTTTTCAGGTCCAGTGGCTCGGTCGGCGTGGGGTGCAGCTCGACATTCAACTTGGCCAGCTCCGCCGGGTCCCACTGCAGGGCGCTGAGGTCATAGCGCTGGTCGGCAATGTTGCTGGCGGTGCCGGGGTCGGTGCCGATGTACTCCACCGGGAGCATTTTCAGTTGCTGGACCGGGCGGCCGTTTTCCTGGGTGACGGTTGGTACATGGCAACCGGCGCAGTTTTCCGCGAACAGTGCGCGGCCCTGGGCGGCGAGAGGCTTGTCGATGGCGCCGAACAGGTCTTCCGGCCAGGTCGGCGGTTTGAGCCGTTGCAGGGTTTCTTCGATCAGGTTGAGGTCGCGTACGCGCACGCTCGATGGGTAGCGCGCGTCACCCTGGAGCGGTTGGCCGGCGCTGTCGAAGAAGGTCAGGGTGGCGCCTACACCGAGGGCTTCGCCGATATTGCGCGCCATCGGCTGCTGGGCCGAGCCGTTCCATTGCACCCAGTCGAAGGTCCAGATATCCCACAGGTGCGGGTAGTCCACTGGCGCATTGGCGACGCGATAGTTGTCCGGCGAAATCGCGTCGCCGAAGCTGGCATTGGCGATGCGACCAAACGCGTCGGTACGGCCCGGGCCTTCTTCGGTGGGGTAGAGGCCGCGGTGGGTGTCGTTCCAGGCAACTTTCAGGAACTGGTTCAGCGACTGCTTGAAGTCCTGGCGCAGTTGGCTGTGCTGGGCATCGTACTGATCGCCGAGCACCTTGCGCGCGAAGCGCTCGAACTTCCACGGGTTGTAATACGTTGCCGCGAGGCTGGCGACGAGGGCCTGGCCGAAACTGCCGCCGCGTAACGTTGGCACACTGGACGGCAGCACATGCTGGGCTGAGCCGCCATCGATGCGCAGGGCCTGGCCCTTGAAGTGCAGCTCGCCGGTGTGGCAGGCGGCGCAGGTGATGTCCAGGTATTCAACGCTGCTGCCGGCGTTGGTGTGCCGGGCAAACCCCACCGGCAGGTTGCCGGGGTTTTGCGCGGTGGGCACCTGTTTGGGATCGACCAGGAAGCCGAAGCGCGCCAGGTACTCCGGCGTGGCGAAGCGTTGTTCGGAAAACGGCAGTTCCAGGGCAGTGAACCAGTTGTAATGCAGGCCCTTGACCTGCGTGCCCTGGGGCGTGAAGTAGTAGGTCTGGCGGTCGGCGGCACTCCATTGATCCTGGTAGTGCACCTGCTCCACGGGCACGTATTCCGGCAGCCTGGGGTTGAGGGTGTAATAGATCACCACGGCCAGGGCGAGCCCCAGCAGGATGAATATCAACAGTAAAACACGGGAAAAAATGCGCAAGATAACTATCCTTGTCGAGTTGTCGCGTTGTTATGCCACTACGCCATAAGTGCGGCAAGTGGCCCTGAGCCTGGTAGTAGGCGGTCCCACGATCCTTCGCGGGTCCCCATAATGAATGAAAATGCTTTTAAACACGTGAACTTATCGGAAGTTTCCTGCTCACATGCCGGTAGCCATTGGTCGTGGCCGCCTGATAAGCTCGCGACTTTATTCGAATGCCCTTTTGGCGCATGAACAAGGAAATAGCATGAAACAGCATCGGTTGGCGGCGGCGGTGGCCCTGGTTAGCCTGGTACTTGCGGGTTGTGATTCGCAGACCAGCGTAGAGCTGAAAACCCCGGCGCAGAAAGCTTCCTACGGTATCGGCCTGAACATGGGCAAAAGCCTTGCCCAGGAAGGCATGGATGACCTGGATTCCAAAGCGGTAGCCCAGGGCATCGAAGATGCCGTCGGCAAGAAAGAGCAGAAGCTCAAAGACGACGAGCTGGTTGAAGCGTTTGCCGCACTGCAGAAGCGTGCTGAAGAACGCATGACCAAGATGAGCGAAGAGTCGGCAGCCGCCGGCAAGAAATTCCTCGAAGACAATGCCAAGAAAGACGGCGTAGTCACCACCGCTTCCGGTCTGCAGTACAAGATCACCAAGAAAGCCGACGGCCCTCAGCCTAAGCCGACTGACGTGGTGACTGTGCACTACACCGGCAAGCTCACCAACGGCACCACCTTTGACAGCTCCGTGGATCGCGGTAGCCCGATTGACCTGCCGGTCAGCGGCGTGATCCCGGGTTGGGTCGAAGGCCTGCAACTGATGCACGTAGGCGAGAAGGTCGAGCTGTACATCCCGTCCGACCTGGCCTACGGCGCCCAGAGCCCGAGCCCGGCGATTCCAGCCAACTCGGTGCTGGTATTCGACCTGGAGCTGCTGGCCATCAAGGACCCAGCCAAGGCTGAAGCCCCTGCAGCACCTGCCGCCAAGAAGTAATCGGCACCTCAACACTCAACGCCCCGTCTCGACGGGGCGTTGTTGTTTCTGGCCGTCGGAAAACGCGTGCTTCCCTGTAGGAGCCGGCTTGCCGGCGAAAAGCGCTGAGCCACTGCATTTTCTCCAGAATGCTGGCGTAATCGTTGACACTCATGGCTGGCAAGCCAGTACCTGCAGAAATCTGATCGAACCCATGATGGGTCGTGGAGTCTGATATAAGACTCGAGTACGGGTAGCCGCACATCTACGCCAAGTCAATGAAATCTTGGGTTTTTTTAATGTGCGCAAAAAACGCCCGATCTGACTGCAAGCCTTGTACTGCGTGGCTTTCAGCCGGAAAAATAGGCTCTGTTCACAAGGTTATCCACAATTTGTGTGGATAACCTTTTATGTCGCCTGGAACTGGAGTGACGAATGAAACCACCCTTCAATTTCACCCGCTTCTTGCCCATGGCCGCCCGCTTGCTTGGTCGTGGGCGTTTGCCGACCCTGCTGTTCGCCGTCGCCGCCAAGGGCTCGAGCCAGGGTAATCGCCTGGGCAAGCTCAAGGATGATCTGAAGTTGCTCCAGGCCCTGTGCCTGGCCTACTGGCGCGGCGAGTACCGTGCGATCAGCCCCAAGGCGCTGATCTCGGTAGTCGCGGGGTTGATGTACTTCCTCAGCCCGATCGATGCGATCCCGGACTTTATTCCGGTGTTCGGCATGCTCGATGACATCGCCGTGCTGGCGTGGGTCATGAAGACCCTCGACGGTGAGTTGAGCGCCTTTCGCGCCTGGCGCGATGCACAGCGTCCGGAAAAACTCGCGGTGGTCGAGCGACTGCCAGCCACGCCTGCCTTGCTCGCCAAGGAAAACCCGCAAAAAAACTGATCATACGGATATCCCCCTGCGACCTTTGTGGCTGTTAGGATTACACTCCTAAGGAAAGAACTTACGCTGTAAGTGTTGTGATCCTACGGGGCAGTCATGGATATTCAGATAATTTCACGCAATGGCGAGCCCGAATACGCGGTTTTGCCATGGGACCAGTACCAGGCGCTGCTAAAAGCTGCCGGTCAGCCACACCCCGCACCGCCTCCTGCTGTTACCGCCCACGCCGCCCCCGCTCAGGACCTGCGCCCGCTCGCAGACCTGCGCGGCTTGCGCGAGGCCAAGGGCCTGGCCATCGAGACCCTGGCCCGCACCGTGGGTATCAGCCCCTCGTATCTTGGATTGATCGAAAGTGGTGAACGCCAGCCGGATGCCGCGATTCGCCGCAGCCTGGCCTGGGAATTGGGCGTTGCAGGTTGGAGGGATGAATCTTGAGCTTACGTATCAGCCGTCAACACTGGGATGGGTTACTCAACGAACTGGACCAGGCGCGCCGCCAGCGCCATCTGCTGACCTACCGCGCGCTGCTGGAGCGCCTGCAATTCCCGACGCCGGCCATGCAAACCCTGGCCGCTGCCCTGGAACACCTGGCGGCGCTGGATGCCAAGGCCGAGCAGCCGTTGCGCAGCTCACTGGTGATCAGCCAGGGCGCCAGCCGCCTGCCGCGTACCGGCTTTTTTGAATGCGTGGAGCGCCTGGGTCGGTTCAGCGGGCCGTCCGATGGGGTGGCCGCCGCCTCCTGGCACGCCTCGGAGGTGGTGCGGGTGTTTGAATACGAGTACCCCGAATCCGCCGAGGCTTAAAGCGCCTGGGGCTGCATGTCCATGCTGTCGATCACATGAATGCTGTAGCCGGCCACATCCTTGGCATGGTGTTTGGCTTGCGATGCCATCTCGGCCAACTGGCTGGCATCGAGTTGTCCACAGGCCTGTGGATATAAGTGCACCACGCCTATCGACAGTGACAGCAACGCGAACTCCTGACGCACGCCCTGGCGATTCAACGCCACGAAGCAGCCAGCGTCGAGGTGCTCGGCGCGATAGAAACGCCGGCATTGGGTATGGAAATCATCCAGCAACTGGTTGAGACGCTTGCGCCAATCCTGCGGCCCCAGCACCAGCAAAAAATCATCCCCGCCAATGTGTCCGACAAAGTCGCGGCTCGGGTCGACCCGGTCGTTCAAGCACTGCGCCAGGCACAGCAACACCTCGTCCCCACGCCCATAACCGTAGATATCGTTGAAGGGCTTGAAGCTGTCGATGTCCACGTAGCAGATCACTGACTCGCGTTGCTGCTGCAACAACCGTGTGAGGCATTGCTGGATCGGCACGTTGCCTGGCAGCAGGGTCAGCGGGTTGGCATAGCGCGCTTGCTGGATTTTCAGCTCGGTGATCAGCTTGAGTACATCGATCACCCGGCCCAGCCCCAGGTAGTCGCCATTGAGGGTGATGATGAAGTCTTCTTCGATGCGCTGCCGCGCGCGGCTGGTCAACAGGCGGCTGACTTGTTGCAGTGACTGGCTTAACTCCACCGCCAGAAAATCATCGCTCATCAAGCGGCTGATCGGTTTGCGCGCAAACAGGTCGGTGGCGAACGGCTTGAGCAGTGCATCCGACAGCGAATGCCGATGCACGATGCCGACCGGGTGGCCGCGCCCGTCCAGCACTGCCAGCGAGTTGAGGTTGGCCTGGCGGCGGAATGACTCCAGTACCTGGGCGGTGGCGGTGTCCTGGTCCACCGCCGGCTGTTCGTTGAGCAGCGCGCTGAGGTCGCTGCCTTCTTCGCTGAGGGCGATGTTGGCGTTGTCCGGCTTGGGCAGCATCAGGCGCGCCTCTTGCGGCGGCTGTTCCTGCGGGCGGCAGAGCAGGTAGCCCTGGACCAGATCGACGCCCATCTCCGTCAGCACAGCCAGCTCTTCCGCCAGCTCGATGCCCTCGGCAATCACCTGGGCGCGGGAGGCCCTGGCGATCTGCAGGATGGAGCCGACAAACTCGCGCTTGAGCGCATCCTGGTGAATGCCGTCGATAAAGTGCCGGTCGATCTTTACGTAGTCCGGGCGTAGCTCCGACCACAGCCGCAGGCTGGAATAGCCGGCGCCCAAATCATCCAGTGCGATGGCGAAACCCATGTTGCGGTAATGGTGCAGGGCGGTCTGCAGCAGGTCGAAGTCATCGGTGGGCGTCTGCTCGGTGAGTTCGATCACCACCTGGCTCGGCGGGATGCCAAAGTCGCGCAGCAGTTGCAGGGTGCGCCCTGGTTGGTGCGCGGTTTCCATCAGGGATTCCGGCGAGATATTGAGAAACAGCTTGCCCGGCAGCTTCTGTTCACTGAAGCGTCGGCACGCGCTTTCGCGGCAAGCGATTTCCAGTTCACTGAGGCGTCCCGCGTGGCTGGCCACCGAAAACAGGGCGACAGGGGAGTGCAGGGGGCTGTTCGAGGGGCCACGACTGAGGGCTTCGTAGCCGAGAATGCGCCGTTCAGACAGGCAGATGATCGGTTGGAACAGGCTGTGCAAACTGCCTTGAGCCAGGATAGAGCCCAATGCATTCAGCTGTTCGGTCATGGTCATGGCGATCTCGATCGAAAAAAAAGGACCGCAGGCATGACGCCTGCGGTCCTTCATTTCACGACAGAATGATGTCTATATGATGACACTCCAAGGAGCGATCACATTAAATCGCCATCATTTACTGCTTGGCCACCTGCTTGGTGATCTTCAGGTAGTCCAGCAGGATCCGGCCTGTCTCGGCCAGGTAAGCGTCGTCTTCCGGCTTGGTTTTCTCGGCTTCGGCCGGCAGCGCATCTTCATCTTCTTTTTTCAGCTCCTTGAGTGGATCTTCACCCTTGGCCTTGCGGCGGATGTTTTCCAGTACCAGTTGCTGGTTTTCGATGTCGGTGTGCTGCTTGCGACGATCCACTTCGTTGAGGCTGACGGTTTTTTCTTCCATCAGCTTCTTGGCCAGGGCCAGCTTGTCGCGGATGAACACGAACTCGGCATCCTTGGCGGAGCGGGTGTCGTGGTCAGCCTTGAGCTGTGCCAGGAACGGCTTGAACGGATCGGACGCCGGCTTGATCGCAGGACGGATGGTGTCCCACGGCATGGCTTCCGGCAGGGCGCTTTCGCCGATTTCCTTGGTGTCGATGATCGACGGGAAATCAATGTCCGGCAGTACGCCCTGATGCTGGGTGCTCTGCCCGGAAACCCGGTAGAACTTGGCCAGGGTCAGTTTCAGTTCGCCATGGTTCAGCGGCTGAATGGTCTGCACGGTGCCTTTGCCGAAGGTCTGGCCGCCGATGATCAGTGCACGGTGGTAGTCCTGCATGGCGCCGGCGAAAATCTCCGAGGCCGAGGCCGAGAGACGGTTGACCAGCAGCGCCATCGGCCCTTTGTAGAAGGCCCCCGGGTTTTCATCTTCGAGCACGTCGACACGGCCGTCAGCGTTGCGTACCAACACGGTCGGACCCTTGTCGATAAACAGGCTGGTCAGCTCGGTGGCTTCCTGCAGGGAACCGCCGCCGTTGTTGCGCAGGTCGATGACCACGCCGTCGACTTTGTCTTTCTGCAGTTCCGTGAGGATTTCCTTCACGTCGCGCGTGGTGGACTTGTAGTCCGGATCGCCAGCACGGAAGGCCTTGAAGTCCAGGTAGAAGGCCGGGATTTCAATCACGCCCAGCTTGTAATCCTTGCCATCCTGCTTGAGGTTGAGGATTTTCTTCTGCACGGCCTGGTCTTCGAGCTTCACCGCTTCACGGGTGATGGACACGATCTTGCTGGTCTGGTCGTTCGGTGCATTGGTGTGCGGAATCACTTCCAGGCGCACCACGCTGCCTTTCGGCCCACGGATCAGCTTGACCACTTCGTCCAGGCGCCAGCCGACCACATCGACCATCTCTTTGTCGGCCTGGGCCACACCGATGATCTTGTCGGCCGGGGCCACTTGCTTGGTCTTGTCCGCCGGACCTGCCGGCACCAGGCGCACGATCTTGACCTGGTCATTGTCGCTTTGCAGGACGGCACCGATGCCTTCCAGCGACAGACTCATATTGATATCGAAATTTTCCGCGTTATCTGGCGACAGATAATTGGTGTGCGGATCGTAGGACATCGCGAAGGTGTTGATGTAGGCCTGGAAGATATCTTCGGCACGGGTCTGGTCAAGACGTGCCAGCTGATTCTTGTAGCGCTTGGTCAACAGCTCCTGGATCGCCTTGGGCTCTTTGCCGGCGATCTTCAGGCGCAGCACTTCGTCCTTGACGCGTTTGCGCCACAGGTCGTCGAGCGCGGCGGTGCTGGTCAGCCAAGGCGCGTCCTTGCGATCCACCAGAAGGGTTTCCTTCTGGGTGAAGTCGAGCTTGTCGACGCCTTTGTCCAACTCACCCAGGGCGAAGTCCAGACGCGCTTTGACGCGGTCCAGGTAACGCTTGTAGATGGTGAAGCCGGGCTGCAGGTCGCCGCTCTTGAGGAAGTCGTCGAACTGGGTCTTCCACTTGTCGAACTCAGCGATATCGCTGGCCAGGAAGTAGCTGCGCGACGGATCCAGCAGCTTGAGGTAGCTGTCGTAGATGATCACCGAGCGCGCATCGTCAAGCGGCGGCTTGCTGTAGTGATGACGCTTGAGCAACTCGACGACGTTGAGGCTGGCAATCACCTCATCGCGATCAGGCTGAAGGTTGTCCCAGCTGTTGGCTGCGAACGTATTGGTCGACATCGACGCGAAGCCGAGACCAATGAAAAAAGCGAGGGCGGTGCTGGGGAACAAATGCTTCATGCTGATTCGACGCGGGGGCAATTGATAACGCATATTAGGCCGTCTTTGAAGTCGCCGGTTCCATATGGTCCGGTCGCATAATGCAAAAAGCCCGGCGCTACTGCTACGGGCTCAGTCCAGGTTCACTATGGAGGCACTGTGAAAGCATTGCAAGGCGTTGAAGGTCATGTGGAGTGGTTGGAAGAACCAAGTCCTACCTGCGATGTAGGCCAAGTTCGCATTCGCGTGGCGGCTGCGGGCCTCAATCGCGCAGATTTATTACAGCGTGCCGGGCTTTATCCACCACCACCCGGCGCCAGCCATGTGCTGGGCCTGGAGTGTTCCGGGGTGATCAGCGAAGTCGGTGCGGGCTCGTCCTGGCAAGTGGGCGATCGCGTTTGCGCATTGCTGGCCGGTGGCGGCATGGCCGAAGAAGTGGTGGTGGACGCACGGCATGTGCTGCCGGCGCCGGAAGGGCTGTCGCTGGTCGAAGCGGCCGCATTGCCTGAGGTGTACAGCACGGCGTGGCTCAATCTGTTCCAACTGGCGGGCCTCAAGCCGGGTGAAAAAGTCTTGCTGCATGCCGGTGCCAGTGGCGTGGGCTCGGCGGCGATCCAGCTGTGCAAGGCGTTTGGCAGCCCGTGCTGGGTCAGTGTCGGTTCGGCGGAACGCCTGGCGTATTGCGAAGAATTGGGCGCCCAGGGCGGCGTGGTACGTACCGACGGCATCGAAGGGCTGCGGGACTTCGGGCCATTCGATGTCATCCTCGATCCGGTCGGCGGCAGCTACGCCGCGCTGGACCTCAAGCTGCTGGCCCTGGACGGTCGCTGGGTGCTGATCGGCCTGATGGGTGGCCGCGAGGCGCAACTGGACCTGGCCCAGGTGCTGGGCAAGCGTGTGCAGTTGTTGGGCTCGACCCTGCGCAGCCGCAGTGATCAGTTCAAGGCGGACCTGTTCAGTGATTTGAGCCAGCACGTGTGGCCGCTGTTCACTGAAGGTCGCTTGAGCCCGCAATTGGCCAAGACGTTCCCGATCAAGGATGCCGAGGCGGCGTTTGAAGCCTTGGCGAGCAACCAGATCTCCGGGAAATTGGTGTTGGTGATTGACGAGACATTGGTCTGACACCGGTCTCCGGCTGAAATGAGATCAAACGGTGGGAGCGGGGGGGGGGGGGGGGGGGGGGGGGGGGGGGGGGGGGGGGGGGGGGGGGGGGGGGGGGGGGGGGGGGG
>NZ_JBWKSN010000028.1:0-30161 GCF_059419825.1 Pseudomonas sp. GW821-FHT05D12 | reverse complement strand
GGGATCGAACCGCCGACCCTCTGCTTGTAAGGCAGATGCTCTCCCAGCTGAGCTAATCACCCTTCGTTTCGGTGTGGCGCGCATTCTACGGAGCGACCTTGGGTCTGGCAAGCACTTTCTTAAATCTTTTTTTTGAGGCCTTCCAATGGCTTAGGCAGGGTTGGCCTCAGGCGATATCAAGAGAATAATGCCCCCCTTTGTATAAAGGAGAGACTCACCCCATGTGGTTCAAGAACCTGCTTATCTATCGCCTGACCCAAGATCTGCCTGTTGATGCCGAGGCGTTGGAAGCGGCAATGGCCACCAAGCTGGCGCGCCCTTGTGCAAGCCAGGAGTTGACCACTTACGGTTTCGTCGCGCCTTTCGGTAAAGGCGAAGACGCTCCTCTGGTTCACGTCAGCGGTGACTTCCTGCTGATTGCCGCGCGCAAGGAAGAACGCATCCTGCCGGGCAGCGTGGTGCGTGACGCGCTGAAAGAGAAAGTCGAAGAGATCGAGGCCGAGCAAATGCGCAAGGTCTATAAAAAGGAACGCGACCAGATCAAGGATGAAATCATCCAGGCCTTCCTGCCCCGCGCCTTTATCCGTCGCTCGTCGACCTTCGCCGCCATCGCGCCGAAACAGGGCCTGATCCTGGTCAACTCGGCCAGCCCGAAACGTGCCGAAGACCTGCTCTCGACCCTGCGTGAAGTCATCGGCACCCTGCCGGTACGTCCACTCACCGTGAAGACCGCACCGACTGCAATCATGACCGACTGGGTCACTACCCAGAAGCCGGCCGATGATTTCTTCGTCCTCGACGAATGCGAACTGCGCGACACCCACGAAGACGGCGGCATCGTGCGCTGCAAGCGCCAGGACCTGACCGGCGAGGAAATCCAGCTGCACCTCACCACCGGCAAAGTCGTGACCCAACTGTCGCTGGCCTGGCAGGACAAGCTGTCCTTCATGCTCGACGACAAGATGACCGTCAAGCGCCTGAAGTTCGAAGACCTGCTGCAGGACCAGGCGGAACAGGACGGCGGTGAAGAAGCCCTGGGCCAACTGGATGCAAGCTTTACCCTGATGATGCTGACGTTTGGCGACTTCCTGCCGGCGCTGGTTGAAGCACTCGGCGGCGAAGAGACTCCACAAGGCATCTAAAGCCATGTGAAGATCAAAATGTGGGAGCGGGCTTGCTCGCGAAGGCGGTGGATCAGTCAGCAGATGGATTGACTGGCACACCGCCTTCGCGAGCAAGCCCGCTCCCACATCTGATCGCATTTGTACTTCCGACTTCTAATAACAAGGACATCTCCATGCGCGCACTCGCTGCCTTGAGCCGCTTCGTCGGCAACACCTTCGCCTACTGGGTGTTGATTTTTGCCGTCGTGGCTTTCCTCGAACCCAGCTGGTTCATTGGCCTGAAAAGCGCCATCGTCCCGCTGCTGGGCCTGGTGATGTTCGGCATGGGGCTGACCCTCAAACTCGAAGACTTCGCCGAGGTCGCACGACACCCATGGCGCGTGGCACTGGGCGTGGTCGCGCACTTTGTAATCATGCCGGGCGTGGCCTGGCTGCTGTGCCAGGCTTTCCACCTGCCACCGGAAATTGCCGTCGGCGTGATCCTGGTCGGCTGCTGCCCGAGCGGCACTTCGTCCAACGTGATGACCTGGCTGGCTCGTGGCGACCTGGCGCTGTCGGTGGCCATCGCCGCCGTCACCACCCTCCTCGCCCCGCTGCTCACGCCGGCGCTGATCTGGCTGTTGGCGTCGGCCTGGCTGCCGGTGTCGTTCATGGAGTTGTTCTGGTCGATCCTGCAAGTGGTGCTGCTGCCGATCGTACTCGGTGTGGTCGCGCAACGCCTGCTCGGCGAGCGGGTGCGCCACGCCGTGGAGGTGCTGCCGCTGGTGTCGGTGGTGAGCATCGTGATCATCGTCGCAGCGGTGGTGGCGGCCAGCCAGGCGAAAATCGCCGAGTCAGGCGTGCTGATCATGGCAGTGGTGATGCTGCACAACAGCTTCGGTTACCTGCTGGGCTACTTCACCGGTCGCCTGTTCAAACTGCCATTGGCGCAACGCAAGTCGTTGGCGCTGGAAGTCGGCATGCAGAATTCCGGGCTGGGCGCCGCATTGGCCAGCGCACACTTTTCGCCGTTGGCGGCGGTACCGAGCGCACTGTTCAGCGTCTGGCACAATATTTCCGGGGCGTTGCTCTCGACGTATTTCCGCCGCATGAGCGAGAAGGAAGACCGCCGCGCGCTGGAGAACACGCCGCAAACTTGATCGCCTGATCAATTTTCGGCACTCTACCGAGCTTCGCGGGGACGACCCTGCGACGCTATCGAGGCGCATACTCCGGGGACGACCCCGCCTATAAAAGCGAGGTCATCATGTCCTGGATCATTCTGTTTTTTGCCGGTTTGTTTGAAGTCGGCTGGGCCGTCGGCTTGAAGTACACCGACGGTTTCAGCAAGCCACTGCCGACCGCCCTGACCATTGCCGCCATGGCCATCAGCCTCGGCCTGCTGGGCCTGGCCATGAAGGAACTGCCATTGGGCACCGCGTACGCCATCTGGACGGGCGTGGGTGCGGTGGGCACGGTGATCGCCGGGATTATCCTGTTCGGGGAATCCATGGCGCTGTTCCGCCTGGCCAGCGTGGCGTTGATCATCTGTGGACTGATTGGTCTCAAGATCAGCACATGACCGCTTGCGGCGATAGCGCCTGAACGGGCGCCATCGCCGGCAAGCCGTGCTACTACAGGACCGTGCCGCGCAGTTGCGTGACCTTCTCCTGCAACTGCGCCGGCGTCGCCGACTCGACCGATACCGGCTCACCTGCCACCAACACCACCCGCGACCAGATGCGATGGAACCAGCCCTTGTTCGGATCGCGGCTGAAGAAACTCCCCCACAACCCCTGCAGCGCCATCGGAATCACCGGCACTGGCGTCTCTTCCAGAATGCGCGTCACGCCACCACGAAACTCATTCATCTCACCGTCGCTGGTCAATTTGCCTTCCGGGAAAATGCACACCAACTCCCCGTCCTGCAGGTACTGCGCAATCCGCGTGAAGGCCTTTTCGTAGATCTGGATATCTTCGTTGCGCCCGGCGATCGGAATCGCCCCGGCCGTGCGAAAGATAAAGTTCAGCACCGGCAAGCGGTAGATCTTGTAGTACATGACAAAGCGAATCGGCCGACGTACCGCGCCGCCGATCAACAGCGCATCGACAAACGAGACGTGGTTGCACACCAGCAACGCCGCGCCCTCGTCCGGAATCAGATCAAGGTTGCGATGCTCCACGCGGTACATGGAATGGCTGAGCAGCCAGATCATGAACCGCATGGTGAACTCGGGAACGATCCTGAAGATGTAGGTGTTGACCGCGATGTTGAGCAGTGACACCACCAGGAACAGTTCGGGGATCGACAGCTTGGCCACGCTCAACAGCAGGATCGACACGATCGCCGAGACCACCATGAACAGCGCGTTGAGAATGTTGTTGGCGGCGATCACCCGCGCCCGCTCATTCTCGGCGGTACGCGACTGGATCAGCGCGTACAGCGGCACGATGTAAAAGCCGCCGAACACACCCAGGCCGAGGATATCGAACAACACCCACCAGGCCTGCCCATAGCTCAACACCGCCAGCCAGTCATTGGCCTGCACATTCTGTGGGAAGCCGCCGGAGTGCCACCACAGCAACAGGCCGAACACGGTCAGGCCAAACGAGCCGAACGGTACCAGGCCAATTTCCACCTTACGGCCCGAGAGTTTTTCACAGAGCATCGAACCGAGGGCGATGCCCACCGAGAACACGGTCAGGATCAGCGTGACCACGGTTTCGTCGCCGTACAGCCACTCCTTGGCGTAGGCCGGAATCTGCGTCAGGTAAATCGCACCGACGAACCAGAACCACGAGTTGCCCACGATCGAGCGCGACACCGCCGGGGTCTGGCCCAGGCCGAGGCGCAAAGTTGCCCAGGATTCGCTGAAGATATTCCAGTTCAACCGCAACTGCGGGGTCGAAGCCGCCGCGCGCGGGATGCTGCGGCTGGCGAGGTAACCGAGTACCGCCACACCGACAATCGCCACCGACACCACCGGCGCGTAATGGGTGGACGACATCATGATCCCGGCGCCAATGGTACCGGCCAGGATCGCCAGGAACGTGCCCATTTCCACCAGGCCGTTGCCGCCCACCAGCTCATCGTCATGCAGCGCCTGGGGCATGATCGAGTACTTCACCGGCCCGAACAGCGCCGAGTGCGTGCCCATCGCAAACAGCGCCAGCAGCATCAGTTCCAGGTGATTGAACAGGAACCCCGTGGCGCCGACGGCCATGATCACGATCTCGCCGATCTTGATCGCGCGGATCAACGCATCCTTGTTGAATTTTTCGCCAAACTGCCCGGCCAGCGCCGAGAACAGAAAGAACGGCAGGATGAACAACAGCGCACACAGGTTGACCCAGATGGCCCGATCGCCGTCGATGGTGAGCTTGTACAGAATGGCCAGGATCAGCGATTGCTTGAAGATGTTGTCGTTGAACGCGCCCAGCAACTGGGTGATGAAGAACGGCAGGAAGCGCCGTGTGCGCAGCAAGGTGAATTGCGAGGGGTGGCTCATCGTCCGTGTTCCTGCGTGGCCTGTTATAGATTCAGGCCACGACTTTACCTAACTCCGCTTACTTATTCGCTAGTCCTGCAATGCACGGCGATACAAAAAGCTCGCCTTTATAGGCGCCCTGCACGGTGCGCGTAGCAACGATCAGCCACATCAGCGCCAATGCCACCACCAGCACGCAACCAAACACACTGAAGAACCCCAGATTCAACAGGCTCGCCAACTTCAGCGTCGCCAAGGCATACACCCCCAGCGGAAAGGTAAACCCCCACCAACCCAGGTTGAACGGAATGCCGGCGCGCAGGTAACGCAGGGTGATCAGTACCGCAATCAGCATCCACCAGAGGCCGAAGCCCCACAGGGTAATGCCGGCCACCAGGCCCAGGCCGTTGGCCATCTCGCCCACACCCGGCAAGCCGTTGGCCGCGAAGATCGCCGGCGCATCGCCCCCCAGCAGCAACATGCCAAGGGCGCCGGTGCCGATTGGGCCCAGGGCCAGCCAGCTCGAGGCAGCCATATTGGCGTGGGGCAATTTGTGCAAGGCCATGCGCAACATCAGGATGGTCAGGATGCTGAATGCGACCGGCAGGGAGAACGCCCACAGCACATAGCTGGTCACCAGCATCACCAGTTGCGAATGGGCGTCGGCCAGGTGCGGCACGAGCAGGCCACCGCTGGCGGCGGCGACTTCGGCGGCCACCACCGGCAACAACCACACGGCTGTCATCTGGTCGATGCTGTGTTCCTGGCGGGTGAACATCATGAACGGGATCAGCACACCGCAGGCCAGGGCCATCGCCACATCCAGCCACCACACCGCTTCAGCCAGCGCGATCACCTCGTTGCCCCAGCGTGGCAGGCCGAACAGCAGCAGCCCGTTGAGAATCGTGGCCAGGCCCATGGGAATGGTGCCGAAGAACATCGAGACGGTGGAGTGCCCGAAAATACGCCGCGCCTCGTGGAAAAACATCACCCAGCGCGCCGCGTACAACAGGCTGAACAGCACAAACAGGCCGATGGTCACCAGCCACAGCCCTTCGGCGATGGCGTGCAGGCCAGGCAGGTTGACCGGCAGTTGTGCCAGGGCCAGCGCGAGCACGCCGGTGCCCATGGTCGCGGCAAACCAGTTGGGGGTGAACTGGCGAATCACTTCCCGGGGACGGGTCAGGTGACTGAAGGGTTTGTAACTGATGGTTGTCGAGCAGATCATGATGGCATTCCTCTTCCTCGCATGAGGTTGAGACCATGATAGAACCTGATCGAATATCTATATAACGGGTAATATCTCTAACTGTTATCTACTTTACCAATATAAAAGCAGGACTCACTCGCCCGCCGTCGCTCTGGCTCGCGCCGAGTCCTGCAGCAGCAGCCCTAACAACGCGCCCAGCGCCAGCAGAATGAGGATCGCGCCGTAGCCATCGGTGGTGGCGATCAGGCCGAAACTGCGGATCAGGTTGCCCGCCAGCAGCGAGGGCAAGCAGAACGCCAGGTAACTCAACACATAGAATGTCGACATCAGGCCCGCACGCTCATGGGGCAAGGCCAGCGGTACCACGCTGCGCAAGGCGCCGAGAAAGCCCGCGCCAAAGCCGCTGCCGGCGATCAGCGTGGCGATGAAGAACAGCGGCAGGCTGGCGCTGTGCACGGCGGTGAGGATCAGCGTCACACCGATGGCGAGCAAGCCGGCCCCGAGGCGCAGCACCTTGTCGGCCGGGCGATTGCGCAGGGTGAAGATCATCAGCGCGCCGCTCAGGGTCAGCACGGCGACCAGGCCGCCACCGATCAGGTTGGAGGTCGAGCCGGTGGCGGCGCGCACCAGCGAAGGCGCCAGGGAGAGATAGAAGCCGCCCATCGCCCACACTGCCACATCCACCGGCAACGACAGCCACAAAGCGCGGCGCGCCTGGGGCGGTACATGCAAGGTGGGGCGCAGCGACGCCAGCGCGCCGGGGATGCGGCTGACGCTTTCCGGCAAGCGCCACACATACACGGCCTGCAACAGCATCAATGCCAGCAACGTCCAGTAAATCAGTTGGGTCGGCAATGGCGCGAACTCCACCAACAGACTGCTGCCCATCGCGCCGCAGGCCATGCCCAGCAAAGGCGCCACACTGTTGACCAGCGGGCCTTGCTGGCGATCGGTATCCAACAAGGCGGCGCCCAACACTGCGGTGGCCATGCCCGTGGCGAAACCCTGCAAGGTGCGCGCGGCGATCAGCCAGGCGACGCTGTCTTCATTGATAAACAGCAACATTGCCAGCATATCCAGGATCAGCGCGGCAAAAATCACCGGTTTGCGCCCCAGGTAATCTGACAGCGAGCCGACGGTCAACAGCGCCGCCAGGAGGCTCAAGGCGTAGACCCCGAAGATCAGCGTGAGCATGCCCGCCGAAAAATGCAGGCCCTCCTGATACAGGTGGTACAACGGCGTCGGCGCACTGGAGGCCGCGAGAAACGTCAGCAAGGTGATCGCGAGGAACACCAGGCTGGAACGATGGGAAATAGGGCTGGACATGGGCACGCTCCGCTAAAGCTAATATTTTGCTTTTGCGGAGTGTGCTACTCGCCAGCGCTTAAAGCAAATTCTTTGTGTTAAGGTCACAAGCATGGCGATAAAAGAAGGCCTCCGCCCGGGGGGCCGCAGTGCCCGGGTACAAGAATCGGTCCATTCGGCAGTGCGTGAATTGCTGGAAGCCCATGAGCGCTCCAGCGTCACCGTACCGATGATTGCTGCGCGCGCGGGCGTCACGCCCTCGACCATCTACCGGCGTTGGGGCGATTTGTCGGTGCTGCTCGCGGACGTGGCCCTGGCCCGCATGCGCCCCGACAGCGCGCCCGCCGACACCGGCAGCCTGCGCGGCGACCTGCAAGCCTGGGCCGAGCAATACCTGGATGAAATGAGTTCAGAGCCCGGCCGCAACATGATGCGCGACCTGCAATGCATGATCACGCCGGGCTACTGCGTGAGTATCCTGAGTGGGCAGTTGCAGGCGATTGTCGACCGCTATCCGGACCAATCGCCACCGAGCGTGGACCACTTGATCAATCTGCTGGCGGCGCCGACGGTGTTTCGGATTCTCTTCTCATCCGCGCCGCTGTCGGTGCAAGAGCTGCACGGCCTGATCGAGTTGGCACTCAAACCCTGAAGGCACACTGCAAAACCCAAAGTGGGAGCGGGCTTGCTCGCGAATGCGGTGGATCAGTCAGAGATGTATCGACTGACAGACTGCATTCGCGAGCAAGCCCGCTCCCACATTTTTGACCGCGTCGAGGTTACGTACGCATCCCACGCCCGCTCACCAGCAACCGCGCACAACCGATATACAGCACCACGGTCGCCACGAGCATGAAGGTGATCGCCACGCTGATCTTGATGTCCGACACGCCCAGGATGCCGTAGCGGAAGGCGTTGACCATGTGCAGCACCGGGTTGGCCAGCGACACGGTCTGCCAGAACGGCGGCAGCAAGGTGATGGAGTAGAACACCCCGCCCAGGTACGTCAGCGGTGTCAGCACGAAAGTCGGGATGATCGAGATGTCATCGAAGTTGCGCGCAAACACCGCGTTGATGAAGCCGAGCAGCGAGAAGATCGTCGCGGTCAGCACCACCACCAGCAAGGTGACCCCGAGGTGGTGTACCTGCAGATGGGTGAAAAACAGCGACAGCAGCGTCACAATCACCCCGACCATCAGGCCACGCAGCACGCCGCCCAGGGTGTAGCCGATCAGGATGGTGTGCGGCGAGACCGGCGAGACCATCAATTCCTCGATGGAGCGCTGGAACTTGCTGCCGAAGAAGCTGGAGACCACGTTGCCGTAGGAGTTGGTGATCACCGACATCATGATCAGGCCCGGGACGATGTACTCCATGTAGGTGAAGCCACCCATGTCGCCAATCTGCCGGCCGATCAGGTTACCGAAGATCACGAAGTACAGGACCATGGTGATCGCCGGCGGCAGCAGGGTCTGCGGCCAGATCCGGGTAAAGCGCTTCACTTCGCGGTAGACGATGGTTTGCAGCGCGACGATGTTGGGTTGCAGTTCGGAACTCATACCGCCACCTTCGCCAGATTTTTCTCCACCAGGGACACGAACAACTCCTCGAGGCGATTGGTTTTATTGCGCAGGCTCAGTACTTCAATGTTCTGGGCCGCCAATTGGGTGAACAGCGCGGTGATGCCCATGGCCTTGTCCACCTGGACTTCCAGGGTATGGCTGTCCACCAGGCGGCTCGGGTAGCCGAGCAGTTGCGGCGAGACCGACAGGTTGTTCTTCAGGTCGAGCAGGAAAGTCTCCACATGCAACTGGCCCAGCAAGTTACGCATGCTGGTGTTCTCGACGATGGTGCCATGGTCGATGATGCCGATGTTGCGGCACAGCTGCTCGGCCTCTTCCAGGTAGTGGGTAGTGAGGATGATGGTGATGCCCTTCTGGTTCAGCTCGGTGAGGAAGGTCCACATCGAACGGCGCAGCTCGATGTCCACGCCAGCGGTGGGCTCGTCGAGGATCAGCAGGCGCGGTTCATGCACCAGCGCACGGGCGATCATCAGGCGCCGCTTCATGCCGCCGGACAGCGAGCGCGAAGGCACGTCGCGCTTGTCCCACAGGCCCAACTGGGTCAGATACTGCTCGGCGCGTTCCTTGGCGACTTTCGCCGGAATGCCGTAGTAACCCGCCTGGGTCACGACGATGTCGAAGGTCTTTTCAAACTGGTTGAAGTTGAATTCCTGGGGCACCACGCCGATCGAACGCTTGAGCGCCGCCGGGGATTTGTCCAGGTCATGCCCGAAGATATTCACCGTGCCGCTGGTCTTGTTGACCAGGGTCGAGAGGATACCGATGGTGGTGGATTTGCCGGCACCGTTGGGGCCGAGCAAGGCGAAGAAATCACCCTCGGCAACGTCCAGATCGATACCACTCAGGGCCTGGAAACCGTTGCCGTAGGTTTTGGTTAGCTGCCGGATGGACAGAGCGGAACTCATATCGGATTACGCACCAAAGAAGGGAATAGAAACAATAGATGAGGGCGCAGCCCACGTAGTTCAACGGCGGCGCATGACAAGCATGGTGCTTGCCCGCGCCGCACAAGTACAGTCACCCGTATTAATAGTGGGTATTAAGTCAACGCAGTCATGACCGCCTTGCGGTAGGCCGGACGCTGCTGCAGGCGCTGGTACCAGGCCTCCAGGTGGGGCATCGAAGGCCGTTCGATGGGCATTTCAAACCAGGCGTAGATGAAGCTGCCCAGGGGAATATCGCCGATGCCGATTTCATTACCCGACAGATACGGCTGCACTGCGAGCGCCTGGTCGACGGTCTTGAGTACATCGATACAGGTCTTGCGCCCGGCGTGGATGGTGTCCCAGTTCTGTTTGTCCGCGGGGGTGCGCAGCACGCCCCAGAACACGGTCCTGAACGGGTCGGCGAAGGTCGACGTGGTCCAGTCCATCCACTTTTCAGCGTTGGCCCGCGCCTTCAGGTCGGTGGGATACAAGCTGGATGCCTGCTTGGCACACAGATAACGCACGATGGTGTTGGATTCCCACAACACGAAGTCACCGTCTTCGATCATCGGCACCCGGCCGTTGGGGTTCAACGCCCGGTATTGCGGCGTGTCGACCACACCAAAAGCCCCGCCCGCATCAATTGCCTCATAGTCCAGGCCGAGTTCCTCGGCGCACCAGAGTGCCTTCCTGACGTTTGATGAATTTTTACGACCCCAGATTTTCAGCATGACCGCGCCTTATTGTTGATGAACATGGCTAGATGAACGCAGCAGCATACGCCGGTTCACGCGCGGCTCAAATCACTCTGCATATCGCCCAGCAACGTCGGCATGTCCTCGGCAAACAAGTGCGGGTAACACTGCTGGATATGGGCGAAGAAAAATGCCTCGGGCACGTCGGGAAATTGCCCGTGGTCCACCACGTACTCCATCGAGCGCCGGCCCTGGCGATTGAACGCATGGAAAACACTGTCGTGGAGGCCATCGAACTCCAGCGGCGGCACATCGAACAACTCGCACAACTGGCTGTTGAACGCCGGCGTCGCCTTGACCCAGCGACCGCGCAAGTACAGTTCGGTGTAGCCGTGCATGGCGAACACGTCGCTTTTGAGCAACGCGATCAGGCGTGGCGTCGACAGGTGATTGCGCACGTCGGCCAGGCCGATGCGTGCCGGGATCCCGCAGTGGCGGGCACAGGCAGCGAGCAAGGTGGCCTTGGGCACGCAGTAGCTTTCGCCGGCAGCCAGGGCATAGCTGGCGCTCAGGGTGCCTGGGTCGCGACTGAAGGTGTAGGGGTTGTAGCGAATCGCCTCACGTACGGCGTAATAAAGACTGACCGCCTGGTCACTTAAATCCGCGCTGGGACCACGATGTTTTTCGGCGAACTCCACCACCGCAGGGTGGTCACTATCGATGAAGCGGCTGGGACTCAGGTACGTATCCATGAGCTTGATCTCCGAAGGAAGCCTTGAGTTTAACGACAGGTCCGCCACAGAGATAACGACGATTCGGCCAAATGTCGGCGCCTGAAGATGGGTGCTTCCAGCACAACTCGTTACACCCTGATCACCCCGCTTGCTCGGATGCCGACTAAGCTCGTTGGTGGTTTCGCCCCTGGTTTCACGGAGGATTGAATATGCTGTTGTTGTGGATACTGGTTCTGGTGGTCGGCATTGCCTACCTGGCACACCGGCGCACCGCGCCCCTGCCCGCCCTGGGCGTGGTCGCCGTCTACCTGTTGGCGATGGGCGCCTGGAGTCACGCTCCCGGCTGGTTGCTGCTGATCTTCTGGGTGCTGCTGGCCGCCGTCGCGGCGCCGTTGTTGCTACCGGACCTGCGCCGCCAATACTTCACCAAGCCGCTGTTCAGCTGGTTCCAGAAAGTCCTGCCGCCGATGTCCGAGACCGAGCGCGATGCCATCGACGCCGGCACCGTGTGGTGGGACGGCGAACTGTTCAGCGGTCGCCCGGACTGGGACAAGTTGCTGGCCTATCCCAAGGCGCAACTGACCGAAGAAGAACAAGCGTTCATCGACGGCCCGACCGAAGAACTCTGCGCCATGGTCAGCGACTGGGAAATCGGCCAGGCCATGGACCTGCCGCCCGCTGCCTGGGAGCACATCAAGACCCACGGTTTCTTCGCCCTGATCATTCCCAAGGAATACGGCGGCAAGGGCTTCTCCGCGTATGCGCACTCACAAGTCGCGATGAAACTCGCCACCCGCAGCGGCGACCTGGCGTCGACCGTGATGGTGCCCAACTCACTCGGCCCGGCCGAATTGCTGCTGCACTACGGCACCGATGAGCAACGCAACCACTACCTGCCCCGCCTGGCGCGCGGCGATGACATCCCCTGCTTCGCCCTGACCGGCCCGCTGGCCGGCTCCGACGCCGGCGCCATGCCCGACACCGGCGTGATCTGCAAAGGCGAATGGGAAGGCAAGGAAACCCTCGGCCTGCGCCTCAACTGGGAAAAACGCTACATCACCCTGGGGCCGGTCGCGACCCTGCTCGGCCTGGCCTTCAAGGCACATGACCCGGACCACCTGCTGGGCGAGGAAGAAGACCTGGGCATCAGCCTGGCGCTGATCCCCACCGACACCCCCGGCGTGGAAATCGGCCGTCGCCACCTGCCCCTGGGCGCTGCCTTCATGAACGGCCCCAACTCCGGCAAGGACGTGTTCATCCCCCTGGAATTCCTCATTGGTGGCCAGGAAATGCTCGGCAAGGGCTGGATGATGTTGATGAACTGCCTGTCGGTCGGCCGTTCGATCTCCCTGCCCGCTGTCGGCACCGGCGCCGCCAAGTTCACCAGCCTGGTCACCGGCCAGTACGCCCAGGTGCGTGAGCAGTTCAACGTGCCGCTGTCGGCCTTCGAAGGTATCCAGGAAGCCCTGGCGCGCATCGGCGGCAACGCCTGGCTGATGGACAGCGCGCGCATGCTCACCGCCAACGCCGTCGACCTGGGCGAAAAACCCTCGGTGCTGTCGGCGATCCTCAAGTACCACCTGACCGAGCGCGGTCGTGAATGCATCAGCCACGCCATGGATGTGCACGGTGGCAAGGGCATCATCATGGGCCCCAACAACTACCTGGGCCGCAGCTGGCAGGGTGCGCCGATCTTCATCACGGTAGAAGGCGCGAACATCCTCTCGCGCAACCTGATGATCTTCGGCCAGGGCGCCATCCGCTGCCATCCGTTCGTGCTCAAGGAAATGGCCCTGGCCGGTCGCGAAGACCATGACCAGGCACTCAAGGAGTTCGACGGCCTGCTGATGCAGCATATCGGTTTCGCCGTGAGCAACGCCGCCAGCACCCTGGTGCTGAACCTGGGCGTGGGCCACTTCGAAAAAGCCCCGGGCAACCGCCTCAGCCAAGGTTACTTCCGCGCCCTGAATCGCCAGGCTGCCGCCTTCGCCCTGCTCGCCGACCTGAGCATGATGTTGCTCGGCGGCGAGTTGAAGCGCCGCGAACGCCTGTCCGCGCGCCTGGGCGATGTGCTGAGCCACATGTACCTGGCCTCGGCAGCACTCAAGCGTTATCACGACCTGGATTCGCCGGATCACCTGGAACCGCTGTTCGCCTGGGCCATGGAAGAAAGCCTCGGCGAGTCGGAGCGCGCACTGGATGAACTGCTCAGCAACTTCCCGAACAAGGTACTGGGCTGCCTGCTGCGGGTCATCGTGTTCCCGTTCGGGCGTCGCCATACCGGGCCGTCCGACGCGCTGGATGCCGAAGTGGCCGCGGTGATTGGCCGTGCCAAAGGCGACCCGACCCTGGAAGAACTGCTGGCCGGCTGCTACCGCCCACAATCGGCGGAAGATCCGGTGGGTGCCCTGCAACATGCCTACGACCTGCTGGGTGCCAGCCACCCACTGCAGAAAAAACTGCACAGCGCGCTCAAAAGCGGCCAGGTCAAGCCGACTGCCGGCGAACATGCGATCGACGCTGCATTGCACGCCGGCGTGCTGCAACCGGCTGAAGCACAGACCCTGCGTGACGCCGAGGCGGCGCGGCGCAAGGTGATCGACGTGGATGATTTCAGCAAGGAAGAGCTGGAACACACCGAGGGTAAAGTCCGCTGAGTCCAGCGGTCATATAAATACGGGCGCGAGGGCTATATACTCTCGCGCCCGTTTTTGCTTTAGAGGACTTATCTCGTGTCCAACGTCGTTGCCGATCATCTCGTCTTGCTCGACCACTTGCGCAGCATCCTGGTTGCCGTCGGCGAAGCCGAACAGGTACCCGAGGAAAGCCACACCCTGTTCCTGGAGCGCTTCGACGAATTGCGCGCCCTGCTGCCGATCGACCCGATCGAAAGCCAGTACCTGGGCCAGGACCTGATGAGCCAGGTCATCCTGCGCTACCCACAGATTGCCCACCTGGTACCGCGCGACCTGCTGTGGTTCTTCGGTGGTGACTGCCTGCACTTCATGCCTGACGAAGAACTGGACCTGTACCAGGCCCTGGAAGAGCGTCGCTTCGAAGCCGAACAGAACGACGAACCGTTCGACTGGAACCAGGAAAAGCAGCTGCTGGCCATGCCGCAGGACCAGAGCAAGCACTGATCAACTCCCACGATTTCCCTTGCAGGAGCCGGCTTGCCGGCGATGGCGGCCTTGAGTCCAGCGGTGGCTTCAAGGGCCCATCGCCGGCGCCCCGGCTCCTACCAGGTGTTGGCGGCGCAATGTCGGCTCCTTCGCCATGCATTCCACCAGATAGTCGATAAACACTAGCAACTTCGGCGACAGGTACCGCGTCGGCGAATGCAGCAACCACGCCTCGCCATGGTAGGACGCAATAAAGTCCCATGCCGGCAACACCTGCACCAAGCGCCCCTCCTCCAAGGCATGCCGCGCGGTGAAATACGGCAGGCTGCCAATCCCCACATGCTGCAACACCGCATCCAGGCGTACCCCGGTGTGGTTCGCCGCATAACGCCCGTGCACACCTACCGTTACCGCCTTGCCCGCCTGGCGAAATTTCCAGCGTGAGTCCGCCGGGGTTTCACCCAGGTAGATGCAGCTGTGTGCGAGCAAATCCTGGGGGTGACCCGGCGTGCCGTGCTCGGCCAGGTACTGTGGGGTCGCGCACAACAAGTGCTCGATGGGCAACAGCTGCCGTCCGACCAGCCCCGGCGGCGGGCTGTCGGTGATGCGGATGCTCAGGTCCACGTTGTCATCGATCAGGTCCACGTGCCGGTCCTCGAGGATCAGTTGCACATCGACCTTGGGATAGCGCCGCAGAAACTCCGGCATATGCGGGTGCACCACAAACCGCCCCACCGCCTTGGGCACACTGACCCGCACCTGACCTTCGGCCTCATGGGTGAACTGGCCGCTGATCTCCATGACCGAACGCGCCGCGTTGACCATCTCCTGGCAACGCTTGAACACCTCTTCCCCGCCCTCGCTCAGGCGCAGTTTGCGCGTAGTGCGTTGCAGCAAACGGGTGGCCAGGGCCTTTTCCAGGCGCGAGATGCTGCGACTCACCGAAGACGGCGAAGCCCCCATCTGCCGGGCCGCCTCGGAAAAGCTGCCGGCTTCCACTACCTTGACGAAAATCGCCATTTCACCCAGCAGCGGCAAGGGAAGATTGATGCTCATAGCGCACAGGTCCATTGAGAGTTGAGCGGATTATCACCCATCTTCGCACTATTTATACTGCTCGCAGAACCTTGATGCGGATGTAGATAATGACCGAGCGCCTGTTTTTCACCCACGATCACCTGACTGCCGAGCTTGAAGTGCTGGACTGCACGCCGCACGAAGACCTCTTTGCCGTCACCCTGCAGTCAACCCTCTTCCACCCGCAAGGCGGCGGGCAACCTTTCGACACCGGCTGGCTCGGCGAGGCCAACGTCCTGCGCGTCACCCAGGAAGCCGATCGCGTGGTGCACTACACCGACCGCCCCGTGGCGCGTGGCTTGATTACCGCACGGGTCGACGAGCAACGCCGCGCCCTGCACACACGCCTGCATTCCGCCGGGCACTTGATCGGCAACGTTGGCGAGACCCTGGGCTGGATGCCGATCAAGGCGCATCACTGGCCGGGCGAAGGCAAGATCACGTTTATCCGTGGCGACGCCGCCCAAGTCCTCGAGGCCGAGACGATTCAACAGCAAGTCAACCAGTGGATTGCCGCCGACTATCCGCGCCATATGACCCTGCAAGACGGCACCCGCGAAGTCGGCTTCGGCGAACTGCCGGCCTACGCCTGCGGCGGCACGCATGTACAGGCGCTGAGCGAACTGGGCCAAGTGACCATCCTGGCCCTGTCGGAGAAAAAGGGCGCACTGTCGGTGCGTTACACCCTCGACTGAAGCGCTACGCCTGGCTTGCTGGGTGAGATTTGCCTACATGGCAGGTGTGCTCCCTCTGGCAGATGCACCCACAGTGGCAGGTGTGCTCACCGTGGCAGATTCCCCCGCAGTGGCAGGTGTGCTCCATCTGGCAGATCCACCCACAGTGGCAGGTGCCCTCCATCTGGCAGATCCACCCCCAGTGACAGGTGTGCTCCATCTGGCAGATCCACCCCCAGTGACAGGTGCCCCCACTCTGACAGGTTCCCCCCCCCCCCCCCGTGGTGAGCAGGCTTGCCCTGCGTTGGGCTGCGCAGCAGCCCCAATAAGGCCGCTGCGGTTTTTCTGGGAAAAACTCCAGTCAGGTTTGGGGGCTGCTGCGCAGCCCAACGCAGGGCAAGCCTGCTCACCACAACAAGCCTGCTCAACATGACAAACCTGATTGCCACAGCCCCCCCAACTGCCCGCTGCGACAGATAAGTCACTGTGTCAGGTGCACTCGCTGTGATAGGCAAACCTACAGTGTCAGGTTCCCCCGCCGTCACAGGTGTGCTCCATCTGGCAGCCTTCCCCCCGTGGTGAGCAGGCTTGCCCTGCGTTGGGCTGCGCAGCAGCCCCAATAAGGCCGCCGCGGTTTGTCTGGAAAAACTCCAGTCAGGTTTAGGGGCTGCTGCGCAGCCCAACGCAGGGCAAGCCTGCTCACCACAACGAACCTGTTCACCACAACAAGCCTGCTCAACATCACAAAACTTGATTGCCATAACACCGTGCTTGCCCCCCCAACTGCCCGCTGCGACAGATAAGTCGCTGTGTCAGGTGCACTCGCTGTGATAGGCAAGCCCACAGTGTCAGGTTCACCCGCCGTCACAGGTGTACTCCACCTGGCAGCCTTCCCCCTGTGGTGAGCAGGCTTGCCCTGCGTTGGGCTGCGCAGCAGCCCCAATAAGGCCACCGCGGTTTGTCTGGAAAAACTCCAGTCAGGTTTGGGGGCTGCTGCGCAGCCCAACGCAGGACAAGCCTGCTCACCACAATAAGCCTGCTCACCACAACAGCCTGCTCAACATGACAAACCTGATTGCCACAGCATCGTGCTTGCCACAACAAACCCTATCGCCCGTCTCCAGGCGATGCCTCAAGCTGTCATCACACCCGCCCTGCCCGGCTCCGTCACAAACGACTTGAGAGTCGACACGCCAGCCTGTGGATCGCGCGGGTCGCTGATCGCGCGAAACCTCGTCAGCATCTGCCGCGCCTCCAACTGCACCGACACGTACCCGCGCTGGCGACTGTCGAAAAACTTCACGTGCGGGTTGAGTGGCAACAACTGGGAAAATGCATCATAGGGCGGGCCATCGGACGTCACCGATGAGCCGACGAATTCGGTGGCCACGATCGGTGAGTCCAGATCATTGCCATCGACGTGCAAGTCCGTGGCCCAGAACGAATGGATATCACCGCCCCAGAACACCGGGTTGTTGACGCGATGGCGCTGGATCGATGCGAGCATCCGCGAACGGTTGGCCATGTAGCCATCCCAGCCATCGGTCCAGCGCCCAAGTGCCTGGCTGGTCGGGTCGCGCTGGGTCAGCGGCGCCACCAGCAAGTCCTGGGCGATCACATTCCACTGCGCCCGCGACTGCGCAAAACCCTGGTCCAGCCAGGCCTCCTGCTGCCAGCCGAGCATAGTCCGCGCGGGGTTGCGCAGGTCGGCGCAGGTGTTGGCGGCGATATGCCCCTGGTGGCTGCCGTTGGCCGGAATGCACGGTTGTTCGGAGCGATACTGACGGCCGTCGAGCACGTGGAAACGCGCCAGTCGGCCGTAGTCCAGGCGCCGATAGATGCGCATATCCGGGCCTTTGGGCACGCTGCTCACACGCAGCGGCATATGTTCATAGAACGCCTGGTAAGCCGCCGCGCGCTGCTGGAGAAATTGCGCCACCGGGATCTTGGGATCCTGGGACCAGCGATTGGCGTAGTCGTTCTGCACTTCGTGGTCGTCCCAGGTCGCCACGCTGGGCGCGGCGGCATGCAAGGCCTGCAGGTCCGGATCGGTTTTGTACAAGGCATAACGGTTGCGGTAATCGCCCAGGCTCACCGCATTGCCGCTGCCGTGGGCGCGAATGATTTTGCCTGAGTCCGCCGCGTAGGAGCTGTCGTAGATATAGTCACCGAGAAAAAACACCAGGTCAGGCTGCTCTGCCGCGAGGTGACGGTAGGCGCTGAAATAGCCGCGCTCCCAGTGCGAGCACGAGACAAATCCCAACTGCGCCGACGCCAGCGCCTGCACGGCGGGCGCCGTACGTGACTGCCCCACCGGGCTCTGCGCGCCGAGGCCTTCGAACTGATACCAATACGGCCGGCCCGCCTCCAGCCCGGCGACTTCCACGTGCACCGAATGGGCCAACCGCTCGCTGGCCATGACCTCGCCCTGTCGCACGATGCGGGTCATCGCCGCATCGCTGGCGACCCGCCAACGCACCGCCACCGCACGGTTCAACCCACCCCGGCCATCCACTGCATTGAACAGCGGCGCCAGGCGCGTCCAGATCACAAAGCCATCCGGCAACGGGTCGCCCGACGCCACGCCCAGGGTAAACGGATAGTCGACCCCGGCACTGCGCGCGAACGGACTGAGGATCGAAAACGTGGTGGCCACCGCCAGCCCGGCGAGTACCCGGCGCCGGCCGTGGTCGACGCCGCCGCTCACACCCGGTACTCCCACACCTCACGCACCGTGGCGAACACCAGCAGGTCTTCATGCACGCCGTTCTTGAGGAACGCGCCGCGCATGCAGCCTTCATATTGCAGGCCGATTTTCTCCATGACCCGCGCCGATTCCTTGTTGCGACTGAAGCACTGGCTGCCCACGCGATGCAGGCCAAGTTCGGCAAAGCCGTAGTCCATCAATGCTGTCGCCGCCTCGGCCGCGTTCCCCCGGTTGCGCGCATCCGCCGCGACCCAGCCGCCCAGGTGCCCGTAGCGATGAGCAGCATTGATGCGCAGGCTGACGATACCGATCAGCTCGCCATTGTCACGCCGGTGCATCCCCAGGCTCAGCAACCCCGTCGAGCGATATTTCGCCTGCATGCCGTCAATGAAATCCAGCGCGATTTCCAGGGTGTAGGGCGATGGAATGCTGGCGGTGTTATCGGCGATCTTCGGACCGTTGGCGAGGGCGCACAACGTCTCGGCCTGGGTTTTTTCCAGGGCGCGCAACAGCAGTCGCGGGGTGGACAGATGGGGCAAGTCGCTGCTCATTTCCGGGGGGCCTCGATGTAAAGTTTTTGAGAATGGCCGCGCTTCGTTTCAATTCTGTTACGTCACAAAAATGACTTGTGAATGCCCTGTAAGACGCGTCCTAGAGCCCTCAAAACGTCAATTAAAGTTAACCATTCGGTCATTTTTGGTTGTTAGCGTGTCGCCCCTAATTCAATGACGGGGTAGCGGAATGAGAACCTGGGACGAACCGAAAAAACGCAAGGCGCACATCGAGCTGATCCCGATGATCGACGTGATGATGTTCCTGTTGGTGTTTTTCGTACTCGTGAGCCTGAACGTGATTCCGGCCCTCGGCATGAAGACCCAACTGCCCAGCGCCAGCAGTTCGCAGCAGCTCAAGCCGCAGAACAAATTCATCCTGACCCTGGGCCTGGAAGGCCAGCTGCAACTGGATGGCAAGGACCTCACCGTCGATGCGCTGGTGCCGGCCTTGAAGGCGGCCGAAAAGCCTGACACCAAGTCGACGATCATCGTCAACAGCGACAAGGGCGTGGAAGTTTCGCGCCTGGTGGAGGTGATGGACACCCTGCGTCTGGGTGGCTTTACCTCCGTGTCCATCGCCACGCGCAAGTCGTGATCATGTACGTCCTGTTTCGTGCGCGACAGCTGCTGGGCAGTGTCCCGGCCCTGATCGCCCTGGTGCTGATTGCACTGGGAATCCAGTCCCAGACGTTGAAGGTTGAACCGGTGTACGACGAGTCCGCGGTCGAGCTGGCGTTGGTCGAACCCGAGCCGCCAGTGACCCCGGAGCCGGTGGTGGAACAAGAGCCACCGCCGCCGGTGATCGAGGATGAAGAGGCCGAGCCGGCCCCGCCGCCACCGCCGCCCAAGCCGTTGCCAAAACCTGAGCCCAAGCCCAAGCCGAAACCTCAGCCAAAGCCTGTTGTGGCCAAGCCATCGCCCGTGCCGACACCGCCGCCGGTGGCCGCCAAACCGGCCCCCGCCGTGGCGGCCCAGGCCGCGCCAACGCCGGCACCACCGGCCCCGCCGAAAGTCGACGGCCAGGCACTCGAAGGCGGCTATCTCAAGGGTTTGCGCAACGAGTTGGACACCTAC
This sequence comes from Pseudomonas sp. GW821-FHT05D12, assembly GCF_059419825.1. NCBI lineage: Bacteria > Pseudomonadati > Pseudomonadota > Gammaproteobacteria > Pseudomonadales > Pseudomonadaceae > Pseudomonas > Pseudomonas sp. GW821-FHT05D12. The sequence continues at coordinate 9,909 of NZ_JBWKSN010000028.1, read as the reverse complement.
AAACAGTACCCCACCGGACGCCAGGCTTCCCTCGAACGCCCGACCGGCGAAGTCGTGGTCTGGCTGCTGGTAGACCGCCAGGGTCGCGTTCTGGACTCCGGCCTGCAAACCCAGGCCTCGAGCATGTTGCTCAACCGGGCCGCCACCAACAGCTTGCGTCGCATCAAGCAAGTCAAGCCGTTCCCCGAGCAAGCCTTCGGGGGGCGCAATGAGCAGCGCTTCACCGCCACCTTCAACTACAGCGTGCAATAAGCACCCGACACCAGGACGACAGTGATGAGGTTCACACGTATTCATCTGGCACTTGTTGCCGCAAGCATGGGCCAGGGCATGGCCATGGCCGACACCAGCAACAGCGACGTCGGCACCATCGGCGTCCAGGGCAAGGCCACTGCGGGTGGCGGCTACATGGTGCAGGAAGAAAGCATCAAGGGCCGCTCCACGGTGACCAAGGAGGCGCTGGATAAACAGACCGCCACCGGCAACGCCATCGACAAGCTCAAGTACACCCCGGGCCTGAACATTTCCAGCGAAGACAACACCGGCCTGTCGGGCTTTCGCTTCACCATGCGCGGGCTCAACTCCGACCAGGTGGGGATGTCGGTGGACGGCATGCCGATCAACGACTCGGGCAACTACGCGCTGTATTCCAACCTGCTGGGCGACCCGGAAAACATCGACCAGATCTTCGTCACCCAGGGCTCCTCGGAAGCCGACGGCCCGCACATCGGCTCCAGCGGCGGCAACATCGGCATCGTGACGATTCGCCCGACCAAGGAAACCGGCGCGTTCGTCAAACAGGTGATGGGCAGCAACGCCACCCGCAAGACCTTCGCGCGGCTGAACACCGGTGAAGTCAACGGCCTCAGCAACTGGCTGTCGGCGTCCCACACCGAAGGCCAGATGTGGCGCGGCTCGGGTGCAGTGCGGGCGGACAAGGTCGAGTGGAACAGCTTCTTCGATGCGGGCGACGGCAACACCGCCAACCTGATCCTCAAGTACCACGAACAGGACAACAACAGTTACAGCCAGCTGACCAAGGCGCAGTTCCAACAGAACGGCCGCAAGTACGACCCCTACCCGGCAACGCCGACCGTGGGTGCCAATGGCAAGTACAACAGCTATTACGCGCTGGCGCAGAACCCGTTCCAGACCTTCACCGCCGTGCTCAACACCCAGCTCAAACTGGCTGACAACCTCGCGCTGTCAGTGATTCCGTATTACTACTGGGGCAACGGCAGTGGCGTCGGCTCGTCCAGCTATGCGCTGAACAGCGGCTCGAACCAGGGCGGCGTGTTCGACCTGGGCAACTTGCCTACCGGCGCGCAGTACAACGCCGATGGCACGCCGAACAGCGGCGTGTACTACCGCCCTTCACGCACGCAGACCTGGCGTCCGGGGATCACCACCAAACTGAACTGGGACCTGGGTGATCACAGCGTGCAATTTGGCTACTGGTACGAACGCGCGCGCCAGAGCCAGACCCAGCCGTTCATTCCGCTCAAGTCCAGCGGCAAACCGGTCGACACCTGGCCCGACTCCAACGACGCCGTGGTCGATGCCAATGGCAACACCATCCAGGGTCGCGACCGCTTCACCATCACCCCCGCCCAGAAGGTCTGGGCCCAGGACACCTGGTACATCGACCCGGACTGGACGCTGGTGGCAGGCCTCGCCTACATGAACGTCAAGCGTGACGGCACCAACCACGGCAGCCTCACCGAACAGGCGGAAAAACGTAACCAGACCTACAACAAACTGCTGCCCAACGTCGGCCTCAAGTACCAGCTGGATGAGCGCGACCAGTTGTTCTACAGCCTGTCGCGCAACATGCGGATCCCGCAGAACTATGTGCTGTACGACAAGGGCCTGGACTCGATCAACTCCAAGCCGGAAACCAGCTGGAACCACGAGTTGGGCTGGCGCTTCACCGGTGACGACATGACCGTGGCGGCGACCTTGTTCTACATGCAGTTCAAGGATCGCCAGGTCTCGTCCAAAGACATCAACGGCGACTTCGCCGACATCAACGCGGGCGCGGTCAACAACAGCGGCCTGGAGCTGGAGTGGAGCGGCCTGCTGCCCAACCACTTCAACTACTACACCTCCTACACCTACACCAAGGCCGAGCAGCAAGACGACCTGACCGTGTACAACGCCGGCAAAGCCATCGTGCTGCCCACCAGCGGCAAGCAATTTGCCAACGTGCCGAAGAACATGCTGGCGGCCAACATCGGTTATGACGACGGTCGCTTCTACGGCACCTTCGGCGGCAAGTACACGAGCAAGCTCTACGGCGACCTGACCAACGATGAAGCCATTTCCGGGCGCACCGTGTTCAACGCCGGCGCGGGTATCTACCTGCCGGTGGACAAGAAAGTGGTCAAGGACGCCACCCTGCGCCTGAACGTCGACAACCTGTTCGACAAGAAATACCTGGACGGCGTGTACACCACCAAGACCAACGCCGCGACCTACGGCGGTTTCCGCGACGGCGACCCGGCGTACATCGTCGGCCTGGAACGCACTGTGACGGTTTCTCTGGAAGCCAATTTCTAATTGCGAGGTAAGCGAACATGGACATGAACCTGCTCCACGACATCACCTTCTATGTGATGTATGCCGCGATGGCCATCGCCATCTTCATCACCATCGAACGCGGTATCTACTTCGCCTACGTGCGTCGCCAGGCTCGCGCGCTCACGGCGGTGCTGGACGCCAACGTACACAGCGAGCGCGACTTGCCGCAGGGCTTGACCCAACGTGACAGCCTGCCCTTGAGCATGGTGTTGCCGGTGCTGGCACAGAAAGCCTCGCACGGTTCACGCAAGGACCTGGATGACGTGATCGAAACCCAGTACCTGACCACTCGCGCGCCACTGGCCCGCAGCCTGTGGATCATCGAGACCATCACCACGGCCGCGCCGCTGTTGGGCTTGCTGGGTACCATCCTCGGCATCATCGACACCTTCAAGGCGCTGGCGAGTGCCGGGGTGTCCGACCCAGGGCAGATTTCCGGTGGCATCGGCACGGCGCTGTTCGCCACTGGCCTGGGGATCGCCATCGCGCTGTTCTGCGTGGTGTTCCACAACTTCTTCCAGGACAGCCTGGAGCGCATCAACGACCAGTTGAAAATCCTGCTGATCCGCGCCGCCACCGGCGCCCGGGTACAGAGTGAAGTGCCGCACCTGGTGCCGACACCGTTGCACAGCCGCACGGCGTGATGGTTACAGCGGGCGCGCAATGCGCCCGCTTTCTTCGTTGATAGAGGTCCCAATGTCTGCCTCCTTGAAATTGCGTATCGCAGGCCTGGCCGGCTTGCTCATGAGTCCGCTGGTTCAGGCGGACTTTTCGATTCCGGGGTTTGAACTGGTGCACACCGTGCCGGTGGATACCACGCTGGGCACCGACGATTTGCGCCAGCCGGGGCCGGTGTGGATCGCGTTGTTCGATGGTGCCAAAAGCCGCATCGATATCGGCCAGTTCTATGCCGCCGACCATCCTGGCTCGGTGATGGACACGGTGATCGAACACCTTGAGGCCGCCGGCAAACGCGGTGTGAAGATTCGCTTCTTGCTGGAAGAAAAAGGCATCAAGTTGTCAGAAGCTTCCACGCTGGAACGTTTGCGTGCGATCCCCAACCTGACCTTCCGTGTGCTGCCCTATGGGCAACTGAGCGGCGGGATCATCCACGCCAAATACATGGTGGTGGATGGCAAGCAGGCATTTGTCGGCAGCCAGAACTTCGACTGGCGCTCCCTGGAACATATCCACGAAACCGGCCTGCGCATCAGCGACGCCACCGTGGTGAGCCAGGTCCAGGCGATCTTCGAACAGGATTGGCGCGCCCAGGCAGCGCTGACCGAGCACACCCCGGTGCCCCTGCCCGCAGCCAGCGAACCCCCTGCGCGCACTGGCAACTATCTGGTCGCCAGCCCGCAGCGCTACAACCCGCCGGGTGTCGGCGATTCACAACTGGAGTTGCCGCGCCTGCTCGGTGAAGCCAAAAAAGAGGTGCGCGTGCAACTGCTCGACTATGCGCCGCTGTCCTACGGGCCGGATAAAACCCGCCCTTACTACGCGGTGATCGACAATGCCGTGCGCGCAGCGGCGGCGCGTGGGGTGTCAATCAAGCTGATGGTGTCCAACTGGAACACCGACAAACTGGAACTGCCCTACCTGAAAAGCCTGGCGGTCCTGCCCAACGTCCAGGTCAAGATCGTCACCCTGCCGCAAGCCAGGCAAGGGTTTATCCCTTATGCGCGGGTGATCCACAGCAAGACCATGGAGATCGACGGCCAGGTCGCCTGGATCGGCACCAGCAACTGGCTGGGTGGGTATCTGGATAATTCGCGCAACCTGGAAGTAGTGATGCGCAGCGAAGCAATGGCCAAGCGTGTCGGGCAACTCCATGAGCAATTGTGGGATGGGCCCTACGCCAAGGCGTTGAACGTAACCGAGGCGTACCCCGAGCCCCACCCTGGCCAGCCCTGACTCAGGCCACCTGCAGGCGCTGGCTCACCGACGAAAATAGTCCAGGCACTGTGATCCGCCTGGCAATGCGCGTCATCGTCGGCAAGCCGGCTCCTGCGAGACCCTTTGCGTAGACCCTCGCCCGTGGAAAAAAGAGGTGGTAGTGTGTGGAAATGTTTCTGACATATCGATCAGAAACTTCCTACTCACTACCTGCAAAGGAATGCGTCTCTCAATGCACTTTCCACTCAAGCAACTGGCGGCTGCCACCGTGTTCGCGGCCAGCCTTTCGGCCATCGCCACACCTGCCTTCGCCAACATCACACCCGACCAAAGCACGGCGATTCTCAAGAGTTTCAACGAAACGTCCGTCACCGATTTCCGTGGTTTCCTCGGCGCACTGGCCAAGGGCGAGCTGGGTAAAACCAGCGACGTCGGCCCGGCAATCAGTGCCTTCCTGGATAACAAAACCCTGAGCGCCGACCAGCAGAACGAAATCAATCGCCTGCTCGGTATCTACACACGCGTGAAGTACGGCAAGGCCGCCACCGAAACCCTGCGTGAGCTGGTGGAAATCCCGACCTTCAACGTCGACGGTGTGCCGCAGTACAAGAACCCGGAATTCATCAAGATCGCCGGCAAGATCCAGGCCCTGGCGAAAGACTTCAACCTGAACTTCCGCAACATCGACAATCGCGTCTACGAGATCTCCCTCGAAGGCAGCGGTGATGAAGTGGTCGGTATCCACGCCCACGCCGATGTGGTGCCGGTGACGCCAGAGAACTGGGTGCTCAAGGATGGCACCAAGCTTGATCCGTTCAAGGTCACGCTGATTGGCGATCGCATGTACGGCCGTGGCACCGAGGATGACAAGAACGGCATCGTGGTGGCCCTGTACGCCATGAAAGTCATCAAGGAAGAAAAGCTGCCGCTGGCGCGCAATTTCAAGTTGCTGGTGGACACCACCGAAGAAACCTCCGGCGACGCGATCCCCTATTACTTCGAGCACAACCCGACGCCGCAGTACAACCTGGCGCTGGACGGCGGCTACCCGGTGGTGATTGCCGAGAAAGGCTACGGCACGGTCATGGCCACCTTCCCGCGTCGCAAGGGTGAAGGCAAAGGCGCGGAAATCATCTCGATGACCGGCGGCATGGCGACCAACCAGATCCCTTCGGCCTCGGTCGCGACCTTCGTCAGCGACAAACCGGCCGAGCTGGCCGCCAGCCTGCAAAAGGCCGGGACCGAATACGCCAAGCGCAACGGCGGTGATTTTGCAGTGGCCGCCAAGGTCGACGGCAAAAACGTCAAGCTGACCGTCACCGGCGTGTCCGCTCACTCCTCCGAACCCGAGTCCGGGGTCAACCCGGTCGCGCGCATGCTGGAGCTGATCCACAGCGTCGACGGCAAGATTGCCCTCAAGCACAACCACATCACCGACGCGGCGCGTTATGCGTCCGACAACTGGGGCCTGGATTACCTCGGCGGCAAATTGGGCGTGGGCTTCTCCGATGATTTCATGGGCCCGTTGACCACCTCGCTGACCTTTGTCGGCCTGGATGACAAGGCCTTCAAGCTGGCGGTGAACCTGCGCGTGCCGAAGGGCAAGTCGCCGGAGAAACTCAAGGCCGAGATTGCCGACAAGCTGAATGCCTGGGACAAGCAATCCAAGGTCAAGGTGGACTTCACCTACTCGGTGGCCGAACCGATGTACCGCAACCCGGAAGGTGAATGGGTCAAGGCTTTGTTGGCCGTCGCCAGCGAAAACCTGGGCATGGAGCACAAGTTCGGCACCTCGGCCGGCGCGACATCGGTGCACGAACTGCCCAATGGCGTGCAATTCGGCCTGGCGCGCCCGGAAGTGAAGTACACCGGGCACACCGACAACGAGTTCAAGACCGTCGACCAGTTCCTGCTGGACCTGCAGATCGTCACCGAAATGATGAGCCGTATCGGCCAGCTGCCGAAGCTCTGATCCAAAGGAGCCCGCCGCAATGGCGGGCTCTTCAGGCTTGCAGCATCAACATATCCTCGAAAAAACCACCGACCGGCTCCGTGGGATGGCACAGCTGGATCTCCAGGACCCAGGCCATTTCACTCGGCGGGATTTCCAGGTCCGCCAGGTCCTTGCACTCGAACAACGCGTGGGGGAAATCCGCGAGGCGATGCCCCGCGAGATTGCGCGCCAGCCTCCAGCCTTTTGACACCGCACTCTGCTCGGCAAAGTCATACAGTTCGCGACCGGTGAGGCCCCGTAGCCAAGCGTCGCGGGTCGCATCGAACACTTCGTGCAGGGCCGTCCTGCATGCCAGGTGCAACGGCGAGTCACCGAATACAAAGGTATCGCCATAGTCGCCCTCGTAGCCGTCCCACACCGGGCCCAGGTCGACCACGACAATATCGGTGGCGCGTAGCCTGCGTTGACGATCGATACCTTCGCGGGGTGGGCGAACGGTATCGTCACCAAAACGAATATAAGTCGGATGCCAGGTGTGGGACGCGCCCATGGCCTGCAGTTGTTCGGCGGCCATATCAAGGGCTTCGCCGGTGGTCATGCCCACCTGCAGGCGGCTGGCAATTGCCGCCAGGGCGCGTATGGACTGGTCGCGCGCCGCCAGCATGCCGTCCAGGGAGTAGCGCGGACCAACTTTTTCCCACACAGGATGCAGCGGCTTCGATGCCGTGCCCGCACTCGACCGGCCGCTGGGCACAAAGGCTTCCGCGACAAACCGATGGCCCGGCAGGCCCGCTTCCAGGCACTCAATACGCACCTGGGTGATCATTGCTCCGCTACCGCACGCGTACACGTGGGCCACTTCCCAGTGATGCCCATGGCTCAGCGCCACTTCCTGCACCCGGCCCTGCGAGGCCAGCACCGGATGCCAGTGAAAACGCGGGTGCTCGATCACCGCTGCGTCCAAGAACACGTGGTCATAAAAATCGGCCGGCTGCGCACCGCCCCAGTACAACGTCACCTCGACATCGCGTTTCAAGGCGCTCAGCAGGATAGGCTTGATCCCAGCGTAGCCGGTGCCCGTGGCGAACAAGACTACGGGCGCATCGTCATGGTCCTGCCAGGTACAGGCACCAAACGGCCCTTCCAGTTGCAACAGGTCGCCGGCTTCCAGGCACCCCAGCAGGGTTTCGGAAAACAGCCCGCCGCTGACCTGGCGAATCTGGAAGACCAGCCGCCCCTCGTCTTCGGCCGGCAGGTTGGCGATCGAGAAACAGCGCGAGTCGCCGTCGACCAGTTGGATCTTGAGGTACTGGCCCGCCCGCACCGCCAAGGGCGTATCCGGCATCACCACCAACTCGATGATGTCGGGGCTGAGTGCGCGTTTGCTCAGCACGGTCGCCTCGACGACCAACGCGGGCGAGTCCAGCGACCAGCCGGGAATTTCCAGGCGCATGTCGCCGCAGGCGTGGCTCTGGCACAACAACATCTCATTGGCTGCCAGCGGATAGCAGGGCGCCGGTGCATCCGGCGCGAGCTGTTTGGCCCGGTACTGACCTTCTGCGACCACCACCTTGCACGACCCACAAGCACCGCGGCGGCAGGAAAATGGCACGGACAGGCCGTGGGCGAGCATCGCATCCAGCAACAGCTCATCACCGGCCTCAACGGTTTTCCCCGAGGGGGACAGTTCAATGACATGACGTGTATTCATAACAACCTCGGGGTAAGTGAGGCTTGATTGTTGCGCTAGACTAGGCCCATTAAAACCTCCAGTTTTGGATACTTCAGATGGTCCAGATGCGTAAATGGCGTCCGCTGCTCAAGCTGGACGAGGGTGACGGCCAGGCGTCCTACCGCAAAATCGCCGAAGGCCTGGTGACCGCGATCGTTGAAGGGCGATTGCCGCCCGGCACATTGCTGCCGGGCACGCGGGAAATGGCGCAGTTGCTCGACGTCAACCGCAAGACCGTGATCCTCGCCTACGAAGAAGCGTTGACCAAAGGCTGGCTCGTCAGCGAGCCACGCCGTGGGACCTTCGTCAACGCGCAGCTGACGCCCAAGCAGTTGCCGAGTCGCGCGCAACAGTCATTCGCTCCGCCCATCCTCGCGCAGGCGGTCGCCCCGTATTTCGCCCAGAACGCCCAGGTGACGGCACTGCAGCATCGGCATGGCGCGCTGTTTTTCGATAACGGCACCAGCGATCACCGCTTGCTGCCCCAGGCCGTCCTGCATCGCTACTACCGCAATGCATTGCGCAACAGCTTCAGCTCCAACACCGTGCGCTACGGCAGCGAGGGCACGGGCTACCATTTGCGCTGCGCCCTGGCCGAGATGCTGCGCAACAACCGCGGATTGACGGTCAGCGCCGAGAATATCTGCCTCACCCAAGGCACCCAGGTGTCGCTGTACCTGACCGCGAGCCTGCTGCTCAAACCCGGAGACGTGGTGCTGGTGGAACGCCTGAGTTACCCACCCGCGTGGGAGATTTTCCGCAAGCTGGGCGCGCAACTGGTCACCGTGGAGATGGACGAAGAAGGCTGTCGCACGGACCAGATCGACCGCCTCTGCCGCGAACACAAGGTGCGGATGATCTATCTCACCCCACACCACCAGTTCCCCACCACCGTGAGCCTGCACGCGGCGCGACGCCAGCAGCTGTTGGCGTTGGCGGCACTGCATGATTTCTGCATCATCGAAGAAGACTACGACCACGAATACCACTTCAACGGGCGGCCCTACCTGCCCCTCGCCAGTGACCGCTCGCAGCGCCATGTGATCTATGTCGGTTCGTTATCCAAAGCCCTTGGCTCGACGTTTCGCTGCAGTTATGTGGTGGCGCCCACGGATGTGATCCAAGCCCTGCACAGCAATGCCGCGCTGATGATGGGGGATGCCGATGCGGTCGCGCAGAAAATGCTCGCCGATCTGATCAATGATGGGGAGCTGAAGAAGCATTTGCGCCGGGTGTCGAAGGAATACCGCGTCCGCCGCGAAACCTTGCAGAGCTGCCTGCATGAGGCGTTCGGGGATCGAATCAAGGTACGGGAGCCGGAAGGTGGCCTGGCGCTGTGGGTACGCTTCGACGATGAAATCAACGTCGAACAGATGGTCAGCGCGGCGCTGGATCACGGGCTGGTCGTACGCAGTGGCCGGCAGTTTTCGCCGCTGGACCAGCCGGAAAATGCGCTGCGCCTGGGCTTTGCAGCACTCAATCAGGCAGAAATCCGCGAGGCTACAGTGCGTCTGGCTCAAGCGGCGAACTTGCGATAAAACGCGCACAAACAAAAACGCCGATCATTGCTGATCGGCGTTTTCATTGAATATGGAGCGGGAAACGAGACTCGAACTCGCGACCCCGACCTTGGCAAGGTCGTGCTCTACCAACTGAGCTATTCCCGCAAATGGCGTCCCCTAGGGGACTCGAACCCCTGTTACCGCCGTGAAAGGGCGGTGTCCTAGGCCACTAGACGAAGGGGACA
>NZ_JBWKSN010000027.1:0-32191 GCF_059419825.1 Pseudomonas sp. GW821-FHT05D12 | reverse complement strand
CCCCCCCCCCCCCCCCCCCCCCCCCCCCCCCCCCCCCCCCCCCCCCCCCCCCCCCCCCCCCCCCCGCTCCCACATTGAGTAACGCGTCAGGCCTTGAGGGTTTTCACGCCCTCGGGGGTGCCCAGCAGCAGTACATCGGCTGGGCGCGCGGCGAACAGGCCATTGGTGACCACGCCGACGATTGCATTGATCTGCGTCTCCAGCTCCACCGGGTTGGTGATCTGCATGTTGAACACGTCGAGGATGATGTTGCCGTTGTCGGTCAACACGCCTTCGCGGTACACCGGGTCGCCGCCCAGCTTCACCAGCTCGCGGGCCACGTGGCTGCGGGCCATCGGGATCACTTCCACCGGCAGCGGGAACGCGCCGAGTACCGGCACCAGCTTGCTGGCGTCGGCGATGCAGATGAAGGTCTTGGCCACGGCCGCGACGATCTTCTCGCGGGTCAGGGCCGCACCGCCGCCCTTGATCAGGTTCAGGTGCGCGTCGCTTTCATCGGCGCCGTCGACGTAGAACTCCAGGTCGCTCACGGTGTTGAGCTCGTACACCGGAATGCCATGGCCCTTGAGGCGAGCGGCGGTGGCTTCGGAGCTGGCCACGGCGCCATCGAACGCGCCCTTGTGCTGGGCCAGTGCATCGATGAAGCAGTTGGCAGTGGAACCGGTGCCGACACCGACGATGCTCTTGTCGTCGAGTTTGGGAAGGATTAAATCGACGGCGGCCTGGGCCACTGCCTGTTTGAGTTGATCCTGGGTCATGCGGGCTCCGGAACGGGCGGGGAGTAAAAGAGGGGCGCGAGTATACCCCAACAAACCTTGGGATTCGTGTGGTCTCCCGGCCAAACGCTGGGTTAGACTCCTTGGCCCTGCCCAACCCGCCCAGTGATGCTGCCGATGCTTGAACAGTACGTCAAAAAGATCCTCACCTCGCGCGTCTACGACGTTGCCGTAGAAACCCCGCTGCAGACCGCCCGCCAGCTTTCCGAGCGCCTTGGCAACAAGGTCTGGCTCAAGCGCGAAGACCTGCAGCCGGTGTTCTCGTTCAAGATTCGCGGCGCCTACAACAAGCTGACCCAACTGACGGCCGAGGAGCGCGCGCGTGGCGTGGTCACCGCGTCGGCGGGCAACCATGCCCAGGGCCTGGCCCTGGCGGCCAAGGTGCTGGGGGTCAAGGCGACTATCGTGATGCCCAAGACCACTCCGGAAATCAAGGTCGAAGGCGTGCGCTCGCGGGGCGGCAAAGTGGTGCTGCACGGTGATTCCTTTCCGGAAGCCCTGGCCTACTCGCTGAAACTGGTCGACGAAAAAGGCTACGTCTACATCCACCCCTACGATGATCCGCACACCATTGCCGGGCAGGGCACCGTGGCGATGGAAATCCTGCGCCAGCACCCAGGGCCGCTGGACGCGATTTTCGTGCCGGTGGGCGGCGGCGGGCTGATCGCCGGCATCGCGGCGTACGTGAAATACCTGCGCCCGGAAATCAAGATCATCGGCGTCGAGCCGGACGACTCCAACTGCCTGCAGGCCGCCATGGCCGCGGGAGAGCGCGTGGTCTTGCCGACCGTGGGCATCTTTGCCGACGGCGTGGCGGTGGCGCAGATCGGCCAGCACACCTTCGACATCTGCAAAGACTACGTAGATGAGGTGATCACCGTCAGCACGGATGAAATCTGCGCGGCGATCAAGGATATCTACGACGACACCCGCTCCATCACCGAGCCGGCGGGCGCGCTGGGCGTGGCTGGGATCAAGAAGTACGTGGAGACCCGTGGCGTCACCGGGCAGACCCTGGTGGCCATCGACTCCGGCGCCAACGTCAACTTCGACCGCCTGCGCCATGTGGCCGAGCGCGCGGAGCTGGGTGAGGGTCGCGAAGCCATCATCGCCGTGACCATTCCCGAGAAGCCGGGCAGCTTCAAGGCGTTCTGCGAGGCCGTGGGCAAGCGCCAGATCACCGAATTCAACTACCGCTACCACTCCGGCAGCGAGGCGCACATCTTCGTTGGCGTGCAGACGCATCCGGAAAATGACCCGCGCAGCGCGCTGATCGCCAGTCTTACCAGCAAAGGCTTCCCGGTGCTCGACCTGACCGAGAACGAACTGGCCAAGTTGCACATTCGCCATATGGTCGGCGGGCATGCGGCCCAGGTCAGTGATGAAGTGGTGCTGCGCTTTGAATTCCCGGAGCGTCCGGGGGCCTTGTTCAACTTTCTTAACAAATTGGGCGGGCGCTGGAACATCTCGATGTTCCACTATCGCAACCACGGCGCAGCAGACGGCCGTGTGGTCGCTGGCCTGCAGGTTCCGGCGGACGAGCGTCACCTGGTGCCGGCAGCGCTTGAAGCGATCGGCTACCCGTACTGGGATGAAAGTGATAACCCGGCCTACAAACTGTTCCTCGGTTGAGCGACTACGCTGATGGGGGCGGCCTTTAAGGAAGACGAGACATGGAAACCCTGACCACCCTGAAAGTTATCCACATCACCGCCACGGTCCTGCTGCTGCTCAGCGGTCTCGGCCTGGCGTTGCTGGCCTGGCGCAAACGCAGCGCCGGCCCGGCGGTGACCGTGCAGCGCCCGTGGGCGTTCGTATGGTTGTTGATGGGGATTTGCCTGCTGAGCATGCCATTCACCGGCTGGTGGCTGGTGCACCTGATCGGCTGGCCACTGGGGCAGACCTGGATCCTGGGCTCCAGCATCCTCTATACCGTCGCGGCGCTGGCCTGGTTCTGGTTGGTGGCACGGCTCAATCGCCTGCGCAAAGGCGAGGGCGGCAGTTTGAATTTCACCCTGGTGCTGGCGGTGGTCAGCCTGGTGGGGTTCGTGGCGATTGCGGGGTTGATGGGGGCCAAGCCGGTCTAGGGCTTCAGGCGGTTACTGTGACAAGTAGGCCTTTTTGTGGTGAGCGGGCTTGCCCCGCTCACCACAGGGGTATCAGTTGCGCAGGGTGATGACTGGCCAGCCGCGCTTCTCGGCTTCAGCGCGCAGATTCGGATCCGGATCCACTGCCACCGGATGCGTCACCTGCTCCAGCAGCGGCAGGTCATTCATCGAGTCGCTATAGAAGTAGCTGTCTTGCAGGGTGTACCCGGTTTCTTCCAGCCAGCGATTCAGGCGCGTCACCTTGCCTTCGCGAAAGCACGGCACATCCGTGCTGCGCCCGGTGTAGCGGCCGTTTTCCATCTCGCACTCGGTGGCGATCAGGGTTTCCACGCCCAGGCGTGCGGCAATCGGCGCGGTGACGAAGCGGTTGGTGGCGGTAATGATCACCAGCTTGTCACCGGCGGCGCGGTGCTTGGCCAGCAGCTCTACGGCCAGCGGCAGGATGATCGGCTCGATGCAGTCGCGCATATAGTCGTTGTGCCATTCCTGCAACTGGGCCATCTCGGTACGGCCGAGGATTTCCAGGCAAAAGTTCAGGTAGGCAGCGTTGTCCAGCTTGCCGGCCAGGTAATCCTGGTAGAACTCGTCGTTGCGGGCCTTGTAGGCCACCGGGTCGAGAATCCCGCGCTCGCACAGGTAATCGCCCCAGGCGTGGTCGCTGTCACCGCCGAGAAGGGTGTTGTCCAAGTCGAATAAAGCCAGGCGCATTGCAGTTACTCGCTGAAAAGTCTGTAAAAAGGCGTCCAGAATACGGTCTTTTCACAAGAGTGCACATAAGGTAAGAAGCCTCGTTGCCGCTTCAGCAACCTTTGTGGAACAATGCGGCGACATGCGTTTGCGAGGTTGTTGCCGTGATCGACCCCGATGGTTTCCGTCCTAATGTCGGGATTATTCTTACGAATGATGCCGGACAGGTGCTATGGGCTCGCCGAATCAACCAAGATGCCTGGCAGTTTCCTCAAGGCGGAATCAACCCCGATGAAACCCCTGAAGACGCCTTGTACCGTGAGTTGAATGAAGAAGTCGGCCTTGAGCGCGAAGATGTGCAAATTCTGGCCTGTACCCGTGGCTGGTTGCGCTATCGTTTGCCGCAACGCCTGGTGCGTACCCACAGCCAACCGCTGTGCATCGGCCAGAAGCAGAAATGGTTTCTCCTGCGCCTGATCTCCAACGAGCAGCGGGTGCGGATGGATTTGACCGGTAAACCGGAGTTCGATGGCTGGCGCTGGGTCAGCTATTGGTACCCGTTGGGCCAGGTGGTGACATTCAAGCGCGAGGTTTATCGTCGCGCTCTCAAAGAGCTTGCCCCGCGCCTTTTAGCGCGCGACTGACGACGGAGTTCGACCCCGAGCCATGCTCAATACGCTGCGCAAGATCGTCCAGGAAGTTAACTCCGCCAAGGATCTCAAGGCGGCGTTGGGGATTATTGTGTTGCGCGTCAAGGAAGCCATGGGCAGCCAGGTCTGCTCGGTTTACCTGCTGGACCCCGAGACCAACCGTTTTGTGCTGATGGCCACCGAGGGCTTGAACAAGCGCTCCATCGGCAAGGTCAGCATGGCGCCCAATGAAGGTCTGGTGGGCCTGGTGGGGACGCGTGAAGAACCCCTGAACCTTGAAAACGCCGCCGATCACCCGCGTTATCGCTACTTTGCCGAAACCGGCGAAGAGCGCTACGCCTCGTTCCTCGGCGCACCGATCATTCACCACCGCCGCGTTGTCGGCGTGTTGGTCATCCAGCAAAAAGAACGCCGCCAGTTCGACGAAGGTGAAGAAGCCTTCCTCGTGACCATGAGCGCGCAGCTCGCCGGGGTTATTGCCCACGCCGAGGCCACCGGCTCGATTCGCGGCCTGGGGCGCCAGGGCAAAGGCATCCAGGAAGCCAAGTTCGTCGGCGTGCCGGGTTCGCCGGGTGCGGCGGTCGGTACCGCCGTGGTCATGCTGCCGCCGGCCGACCTGGATGTGGTGCCGGACAAGACCGTCGATGACATCGACGCTGAAATCAAACTGTTCAAGACTGCCCTGGAAGGCGTGCGCGCCGACATGCGCAACCTGTCGACCAAGCTGGCCACGCAGTTGCGCCCTGAAGAACGCGCGCTGTTCGACGTGTACCAGATGATGCTCGACGACGCGTCCCTGGGTAACGAAGTCAAGACCGTGATCAAGACCGGCCAGTGGGCCCAGGGCGCGCTGCGCCAGGTGGTCACCGATCACGTCAACCGTTTCGAATTGATGGACGACGCCTACCTGCGCGAACGGGCCTCGGATGTGCGTGACCTCGGTCGCCGTCTGCTGGCCTACCTGCAGGAAGACCGCACCACCAACCTGGTCTACCCCGACAACACCATTCTGATCAGTGAAGAACTGACCGCGACCATGCTCGGCGAAGTGCCGGAAGGCAAGTTGGTGGGCCTGGTCTCGGTACTGGGTTCGGGTAACTCCCACGTCGCGATCCTGGCCCGGGCCATGGGCATCCCGACGGTGATGGGCCTGGTGGACCTGCCGTATTCCAAGGTCGACGGCATCGACATGATCGTCGATGGCCATCGCGGTGAAGTCTTCACCAACCCCAGCGAAGTGCTGCGCAAGCAATACGCCGAGGTGGTCGAGGAAGAGAAACAACTGGCGCTGGGCCTCGACTCGTTGCGCGAGTTGCCGTGCGTGACCCTCGATGGCCATCGCGTGCCGCTGCTGGTCAACACCGGCCTGCTCGCCGATGTGGCCCGTGCGCAGCAGCGCGGTGCTGAAGGGGTGGGGCTGTACCGCACCGAAGTGCCGTTCATGATCAACCAGCGTTTCCCGAGTGAGAAGGAGCAGCTGGCGATTTATCGCGAGCAACTGTCCGCCTTCCACCCGTTACCGGTGACGATGCGCAGCCTGGACATCGGCGGCGACAAGTCACTGTCGTATTTCCCGATCAAGGAAGACAACCCCTTCCTCGGCTGGCGCGGTATCCGCGTCACCCTCGATCATCCTGAAATCTTCCTGGTGCAGACCCGCGCCATGCTCAAGGCCAGCGAGGGCCTGAACAACCTGCGCATTCTGCTGCCGATGATCTCCGGCACCCATGAGCTGGAAGAGGCCCTGCACCTGATCCACCGTGCCTGGGGCGAAGTGCGCGACGAAGGCGCCGACGTGCCGATGCCGCCGATCGGCGTGATGATCGAGATTCCGGCAGCGGTGTACCAGGCCAAGGAGCTGGCGCGCCAGGTGGACTTCCTGTCGGTGGGCTCCAATGACCTGACCCAGTACCTGCTGGCCGTGGACCGTAACAACCCACGGGTGGCCGACCTCTACGACTACCTGCACCCGGCGGTGCTGCAAGCCCTGCAGCACGTGGTGCGCGACGCCCATGCCGAAGGCAAGCCGGTGAGTATCTGCGGTGAAATGGCCGGCGACCCGGCGGCGGCGGTGCTGTTGATGGCGATGGGCTTTGACAGCCTGTCGATGAACGCCACCAACCTGCCGAAGGTGAAGTGGATGCTGCGCCAGGTCGAACTAAGCATGGCCAAGGACCTGCTGGCGGAGTTGATGACCATCGACAACCCGCAAGTTATCCACAGTTCGCTGCAGTTGGCGCTGAAGAACCTGGGGCTGACGCGGATGATCAACCCGGCTTCTGCCAAGACCCTCTAGACATCGCTGGCAAGCCAGCTCCTACCGTTGGAATGCATTCCCCTGTAGGAGCCGGCTTGCCGGCGATGGCGCCAATCCAGGCGCCGTCAAATACTCAGTTCCACCTCACCCAAACGTCCCCCGTGCGGGCCGAAACTGCGCTCCACCATCCGCCGCGTGCCGTCGGCATTCACAATCAACGCCGTACTCGCCCTTGTCCCGTAGCTGGGACTCGCAATAAACACGCTCGACAACAGGCTCTCGATCGCCAGTCCCACGCCGGTATCCGGCAAGTCGGCAAATGGCGCGGTCTGCGGGTCGCTCAAGATCGCCAGCAAGGCCTCCGGCTGCGGATCGTCCAGCAGCTCGCTCAATGCTGCCTTGGCCTTGAGCAACTTGGGCCACGGCGTGTCCAGCCCTGCGTTGGATAATCCATAAATCCCAGCCTTCAACTGCGTCGGCTCGGTGTGGTTGGCGTTGTAATGCCATAACGCATCCCGCGTGCCCACCAGCAGGTTGAAACCGGCATATTCAATCGAACGTCCGTTAACGTCGGCGAGATATTGGTCAATCGGCAGCGATCCGCTGAGAAAACGTGAGACCAGTTCACCGCGCGATTTGCGTGCCGGCGGCTGATGCGGGTCGCGGATATTGGTCAGGGCGGCAAACCGCCCATCGGCATTGACCCCCAGCCAGGTGCCACCTGCTTCCTGGTCGCGGCCGGCGTAGATAGCTGGCGCATCCGGCCACTGGGCCAGCGGCAGGCTGGGGCGGGCGTAGAACTCATCGCGGTTGGCCGCGACGATCAGCGGTTGGGCGTGGCCCGGCCGCCAGGCGAAAACAATCAGGCACATCAGGCGATTCCCTTTTGTGTTTTTAGCCACTCTACCCATACAGGCAGCGGCGTTCCATCGTATCCAGTTGGGTCGCATGCCTTCCATCCGTTAACATGCCGGACTTGGTTTGGGGGCTCCCATGGAATTTCTCCTGTATTTGCTACTCGGCGCCTGTGCGGGCGTGCTCGCCGGGCTGTTTGGCGTGGGCGGCGGGATCATCATCGTGCCGGTGCTGGTGTTCAGCTTTACCTTGCAGGGCTTCGACCCGCAGGTGCTGACGCACCTGGCCGTGGGCACGTCCCTGGCGACGATTATCTTCACCTCGGTGAATGCCGTGCGTGAGCACCACCGGCGTGGCGCGGTGCGTTGGCCGATCTTCCTGTGGATGACCTTGGGTATCCTGATCGGCGCCGGTTTTGGTGCGCTGACCGCCGAGGCGATTTCCGGCCCGCATCTGCAGAAGATCATTGGGGTGTTTGCCCTGCTGGTGGCCGTGCAACTGGCCCTGGAGGTCAAGCCCAAGGCCAGCCGCACGGTGCCGGGCAAGGTCGGCCTGACCGTAGCCGGCTCGGTGATCGGCTGGGCCTCGGCGATTTTCGGGATTGGCGGCGGCTCGCTGACCGTGCCGTTCTTGACCTGGCGCAGCGTGCCGATGCAGCAGGCGGTGGCCACTTCATCGGCCTGTGGCCTGCCGATTGCCGTGGCCAGTGCATTAAGTTTCATGATTCTGGGCTGGCATGACCCGCTCTTGCCCGCTCATAGTCTAGGGTTCGTGTATTTGCCGGCGCTGCTGGGCATCGCCCTGACCAGCATGGTGTTCGCCCGCTTCGGCGCACGCCTGGCACATCGGTTGTCGCCGCGTTTGCTCAAGCGGCTGTTCGCCGGATTGTTGTTTTGCGTCGGTTTAAACTTTTTGTTGTAACGCAGGCTTAATCGCGCACGGGCATGGTCCGGTCGCACTATCGAATGATTAACGAGGAGTCGCAATGCTGCCTTACCCGCAGATCGACCCGGTGGCCCTGGCCATCGGTCCGCTGAAAATCCACTGGTACGGGTTGATGTACCTGATCGGCATCGGCGGGGCCTGGCTGCTGGCCTCCCGCCGCCTGAACCGTTTCGACCCGACCTGGACCAAGGAGAAGCTCTCCGACATGGTGTTCTGGCTGTCGATGGGCGTCATCGTCGGCGGGCGACTGGGGTATGTGCTGTTCTACGATCTGTCGGCGTACATCGCCAACCCGACGCTGATCTTTGAAGTGTGGAAGGGCGGCATGGCGTTCCACGGTGGGTTCATCGGTGTGATGATCGCCGCCTGGTGGTTCGGCCGTCGCAATGGCAAGTCGTTCTTCCAACTGATGGACTTCGTCGCGCCGATGGTGCCGATCGGCCTGGGCGCCGGGCGGATTGGCAACTTCATCAATGCCGAGCTGTGGGGCAAGCCGACCGACGTGCCGTGGGCCATGGTGTTCCCACCGTTCAGCGACCCGGCGCAACTGCCGCGCCATCCGTCGCAGCTGTACCAGTTCGCCCTGGAAGGTGTGGCACTGTTCCTCATTCTGTACATCTTCTCGCGCAAGCCACGCCCAACCATGGCAGTGTCAGGGATGTTCGCGCTGTTCTATGGGATCTTCCGTTTCATCGTCGAGTTCGTGCGCGTGCCGGATGCGCAGCTGGGCTACCTGGCGTGGGGCTGGGTGACCATGGGCCAGATCCTCAGCCTGCCGATGATCCTCGGCGGCCTGGGCCTGTTGTGGTGGGCCTACAACCGTCCACAGCCGATCAAGAACACCGCGCTTTAAATTCGAACGCCGAGGCCAGGAGGTCTCGGCTTCAACGATACGGGTAAACACATGAAGCAATATCTCGAACTACTGAACGACGTCGTGACCAATGGCCTGACCAAGGGCGATCGCACCGGCACCGGCACCAAGGCCGTGTTCGCCCGTCAGTATCGGCATAACTTGGCCGACGGCTTCCCGCTGCTGACCACCAAGAAGCTTCACTTCAAAAGCATCGCCAACGAATTGATCTGGATGTTGAGCGGCAACACCAACATCAAGTGGCTGAATGAAAACGGCGTGCGTATCTGGGACGAATGGGCCACCGAAGACGGCGACCTGGGCCCGGTGTACGGCGAGCAGTGGACCGCCTGGCCGACCAAGGACGGCGGCACGATCAACCAGATCGACTACATGGTCCACACGCTCAAGACCAACCCCAACAGCCGCCGCATCCTGTTCCACGGCTGGAACGTCGAGTACCTGCCCGACGAAACCAAGAGCCCGCAGGAAAACGCGCGCAACGGCAAGCAAGCCCTGCCGCCGTGCCACTTGCTGTACCAGGCGTTCGTGCATGACGGTCATCTGTCGATGCAGCTGTATATCCGCAGCTCCGACGTGTTCCTCGGCCTGCCGTACAACACTGCCGCACTGGCGTTGCTGACCCATATGCTGGCCCAGCAGTGCGACCTGATCCCGCACGAGATCATCGTCACCACCGGCGATACCCATGCCTACAGCAACCACATGGAGCAGATCCGCACCCAGCTGGCGCGCACGCCGAAGAAGCTGCCGGAGCTGGTGATCAAGCGTAAGCCTGCGTCGATCTACGACTATAAGTTCGAGGACTTCGAGATCGTGGGCTACGACGCTGATCCGAGCATCAAGGCTGACGTCGCCATTTAAAAACTGCCTTGGTCTGAACTGTGGGAGCTGGCAAGCCAGCTCCCACATTGGGTTCTGTGTTCGCTTGAGTCAATGCCCGTGGCTTCGGCCCACGTGTGAAGGCTCGGCCTCGCTGGCCAGCACGCTTCCGCTGACCTCCAGCCGCTGCAATATCCCGCATTCTGGCCCGCCGCCACAGCGCTGGCGCAGGTCCAGCAGTTGTTCCTGCAGCGCCAACAGCCCGTCGATCCGCGCTTTCACGTGGTGGATATGCTCGTCGATCAACGCATTCACGCTTTCGCACTGGTCCTGTGGGCTGTCGCGCAGCCCCAGCAGGCTGCGGATTTCCTCTAGGGTCATGTCGAGGCTGCGGCAGTTGCGGATAAAGACCAGCCGCTCGCTGTGCGCCTGGGTGTACACGCGGTAGTTGGCCTCGGTGCGCGCCGGCGGCGGCAGCAGGCCTTCCTTTTCGTAATAACGGATGGTTTCCACCGGGCAGTCGGTCAGTTTGGCCAGTTCGCCGATCTTCATCGCAGCAATCTCCAAATGGGTGCTTGACCCTATAGTGGCTACAGGGTCTTTACTTGGCAACAGGCACCTTACGGACGCGACCTGATGAGCGACTCCCTGCACACCCCGCATAAGCACGACCACAAGCATGACCATGACCATGACCATGACCATGACCATGATCATGATCATGGCCCGAAGAAACTCACCCCCGTGCACGACCACGGCCACGGCGGTTCCTGCTGCTCCGGCGCACCCGCGCCTGCGGTGGTGCAACTGAGCGAGGCACCGACTGCCGGTTCGCGCCTGAGTACCTTCCGCATCGAAGCCATGGACTGCCCCACCGAGCAGACGCTGATCCAGAACAAACTGGGCAAGCTCGCCGGCGTACAGCAGCTGGAATTCAACCTCATCAACCGGATCCTTGGCGTCACCCACGATCTGCCGAGCACCACGCCGATCATCGACGCCATCAAATCCATCGGCATGCAGGCCGACCCCATCGAAGAAGGCGCCCCGGCCGCCGCGCCGCCGGCCAAGAAACATTGGTGGCCGCTGGCGGTGTCCGGCGTCGGCGCGCTGGCCGCCGAAGTGCTGCACTTCACCCATGCCGCGCCGACCTGGGTGATTGCCGTGGTGGCGCTGGTCTCGATCCTCAGCGGCGGCCTGACCACCTATAAAAAGGGCTGGATTGCCCTGAAAAACCTCAACTTGAACATCAACGCCTTGATGAGCATCGCGGTGACCGGTGCGGTGTTGATTGGCCAGTGGCCAGAAGCGGCGATGGTGATGTTCCTGTTCACCGTGGCCGAGTTGATCGAAGCCAAGTCCCTGGACCGTGCGCGCAACGCCATCAATGGCTTGATGCAAATGACTCCGGAACAGGCCACCGTGCAACAGGCCGATGGCAGCTGGCTGGAACTAGAGGTTAAAAGTATCGATCTTGGCGCGATCGTGCGGGTAAAGCCCGGCGAGCGCATCGGCCTCGACGGTGAAGTCACCGCTGGCCAATCCACCATCGACCAGGCGCCGATCACCGGTGAAAGCCTGCCGATTGAAAAGACCGTGGGCGACAAAGTGTTCGCCGGCACCATCAACCAGGCCGGTTCGCTGGAGTACAAGGTCACCGCAGCGGCCAATCAATCCACGCTGGCACGGATCATCCACGCGGTGGAACAGGCCCAGGGCGCACGCGCGCCGACCCAGCGGTTTGTCGACAGCTTCTCGAAGGTCTACACCCCGGCGGTATTCCTGTTTGCCCTGGGCGTGGCGCTGATCCCCCCGCTGTTCATGGCCGGCGCCTGGTTCGACTGGATCTACCGCGCCCTGGTGCTGCTGGTCGTGGCGTGCCCCTGTGCGCTGGTGATCTCCACCCCGGTGACTATCGTCAGCGGTCTGGCGGCAGCGGCGCGCAAAGGTATCCTGATCAAGGGCGGCGTGTACCTGGAGGGCGGTTACAAACTTGACTACCTGGCCCTCGACAAGACCGGCACGATCACCCACGGCAAGCCGGTGCAAACCGATTACCTGGCGCTGTTCCCTAACGTCGAGGACAGTGCCCCGGCGCTTGCTGCCAGTTTGGCCGGGCGTTCCGACCACCCGGTGTCGCTGGCAATTGCCAACGCGGCCGTGGATAAAAACCTGCCGAGCCACCCTGTGGACAACTTCGAGGCCCTGGCCGGCCGTGGGGTGCGCGGCGATATCAATGGCCAGACCTACCACTTGGGCAACCACCGCCTGGTCGAAGACCTGGGCCTGTGCTCGCCGGAACTGGAAGAAAAACTGTTCGCCTTGGAAAAACAAGGCAAGTCCGTGGTGCTGCTGCTCGACAAATCCGGCCCGCTGGCGCTGTTCGCCGTGGCCGACACGGTCAAGGACAGCAGCCGTGAAGCCATCCAGCAACTGCACGCGCTGGGTATCAAGACCCTGATGCTTACCGGCGACAACACCCACACCGCCCAGGCCATCGCGGCCCAGGTCGGCATCGATCAGGCCCAGGGCGACCTGCTGCCTACCGACAAGCTGCAAGCCATCGAAACCCTGTATGGCCAGGGTCATCGGGTCGGCATGGTCGGTGATGGCATCAACGACGCCCCGGCCCTGGCGCGCGCCGAGATCGGTTTTGCCATGGCTGCAGCGGGCACCGACACCGCCATCGAGACCGCCGACGTGGCGTTGATGGACGATGATTTGCGCAAGATTCCGGCTTTCATTCGGCTCTCCCGGCAAACGTCGAGTATCCTCAGGCAGAACATTACCCTGGCGCTGGTGATCAAGGCGATCTTCCTGGTGGTCACCTTCCTGGGGCTGGCCACCATGTGGATGGCGGTGTTCGCCGACATGGGCGTGGCCCTGCTGGTGGTGTTCAATGGCATGCGCCTGTTGCGCAAATAGACGATGAGAGGGTGGTGTGCTGAGTGCCGAGTTGAAGGCGTTTTTCATGGTCGCCCGCCTGGGCAGCATTACCCAGGCGGCGAAAAAACTCGGCCTGAGCCAGCCCACGGTCACCACCCAGATTCGTAACCTGGAAAGCCAGTACGGCGTCGAGCTGTTCTACCGCGGCGGGCGCCGCCTCACTGTCAGCGACGAGGGCGCGCGCTTGCTGCCGATGGTCAAGGCGTTGTTGCAGCAGGAAGCCGACATCGAGTTTTTCCTGCGCAACAGCGGCCAGGTCCAGGGCGCGCTGAGGATTGCCGCCACCGCGCCGTACTACATTCTCGACCTGGTCAAAGCCTTTCGCGAACGCCTGCCTCAGGTGGAGGTGTCAGTGGAAATCGGCAACTCCCAGCAAGTGCTCGAAGCGCTCGACGATTACCGCGTCGATGTCGCCGCGTCCTCGCAACTGCTGGAAGACCCGCGCCTGATCCGCCGCGTACTGGGCACCGACCCGCTGGTGCTGGCGGTGCATCGCAACCATCCGCTGGCCAAGCTTGATCATGTGCCGCTGACGGCGTTGGCCGGGCACACCTTGTTGATGCGCGAAGCGGGCTCGACCACGCGGCGGCTGACCGAAGAGATGCTGCAAGGCGCGGGCGTGAGCTACGGGCCATTGCTTGAAATCGGCAGCCGGGAGTCGATCCGCGAGGCGGTGCTGCGCAATATTGGTATCAGCATCATTGCCCGCCAGGAAGTGCCCCATGACCCGCAGCTGCGGGTGCTGACTATCGAGAATGCGCCGCAGATCCCGGAGTATTTGTACTGCCTCAAGGAAAGAAAATCGGCTCGCCTGCCGGCGGCGTTTCTGGGGTTGGCGCAGGAAATGTCGCCGCTCTGAGTTTTTGGGTGGGGTTGACGGGCCTCTCCGCGGGCAAGCCCGCTCCCACGCTTGACCGAGTTCCAGCATGAGAATGCGGTCCAAATGTGGGAGCGGTCTTGCCCGCGAAAGCGCTACACCCGGCGACGCATCTCTATGAGGCCTACCCAAATCCACCAATACCACTATCACTCCCTTTTGCCTTTCTGCCACACGAGGGACGCATTGGCTGCCTAGCATGGCCTTCATCCGTTTGATGAGGTGCCTTGCATGAACACAGCCCTGACCCAACCCGGCGCACCGATGAAGGTGCGCGGTATCCAGAAACGCTTCGGCGCCTTTACCGCGCTGGACAACGTGTCCCTGGACGTCGCCGCCGGCGAGCTGGTGTGCCTGCTGGGCCCGTCCGGCTGCGGCAAGACGACCTTGCTGCGCTGCATCGCCGGCCTGGAACGCCAGGACAGCGGTGAACTTTACCTGGGCAGCCGCGACGTTTCCCTGCTGCCACCCCAGGCGCGGGACTACGGCATTCTGTTCCAGTCCTACGCGTTGTTCCCCAACCTGACCGTCGAAGCGAATATCGGCTACGGCCTCACCGGCAGCGGTCGCGATGAAGTGCGCAAGCGCGTCGGCCAGATGCTCGAATTGGTCGGCCTGGTCGGCAGTGAAAAAAAGTACCCCGGCCAACTCTCCGGCGGTCAACAGCAACGCGTCGCCCTGGCCCGTGCGCTGGCGCCCGCGCCGTCGTTGCTGCTGCTGGACGAGCCGATGTCGGCCCTCGACGCCCGTGTGCGCGAGCATTTGTGCACCGAGTTGCGTCAGCTGCAGCGGCGCCTGGGCATCACCACGCTGATGGTTACCCACAATCAGGACGAGGCCATGCTGATGGCCGACCGCATCGCCGTGATGAACAACGGCAAGGTCGAGCAGTACGCCACGCCGCAGGAAATCTACGACCGCCCGGCCACGCCGTTTGTGGCGGAGTTTGTCGGCCAGGGCAATTGGCTGCCCTTCAGCCGCAACAGTGTCAGCCATGCCCAGGTGGGCGGGATGAACATGCGCCTGGCCGATGATGCCGGCGTGGCCCGCTCCGGCCGTTTGTTCTGCCGCCCGGAAGCGATCAATGTGAATCCGCCGGTGCATGAAGAAAACCTGTTCCCGGCCAAGGTCCGCGAGATCACCTTCCTCGGCAATCGCTGCCGCATGAGCTTTGAGCTGGAGCAACTGCCCGGTCATCCGCTGCTCGCCGAACTCGCCCCGGAAGCCATGCCGCGCCTGGGCGCCCAGGACATCTGGGTGGCGTTGCCGCCCCGCAGCCTGCAGGTGTTTGCCTGAGATGGCGGCCGTGATGATTCTGCCCACCGCGCGACAGGTATCCCACGCCGAATGGGGCGACCGCATTTTCGTGGTCGGCGGCAAACTGGTGTGGCTGTTGCTGCTGGGCATCGCCGTGTTGCTGCCGTTGCTGGCGATCTTCTGGCGCGGCTTCAGCAGCGAGGCCGGGCAGGGCGGTGGCCTGGTCGCGGCGCGGGAATTGGTCACCAGCGATAATTTCCACTGGCTGCTGGGCAATAGCCTGAAGGTGTCCCTCAGCGTGGCGGCCATTGTCGTACCGCTGGCCTACCTGTTTGCCTACGCGCTGCAACGCACCTTGATTCCCGGCAAGGCGATTTGGCGTGGCCTGTCGTTGCTGCCGTTGATGGCGCCGTCGATGCTGCCGGGCATTGCGCTGGTCTATCTGTTCGGCAACCAGGGCATGCTGCGCGGGATGCTCTCGGACAATATCTACGGCTTCTGGGGCATTGTGCTCGGTGAGGTGATCTACACCTTCCCACACGCCTTGATGATCCTGCTGTCAGCGCTTTCCCTGGCGGACGCGCGACTGTTCGATGCAGCCTCAAGCATGGGCGCCAGCCCGGCACGAGCGTTTCGCAGTATCACCTGGCCGGCCACGCGCCAGGCGGTGTTCGCCGCGTTCTGCCTGGTGTTCACCCTGACCATCACCGACTTCGGCGTGCCCGTGGTGGTCGGTGGCGACTACCAGGTGCTGGCGCTGGAGGCCTACAAGGCGGTGGTCGGCCAGCAGCAATTCGGTCGCGGTGCATTGATCGGCATGGTGTTGCTGCTGCCGGCGTTGTTCAGCTTTGGCGTGGATGCCTGGTTGCGCCGTCGTCATGGCGATTCCATGAGCGGCCGCGCCCAGGTCTTCCGGCCGGCGCCGTCGCGCACCAGAGACGGCTGCTACCTGGCCATCGTGCTGCTGATCTGCGCGGTGTTGCTGCTGGTGTTCGGCATGGCGGTGTATTCGTCGCTGGTGAAGTTCTGGCCGTACAACCTGTCGTTGTCGCTCAACCACTACCAGTTCGAAGACACGGCCGGCGGCGGCTGGCTGGCCTATCGCAATAGCCTGACGATGGCCCTGTGCACCGCGTTGATCGGCAGCGTGCTGATTTTCACCGGCGCCTACCTGATGGAAAAGACCAAGGGCCAGAAAGGCCTGAACCTGGCGCTGCGCATGCTCAGCTTCGTGCCGATGGCCGTGCCGGGGCTGGTGCTGGGCCTGGGCTACGTGTTCTTTTTCAATCTCAACGGCAACCCGTTGCATGTGTTCTACGGGACCATGACGTTGCTGGTGGTGTGCACCATTGCTCACTATTTGACCACCGCACAGATGACCGCCACCACTGCGCTGCGCCAGCTCGACGCCGAGTTCGAAGCGGCCGCGCTGTCGCTCAAGGCGCCGCTGTACCGCCACTACCTGCGCGTGACGGTGCCGATCTGCCTGCCGGCGCTGCTGGACATCGTGCGTTACCTGTTTGTGTCGGCGATGACCACCGTGTCGGCGGCGATCTTCCTCTACAGCCCCGACACCATCCTCGCCGCCGTCGCCGTGTTGAACATGGACGACGCCGGCAACGTGGGCGGCGCCGCTGCCATGTCGACCCTGATCCTGTTCACCTCGGCCGGCGTCTCGCTGCTGCTGGCGTGGGCTTCACGTGGCGCGCTGCGCCGCTCCCAAGCCTGGCGCCAAAGCGCGCCGGGCCAATAAAACATCCCTGAAGGAGGTGCTCCATGTTCAAGCCCCTGGCGCTGGTCGCTGCCGTACTCACTGCATTCAGCCTGAATGCCTTCGCCAAGACCGAGCTGACCGTGTACACGGCCCTCGAAGCCGAGCAGTTGAAGACCTATAAGCAGGCGTTCGAAAAGGCCAACCCCGACGTCGAAATCAAATGGGTGCGCGACTCCACCGGCATCATCACGGCCAAGCTGCTGGCCGAGAAAGATCGCCCGCAAGCCGACGTAGTGTGGGGCCTGGCGGCCTCCAGCCTGGCGATCCTCGACCAGCAGGGCATGCTGGACAACTACGCGCCGAAGGACCTGGACAAGATCGGCAAGAATTACCGCGACGCAGCCAACCCACCCGCCTGGGTCGGCATGGACGTGTGGGCCGCGACCATCTGCTTCAACACCGTCGAGGCCGAGAAGCAGGGGCTGACCAAGCCGGTGAGCTGGCAGGACCTGACCAAGCCCGAGTACAAGGGCAAGATCGTCATGCCTAACCCGGCGTCGTCCGGTACCGGCTTCCTGGATGTGAGCGCCTGGCTGCAGACCTTCGGCGAGAAGCAGGGCTGGCAGTACATGGACGACCTGCATCAGAACATTGGCCAGTACGTTCACTCCGGTTCCAAGCCGTGCAAGCTGGCGGCCTCGGGCGAGTTCCCGATCGGCATTTCCTTCGAATACCCGGCGGTGCAGTTGAAACGCCAGGGCGCGCCGCTGGACATCATCCTGCCGAAAGAAGGCCTGGGCTGGGACATTGAAGCCACGGCGGTGATCAAGGGCACTGCCCACGCCGACGCGGCTAAAAAGCTCGCCGACTTCTCCGCCAGTGCAGCGGCGATGGACCTGTACAAGGACAACTTCGCGGTGCTCGCCCAGCCGGGTATTGCCAAGCCGCAGACCGAGTTGCCGGCCGACTACGAGCAGCGCCTGATCAAGAACGACTTCGCCTGGGCTTCGAAAAACCGCGACAGCATCCTGACCGAATGGCGCAAGCGCTATGACGGCAAATCGGAAAAACAATAACCCCTGAGCATTCCCACGCTCTGCGTGGGAATGCGGCTCTGGACGCTCTGCGTCCGCTTTTGCAGTCGTGACGCAGAGCGTCACAGGATGCATTCCCACGCGGAGCGCGGGAACGAGAGGTCTTCATGACACAACTGCTGATCATCGGCGCCGGCATCCTCGGCCTGTCCCACGCCTACGCCGCGGCCAAGCGCGGCCTCAAGGTCAAGGTCTTCGAGCGCAGCGCCACGCCGCTGGGTGCCTCGGTGCGCAACTTCGGCCAGGCACTGGTCACCGGCCAACCGCCGGGGCCGATGCTTGACCTGGCCCGGGAAAGCCGTGCTATCTGGGGGCACTGGGCTGAGCGGGCAGGTCTGCAGCTCAAGCGTAACGGCTCTTACCTGTTCGCCCGCACCGAAGCGGAGGAGCATCTGCTGGAAGCCTTTTGCGCTGGCCGCGCTGCAGAGCACGGCTACAACGTCGAGCTGTTGCAAGGCGCCGCCATGAAGGATCTGTACGGCGGCCAGTTCCGTCATCACCGTGCCGCGCTGCATGGCAAGGACGATCAGCAGCTGTATTCGCGTGAAGCGATCCCGGCGCTGATCAGCTACCTGGCGCAAGAGCTGAACGTGGAGTTCTATTTCTCCACGCTGGTGCGCGACGTCGAGCCGGGCCAAGTGCACACCACGGCGGGCAGTTTTCGCGGCGAGCAGATCATCGTGTGCTCCGGCCACGACTACCAGACCCTGCTGGCCGAATCGATCGCCGAACTCAACCCGAGCATCTGCCGCCTGCAAATGTTGCGTGCGCGCCCGGCGGTCAACCTGAACCTGCAACACGCGCTGCTCACTGGCCTTAGTTGCGTGCACTACGGTGCCTTCGCCGACCTGCCGGAAGCCGCGCCGGTGCAGGCCCAGATCCTGCGCGAAACGCCGCACCTGCACGAACACGGCATTCATTTGCTGATCAGTCCGACGCCGCATGGCGAGCTGATCATCGGTGACTCCCACCACTACGGCAGCGACGCCTCGCCGTTCAATGCCGAGCAGGTGGATGACTGGATGATCGAGTTGGCAGAGCAGACGCTGGGGTGCAAGATCCAGGTGGTCGAGCGCTGGCAGGGCGTCTACGGTGCTCGTGGGCCGGGGCCGTTTTCCTTCCTGCGCGCGGCGCCAGGCGTGAGTGCGGCGCTGATGCACACCGGCGTGGGCATGAGCGTGGGGCCGGCGCTGGCCGAGCGAAATATCACCACACTGTGGGGAGATGCGTGATGAACCCGGAACAGGCGATAGCCGACGTCTTCGGCTTGTACGAACAGCACGGCACGGCGGATTACATTGGCGAGCCGGTGTCGCAGATCGAGCACATGTCCCAGGCGGCGCAGTTGGCCATGGCCGAAGGCTTTGACGATGAAGTGGTACTGGCAGCGTTCTTCCACGATATCGGCCACCTGTGCGGCCAGGGCGCCGAGAACATGGGCGGGTACGGCGTGGTCAGCCACGAACGGCTGGGCGCGGATTACCTGCGGCGCGCGGGTTTCAGCGAGCGCCTGGCCAAACTCGTGGAGTACCACGTGCAGGCCAAGCGTTACCTGACCTTCAGCCAGCCGGACTACTACGCGCGATTGAGCGAAGCCAGCCGGCGCACCCTGGGTTACCAGGGCGGGGTCATGACAGCCGAGGAGGCCCGGGCCTTCGAGCAGGATCCGCTGTGCCAGGTCAGCCTGCGCCTGCGCCACTGGGACGAGCAGGCCAAGGAAATGCACGTGCCGGTGCTCGACCTCGACGTGCTCAAGGCCAAGGCTCGGCAGCTGCTGGCGGCTTAAGTCTCGTCGAGACGCTGGGCCAGGGCCTCGATCTGTTCCTGGCGCTCGGCCTGGCTGAGTTTGGCGTGCGGGTTGAGGGATGACCATTGTGGATGGGCGCGAGCCTTGTGCAGCGCATCCGGCAACTTGCCTTCGCGCCAGGTCTTGTCCTGGGGCGTATCGACCTTGATGCTGTGCATCGCCGCATGGCCGCGCAGGTTCAGGGCCTTGAGCAATTGGCGTTGGCGCAGGGCCAGCAGGCGCAGCACGCTGTCGTCGACGGTCAGCTCGCGCTGGCCCTTGATCTTGCCCAGCAGGCGGCTGCCATAGCTGCGCGCGGTCTGCAGCGCGCCGCCAGCGATGGCACCGGCGATGGCGGCGGCGCCGAGGGTCAGGCCGCCGACCAGCAGGTCCACGCCGGCACCCGCGGCCGCGCCTGCCGCAATCCCGCCGCCGACGCGCACGCCGAGCTGCTTGAGGGTTTCCGGGTTGAACAGGTCATCGCCCCAACGTCCGTCGAGCAAGGGCAAGTCACTGGCAGCGGCATCCTGTGGGCGAAAGCCGAACAGCTTGAGCAGCGCCTCGACGCACTTTTGCTCACGCTGGCGTACTGCTTTGCGCAACTCCACGATGGCCTGCTGTTCGTCTTCGGTGACCACGCTGCGTCGACACGCGGCACAGTCGATCAACAGCTCGGCAATCAATCGCGCGGCGCTTTGCTGGCGGGCCTGGCGTTGGGCTTGCTGGTCAAGAATCAACCGCTCCAGTTGCGGACGGGCGTTTTCCAATAGCAGGGCGAGGCTTTCATACAGGCGCCGCTCGCCGTCTTCCGGCGGCGCGACGCTGTCGAACCGTACCAGCGCATGCAGGCCGAGGCGCGCCAGGGCTTCACGCCAGTCCGGCTCGCGGTGGTCACTGCTGCTGACGAAGTTGAGTACCGGCAGCAACGGCTTGCCGCAGCTGGCCAGCACTTGCAGCTCGTCGCGGTACTTGGCCAACACCGGCTCGCGGGCGTCGATCACATACAGGCCGGCGTCCGAGGCCAGCAGTTGGCGCAGCACCTTGGCCTCCTGTTCGAAACGCTGGCGGGCTTCGCTGCCCTCCAGAAAGCGCGCCAGGCGTGCCGGGCCGTCGAGGCGTTCGCCGGGTCGATCCAGGCGCTCCAGGTAGTCGAGCAGGGCAATGGCGTCTTCCAGGCCGGGCGTGTCGTACAGCTCCAGCAAGGCTTCGCCGTCCACTGACAAGCGCGCACCTTCCACATGC
Source organism: Pseudomonas sp. GW821-FHT05D12 (assembly GCF_059419825.1). Classification (NCBI taxonomy): domain Bacteria; kingdom Pseudomonadati; phylum Pseudomonadota; class Gammaproteobacteria; order Pseudomonadales; family Pseudomonadaceae; genus Pseudomonas; species Pseudomonas sp. GW821-FHT05D12. The sequence goes on along the minus strand of NZ_JBWKSN010000027.1, from coordinate 11,301 downwards.
CGCGTGGTGCTGGGGCGATGGGAGACTTCGCCGAAGCCGACATCCCGGGTGAGGGTGCGCAGCAAGGAGGTCTTGCCGACATTGGTGTGGCCGACCACGGCGAGTTTCAGCGGTTTAGTCATGACCGGTCTCCAGCCAGTTCAGCGGCGCGCAGTCGGCGAAGGGCAGCTCGAGTTGGTGCAGCGCGGCATGCCAATCACCCAGGCGCTCTGCGTCCAGCGCCTGGCCAGGTGGGGCCTGCAGCAGCCATACACGGGTGGCGGTGGCGCTGCGCGCAAGTTCGGCGATCAGCGCCAGGCTGCCACGGTCGGGCGAGCGGCGTGGGTCGCAGGCGATGGCCAGGCGTGCCGGCGGGAAGCGGCTGAGCTGCTCCAGCAGTTTGTTGCGCGATTCGCGGCTGTCGAGGATGCCGGCGTTCTTCACGCGGGCCGGCAGTTTCGGCGGCCAGGGGTGCTGGTCATCCAGCTCGATGGCCACCAGCAACGCGCCGTCGCTTTCCAGTTCACTGACGCCGCCGGTGGCGTGGTGCAGTTGTTCGGGCGCGGCGTCGTTGACGCCAAGCCGTTCACTGCTCGGCATCAGGCGTTCGCGCAGTTGGCTGTAGCCGGGCAGGTTGAGGTCCAGGCGCAGCGCGGCGCGCCCGCGTTTCCAGCGCCACAGGCACAGCAGGGCGAGGATCAGCCGGGGCAGCAGGCCATAGACCAGCAGCACGCCCACCAGCCAGGCGGCCCAGGCCTGGCGAGCGCTTTCGATATTCAGCGCGGCATCGCCGCTGGCGCGGATCATCTCGATGCTCGGGACATTGAAGCCAAGCAGGGCGGGCAGGGTGCCGAGGGCCTGGGTCACGGCAACAAAGGTGTCGGCACCAAGGATGGTGGTTTCCCACACAAAACCGTAGCGGCGGGTGGCGAGTAGCGTAAGAAGAATCACCAGGGCACTGAGCAGCGCCAACAGCCACAGGCTGTTGACCAGCACACCCACGGCCCAGCGATTGAGCTTTTGCCGTTGCAGCAACAGCAGCAATGCCGGCGCCAGTTGGGCGGCCTTGGCATCACGCGCGAGTTTTTCGCTGAGCCATAACCACAGTCGGCCGAGGCTGGCGCTGTGTTCGCCGGCAAACAGCAGGCCCAGCGCCCAGCTCAGCAGCAGGATCAGGTTCAAGCCGAGCAGGCTGCCCAGGGCCCAGAACACATTCACCGGGGTCAGGCCGTTGCCCAATGCAGCAAAGGCCAGCCCGGCGCCGCTGATCACCGCGACGATGGCCAACAGCACCAGCGCCAGGCGCGCGCCTTGCAGCCAGCGGGTGAGGGCGGCCGTGAGCCCATCGCGCTCGGCCAGGTGCAAGGCACGCTGCTGGATGCGTGTCGGCAGGTCGCCACCGGCGGTGCGGGCCAGGCGATTGGCTTCGAGGTCTTCCAGGGGGCCGGCGTGTTCTTCCCGCAGGCGCACGGTTTCTGTCAGCCAGAGTTTTTGCAGTGGGTTCAGTGCAGTCACGCGCCGTCCTGTTGAGCAAGTGAGGTTGGAGCATAACCGCTGGCTCGCACCTCTGGTATTCTCGTCGCCATGAAAAAAACTCTCCCTTTAAGCCTGATCGCAGCCCTCGGTGAAAACCGCGTGATCGGCGTCGACAACAGCATGCCCTGGCATTTGCCGGGGGATTTCAAATATTTCAAGGCCACCACGCTCGGCAAGCCGATCATCATGGGGCGCAAGACCTGGGACTCCCTGGGCCGACCGCTGCCAGGGCGCTTGAACCTTGTGGTTAGCCGTCAGACCGGCCTGGCGCTGGAAGGTGCGGAAGTTTTTCCGTCACTGGATGCGGCGGTAGAGCGCGCTGAGGAATGGGCCAAGGCGCAAGGCGTGGACGAACTGATGCTGATCGGCGGCGCGCAGTTATATGCGCAGGGGCTGGAGCAGGCGGATCGCCTGTATTTGACGCGGGTGGCGCTGAGTCCGGAAGGGGATGCTTGGTTTCCGGAGTTTGATCTGGGCCAGTGGAAGCTGGTGTCGAATCTAGAGAATCCGGCTGAGGGTGGCAAACCGGCGTACAACTTCGAGGTTTGGGAAAAAGCCTAAGGGCTTCGCGAGCAAGCCCGCTCCCACATTTGACCGAGTTCTAACATGAGAATGTGGTCAAAATGTGGGAGCGGGCTTGCTCGCGAATGCGGTCTATCAGGCCTGCGCCAACTCCGCATGCTCATCCGCATTCAACAACGCTTTGTCCGTCTGCCCCATGACCTGGCTGGTGATCGCGCCGGCCGTCATCGAGCCATTCACGTTCAGCGCCGTACGGCCCATGTCGATCAGTGGCTCCACGGAAATCAGCAGCGCCACCAGTGACACCGGCAAGCCCATCGCGGGCAGCACGATCAGCGCGGCAAAGGTTGCACCGCCACCCACGCCGGCAACGCCGGCCGAACTCAGGGTCACAATTGCTACCAACGTCGCGATCCACAGTGGGTCCAGCGGGTTGATGCCTACGGTCGGCGCGACCATCACCGCCAACATCGCCGGGTAGAGGCCGGCGCAGCCGTTCTGGCCGATGGTCGCGCCAAACGAGGCGGCGAAGCCGGCGATGGATTGCGGGATGCCCAGGCGGCGGGTCTGCGCTTCAATGCTCAGCGGGATCGCCGCCGCGCTGGAGCGGCTGGTGAAGGCAAAGGTCAGCACCGGCCACACTTTGCGGAAGAAACGCAGCGGGTTGATCCCGGCCAGGGACAGCAGCAGGCCGTGCACCACAAACATCAGGCCCAGGGCCAGGTACGAGACCACGACAAAACTGCCGAGCTTGATGATGTCCTGCAGGTTGGAACCGGCGACCACTTTGGTCATCAGCGCCAATACGCCGTATGGCGTCAGCTTCATTACCAGGCGCACCAGGCGCATCACCCAGGCTTGCAGGGTGTCGATGGCGTTGAGGACTTTCTGGCCCTTTTCCACGTCATCCTTGAGCAGCTGCAGCGCGGCAACTCCCAGGAAGGCGGCGAAAATCACCACGCTGATGATCGAGGTCGGCTTGGCCCGGGCCAGGTCGGCAAACGGGTTGGCCGGCACGAACGACAGCAGCAGTTGCGGGATATTCAGGTCGGCGACCTTGCCGGCGTAATCACTCTGGATCACCTGCAGGCGCGCCATTTCCTGGGTGCCGGCCACCAGGCCTTCGGCGGTGAGGCCGAACAGGTTGGTCAGGCCGATGCCGATCAGCGCCGCAATCGCGGTGGTAAACAGCAGTGTGCCGATGGTCAGGAAACTGATCTTGCCCAGTGACGAGGCATTGTGCAGGCGCGCCACGGCGCTGAGGATCGAGGCGAACACCAACGGGATCACGATCATTTGCAGCAGTTGCACGTAGCCGTTGCCGACCAGGTCGAACCAGCCGATGGAGGCTTTGAGCACCGGGTTGCCGTCGCCGTAGATCGTGTGCAAGACAGTGCCGAACACCACGCCGAGTACGAGCGCAACCAGCACCTTCTTGGCGAGGCTCCAGTTGGTGCGACGAGTTTGTGCCAGGCCCAGCAGCAGGGCCACGAACACCAGTAAGTTGAGAATCAGGGGCAGATTCATTGAAGCTCCGTTGAGAAGGCAGCCAATCGCGTGAGCCTGCGATTGCGAACCGGAAAGCCTAACAGCTTGAAATATATTGATTTAATACCGATATGGAATGGTGACTGTCGTTTTTGGAATAAGCATCTGGCGCGCATGCACACGCCTTTGGCGCAATCACGACGCAAGCGGTCGCGCTCGGGCGGTAACTGTCACAGGGATTTGTTAGCGTCGATGTTTTTAACTCAGGGAGAAAACGCATATGAAGCTCGCTTCGAGATTGTTTGCCGCCGCGCTGTGTCTGGGCCTCGCCGGACAAACCATGGCCGCCACCGAGTTGAAACACTGGCCGGCACCGGCCGCCGAGCAACTGAACAAAATGATCGCCGCCAACGCCAACAAGGGTAATTACGCGGTGTTCGACATGGACAACACCAGCTACCGCTACGACCTCGAAGAATCCCTGCTGCCCTACATGGAAAACAAGGGCCTGATCACCCGCGACAGCCTTGATCCGTCGCTCAAGCTTATGCCGTTCAAAGACACCGCCGACCATAAGGAAAGTCTGTTCAGTTACTACTATCGCCTCTGCGAAGTCGACGACATGGTCTGCTACCCGTGGGTTGCCCAGGTGTTCTCCGGTTTCACCCTCAAGGAGCTCAAGGTGCAGGTCGATGAGCTGATGGCCTCCGGCAAGCCCGTGCCGGTCAGCTATTTTGAAGGCGACGTGGTGAAGCAATCTGAGGTGCAGCCGCCGAAAGTCTTCACCGGCCAGGCCGAGCTGTACAACAAGCTGATGGAAAACGGCATCGAGGTGTATGTGATGACCGCCGCGTCGGAAGAGCTGGTGCGCATGGTCGCCGCCGATCCGAAGTACGGCTACAACGTCAAGCCGGAGAATGTGATCGGCGTGAGCACCTTGCTCAAGGACCGCAAGACCGGCGAGCTGACCACCGCGCGCAAGCAGATTGCCGCCGGCAAATATGACGAGAAGGCCAACCTCGGCCTGGAGCTGACCCCGTACCTGTGGACCCCGGCCACCTGGATGGCGGGCAAGCACGCAGCCATCCTCACCTACATCGACGAATGGAAAAAACCGGTGATCGTCGGCGGCGACACACCGACCAGCGATGGCTACATGCTGTTCCACGATGTGGACGTGGCCAAGGGCGGCATCCACCTGTGGATCAACCGCAAGGACAAATACATGACCCAACTCAACGGCATGATCGCCAAGCATGCGGCGGCGCAGGCCAAGGAAGGGTTGCCGGTGACGGCGGACAAGAACTGGGTGATCGTCAAGCCTGAGGAAATTCAGTAACACCGAGGCGCGCCCATCGCAGGCAAGCCAGCTCCCACAGTTGATCCTCAGTGTTTTGGAGCGTTGTTCCAGGCAAAAAAAATGCCCCGCACTTGGCGGGGCATTTTTTTTGCGCGAGGCTTACAGGCCGTCGAGCATCGCTTTGTTACGCACAGCACCCTTGTCGGCACTGGTGGCCAGCAGGGCATAGGCCTTCAACGCAGTGGTGACTTTGCGCGGACGCTTCTCGACCGGCTTCCAGCCTTTCTTGTCCTGCTCGACCCGGCGTGCCGCCAGTTCTTCATCGCTGATCAACAGGTTGATCGAGCGGTTCGGAATGTCGATCAGCACCTTGTCGCCGTCCTGCACCAGGCCAATCGCGCCACCGGCAGCGGCTTCAGGCGAAGCGTGGCCAATGGACAGGCCGGAAGTACCGCCGGAGAAACGTCCGTCGGTCAGCAAGGCGCAGGCTTTGCCCAGGCCCTTGGATTTCAGGTAGGAGGTCGGGTAGAGCATTTCCTGCATGCCCGGGCCGCCTTTCGGGCCTTCGTAGCGGATGATCACGATATCGCCGGCCTTCACTTCGTCGGCGAGGATGCCGCGCACGGCACTGTCCTGGCTTTCGAAGATCTTCGCGTTGCCTTCGAACACATGGATCGACTCATCCACACCGGCGGTTTTCACCACGCAGCCATCCAGCGCGATGTTGCCGTACAGCACGGCCAGGCCGCCTTCTTGGGAGTAGGCGTGTTCGACACTGCGGATGCAGCCGTTTTCACGGTCGTCATCCAGGGTGTCCCAACGGGTCGACTGGCTGAACGCAGTCTGGGTCGGGATGCCAGCCGGGCCAGCCTTGAAGAAGGTGTGCACGGCTTCGTCGTCAGTCTGGGTGATGTCCCACTTGGCGATGCCTTCGGCGATGGACGCGCTGTGCACGGTCGGCAGGTCGGTGTGCAGCAGGCCGCCACGGGCCAGCGAGCCGAGGATCGAGAAGATCCCGCCGGCACGGTGCACATCTTCCATGTGGTACTTCTGGATGTTCGGCGCGACCTTGCACAGTTGCGGCACGTGACGGGACAGGCGGTCGATGTCGCGCAGGTCGAAATCGATCTCGGCTTCCTGGGCCGCGGCCAGCAAGTGCAGGATGGTGTTGGTGGAACCGCCCATGGCGATGTCCAGGGTCATGGCGTTTTCGAACGCCTTGAAGTTGGCGATGTTGCGCGGCAACACCGACTCGTCATTCTCGCCGTAGTAGCGCTTGCACAGTTCGACGATGGTGCGGCCGGCCTGCAGGAACAGCTGCTCACGGTCGCTGTGGGTGGCCAGTGTCGAGCCGTTGCCCGGCAAGGCCAGGCCCAGGGCTTCGACCAGGCAGTTCATCGAGTTGGCGGTGAACATGCCGGAGCACGAACCGCACGTCGGGCAGGCGCTGCGCTCGTATTCCGCGACCTTCTCGTCAGAAGCGCTGGAATCGGCGGCGATGACCATGGCGTCGACCAGGTCGAGGCCGTGGGAGGCCAGTTTGGTCTTGCCGGCTTCCATCGGGCCGCCGGAGACGAAGATCACCGGGATGTTCAGGCGCAGGGCGGCCATCAGCATGCCAGGGGTGATCTTGTCGCAGTTCGAGATGCACACGATGGCGTCGGCGCAATGGGCGTTGACCATGTACTCCACGGAGTCGGCGATGATCTCGCGGCTCGGCAGCGAGTACAGCATGCCGTCATGGCCCATGGCGATGCCGTCATCCACGGCGATGGTGTTGAATTCTTTCGCTACACCGCCGGCACGTTCGATCTCGCGGGCGACCAGTTGGCCCAGGTCCTTGAGGTGGACGTGGCCCGGTACGAACTGGGTGAACGAGTTGGCAATCGCGATGATCGGCTTCTTGAAGTCGTCATCTTTCATCCCCGTGGCGCGCCACAGTGCGCGCGCGCCGGCCATGTTGCGGCCATGGGTGGATGTTTTCGAGCGGTAATCTGGCATGGAGCACTCCGGGCGGCTAATCAGGTAACTACTACTGGGGAGTGAGCTTCTATTGACGTCTGGAACACTCAGAAAATGGCCGTGTGTCCGGAAGTTGCCACTCGCGTCGCGGGATCGCCGCGTGCTTGGGCCTCGAGCTCATAAACCCGCCGGGGGATGACTGGCGATGAATACGCCCGATTCTACACCGCTGGCGGCTGGAGGGAATGGCCGTCTACCTGTAGGAGCGAGCTTGCTCGCGAAAAACGTCAACGATAACGCAGCACCAACAGATAGCTCGCGCCACCTTTGAGTTTTCGCGAGCAAACACTCGGCACCCTCGCTCCGGGGGAAAGGGTCAGCGGACTACGCGTGCGTTCGTCAGCCAACCCCACAGGCTGGAAACGATGAAGCTGACGGCAATCGTCATCAACAAATTATGGCCGGTTTGCGCCAGAGCGGCACTGCTGATGGCGGCTGTCAGGAACATGATGCTGTTACCCGCCGATGCCGCCGTGCCTGCACTGCTGGAAAACAGCAGCATCGCCGCCGAAATCGCAGCGGGCCGCACAAGGGTGACACCCAGCGCGCTGATCAACATCGGAATCAGCAGGCTCACCGTGGTGATGGCTTCAAAGCTGACGATCAGGGTCAGCAGTACGCCGGCGGCGAGCAGTAGCCCCAGGCCGATATTGATTTGCCGGGACAGTGAAATGCGCTTTTGCAGGTATGAGGCTGCTACGCCGCCAAGCAGATAGGCCACGCCGTACACCATCAGTACCATCGCGTACTGGTATTCGGAGAGCTTCAGCACATCCATGAAAATCAGCGGTGTCACGCTGATCAAGGCGAAGTAACAGGCGAATACCAGTGCGGCAATCCACCAGTAGCGCAGGAAGTCGCGATTGCGGGCGACAGCCTTTAGCGTGCCGAGGATGGACACTGGCGCACGATGTGGGCTGGCGGATTTGGAAGGCAGGATGCAGAACGCATGGATCAGCATGCCCGCGGCCATCACCGCAAAACCATAGAAGCTGCCCTGCCAGTCGAAGGTGGTCTGCAGCCAGGAGCCGATCAGCGGTGACAGCGCGACAAAAGAGCCGCTGAGCGTCATGTAGTACAGGCGCACACGGGCGCGGTCCTGTTCCTCGAACAGGTCTTCCACCAAGGCATGGCCCAACACAAAGAAACCGCAACCCATGGCCTGGACGCTGCGAAACAACAAGAAGGTCAGATAGTCTGTCGCCAGTGCACAACCGATCGCTCCCAGGATCGACAATGTGATGCAGCCGAGCAGGACTTCCTTGCGCCCCCATTTATCCGAGAGCGGGCCAGTGATCAGTTGGGAGATGGAAAAGACCAGGGTGAACAGGCTGATGGACAGCGCCACATCGGCGGTGGGTGTATCGAACCTTTCAGCCAAGGCGGGAAAGGAGGGCAGCAGGATGTTGATCGGGAAGAAGCTGATAAGTGAGATGCAAGTGATGAGGATGAAGCGTGAGAGTTGGTGGCGTTTTATCTCGCTGCCGAGTAAGGGCGAGCAGGAAGACTCAGACATTGTTTTTATTTCCGATGAGGTGCCAAAAAACGATATTAGCCTTGGGTGGCGAGAATTCAATCAATAAAGGTGGAGTCATTCTCTTCCAAAGGCATGTTGTAAAAGGCTGCATCGCCAAGGCCTCAATCAGTCTTCAAAAGCTTTTCGAATTCATCGCTGAAAACCTGACCGTCGCTGTAACCGGCGCCTACGAAAAGAACCAACTGCTCTTTAAAGTCCTGTATGCCAAGGGCTTTCTCGATCTTGGTGTCGTTGAGAGCGGAAGAAATCCAAGTGTTAAGCCCCATGGCGGTTGAAATGAGCTGAGCCGTTTGTGAGATGTGTCCGGCTTCTATCAGGGCAACTCGGTAGGCTCTGGAGTGTGGGTACTTCCACCACAGTTTGTCGAATCGTGATGTAATGAAAATACCAAAGGGAAGGTTATCGATGAAATGCTGGCCGTTAAGGTAGTTTCCGAGAGGCTCTTGTATTCGACGAATCAGCCTGAGTGCGTGTAACTCCGGGTGGTAATAATAAAATCCGGGATTTACGCCTCTTATGTTGTGCGCATACACATAACCTTCGCTGGAGCTTAATCCACCACCTGATGGGCTGCTTCGTCTAGCGCGGAAAGAGGGGGGCGTTAAATGTGAGGTGTCTTGCAGGCGTTCTTTTAAGTGCCCTAGAGACAGGTAGAGCAGCGTGCTTAGGTCTTCTAAAGAAACGCTTTTATTTAAATAGGTGCGGCAGGTTTTTCGCTTAATTAACGTGTGTTGCAGTAACGGGTATGTTCTGAGAGATTCGTTTGGTGAGGGTTGCGGTAGACTGATAAAGTCTTCTGATTGGAGATGGGCGAACCGATTCGAATCAGGAGGACTCGTGCGCATTACGCCCTGGCAGTGGGCCAAATAATGAGCTGCCCAACTGACGCTGTCTGTAGGCTGATCAGCGTCTGATAAGTCTTTTGTACCAATGTGGAATATCCTCGACAAGTCATCCCATCCCCACTGGTTATCTAACGTTGGCGCACCTTCACCTTGTTGAATAATTGCATGGTGAGTGAACGTCGAGTCGATCTCAAACTCGGAGTTATAAAGCGAAAGGTCGTATATTAGCTCTAGCAGTCGCTGCGAGTGCGCGCGATCTAATTCGAATTGCTCATGAGTTTTGTAGTTCCAGATAATCAGATATTGTGATTTGGTTAAGAAAAATAAGTTGGGATTTATTTGCATTGTTTTCTTCCCGTTCTTAGGGCTGGGTTGGCGTACAACCCAGCTTGTCATCAACGACTTATTTAGGCATTCCGATCAATGCGAATGCTGCCAGTGCTTTTGACTCAAGAACGATTGCGTTCATATCAGCTCTCCATTTCATTAAGTTAAATGGCTGTCACACAAATTGATCGTGACGGAAACTAGGCTAGGCGCTGGTTTTAGATTTATCTAGTCAGGAGGCGTAGGAGGGTTCTGATGGCGTTGTAGTATGTTTTTGCTGTAACGATGAAGCTCTATGTGGTTTGTGACTTTGTACAAGAAATGAAAAAGTTTGCTTTTATTTGAAGGGGCGGCTTTGTGAATTGATGCTGCCCGGAGCCAGCCGGGCAGCATCGCAGGGAAAACTTAGCTATTCGGCAACAACCGGCACGTAATGCTCTTGATATACCGCGTCTCGGCAATCGCCGGGTGCACCGGGTGGTCCGGGCCCTGGCCGCCGCGTTCGAGCATCTGGATATTGCGGTCCAGGTGACGGGCGCTGGTCAGCAGGATGTTTTGCAGGTCGTCTTCGGGCAAGTGCATCGAGCACGACGCGCTGACCAGGATGCCGTCCTTGCTGAGCAGGCGCATGGCTTGCTCGTTCAGGCGGCGGTAGGCGCCTTCGCCGTTTTTCATGTCTTTCTTGCGTTTGATGAAGGCCGGCGGGTCGGCGACGATCACGTCGAAGCGTTCTTCGCTGGCTTTGAGTTCCTTGAGGGCCTCGAACACGTCGCCTTCGATGCAGGTCATCTTCTCGGCGAAGCCGTTCAGCGCGGCGTTGCGCTCCACGCCATCAAGGGCGAAGGCCGAGGCGTCGACGCAGAACACTTCACTGGCGCCGAAAGCCGCAGCCTGCACGCCCCAGCCGCCGATGTAGCTGTACAGGTCGAGCACGCGCTTGCCTTTGGCGTACGGGGCCAGGCGTGCGCGGTTCATGCGGTGGTCGTAGAACCAGCCGGTCTTCTGGCCCTGGATTACCGGGGCTTCGAATTTCACGCCGTTTTCTTCCAGCGCAACCCATTCCGGCACCAGGCCGAACACGGTTTCGACGTAGCGGTTGAGGCCTTCGGCGTCGCGCGCGGCGGAATCGTTCTTGAACAGGATGCCACTCGGCTTGAGCACTTGGGTCAGGGCGGCGATCACGTCTTCTTTATGCGCTTCCATGGTCGCCGAAGCGATCTGCACCACCAGGATGTCGCCGAAGCGGTCGACCACCAGGCCTGGCAGCAGGTCGGAATCGCCGTAGACCAGGCGGTAGAACGGCTTGTCGAACAGGCGATCACGCAGGGACAGCGCGACGTTCAGGCGATGCACCAGCAGCGACTTGTCCAACGGCAACTTGATGTCGCGCGACAGCAGGCGAGCGCAGATCAGGTTGTTCGGGCTCATGGCCACGATGCCCAGGGTCTTGCCGCCGGCCGCCTCGAGGATGGCCTGGTCGCCCGCCTGGAAGCCGTGAAGTGGGGTGGCGGCCACGTCGATTTCGTTGCTGTAGACCCACAGGTGGCCGTTGCGCAAACGACGATCGGCGTTGGCTTTGAGACGCAGGCTTGGCAGGGACATGACGTCGCTCCGGAAAAAAGAGCGGGAGTATACCGTGTTGTGCATGAGTTCGCGGCGCCGCCGGACATGTGGGAGCGGGGGGGGGGGGGGGGGGGGGGGGGGGGGGGGGGGGGGGGGGGGGGGGGGGGGGGGGGGGGGGGGGG
>NZ_JBWKSN010000026.1:0-35152 GCF_059419825.1 Pseudomonas sp. GW821-FHT05D12 | reverse complement strand
TACAGCGTTACACGCTGCTGTCAACACCTCTTTTTCTCCGCTTTCGACCGAGAGGATCGAAACGTTAATAGAGCCAAACAACCCTGCTCTACCAACTCCTTCTGGGCTTCGATGAACTGAAGCAAGTCGCTGTCGAATCTCGCGTAACTCTTTGTTTACCAAGGAGTTTTCCGTTTCGACCGCGCCGGAATTGGGGCGAATTATAGACTTCCAGAATCTGCCGTCAACCCTTAATTTGGATTTTCGATCAACAAGCCGGAAAACCTCCGGTTTGAGGCTATATAGAGGTCCTCAGCGGAATAATTGAGCAATATATTGCTCAACCCTCAACACTTAAGCATCATAGCTACTTGCGCTTCTCTTAATACGACCTCGGACGAACATCCCCAATGACCACCTCTCCCCGCAGCCTGGCCTCGGCATTGTTTCCTGTCGGCCTGCTGTTGATCGCCATGGCTTCCATCCAGTCCGGCGCCTCGCTGGCCAAGAGCATGTTTCCAATTGTTGGCGCCCAGGGCACGACCACCCTGCGCCTGATTTTCGCCAGCGTGATCATGCTGCTTCTCCTACGCCCGTGGCGCGCCAAGCTGACCGCCAAGTCCCTGCGCACGGTGATCGTCTACGGGATGGCCCTGGGTGGCATGAATTTCCTCTTCTATATGTCATTGCGCAGCGTACCCCTGGGGATTGCCGTTGCCCTGGAATTCACCGGACCGCTGGCAGTAGCGATTTACGCATCGCGCAGAGCGGTAGATTTCCTCTGGATTGCCCTCGCGGTCATCGGCCTGCTCTTGTTGATTCCCATGGGGGACGCCAGCAGCGGCATCGACTTGCTCGGCGCAGCGTACGCACTGGGGGCGGGTGTCTGCTGGGCCCTCTATATTCTGTTCGGCCAGAAGGCAGGCAATGACAATGGCGTACAGACCGCCGCCCTCGGCGTGATGATCGCCGCCTTGTTTGTGGCCCCTATCGGCATTGTGCACGCGGGTGCTGCATTGCTGACCCCGGCCCTGATCCCTGTCGCCATCGGCGTCGCCATTCTGTCCACCGCCCTGCCTTACACCCTGGAGATGGTCGCGCTGACCCGCCTCCCCGCCCGCACCTTCGGCACGCTCATGAGCATCGAACCCGCATTCGGCGCGCTTTCCGGCCTGCTCTTCCTGCACGAGCACCTGACCTTGGCGCAATGGCTGGCCATCACCTGCATCATCCTGGCCTCCGTGGGCGCCACCGTGACGATGCGCAAGGAGTCAAAGCCGCTGGTTCCAGCGGATTGACGCTTCTTTGAATGTAGCTCTGGCATTTACCGCTCATTTAAGCCATGTTTAAGGCGTAAACGAATGTCATTCATGGAGAACGTCGACAGGGACAGCACGAACGCTAGACTCGAGAGCGAGTAGAGCCGGCTTCAAGCATTGCGGAAGCGGCTATTAAGGATAGGAATGAAGCGAATTTTGATACTGTTAATGGTCGTGGCCATCGGTGGCTGTGCCGCGACCACCAAGACAGAAGTGAAGCGGGGCAAAAAAGGGCTGCATATCAACTGTTCCGGACTGTCTTCCTCCTGGGATCAGTGCTACACCAGCGCAACCAACTCGTGCGGAGCCAAGGGCTACCGGGTGATCGCCAAGTCCGGTGACAATTCAGAGGAACCTGGGGATTACCCCTTCGGCCTCAACCCTGCGGGCTATACAAGCCGGAGCATGATCGTCATTTGCAAGTGATTGACCGAGCAGTCCCCCTCCGACTGCTCATATCAAACACCCACTACCCACCCGCCCTTTTGCGACACTGCGGCTAGACTCCTGTTCGACATTCGAGCCAACGGAGTTCCCATGACGCACAACAAGAAAATCGTATTGGTAGTCGGCGCCGGAGACGCAACCGGTGGTGCCATTGCCAAGCGCTTTGCCCGCGAAGGCTACGTCGCCTGTGTCACCCGCCGCACCGCCGACAAATTGCAGCCTCTGGTCGATAGCATCCAGGCAGCGGGTGGCGAAGCGCATGGCTTTGCGTGCGATGCACGAAAAGAAGAAGACGTGATCGCGCTGATCGAACAGATTGAAACGCAACTGGGCCCGATTGAAGCCTTCGTTTTCAACATCGGCGCCAATGTGCCCTGCAGCATCCTTGAAGAAACCGCACGCAAGTATTTCAAGATCTGGGAAATGGCCTGTTTCTCCGGGTTCCTCAATGCACGTGAGGTGGCCAAGCGCATGGTCACCCGCCATCGCGGCACCATCCTGTTCACCGGCGCGACTGCAGGCCTGCGCGGGGCCGCCGGCTTTGCCGCATTTGCAGGAGCAAAGCACGGGATCCGCGCGCTTGCGCAAAGCATGGCGCGGGAGCTGGGGCCGATGAATATCCATGTCGCTCATATCGTGGTTGATGGCGCCATCGACACAGACTTCATTCGCGACAATTTCCCGCAGAAATACGCGCTCAAGGATCAGGACGGCATTCTCAACCCCGAGCACATCGCCGACAACTATTGGTTCCTGCACAGCCAACCGCGCGACGCCTGGACATTCGAGCTGGACCTGCGCCCCTGGAATGAACCCTGGTAAGCACGCCCCCACAACAATAATCAGCGAGCAGCGACCATGAGTAAAACCCTGGAGTTCTTCTTTGATCTCGGCAGCCCTGCCACCTACCTGGCCTATACCCAGCTCCCGGCCCTGTGCGCAGCTACCGGCGCAGAGTTGGTGTATCAACCGATGTTATTGGGCGGCGTGTTCAAGGCCACCGGAAACGCCTCGCCGATCACCGTCCCCGCCAAGGGACGCTATATGTTCGACGACCTGGCTCGTTACGCCCAACGCTACAACGTCACGCTCAAGTTCAACCCGCACTTTCCCATCAATACCCTGGTGCTGATGCGCGCTGTCACCGGCGTGCAACTGCACCAGCCCGAACGCTTCGACGATTTGGTGGATTGCCTGTTTCGCGCGCTGTGGGCAGAGGGTCGCCACTTGGGAGATCCCGCCGTCGTGGCCACGGTGCTCAGCGAACACGGCTTTGAGCCGCAGGAGATACTGGCCTTGGCCAATGACGAAAGCGTGAAAGCCGCCCTCAAGGCCAAAACCGAGCAAGCCGTTCAACGCGGCGTGTTCGGTGCGCCCAGCCTGTTTGTAGGCAACCAGCTATTTTTCGGCCAGGACCGTCTGGAGTTTGTGCGCGAAGCCTTGAGTTGAATCTCGATCGCCAAGCGCCCCCGCCCAACCGGCGCCAGTCGCCCGGATCAAGGCGTTAGTCGACTACATAGCCGACGCCTTGGCCGGGCGCCTGGACTGCAACCGGTCAAATAGCCGCGGTACGCACCTGCAACCACTCGAGTGCCGCGCCATTGAGCAACGGGCTCAGGCGCTCGCGCACCTCGCTGTGGTAGCCGTTGAACCACTCACGCTCATCCGCCGTCAGCAGCGACGGCTCCAGGCAACGAGTATCGATCGGGCACAAGGTCAGGGTTTCGAACTTGAGGAACTCACCGAACTCGGTCTTGCCCGCTTCACGGTTCAACACCAGGTTCTCGATCCGCACGCCCCAACGTCCCGGACGATAAGTACCCGGCTCAATCGAGGTGATCATGCCCGGTTGCATCGCGGTTTGCGGCGCCGTGGCCGCCTGGTAGGCGATCACTTGCGGACCTTCGTGCACGTTGAGGAAATAACCCACGCCGTGCCCGGTACCGTGGCCGTAGTCCACGCCTTCAGCCCAGATCGGCGCACGCGCAATCGAATCCAGCAGCGGCGACAGAATGCCCTTGGGAAAATGCGCACGGGACAGGGCAATCACCCCTTTCAACACCCGGGTGCAATCGCGCTTTTGTTCTTCGCTGGGTGTACCGATAGGCACCATCCGTGTGATATCGGTGGTGCCACCCAGGTACTGGCCACCCGAATCGATCAACAGCAAACCATCGCCTTCGATCAGCGCGTGCTCTTCTTCAGTCGCGTGGTAATGCGGCATCGCACCATTGGCGTTATACGCGGCGATAGTATTGAAACTCAGCGATACATAACCCGGGCGACGGCTACGCGCGGCGGTCAGGTGTTCGTCAATGGTCAGTTCAGTGATGCGTTCGCGCCCCAGCGCGCTGTCCAGCCAGGCGAAAAACTCGCACAGCGCTGCGCCGTCCTGCTCCATGGCCTGGCGGATGTGTTCCGCGTCGGCCAGGCTCTTGCGCGACTTGGCCAGCGTGGTCGGGTTGAGCCCTTCGATCAGCTTGACGCCAGCGTCCAGGTTTTCCAGCAAACCTGCGGTCACACGCGCGGGATCGACCTGCACACTGGCACCCGACGGCACGGCGCGCAGTGCATCAGCCACTTCGCTGTAGTCACGCAAGGTTACGCCGTCCTGCTCCAGCACCGCCCGCAGTTCGGCATCGACCTTGCTCAGCGCCACGAACAAGGTGGCCTGTTGTTGATTGATCAACGCAAAGGATACAAACACCGGGTTGAACGAAACGTCACCGCCGCGCAAGTTGAACAGCCAGGCAATATCATCCAGGGTGGCGATGAAGTGCCAGTCGGCGCCCTTCTCCTTCAAGCTGGCACGCAGCGCGGCGAGTTTCTCACCGCGGCTCACCGTGGCCTGCGGCGGCAGGTGTTGATAGATCGGCTGGTTCGGCAGCGCCGGGCGGTCTTGCCAGACTTCATCGAGCAGGTCGATGTCGGTACGCAGCGTTGCGCCGCGCTCGGCCAGCTTGCCGCCCAGGGTCCGTGCTGACGCCACCGCCATCACCGCGCCGTCCACCGCCACCACACCACCTTCCGGGGTTTGCTCCGCCAGCCACTCCAATGGACCAGGCTGGCCCGGTTGCAGCTTCACCAATTCGATGCCGCTGCCCTTGAGTTCCTTGGTGGCCTGTTCCCAATAGCGGCTGTCCGCCCAGACGCCGGCAAAGTCCGCGGTCACGATCAGCGTTCCCACCGAGCCATGGAACCCCGACAACCATTGGCGTCCCTGCCAGTAACCCGGCAGGTATTCAGACAGATGCGGATCCGCCGACGGCACCAGCAGGGCGTGAATGCCCTCGCGGCTCATCAGTTCACGGGTATGCGCCAGGCGCTGGGGAACCGTTCCATGGGTCAAAGGCTGCGTGCTCATTGTGTCTCCTGCTAACCACGAATAATTGTTATGTGTCGCGAATGGATAATTCAGACCGCCCAGAACGCCGGTGCGCTGGCGAGTGCGGCCTTGATCAACTGCACGGCCTGATCGATGTCCTGCTCGGTGGTAAACCGGCCCAGGCTCAAGCGAATCGTGCGGCCGGCGCTGCGCGCGTCATGGCCCAGCGCCAGGAGCACATGGGAGGGCGCGTTGCTCGCCGAGTTACAGGCCGAGGTGGCAGAAAACGCGATGCCCGCGCTCAGCGCCGTCGCATTGAATTCACCTTCGCCAAACGTGAGGCTGAGGGTGTGCGGAATACGTTGGGTCGGACTGCCGTTGAGGCGCACGCCGGCGATTGACGCCAGCTGATCCAGCAGCCGCTGGCGCAACGCCACAATCAGCGCCTGTTCTTCGGTAAACGATGCCGCCGCCAGGGCGAATGCCGTGCCCATGCCTGCAATCTGGTGCGTGGCCAGCGTGCCGGAACGCAATCCGCCTTCATGACCACCGCCGTGGATCTGCGCCAGCACCTTCTGCTGCGCGCGCGGCCCCACATACAGCGCGCCGATGCCCTTGGGGCCATACAGCTTGTGTGCGGAAAACGACATCAAATCCACCGGCCACTCGGCCAGGTTGATCGCTACCTTGCCTGCGCCCTGCGCTGCGTCCACGTGCAACAACGCCCCATGTTCACGCACGCGGGCGCCGATGGCCGGGATGTCGTTGACGGTGCCCAGTTCATTGTTCACCAGCATCAGCGACACCAGGAAGGTGTCCTCGCGCAGCGCCTGGCTCACAGCGTCGGCACTGATCAGGCCCTGCGCGTCCGGCACCAGGTAGGTCACGGCCACGCCGGCTTCCTGCAATTGCCGGGCGGTGTCCAGGGTGGCCTTGTGTTCGATCTGGCTGGTGATGATATGCCCGCCTGCCACGCCCCGCGCCTGGGCCACGCCCTTGATGGCGAGGTTGTTGGATTCGGTGGCGCCGGAGGTCCAGACGATTTGCTCAGGTTGGGCACCGACCAGTTCGGCCACCTGGCGGCGCGCCTGCTCAACCGTTTGCCGGGCCGCCTGGCCGAACGCGTGGGAGCTGGACGCGGGGTTACCGAAATTGGCGTTGAAGCCCAGACACTCGACCATCACCTGGATGACCCGCTCATCCACCGGGGTGGTGGCGGCATAGTCGAAATACAGCGGACGTTTATTCATGACAATTAAGACTCGCAAAACAGGTTCCCGAGAACAGCGTCTCAGGGGCATCAGCCGGAACAGAGGTCGTCAGGTTTACCGGATCAAATGCCATTGAAGAAGGGCCACTTTATTTAAATGTGCGTAGGAACGCTCCTGAAATTCAGCTTAACAGGCTGAAGTCCCCGCATGGCAAACAAAAAGCCCGAGGTTTCTTAAGGGAATCCTCGGGCTTTTTGCTGCTGAGCGCGGGCTCAACTGGGACGACCATGCAATGTCACGCTGCGTTCGGCATTCATTTCGCCCTGGTGATCGAAGCCAAAGGATTTCTGTGGCTGGCCGGTCAGTGCGGCGCGCTGCTGTTGGTATTCATCAAACGACAAGCCACGACGACTCAGCGCCTCCAGGGCCAACTGTTTGGTTTCTTCTGCGGTGTAAGGCCGTAATTCGGGCGAAGCATGGGTCGCACATCCGGCGAGGACTGAGGCAACGACGAGTAAGCAAACAGCGAGGAATCGGCTCATGGCGGCGGCCCTGCAAAGGTGGTTTCGAGTCAATGAACACAGGCTACTCCCGCCCTTTGCCGGTGAAAAATCATCGTCCGTGATAGTCGCTATCAACCGCCAAGGCACCTGCGATAGCGGCCCCTAATATTCCCAAAAGATCTATAAATATGGAAACATGTTCATTTACGGAATAAATGTAACTCTCTATAAATGGCTCTCAGCTGCCCGACACTGTTCGCCACGCAACTGTTGCCCCGGCAACAGTCATTCAACAAATCACCAATCAGACAACAGCAGCCGATTTCACCCGCAAGGCCGCAGCCCGCGCCAATCAAGGCTTGCACCCGTTGGTACAGCTCTTGCTCAACACGTTGCACACACCTGCTATGAACCACTGTTGATAAAGGAACTGTTCATGACCCGTCCCCTGAATGTCGTAGCCGTCTCCGGCGGAACCTGGCGCCCGTCCCGTACCCTCGTGTTGACCCAGGCGGTACTGGCCGAACTGGCCACCTTGCTGCCGATCCAGACCCACCTGATCGAACTGGGCGACATTGCCCGGCCACTCGGCGGTGCACTGTCGCGCGATGAGTTGCCGGCCGAGGTCGAAACGCAACTGTTGGCGATTGAACAGGCAGATCTGCTGATCGTCGCGGCGCCGGTCTATCGCGGCTCCTACCCTGGCCTGCTCAAGCACCTGTTCGACCTGGTCGACCTCAACGCGCTGATCAACACACCGGTGTTGCTCGCCGCCACCGGCGGCAGCGAACGCCATGCGCTGGTGCTCGATCATCAGTTGCGCCCGCTGTTCAGCTTCTTCCAGGCACTCACCCTGCCGATCGGCGTGTACGCCACCGAAGCTGACTTTACCGACTACCAAATAACCAGTGAGCTCCTGAAAGCCCGGATTCAACTGGCGGCAGAACGAGCAGCGCCATTGTTCGCTGCGCATTCCCCTTCTCTGCTGAAAATCGCGTAAGGATTTGTCATGGATGTTTTCTGGTTTCTGCCCACTCACGGCGATGGCCATTACCTGGGCACCACACAAGGTGCACGGCCGGTCACCCTCAATTACCTCAAGCAGGTCGCCCAGGCCGCTGACAGCCTGGGTTACCACGGCGTGCTGATTCCTACCGGCCGCTCGTGCGAAGACTCCTGGGTGATCGCCTCGGCGCTGGTGCCGCTGACCGAACGCCTGCGGTATCTGGTGGCCATTCGTCCGGGCATCATCTCGCCCACGGTCTCCGCGCGCATGGCTGCCACCCTGGATCGCCTTTCCAATGGCCGCTTGCTGATCAACGTGGTGACCGGCGGCGACCCCGACGAAAACCGCGGCGACGGCAGCTTCCTCGACCACAGCGAACGCTACGAAGTCTCTGACGAGTTCCTACAGATCTGGCGACGCGTGTTGCAGGGCGAGTCGGTAGATTTCGAAGGCAAGCACTTGCGTGTGCAGAATGCCAAGGCACTTTACCCACCGGTGCAGAAGCCTTATCCGCCGCTGTACTTCGGCGGTTCTTCGGACGCGGCCCACGACCTCGCTGCCGAACAGGTGGACGTGTACCTGACCTGGGGCGAACCGCCCGCCGCCGTCGCCGAAAAACTCGCAGATGTACGCGAACGCGCCGCCCGTCACGGGCGTACCGTGAAGTTCGGCATCCGCCTGCACGTGATCGTGCGCGAGACCGAAGAAGACGCCTGGAAAGCCGCCGACAAACTGATCGAGCACATCAGCGACGACACCATCGCCGCCGCGCAAAAATCCTTCTCGCGCTTTGATTCCGAAGGCCAGCGCCGCATGGCCGCCTTGCATGACGGGCGCCGCGACAACCTGGAAATCGCCCCCAACCTGTGGGCGGGCGTCGGCCTGGTGCGTGGCGGCGCCGGCACCGCGCTGGTTGGCAACCCGCAGCAAGTGGCCGAACGCATCAAGGAATACGCGGACCTGGGCATCGAGAGCTTCATCTTCTCCGGCTACCCGCATCTGGAAGAAGCCTATCGGTTTGCCGAGCTGGTGTTCCCGCTGCTGCCGGAACCCTATGCCAGCCTTGCCGGACGTGGCGTCACCAACCTCACTGGCCCGTTCGGCGAAATGATTGCCAACGATGTACTGCCCACCACCAAGGCCTGAGTGCAGTGAGATCGGCTTTATGTAGGAACGGAGCTTATGTGGCGAGGGAGTTTGCTCCCGCCGGGGTGCAAAGCGCCCCCAAAAGCTGGCGACTGCCAGGCAGTCGAACGGGAACCCGTTCCCTCGCCACAGCAAGCCCGCTCCCACATTTAGCCTTCATTGCGAAATAGACATTGAGGAACCCCGCGTGACAGCCAAACCCCACAGCGTCCTGCCATCACCGCTGCAGACCGCCAGACTGCTGGCCGCCGAATTCGCCCTCACCGCCGTCGAGCGCGACGAACGCGGCGGTACGCCCAAGGCCGAACGCGACGCCCTGCGCCACAGCGGCCTGCTGGCCCTGAGCATTCCCACGCAGTACGGCGGCCTCGGCGCTCGCTGGAGCGACACCCTGGGCATCGTGCGCGAATTCGCCAAGGTCGACAGCTCCATCGCCCATGTCTTCGGCTTCCACCACCTGATGCTCGCCACCGTGCGCCTGTTTTCGCGACCGGACCAATGGCAGCCGTGGTTCGAACAGACCGCGCGCAAGAACTGGTTCTGGGGCAACGCCCTCAACCCGCTGGACACCCGCACCGTGGTCAAGGATTTCGGCGGCTGGCGCGAGTTCTCCGGCAAAAAGAGTTTCTGCTCCGGCGCCAGCGACTCGGAAATGCTGATCGCCTCGGCTGTGGATGAAAGCGCCGGCGGCAAACTGCTGATCGCCGCAATTCCCAGCGGCCGCAGTGGTATCACCCTGCACAACGACTGGAACAATATCGGCCAGCGCCAGACCGATAGCGGCAGCGCCAGCTTCGAACGCGTACGCGTCGAGGAGTCGGAGTTGCTGCTCGACCCGGGCCCGTTGAGCACGCCCTTCGCCTGCCTGCGCCCGTTGATCGCGCAGCTGACTTTCACGCATATGTTTCTCGGGATTGCCGAAGGCGCCTTCGAAGAAGCGCGCAACTACACGCTGACCGAGACCCGCTCCTGGCACAAATCCTCAGCCGAGGACGCGCGCCAGGACCCTTACGTGCTGCATCACTACGGTGAGTTCTGGGTCGCCTTGGAGGGGGTGCGCCTGCTGGTGGAGCGCGCCGCCGAGTTGCTCGACCAGGCCTGGGCCAAAGGCCCCAACCTGACGGAAAACGAACGTGGCCAACTGGCCATTGCCATCGCCACCGCCAAAGTCGCCGCCACCCGCCAGGGCCTGGACTTGTGCAGCCGCCTGTTTGAAGTCACCGGGGCGCGCTCCACCCACGCGTCGCTGCGCCTGGACCGCCATTGGCGCAACCTGCGCACGCAGACCCTGCACGATCCGGTGGACTACAAACTCCACGAACTGGGGGACTGGGCGTTGAACCAGTCCCTGCCGATTCCCACGTTCTATTCCTAAGAGAGGTGCCCATGCAGCTTTTAACCCTACCGCCCTCGCCCGCCCTCGCGACCTCGATCCGCGCCACGGCCCAGGTTTTCGAAGACCCGAAATCCCAGGCGCTGCTCGACCACATCCAGCAAGTGGCGCCCAGCGAAGCCAGTGTGCTGATCATCGGCGAGACCGGGACCGGTAAAGAGCTGGTGGCGCGGCATATCCATAACCTCAGCGCGCGGCGTAACCGGCCGTTTGTGGCGGTGAACTGCGGCGCCTTCTCTGAATCGCTGGTGGAGGCCGAGTTGTTCGGACATGAAAAAGGCGCCTTCACCGGCGCTCTCAGTGCCAAGGCCGGCTGGTTCGAAGAGGCGGATGGCGGCACCTTGTTCCTGGACGAAATCGGCGACTTGCCGATGGCCATTCAGGTCAAATTGCTGCGGGTGCTGCAGGAGCGCGAAGTGGTGCGCCTGGGCTCGCGCAAGAGCATTCCGATTGATGTACGCGTATTGGCGGCCACCAACGTGCAGCTGGAAAAAGCCATCAACGCCGGGCATTTCCGCGAAGACCTCTACTACCGTCTCGACGTGGTCAGCCTCGAACTCAGCCCATTGCGCGACCGGCCCGGCGACATCCTGCCGCTGACCCGGCACTTTATCGAAGCCTACAGCCAGCGCCTGGGCTACGGCCCGATCACCATCAGCCGCGAGGCCGAACACAAACTCAAGAGTTACAGCTGGCCAGGCAATATCCGCGAGCTGGAAAACGTGATTCATCACACCCTGCTGATCTGCCGTAACGGCGTGATCGAGCGCGACGACCTGCGCCTGTCGAACATGCGCATCGAACGCCAGGACGACAGCCAGCACAGCACCGACAACAGCGCCGAAGCCCTGCTGGAGCGGGCGTTTCAAAAGCTCTTTGAAGAACAGGCCGGTGCCCTGCATGAAAAGGTCGAAGACGCGCTGTTACGCGCCGCCTACCGCTTCAGCCATTACAACCAGGTGCACACCGCCAACCTGCTGGGCCTGAGCCGCAACGTCACACGCACCCGCCTGATCAAGATCGGCGAGCTGGCGGTGAACAAGCGCCGCCCCGGGGAGAACGTCCAGGGCGAGCGGATGCTGCACCTATCCATTTAGGCGGCAGTGCAAGGCATTGTCATGGCTGCGCTCGAAACTGCGCAGCACCTGGAACGAACCGAAGGTCACGGCCGTGGCCTGGTGGGCGCGGATCAGCGTCCAGAAATCTTCCTCGCCGTGCTCAAAGCATTTGAACGCCGCCTCGCCGTCCTCGCGCGAGCGCCATTGCAAATAGCTGAGCACCCGCCGGCCATCGTCGCTGACCTGCACACTCGCATTGATAAAGCCGCCATGGCCTTGGGCCAGGCGCTCGCTTTGGGTAGACAAGGCGGCCACCAGGGCAACTTGCTGCCGGGGCTCGATGTGAAACTCGATCATTTGAGTGAAGCTGCGATTTTTCTCTGATACCTGCATGAACACTCCCCTTTCTCTGTAGGCAGAATCTTGCGATTCGATGCCACGCAGGGTAAAACCTCTAGTTAAGTCAAGGTCAAGCGTTGTCTCGGAGTTTTTCATGCTCAACAAACAACTCACCGTCGGTCAACTGGCGGCGCGCAGTGGCGTGGCGGTGACGGCCCTGCACTTCTACGAGGCCAAGGGGCTGATCAAAAGCAATCGCAATGCCGGCAACCAGCGGCGCTACCCTCGCGATGTATTGCGCCGCGTGGTGGTGATCAAAATCGCCCAGCGCCTGGGGATTCCGCTGGCGACCATTGGCGAAGCCTTGCAGACCTTGCCGGATGGACGCACGCCCAACGCACAGGATTGGGAGCGTTTGTCGGCGCTGTGGCGCCAAGACCTGGACGAGCGCATCAACAAGCTGATGCTGCTGCGCGACAAACTCAGCGGTTGTATTGGTTGCGGGTGTCTGTCGCTGGAGGCGTGCCCGCTGCGCAATCAGGATGATCAGCTCGGTGAGCACGGGCCGGGGGCTCAGCTGTTGGAACCCAGCCCTGCATCCTGACCTGCACACCCATACCCTGCAGGAGCCCGGCTTGCCGGCGATGCAGGCACCTCGGTAAACCAGTCACACCGTGGTGATGCTATCGCACAGGCCAGCCCCCACATTTGATCGGTGTTGATCCTTAGAAACCGGGGGCGATCTGGCCTTTGTAGCGCGTCAGGATGAACTGGCGCACTTCATCGGAATTCAACGCCTTGGCGAGCTTCTGGATGCGCGGATCGTTGATGTTGTCCGGCCGCGCCACGAGGTACTCGACGTACAAAGATTTACCCTTCTCGACGATCAACGCACTGTTGGTATCAATCCCCGCTTCCAGCGCGTAGTTGGCGAACACGAAGGCCAGGTCCACCTGGCTGACCGAGCGGGCCAGCAAGGCGCCTTCCAGCTCACGAATCTTCAGGTGCTTGGGGTTCTCGGCGATATCACGCGGGGTGCTCAGGGTGTTGCTCGGGTCCTTGAGCTTGATCAGCCCGGCCTCGTCCAGCAGCACCAGGGCGCGGCCGGTGTTGACCGGGTCGTTGGGGATCGACACGGTGGCGCCGTCCTTCAGTTCCGAGATGTTCTTGATGCGCGTCGAGTACGCGCCAAACGGCTCGATATGCACACCGACCACCGGCACCAGATCGGTGTGGCGGGTCTTGTTGTAGTCATCGAGAAACGGTCGGTACTGGTAGTAATTGGCGTCGATGTTCTTCAGCGCCAGTTGCTGGTTGGGCTGGATGAAGTCGGTGAAGACTTTGATCTGCAAGTCCACGCCCTCCTTGGCCAGCACCGGTTTGACGAACTCGAGGATCTCCGCGTGAGGCACGGGTGTGGCGCCCACGATCAACTTTTCATTGGCAAAGGCATTCATCGACAGGACAGCGGCCAAGATGGCCAGGGACTTTTTCATGGGTGCTCCAAAGGCAGTTTGTAAGAGGCATTAACGGCGGCTGTATCGCGCCACCAAACGATCACCGGTCATCTGCAGTGCCTGGACCAGCACCAGCAACAGCACCACGGTGACCACCATCACGTCGGTCTGGAACCGCTGGTAGCCATAGCGAATCGCCAGGTCACCCAGGCCTCCGCCACCGATCACCCCGGCCATGGCGGTGTAGTCCACCAGCACAATCGCGGTGACGGTCACCGACGCCAGCAGCCCGCCGCGGGCTTCCGGCAACAGCGTGTGGCGAATCACCTGCCAGGTACTGGCGCCCATCGATTGGGTAGCCTCCACCACGCCGCGATCCACTTCGCGCAGCGCGGTTTCCACCAGCCGTGCAAAGAACGGCGTACAACCCACCACCAGCGGCGGGATGGTGCCCGGTACGCCGAGGGAGGTACCGACCAGCAAGGTGGTCAGCGGGATCAGCACAATCAGCAAAATGATGAACGGCAGCGAACGCAGCACGTTGACCACCACCGACAGCAGCCGGTACACCACCAGTGCTTCATGCAACTGGCGCTTGCCGGTGAGAAACAGCAGCACGCCCAGCGGCAAGCCCAGCAGCACGGTAAAACCCAGCGCCGCAGTGAGCATGCTGAGGGTTTCCAGGCAGGCCTGGCCGATATCGGCCCAGTAGATGTTCTTGAATAATTCAGCCATGCATCACGACCAATCGTGGCGGGGTGGCTTGGCGCCGTTGAGCAGCCAGTTGCCCACCACGTGGTATTTCCAGCGCACCGGGTCATGCAGCGTGTGGACCCGCGCGTTGCGCCAGTGACGGTCGAAGTTGTGCTTTTTCAGGGTGGAGCGCGTGCCACCGAGTTCGAACAGTTTGTTACTGGCTTCGATGGCGATTTCGGTGGTCAGGACCTTGGCGCGGGCCACGGCCAGGGAGGCGTGGGCGACGGAGTCTTCATCCGGTGCCGGGCGAGCGGCATCAAGGGCCCGACCGGCACGTTCGAGCAGCGCCTCAGCGGCCTCCAGGCGAATATCCAGCGCGCCGACCTGGATGATGGTCAGCGGGTCTTCGCTGGCTTTTTCCACCCCGGCGTCGATCCACGGCCGCGCGAATTGCTGCACGAACGCGACCGTGTCACGCAGCGCGGCGCGGGCAATACCGGCGTCGATGGCGGCAGTGGTCAGCTGTGCGAACGGGCCGGCCAAAGTCGGCGAATCGTAGGACTTGTGAGTAGCAAACAGATTGAACGCCGGCACCCGCAGGTCCTGCGCCAGCACCGTGCCGCTGGAAGTGGTGCGCTGGCCCATGCTGTCCCAGTCATCCACCACAACCAGCCCCTCGGTCCCCCGCGGCACAAAGGCCAACTGGGCATTTTGCTGCTCGTCGAGCGCCAGCACCGCCAGCCAATGGGCATACAGCGAACCGGTGCAATAACCCTTGCGCCCGTTGATCACATAGCCGTCGCCTTCGCGGCGGATCGTCGCCTGGATGTCCTGCACATTCTTGCCGCCGGTTTCCGACAGCGCATTGGCAAACCGATGGCCTTGCAGGGCCAGGCCGAAGAAATGCGCCTGCTGCTCGGGCGTGCCCTGCAGGCGGATATCTTCGAGCAGGCAGTAGTGGTTCTGCGGGATCTGCCCCAGGGACGGGTCGGCCGCCGAAATAATCGCGATCACCTGGGCCAGCACCGCGTAGGACACCTGCGCCCCACCGAACTCGCGCGGCACGCTGATGCCCCAGAGGCCGCTGTTGGAGTACAGGTCGACGACCTCGGCGGGCACCTGCCGCGTGCGGTCGCGCTCGGCGTCCTGCTCCAGCAACACCGCGGCGACACGGTGGGCGACGGCAATGGCCTGGGCTTCGTCACGAATCAACTCGGCGTGGGGGCTGTGGATCGGGTAATCGGCAGATACAGGCAGTACAGACATACAACGCTCTCGGGCGAATGGTTTGCCTGAGGCATTGCAGCTTCTGTGCCGTGCCCGCAAACACACGACCTGGCCCTGTAAAAGCGTCGCGACGGCGCTTATGGCGCAGCAATCTGCCCGTTCACTGTTGCCTGGCGAACACCTCGTCGGCTGCCCGCAGGCCGCGCGATACGTGGCCTATAGTGAAGAGGCCGTGCCTCCATAACCACCACCTGAGGAGAACGATATGAGCGTTAAACCCATTCCCGAGGGCTATCACAGCGTCACGCCTTATATGGGCATCGGCAACGCCGCGCAAGCCATCGAGTTCTACAAGAACGCCTTCGGCGCCACGCAGGTCATGCGCCTGGACATGCCCGACGGCAAAGTCGGGCATGCCGAGCTGCGTATCGGTGATTCGGCGATCATGCTCGGCACACCCTGCGCGGAGATGGCCCTGCGCAATCCCGACGCACACACCAGTGTCGGCTTGCACCTGTATGTGAACGACGTCGACGCGCAATTCAAACAAGCCGTGGCTGCCGGCGCCACGGTGGTGTCGGAGCCGAAGGACCAGTTCTACGGCGACCGCTCCGCGAGCGTGAAGGATCCGTTCGGCCACCTGTGGTTCCTCGCGACGCGCAAGGAGAACCTGACCGAGGAGCAGATCCGCCAGCGTGCCATGGAGATGTTCAAGCAAGGCTGAAATACCTGAGGCCATGGCGATCAAATGTGGGCGCTTGCCTGCGATGCAGACCACTCGTTCTATCCGGCATACCGAGTCGATTTCATTGCGGGCAAGCCAGCTCCTACACACTTCATGAACAACCCCTCCACGCTTTCCCCCTTGCCGCGAACGCCGCGTGATTCCAGGATGCAGGCAATCATCACAAGGAGTCATTCCATGTTCGCCGGATTCCAGAAAGACCAGTGCCACGTCAACGGCGTGGACATCAGCTACCGCAAAGGCGGTACGGGTCCCGGCCTGCTCCTGCTGCACGGGCATCCGCAGACCCATGTCATCTGGCATAAAGTCGCCGAGCAGCTGGCCGAGCACTTCACCGTGGTCGCCGCCGACCTGCGCGGTTATGGCGACAGCAGCAGGCCGCCGGCCAATGACCATCACACTAATTATTCAAAACGCGAAATGGCCCGCGACGGCGTCGAACTGATGCAGGCCCTGGGCTTCGCGCAGTTTTCGCTGCTGGCCCACGACCGTGGCGCCCGTGTGGCCCATCGACTGGCCCTGGATCATCCCGAGGCCGTGCAGCGCATGGTGTTGCTGGATATCGCGCCAACCCTGTCGATGTATGCACAAACCGACGAGGCTTTCGCCCGCGCTTACTGGCACTGGTTCTTCCTGATTCGCCCGGCGCCCTTGCCCGAAGCCTTGATCGAGAGCAACCCCGAGCTGTACCTGCGCAGCGTGATGGGCAGTCGCAGTGCCGGGCTCAAGCCGTTCACCGATGAAGCCTTCGCCGACTACCTGCGTTGCTTGAAGTTGCCGGGCAGCGCCACCGGCATTTGCGAGGACTACCGTGCTGCCGCCGGTATCGACCTTGAGCACGACCAGGCGGATATCGACGCCGGCAACCACCTGAACCTGCCCCTGCTGGTCATGTGGGGTGCCGAAGGCACCGTCGGCCGCTGCTTCGAGCCGCTCAAGGAATGGCAAAAAGTCGCCACCGATGTTCGCGGCAAGGCCCTGCCGGCCGGCCATTACATCGCTGAAGAAGCCCCCGAGTTGTTGCTTGGCGAAGTCCTGGCCTTCCTTCGCTGAGCCGCATCACCCCGTGACCTGACACACCCGCCTCGCAGGCTGCCAACGGCCTGCGACGGGTTCGCTTTGCCCAAAACAACGTCTCGAGATAATAACAATGACAATCAGAAAACTGCTGGGAACCCTGTATATCCAGGTGCTCATCGCGATCGCGCTGGGCGTGTTGATCGGCCACCAATGGCCACAGATCGGCATTGACCTCAAACCCCTGGGCGATGGCTTTATCAAGCTGATCAAAATGATCATCGGCCCGATCATCTTCTGCACGGTGGTCTCCGGTATCACCAGCATGCACGACGTGAAGCAGGTGGGCCGGGTCGGCGGCAAGGCGCTGCTGTACTTCGAAGTGGTGTCCACCATCGCTCTGCTGATCGGCATTCTCGCCGCGCACCTGCTGCACCCGGGCGTCGGTTTCAACATCGATGTGAAGACCCTCGACAGTTCGGCGATTGCCGGCTTTGTCGGCCAGGCCGAGCATGGCGAAGGCATCACCGGATTCCTGCTGCACGTGATTCCCACGACGTTTTTCGATGCGTTTTCCAAGGGCGAGATCCTGCCGGTGCTGTTCGTCTCCGTGCTGTTTGGCGTCGGGCTGGTGATGGTCGGTGAAAAAGGTCGGCCGCTGGTGGGCGTGATCAACCAGGCCAGCGAGGTGTTCTTCCGCATTGTCGGCATCATCAGCCGCGTCGCGCCGATCGGTGCGTTTGGTGCGATTGCCTTCACCATCGGCAAATACGGCGTGGGCTCGTTGCTGCCGCTGCTGAAACTGGTGGGTACCTTTTATATCACCGCGTTCTTCTTTATCGCCGTGGTGCTGGGCAGCATCGCGCGCTATGCCGGCTTCAGCATTTTCAAGTTGATGGGCTACATCAAGTCGGAACTGCTGATCGTGCTCGGCACCAGCTCGTCGGAGTCGGCGCTGCCGCAACTGATCCAGAAACTTGAAAGCCTCGGCGCATCCAAGGGCGTGGTGGGCATCGTGGTGCCGACCGGCTACACGTTCAACCTGGACGGCACCAACATCTATATGACGCTGGCGGTGCTGTTTCTGGCCCAGGCGACCAATATCCACCTGCCCCTTGAGCAACAACTGACCCTGCTGGCGGTGGCCATGCTCACCTCCAAAGGCGCCGGTGCGGTGGTCGGTGCCGGGTTTGTGGCATTGGCGGCGAGCCTGGCGGTGGTGCCGACTGTGCCGGTGGCGGCGATGGTGCTGATCCTCGGCGTCGACCGGTTCATGGCCGAATGCCGCTCACTGACCAATATCATCGGCAACGCCGTGGCCGCCCTGGTGGTGGCCGCCTGGGAAGGCGAACTGGATCGCGAGAAGATGGCGCCGATCGCCCTCAAGCGCGGCCGCCATGCGCGCGCTGCCCAGGCGGCACAGGCGAAAATCGCTGCCGAGTAAACCCTGACGGTGGCGAGGGAGCTTGCGCCCGCCGGGCTGCGCGGCGGCCCCGAAAAAGATCGGAGCGCTGCGCACTCCAGCGGCAGCACGCTGCCTCGTCACACCGGTGCTATTCTGGCGGCTCATGCCGCCACGCTTGTTTCTGATGACTCATAAGAAAGATACCGTGCCCCTACCCGAAGACCTGCGGGTGTTCCTGACCGTGATCCGCAAGGCCGGCTTCGCTGCCGCCGCCGATGAGCTGGGGTTGTCGCCGGCGTATGTCAGCAAGCGTATCCAGATTCTGGAAACCACCCTGGCCACCCGCCTGCTGCACCGCACCAGCCGCCGCATCGCCCTCACCGAAGACGGTGAACGGGTGCAGCGCTGGGCCGTGCGTATCCTCGAAGACTTCCAGCAACTGTCCGATGAACTCAGCGATGCCCATGACAGCCCCCGTGGCCGCCTGCACCTGTGCAGCAGTTTCGGCTTTGGCCGCAACCACGTGGCACCGGCCCTGTCGTTGTTGGCGGAGCAGTACCCGGACCTGGAAATCCGCCTGGACCTGTTCGACCGCGTGGTGGACATCGTCAGCGAAGGCTTCGACCTGGAGATCCGCGTAGGCGACGACATCCCCGGCCAGCACATCGGCCGGCGCCTGGTGAGCAATCGCCGGGTGCTGTGCGCCGCGCCCGCGTACCTGCAACGCCGGGGCACGCCGCAACACTTGAGCGACCTGGAGCAGCACGACTGCCTGGTGCTCAAGGAGCGCGACAACGCCTTCGGCATCTGGAACCTCGAGCACGACGGCGCCCAGGAGAGCGTGCGCGTGCGCGGGCCGTTGTCCTCGAACAATGGCGAGATCGTACTGCAATGGGCGCTGGATGGGCGCGGCGTACTGCTGCGCTCGATGTGGGATGTGAAGCCACTGCTGGAGCAGGGCAAGCTGGTGCAGGTGCTGCACGCCTACACCCAGAGTGCCAACGTGTGGGCGGTGTACCCGACGCGGCTAGCGTATTCGGGGAAGTTGCGCGCGTGTGTGGAGTTCTTGCAGGAGCACTTCAAAGGGCTGTCGATCTAAAGCCATATTGCCGAGCAACGCCGCCCGGCTCCTGCAGTTGGGGTTGGCCAAGCAAGGGGTAATTGCCTGGAGAATGGCCTCTCTCCCGCCGTGCAAACCCGTTCACCCGTAGGAGCTGGCTTGCCGGCGATTGCGGTTCGGGGAGGTCAGTTGAGCCAGGGATTGGCGGCGAGGTGGCGGCGTTCGAAGGCTTTGATTTCTTCGCTGCGCTGCAGGGTGCTGCCGATTGCATCCAGGCCGAGCAGGAGCGCGGTCTTGCGCAGGGTGTCGATCTGGAACGCAATGACCTGGCCGTCCGCCAGGCGAATCTGCTGTTCTTGCAGGTCAACACTGATCTGCGCCTGGTCGGGCTGGCTGACGGTCTGGCCAAGGCGCTGCAGGACCGCCTCTTCCAGGGTGATCAGCAGCACGCCGTTACGCTGGCAGTTGTCGTAGAAAATCCCGGCAAAGCTGCTGCCGATCAGTGCGCGGATGCCCATCTGCTTCAGGCCCCACACCGCGTGCTCACGGCTGGAACCACAGCCGAAGTTCGGCCCCACTACCATAAAACTCGCGCCCTGCCAGGCGGGCTGGTTCAGCACGAACTCGGGGTTGGGCGCGCCATTGGGCAAGAAGCGCAGATCAAAGAACAGCCCACGGTCCAGGCCGCTGCGGTCGATGCCCTTGAGAAACTGCTTGGGCATGATCACGTCGGTGTCGATATTCGCCGCCAGCATCGGTGCGGCCTTGCCGGTGACCAGGGTAAAGGGTTGCAGGCTCATGGGCGGTCTCCAAAGTGGCGGATATCGGTGAGTCGGCCGGTGATCGCGGCCGCGGCGACCATTGCCGGGCTCATCAGGTGGGTACGCGCGCCGGCGCCCTGGCGGCCTTCGAAGTTGCGGTTGGTGCTGGAGGCGCAGCGGTCGCCGGGGGCCAGCACATCGTCGTTCATCGCCAGGCACATCGAGCAGCCCGACTGGCGCCATTCGAAACCGGCGTCGATAAAGATCGCCGCCAGCCCTTCGGCTTCGGCCTGGTCGCGCACTTCGGTGGAACCGGGGACGATCATCGCCCGCACGTGCTCGGCCACCTGCTTGCCGCGCACCACACTGGCGGCGTCACGCAGGTCTTCGATCCGCGCGTTGGTGCAGGAACCGATAAAGGCATGGCTGATGACGATCTCGCTCAGCGGCATGCCGGCCTCCAGGCCCATATAGTTGAGGGCGCGGCGCATGTCCTGGCGCAGGATCAGGTCGCTGACGTCCTGCGGATCCGGCACCCGGGCGCCGATCGGCGCAGCCTGGTCGGG
Organism: Pseudomonas sp. GW821-FHT05D12; assembly: GCF_059419825.1. Lineage (NCBI taxonomy): Bacteria > Pseudomonadati > Pseudomonadota > Gammaproteobacteria > Pseudomonadales > Pseudomonadaceae > Pseudomonas > Pseudomonas sp. GW821-FHT05D12. The sequence continues at coordinate 14,492 of NZ_JBWKSN010000026.1, read as the reverse complement.
GCTGGTGCCCCAGGTGACCATGGGCTCCAGGGTGCTCGCGTCGAGGTGCACTTCCTGGTCGAACACCGCGTCGGCGTCGGAATGCAGTTGGCGCCAGCCCACCAGCGCCTGCTCCCACAATTCACCTGTGGGCGCGCGCGGCTTGCCCTTGAGGTAGGCGAAGACTTTTTCGTCCGGTGCCATGAATGCACCACGAGCACCCGCCTCCACCGCCATATTGCAGATGGTCATGCGCGCCTCGACGCTCAAGGCGTCGATGGTGGAGCCACGGAACTCGATCGCATAGCCGGTCGCACCGGACGCGCCGATCTTGCCAATCAGCGCCATGATCACGTCCTTGGAGGTCAAGCCCTTGGCCAACGCCCCCTCGACGGTGACGCGCAGGCTTTTCAGGCGCTTGTAGACCAGGGTCTGGGAGGCCAGCAGGTGTTCGATTTCCGAGGTGCCGATGCCGAAGCCAAAGGCGCCCAGGGCTCCGTATGTGGTGGTGTGGCTGTCACCGGCGGCGATCACCATGCCCGGCAGGATAAACCCCTGTTCCGGCGCGATCACATGTTCGATGCCCTGGCGCTTGTCGAGGATATCCAACAGTTCGATGCCGAAATCCCGGCAATTCTCCGCCAGGTAAGACACTTGCCGTGCCCCGCCCGCATCGGGCATCGCCGCGATGCGCTGGGGCGTGGTGGGGTTCACATGGTCGACCACGGCCAGCGCCGTACCCGGACGCCACACGCCACGCCCGGCCTCACGCAGGCCACTGAAAGCCTGCGGGCTGGTGTATTCGTTGATCACCTGGCGGTCGATATACAGCAGCACGTGGCCCTGGTCATCGAGGGCGCACACCGTGTGGGAATCGATGTGTTTGTCGTAGAGAGTTCTGGCAGTCATTGTTCTAAAGGCTCGCTCAACGGTATGGCTCCATCCTACGCAGCCCCCTGCCCTCATCAATGCCACCTCGGTGATGGCTTGGAACATGTTTCGTGTTCGATCGCGTCGTTAATCCGTGTGAATGTGAATCTGAAACATTTACTTGCATGTTCGGATTAGGGTTTTCCCATTCTCATCCGTCTTAACTTAGATACAGCCCGTCGCGTCAGCAAAAGCTACGACTGGCCTTTTTCGGGCCTCCATCGCCCCCCTCCGATCAAGACCCTCATTCACATGTCGAAGAAGTCACGCTCCAAACTCTGGTTTCTCGTTCATAGCTGGCTGGCATTGCCCATCTGGTTCTTCGTACTGATCGTCTGCGTCACCGGCACCCTGGCGGTGGTGAGCCAGGAGATCGTGTGGCTGGCCAACCCGGACATCCGCGCGAGCAAACCGTCGGACGATGCCGAGCCGCTGAGCTATGACCAGGTGATCAGCGCCATCAAGCGCGCCGAACCCCAGGTGATCGTGCAGTCGCTCAGCCGTCCGGACGAATCGCACTTTGCCCTGAGTGTCGACCTCAGCTACCCCGACGGTCGTTCGGTAGAGGTCTACGTCAACCCGTACACCGGGGCGATCCAGGGCATCAGCCCGTCGTTCGACTTCCGCCAGTTCACCCGCGCCTTGCACGGCTGGTGGCTGGTGCCGTTCACCAATGGCTACAGCTGGGGCTGGTACCTGGTGTCGCTGCTCGGCTTGCCGCTGCTGGCCTCGCTGGTGACCGGGCTGGTGGTGTACAAGCGCTTCTGGAAGGGTTTTCTCAAGCCGACCCTGCGAATCCGCCACGGCGCGCGGATTTTCTGGGGGGATTTCCACCGCCTGAGCGGTATCTGGTCGATCTGGTTTATCGCGGTGATCTCCATCACCGGCACCTGGTTCCTGATCCAGGCGATCCTGGGGGATAACCAGATTTCGATTTCCAGCGAGCCCATCGTCCCGGTGATCGCACGCGAGAAAGTCCCGACTTCGGCACCTGGCGTGCCGGCACCGATGATTCCCGTGGATGCAGCCATCGAGATCCCCACCCAGCGCATCCCGGGGCTGGAAGCGAGTTTCGTCAGCCTGCCGCTCAACGCCTACAGCCACCTGCAGATCGGTGGCCGGGGCTGGTACCCGCTGATGTACCAGACCGCGCAAATCAACCCGTACGACGGTGAAATCGCCTCGTCGCACCTGCTCTCCGACCGCACCAAACTGGAGTTCGTCACCGAGTCCATGCGCCCGTTGCACACCGGCGACTTCGGCGGTATCTGGATCAAGCTGATCTGGGCGTTCTTCGGCCTGGTGCTGAGCATGATGGTGTTGAGCGGCCTGTTGATCTGGACCAAGCGCACCGCCCTCGCGACCCTCAATGCGCTCAAGCGCGAGGCCAAGGCGCAACGTGCGCCCGCGCCCATCCCGGCCCTGCAGGCTGAAACTTCGGAGGCCAACCCATGAGCAAGGTCGCTACCGCTACACCGCCTTCGCCGCTGCGGGCCTTCTGGCTTAAATGGCGTTTCCATATCAATGTCCTGCTGTTGCTGGTGCCGCTGGGCTTCATGCCCAAGTACTTCGCCGACGCCGCGCTGTTTCGGGGTGACACCGGCATCGGCGAACGCCTGGCCGGTGATGTGCAGGTCGGGCCCTGGAGCCTGAAGCTCGCCGAGTTTCGCAACGAAGGCCCGCGCCCGGACCCGGCCGGCCCGATGAAGTTCTTCAACGCCGCCCTGTGCGACACCTGCGCCGACCAGGTCAAGGCCACCTACCTGCGCATCGGCAAGCCGCGCAGCCTGCGCGCCGCCGGGGTGATCTTCTTCGGCACCCCGTACCGCATGGGCGCCGCCCTTCCGGTGCCGGAGCGCACGCCGGTCGACGCCGAACTGTGGGTCACCATGGAAGGCTGGGACGGCACGATGCACCAGGGTTCCATCCCGCTGAGCCAGGCCTCGCCTGCCACCATTGCCTGGCTGAACAAGCAAGGAGTTAAACCATGACTTTGAAGCGCCTGACCCGCGCCTGCGCCGTGCTAGTGCTCGGTGCCGGTTTCAGTACCGTAGCCCTGGCCCACAACCCGATGTGCGAATGCAAGGAAATCCCCGGCGAGCAGATCGAGTGCAAAGGCGGCTTCTCCGACGGCAGCGGCGCCCCCGGAGTGACGCTGGATGTGATCGGCTACGACGAAACGATCCTGGTGCCCGGCAAGCTGGGCCAGGACTCGACCCTGACCTTCAAGAAACCCTCGGCCGAGTTCTATGTGCTGTTTGATGCGGGTCCCGGTCACGTCGTGGAAATCGACCAAGCGGACATCCAGCCGCAATGAGCACGACACAGGTTGTGCGCCCCGCCGGTGCCGGGCACGAGACCCTCTACGTCCTGCTGCTGTGCCTGATCATCCTCGCGGTGGCCGGCACGGTGGTGGCCTTGCACGGCGAATCCCAGGAGGTCGTCGCGGTGCCCAGCCACCAGTTGGACGCGCGCCGTGACCTCAGCGCTGCCGAACAGGGCATCTACGCCGACTTGCGCGTGACGCTGGATGAAATCCAGCTGCTGGCACAAGAGCAAAGCGCCCTGCCCACGCCCGCGCAACTGGCCGAAGAAGGCTTTGCGCCCTTCGCCCAGGACGCCAGCTCGGTCAGCCGTGGCGATCATCGCTGGCAGTTACTGGCGCCTTCGTCCTACCTGGGGCTGAGCCAGGCACCTGCCACCAGTGGCTCGCTGCTGATGCGCGTGCACGGTGCCGAGCCGGATATCTGGCTCAATCGCAGCACCGACCTGGCCGCCCCCTCCGACCTCTCTGACCAGGCGCTGATCGCAGCCGGCTGGCAGCAAGTGGTCGCGCAATTCGATGCCGGCGTCACCCGCCAGCACCGTCACTGAACGAGAAGACCGATTGCCCATGTCTATTTCATCTCCCCTGTTGCGCGTATTACTGGTTGGCCTGTTCAGCCTGATGCTGGCCCCGCTGGCCAATGCCGAGGCGGCCAAGCGCCTGCGGATCGGCATCACCCTGCACCCTTATTACAGCTACGTGGCGAACATCGTCGGCGACAAGGCCGAGGTCGTGCCGCTGATTCCTGCCGGTTTCAATCCTCACGCCTACGAACCGCGCGCCGAAGACATCAAGCGCATCGGCACCCTCGATGTCATCGTGCTCAACGGCGTCGGCCATGACGACTTCGCCGACCGCATGATCGCCACCAGCGAGCGCCCGGACATCCCGGTGATCGAAGCCAACGCCAACGTGCCATTGCTGGCCGCCACCGGCAATGCCGCGCGCGGTGCAGGCAAGGTGGTCAACCCGCACACCTTCCTGTCGATCAGCGCGTCGATTGCCCAGGTCAACAACATCGCCCGCGAGCTGGGCAAGCTCGACCCTGACAACGCCAAGACCTACACCCAGAACGCTCGCGCCTATGGGAAGCGCCTGCGCCAGATGCGCGCCGATGCCCTGGCCAAGTTGACCAGCGCACCCAACCCCGACCTGCGCGTCGCCACCGTGCACGCGGCCTACGACTACCTGCTGCGCGAGTTTGGCCTGGAAGTCACCGCCGTGGTCGAACCGGCACACGGTATTGAGCCAAGCCCCAGCCAACTGAAGAAAACCATCGATGAGCTGCGAGCCCTGGACGTGAAGGTGATCTTCTCGGAAATGGATTTCCCGTCCACTTACGTCGAGACCATCCAGCGTGAATCCGGGGTCAAGCTGTACCCGCTGTCGCATATTTCCTACGGTGCCTACAGCGCGGAGAAATACGAAGTGGAAATGACCGGCAACCTCAACACCGTGGTCCGGGCCATCCAGGAGTCGGGGGCATGACCGCAGCGCAACGACTGGAGGTGGCCAGCATTGGCCCGACCCTCGACTTCGACAACATCTCATTGACCCTCGGTCGCACCACGATCCTCGACGGCGTGACCTTCCAGGTCCAACCGGGCAGCATCCATGCGCTGGTCGGCCCCAACGGCGGCGGCAAAAGCTCACTGATCAAGACCTTGCTGGGCCAGACGCCGCATCAGGGGCGGTTGAGCCTGCAGTGGCCAAGCACGCCCGGCACCATCGGCTATGTGCCCCAGGCACTGGAATTCGACCGTGGCTTACCGATGACCGTCGATGACTTCATGGCTGCCATGTGCCAACGGCGCCCGGCGTTTCTCGGGCTCTCCAGGCATTACGCCGGTGCAATCGGCGAGGCATTGGAACGGGTCGGCATGCAGGACAAACGCAAGCGGCGCATGGGCGCATTGTCGGGTGGCGAGCGCCAGCGCGTGCTGTTGGCCCAGGGGTTGATCCCGGCGCCGCAACTGCTGGTGTTGGATGAACCGATGTCGGCACTCGATGAGGCCGGTATCCAGGTGTTCGAACGCTTGCTGAATGACTGGCGCCTCGCCGGGATCACCGTGTTGTGGATCGAGCACGACCTGGAGGCCGTGGGCCGCCTGGCCGACCGCGTCACCGGGTTGAACCGCCGCGTGCTGTTCGACGCCACGCCGAAAGAGGCGCTGACCCCGGACCGCCTGCTGACCCTGTTCTCTACCCACCCTCGGAGCCCGGCGCAATGAGTTATGAAGCGTTTCGCTTGATGGTCCAGGGCTGGGCCTCTTCCGGCTATCTGCCGGAGGCACTGGCCTATGGTTTTGTGGTCAACGCGCTGCTCGCCGGCTTGCTGATCGGCCCGGTGCTGGGCGGGTTGGGCACGCTGGTGGTGGTCAAGCGCTTTGCGTTTTTCTCCGAAGCGGTCGGCCATGCCGCGCTGACCGGCGTGGCCGTGGGCATTCTGCTCGGCGAACCCTACACCGGGCCGTATGGCAGCCTGTTCGGCTACTGCCTGTTGTTCGGCATCCTGCTCAATTACCTGCGCAACCGCACCGGCCTGGCGCCAGACACCTTGATCGGCGTGTTCCTGTCGGTGTCGCTGGCCTTGGGCGCGAGCCTGCTGCTGATCCTGGCAGGCAAGATCAACGTGCATATCCTTGAAAACGTGCTGTTCGGCTCGGTGCTGACCGTCAACGGCAATGACCTGCTGGTGCTGGCGATTGTCGGCGCACTGGTGATGGCCCTGGCGTTGCCGCTGTACAACCGCATCATGCTCGCCAGCTTCAACCCGCAACTGGCGGCGGTGCGCGGCGTGGCCGTGAAGACCCTGGATTACCTGTTCGTGATCCTGGTTACGCTGATCACCGTGGCGGCGGTCAAGGTCATCGGCGCGATCCTGGTCGGCGCGCTGCTGGTAATCCCGGCGGCGGCGGCACGTCTGCTCAGCCAGTCGCTCAAGGGGTTTTTCTGGGTCTCGGTGGTAATCGCCACCGTCAGCACCCTGTGCGGCATCCTCCTGCCAATCATCTTCGACCTGCCTGTTCCGTCCGGCGCCGCGATCATTCTGGTGGCCGGTATCGCCTTCGCCATTGCCGCCATTGCGCGCGGCACGGTGCCTAGCCTCAAAGGGAATCTTGGATAATGCGCCCTGTCTTTCGCCCACTGGCCCTGGCCATCGCTTGCTTGCTCAGCACCTCGGCGCTGGCCGCCGTTGACGGTTTCCAACCCCGGGACTTCGTCGCCAACAATGGCCTCGGCCATGCTGCACTGAGCAAGGCAAAATCGGTCAAGACCGTCAAAGTGCTCGCCTCGTTGCCCATCACCTACGGGCTGGCCGAAGTGCTGCTCAAGGGCACCGATGTGCAGTTGGAGCGCGCAGCTCCCGCCAACCTGCCCGGGTCGCGCCAGGTGTCCTATTTCACCGGCCGTGGCGCGCCGGCGCTGGGCAAGCTGGCGGTGGACGCCGATGCAGCCATCGGCCTGCGCTCGCTGTGGGCGGATGACCCGCTCTACCCAGTGGCACGCCGCAGCAACATCCGCATCGTCGAAATCGACGCGGCACGCCCGGTGGATGGCGGCTTGCCGGGGATCGCCGTGCAGCCGGGCAGTGCCGACGGGCTGAACAGCCAGCCGTGGCAATCGAGCAACAACATGGGGCGCATGGCCGATGTAATGGCCGCCGACCTGAGCCGCCTGGCGCCCCACGCCAAGCCGACCATCGACGCCAACCTCGCCGCCCTCAAGCAGCGCCTGCTCAAACTCAGCGCCGACAGCGAAGCGCGGCTGGCCAAGGCGGACAACCTCAGCGTGGTCAGCTTGAGCGATCACTTCGCTTATCTGATCGGCAGCCTGAACCTGGAAGTGGTCAGCACCGACGCCCGCCCCGACGCCGACTGGACACCCGAGGCCTTGCAAACATTCAGCGCCGCGCTGAAAGACAACGACGTGGCCGTGGTGCTGCACCATCGTCAGCCAAGCGAAGCGGTAAAAGCCGCCGTGACGGCGGGCGGTGCGCAACTGTTGGTGCTGAACGTCGACAGCGCAGAGCCGGTGACCGAGCTGGAGACCAATGTGGATGAGGTGATCAAGACACTCGCGCGCTGACATCTGAAGATCAGCCTTCTGTGGCGAACAGACCTCTGTAGTAAGCAGGCTTATGGGTGAGCAGGCTTATGTGGTGAACAGAACTCTGTGGCGAGCAGGCTTGCCCTGCGTTGGGCTGCGCAGCAGCCCCCTACTAAGGCCGCCGTAACCTGCCAGAAAAAACCCCATACAGATTTTGGGTCTGCTGCGCAGCCCAACGCAGGACAAGCCTGCTCACCACAACAAGCGTGCCTGTATTCCATAACAAGACTGCTTGCCGGTGGCGGCAGGTGCTGAACGTCGACGGCGCAGAGCCGAAAACCAATGTGGATCAGGTGATCAAGACACTCACGCCCTGACATCTGAAGATCAACCTTCCGTAGTGAGCAGGCTTATGGGTGAATAGGCTTACGTGGTGAACAGAACTCTGTGGCGAGCAGGCTTGCCCTGCGTTGGGCTGCGCAGCAGCCCCCTACTAAGGCCACCCTACCCTGCCAGAAAAATCCCCATACAGATTTTGGGCCTGCTGCGCAGCCCAACGCAGGGCAAGCCTGCTCACCACAACAAGCGTGCCTATATTCCACAACAAGCGTGCCTATATTCCACAACAAGCGTGCCTGCATTCCACAACAAGCCCGCACGCATTTCAAAACAAGCCTGCTTGCCACACGGGTTAAACCACATCCACTCCGACATGAATTGCATCATGCCGCCAGAATTCCAGGTCGCAGTCGATCAGTCGCTGGTGCTGGTCATAATTGACCCGGGCAATCCGCAGGCCCGGGCTGCCCACCGACACGCGCAACGCGGCGGCGGCTTCCACCGGCAGTGAGGTCGGGACGATTTCGAAACGCACCCGCCCGTAGTGCAAGTCGTATTTGCGCGCATACAACTCAGTCATTGACTGATTCAGGTCACACTCAAGAATCCCCGGGAAATACTGCGGGTTCAGGTAGTGCTCCACGTACAACACCAGCCGCCCGTCAATCCGCCGGCCCCGGCAGATCTGGATCACGCTGGACAACGCCGGCAACTGCAACCACGCACACACCGCCGCCGAGGCCGGTTGCAGCCGCGCAGAGATCACTTCGGTAGACGCCACCCGCCCCTGGTCGTTGACCATCGCGTGAAAGTGGCTGCGCTGCATCAAGTTGTAGGCCAGCCGTGGTGGCGAGACAAACCAGCCACGGCGCTCCTCACGATAGATCTGGCCCTGGGCCTCCAGTTGTAACAAGGCTTCCCGCACGGTAATTCGAGTGGTACCAAACAACTCGCTGAGCTTGCGCTCGGCGGGCAGTTTGCTTGCAGGCGGCAACAGGCCGTGGTCGATCTGCTCTTGCAGCGCCAGGCCGATGGATGTCACCGCCTTGATTGCCTCATCACGCATCAACGTTACCTATCTGGACTAGTCCAGCACCGTTCAGGTGCACAAAACGCGCTGTATTCGGGCTCCTGCCATTGCGTGCCAGCCTAGGCATTACAGATGACCGACAGATGACAGTCCATGTCGAGTCCCTCCTGCACACCCTGCAATACATCGGCCAAGTCCAGGCCCTGCGGGCACTTGAGCATGGTCTACGCTAAGTCTGTGCTGAGCGACACAAGCGATTTAAAAACGACATCGACATGAAACTGTCATCCATCCAGCCTAGATTGGCTCAGGTATTGCTGACCTAGACCAACACCACCGCAAACGTCGACAAAAACGCAGCGTTGAAAACGCCCAAAGGAGCTTCGGATGAAACAGCTTTTCCTGGCATCACTGTTAGGCTCGACCATTGCCATGTGCACCGCCGCCATGGCTGCTGATACCGATCTAAAAACCCTTGAAGCTGCCGCCAAGACAGAAGGCGCCATCAACAGCGTCGGCATGCCCGATGACTGGGCCAACTGGAAAGGCACTTGGGAAGACCTGGCCAAGACCTACGGCCTCAAGCACATCGACACCGACATGAGCTCGGCCCAGGAAATCGCCAAGTTCAAGGCTGAAAAAGACAACGCCAGCGCCGACATCGGCGACGTGGGCGCGGCCTTCGGTCCGATCGCGGTGAAGCAGGAAGTCACCCAGCCGTACAAACCGTCGACCTGGGCCCAGGTCCCGGATTGGGCGAAAGACAAGGACGGTCACTGGGCCCTGGCCTACACCGGCACCATCGCCTTCATCGTCAACAAGAAGCTGCTGCACGGTTCCGAAGTGCCAACCAGCTGGGCTGACCTGCAGAAAGGCAAATACAAAGTCTCCATCGGCGACGTGAGCACCGCGGCCCAAGCGGCCAACGGCGTACTGGCGGCAGCCATCGCCAATAAAGGCGACGAGAAAAACATCGCGCCGGGCCTGCAGTTTTTCACCAAGATCGCCCAGCAAGGTCGTCTCTCGCTGTCCAACCCGACCATCGCCACCATGGAAAAAGGCGAAGTCGAAGTGGGCATCGTCTGGGACTTCAACGGCCTGAGCTACAAGGCCAAGATGGCCAACCCGGATGACTACGTGGTGCTGATTCCTTCTGACGGCTCGGTAAAATCCGGCTACACCACCATCATCAACAAATACGCCAAGCACCCGAACGCCGCCAAGCTGACCCGCGAATACATCTTCAGCGATGCCGGCCAACTCAACCTGGCGCGTGGCAATGCGCGTCCGATCCGTGCTGAAACCGACCTGAAACTGCCGGCTGATATCGCCAAGAACCTGATCCCGGGCGAGCAGTACACCAAGGCCAATCCGCAACCGATCAAGGATGCCGATGCCTGGGAAGCGACCTCCAAGAAGTTGCCACAACAGTGGAACGAGCAAGTCATCGTAGAAATGAAGTAAGCGACGCAAAACCTGTAGGAGCCGGCTTGCCGGCGATGACGGTCGAACATTCGACATTGATGTCGGCTGATACATCGCCATCGCAGGCAAGCCAGCGCCCACATTTGATCCGGTTCCAACCGAACAAAAGATCCACATCCCCTGTTGCGGAGCCCCAGCCCCCATGAAGCACAATGTCATCCTTGTCGTGCTCGACGGCCTGAACTTCGAGGTTGCCCGACACGCCATGGGGCACTTGCAGGCCTATGTCGGCGCAGGACGCGCAGCCCTCTACAAACTGGAATGTGAACTGCCCGCCCTGTCCCGCCCGCTGTATGAGTGCATCCTCACCGGCGTGCCACCGATCCAGAGCGGCATCGTCCACAACCAGGTCTCGCGCCTGTCCAACCAACGCAGCATTTTCCATTACGCCACCGACGCCGGCCTGACCACTGCGGCGGCGGCTTACCATTGGGTCAGCGAGTTGTATAACCGCACACCCTTTATTGCCGCGCGTGATCGTCATACCGACGACAAGGCGCTGGCGATCCAGCACGGGCATTTCTACTGGAATGACCATTACCCGGATTCTCACCTGTTTGCCGACGCCGAAAGCCTGCGCGTCAAACACGCGCCAAACTTCCTGGTCGTGCACCCGATGAACATCGACGACGCCGGCCACAAGCACGGCCTCGACACCGCCCAATACCGCAACAGCGCCCGCTCGGCCGACATCATCCTGGCTGACTACCTGCAAGGCTGGCTCGATGCCGGCTACCAGGTGCTGGTCACCGCCGACCACGGCATGAACAACGATCGCTCCCACAACGGCCTGTTGCCGGAAGAGCGCGAAGTGCCGTTGTTTGTACTCGGCGAGGCCTTCAGCCTCGACATCCACGCCGCGCCAAACCAGACCGACCTGTGCGGCACCGTCTGCGAGCTGCTGGGCGTACCTCACGACAAACCTGTCTGCCGGGAGCTGTTGAAGTGAATTCCATGACTCGCGGCAAATGGCTGGCGCTGCTGTGCCTGGTGCCCTTCGCGCTGTTCTTTATCATGTTCGAAATCGCCCCGCTCGTCTGGGTGTTGATCAACAGCCTGCAAACGGAAGAAACCGGCTGGGGCCTGGACAACTTCACGCGGATCTTCAGCTCGAAGTTCTACCTGCAAGCCATCCAGTTCAGCCTGGAGATCAGCTTCTACTCGAGCATCTTCGGCATCATAATCGCCACCCTGGGCAGTTACTCCCTGCGCCGGGTCGATTCGCCGCTGCGCAATTTCGTCACCGCTTTCGCCAACATGACCAGCAACTTTACCGGTGTCCCCCTGGCGTTCGCCTTCATCATCCTGCTGGGTTTCAACGGCAGCATCACCATCATGCTCAAGCAGGCCGGGATCATTCAGGACTTCAACCTGTACTCCAAGACCGGCTTGATCATTCTCTACACCTACTTCCAGATTCCCCTCGGCGTGCTGCTGCTCTACCCGGCGTTCGACGCGCTGCGCGAAGACTGGCGCGAGTCGGCGGCGTTGCTGGGTGCCAATGGCTGGCAGTTCTGGCGGCATATCGGCTTGCCGGTGCTCACGCCGGCGTTGCTGGGCACGTTCGTGATCCTGCTGGCCAACGCGCTGGGCGCGTATGCCACGGTCTACGCGCTGACCACCGGCAACTTCAACGTGCTGCCGATTCGCATCGCCGGCCTGGTGTCGGGGGATGTCTCGCTGGATCCGAACATGGCCAGCGCCCTGGCCGTGGTGCTGGTGGCGCTGATGACCGTGGTCACCGTGGTCCATCAACTGTTGCTCAAGAGGAGCTACCATGTCTCGCGCTGAAGCCGGCCCGGCCTCCCTCTACCACCGCGTGGTGGTCTACCTGTTGTTTGCGATCCTGGTGCTGCCGCTGATCGGCACCTTCGTCTATTCGATTGCCAGCAGTTGGTCGGCAACCATCCTGCCCGCTGGCTTTACCGTGAAATGGTACGTCCAGCTGTGGAGCGACCCGCGCTTCCTGATGGCCTTCGGGCAGTCGTTGCTGGTGTGCGTGGGCGCACTGCTGCTGTCGGTGGTGTTGATCCTGCCGCTGCTGTTCGTGGTGCATTACCACTTCCCAAGGCTCGACGCACTGATGAACATCCTGATCCTGCTGCCCTTCGCGGTGCCGCCGGTGGTGTCATCGGTGGGCCTGCTGCAACTCTACGGTTCCGGGCCGCTGGCGATGGTGGGCACGCCATGGATCCTGATCGGCTGCTACTTCACCGTGGCGCTGCCGTTCATGTACCGCGCGATCACCAATAACCTGCAGGCGATCAACCTGCGAGACCTGATGGATGCCTCGCAACTGCTCGGCGCCAGCACCTGGCAGGCGGCGATCCTGGTGGTGCTGCCGAATCTGCGCAAAGGCCTGATGGTCGCGCTGCTGCTGTCGTTCTCGTTCCTGTTCGGTGAGTTCGTGTTCGCCAACATCCTCGTCGGTACCCGCTACGAAACCCTGCAGGTGTACCTGAACAACATGCGCAACAGCAGCGGCCACTTCACCAGTGCCGTCGTGATTTCCTATTTCTTCTTTGTGCTGGTGCTGACCTGGGCCGCCAATATCTTGAACAAGGACAAAAGCCAATGAGCTTCGTCAGCGTCCAACACCTGCAAAAAGGCTACGCCGGCACCCCGGTGTTCAGTGATATCAACTGCGAAATCGCCAAGGGCGAATTCGTCACCCTGCTCGGCCCGTCCGGGTGCGGCAAGTCCACCCTGCTGCGCTGCATCGCCGGCCTGACCTCGGTGGACAGTGGGAAAATCCTGCTGGATGGCCAGGACATCGTCCCGCTGAGCCCGCAAAAACGTCACATCGGCATGGTGTTCCAGAGCTATGCACTGTTCCCCAACATGACCGTGGAACAGAACGTCGCCTTCGGCCTGCGCATGCAAAAGGTCAATGCCGATGACAGCCACAAGCGGGTACAGGAAGTGCTGCAACTGGTCGAACTCAAGGACCTCGCCGGCCGCTACCCGCACCAGATGTCGGGCGGCCAGTGCCAGCGCGTGGCGCTCGCCCGCTCGCTGGTCACCCGCCCGCGCCTGTTGCTGCTCGATGAGCCGCTGTCGGCGCTGGATGCGCGGATTCGCAAACACCTGCGCGAACAGATCCGCCAGATCCAGCGCGAACTGGGCCTGACCACGATCTTCGTGACCCATGACCAGGAAGAAGCCCTGACCATGTCGGACCGGATCTTCCTGATGAACCAGGGCAAGATCGTGCAAAGCGGCGACGCCGAAACCCTCTACACCGCGCCGGTGGATGTCTTTGCCGCCGGATTTATCGGCAACTACAACCTGCTGGACGCCGACAAGGCCAGCCAGTTGCTGCAGCGGCCGATCAGCGGGCGCATCGCGATTCGCCCCGAGGCCATCGAGCTCAGCCGCAGTGGCGAACTCGATGCCCTGGTGCGCAGCCACAGCCTGCTGGGCAACGTGATCCGCTACCGCATCGAAGCCCGTGGCGTCGAACTGGTGGTGGACGTACTGAACCGCTCGGCGGACGATCTGCACCCCGACGGCCAGCGCCTGGCACTTTCCATCGACCCCAGTGCACTGTGTGAAGTAGCCTGAGCAGCACGACTGATTGAGAGAGCGTAACGGATGGCATTGGTAATTTTTGATTTGGACGACACCCTGATCCACGGCGACTGCGCCACCCTGTGGAGCGAGCAGATGGGCCGCCTGGGCTGGGTCGACCCCGAGTCGTTCATGCGCAGGAACAACGAGCTAATGGACGCCTACAGCCAGGGCAAGCTGGCCATGGAAGACTTCATGGACTTCAGCCTGGAGCCGATGATCGGCCGCACCCCGGAGGAGATCGACCACCTGGTGGAGCCCTGGGTCGAGGACGTGATCGAACCACTGATCTACAGCGACGCCACCAAGACCATCGCCCGCCACCGCGCCAATGGCGACCGCATCCTGGTGATTTCCGCCTCGGGCACCCACCTGGTCACGCCGATTGCGGCGCGGATCGGCATCGATGAAGTGCTGGGGATTGATCTGGAAGTGAGCCATGGCGTGTACAGCGGTCGTACCGTCGGTGTACTGACCTACCGCGAAGGCAAGATCACACGCTTGCTGGAATGGCTGGAGCAGGAAGGCGAGACGCTGGAAGGGGCGTATTTCTACTCGGATTCGCGCAATGACCTGCCGTTGCTGCTGAAGGTGGATCACCCAAACGTGGTGAACCCGGACCCGGTGCTGCGCGAGCACGCGGAAAAGGCCGGCTGGCCGATCCATCACTGGGTGTGACACTGCGCTCCTTGAATTGAAATCCAGTCCACTGTGGGAGCGGGGGGGGGGGGGGGGGGGGGGGGGGGGGGGGGGGGGGGGGGGGGGGGGGGGGGGGGGGGGGGG
>NZ_JBWKSN010000025.1:0-49801 GCF_059419825.1 Pseudomonas sp. GW821-FHT05D12 | reverse complement strand
CGTGCGGCGCCGTCTACGCACCGATTGGCACCTTGCTGGGCAATCGCAGCGGCTACGTGCTCGACGCGCAGCTCAACCTGCAGCCGGTCGGTGTCGCCGGCGAGCTGTACCTGGGTGGGGAGGGCGTGGCGCGCGGTTATCTGGAGCGTCCAGCACTGACCGCCGAGCGCTTCGTGCCGGACCCATTCGGCAAGCCGGGCAGCCGCGTGTATCGCAGCGGCGACCTGACCCGCGGGCGTCCGGATGGCGTGGTGGACTACCTCGGTCGCGTCGACCATCAAGTGAAAATCCGCGGTTTCCGGATCGAACTGGGCGAAATCGAAGCGCGCTTGCGTGAGCAGGACAACGTCGGTGAAACCGTCGTGGTGGCCCACGAAGGCCCGACCGGCAAGCAACTGGTCGCGTATGTGGTTCCGGCCGATGGCCCGCTGACCAACGAAACCGAGTTTCGCGAGACCTTGCGCCGCGCCCTGAAAACCCACCTGCCGGATTACATGGTGCCGACGCACTTCATGTTCCTGGCGCAGATGCCGCTGACCCCCAACGGCAAGCTCGATCGAAAAGGCTTGCCGCAGCCGGACGTTACCCAGTCCCAAGGTGTATTTGTCGAGCCGGTTACCCCTTTGCAGCAGCAGGTAGCGGCCATCTGGGCCGAAGTCCTCGGTGTCGAGCGGATCGGCCTCACCGATCACTTCTTTGAACTGGGTGGCCATTCACTGCTGGCCATGCAGGTCATTTCCCGCCTGCGTCAGTTACTGGCGCGTGAAGTAGCCCTGCGCACCCTGTTCGAACAGCCGCAGTTGGAAGGCTTTGTACTGGCGTTGCAGGCGCTGGATAACACCTTGCTGGTACCGTCGATGGTGGCAGTCTCCCGTGCCCGACCGCTGGCGTTGTCCTACGCCCAGGAGCGTCAGTGGTTTCTCTGGCAATTGGAGCCCGAGAGCGCGGCCTACCATGTGCCCAATGCGTTGCGCCTGAGCGGGCAGCTGGATCGCTCGGCTCTGCAGCGCAGTTTTGACGTCTTGCTCGCGCGCCATGAAGCCTTGCGCACTGTGTTTGTCACGGACGGCGAGCACACGCTGCAGCACATCCTGCCAATCGCCACATTGCAGCTGGATTTTGCCCGGTTGGAAGGTGCGTCTGCACAACAGGTGCAGGCACGGGTCGAAGCGGAAATCGCCCGGCCTTTCGATTTGCGCCAGGGCCCGTTGCTGCGGGTGAAGTTGCTGCAACTGAGTGAGCAGGAACATGTGCTGGTACTGGTCCAGCATCATATCGTGTCCGATGGCTGGTCGATGCAAGTCATGGTAGATGAGCTGGTGCAACTCTACGCGGGGTTCAGCCAGGGCAGGCCGGCGCAACTACCGGCGATCGCGCTGCAATACGCCGATTATGCGGCGTGGCAGCGTGGTTGGATGGACGCCGGCGAGCAGCAGCGCCAATTGGGCTACTGGCGTGAACTGTTAGGCGGCGAACAGCCGGTGCTGGAGTTGCCGCTGGATCATCCGCGCCCGGCGGTGCAGAGCTACCGGGGTGCTTTGCTGGAAGTCGGTTTGGATAGCGGTCTTGTTACGGGCCTCAAGGCGTTGGCGCAGCGCGAGGGCGTGACGTTGTTCATGCTGTTGCTGGCGTCGTTCCAGACCTTGCTGCATCGCTACAGCGGCCAGTCGGATATCCGCGTCGGCGTGCCGATTGCCAACCGCAATCGTGCGGAAATCGAGCGGCTGATCGGTTTCTTCGTCAACACCCAGGTACTCAAAGTTGATATCGACGGGCAGATGACCTTTGCCCAGCTGTTGCAGCAGGTCAAGCGTCGCGCCCTCGATGCCCAGGCGAATCAGGATTTGCCGTTCGAGCAACTGGTGGAAGTGCTGCAGCCGGAACGCAGCCTCAGCCACAATCCGCTGTTCCAGGTGATGTTCAACCACCAGTCAGAGGCACGTGTACCACGTGGGGAACAACTGCCCGGCTTGCGGGTGGAAGGGCTGACGTGGGACAGCCATACCGCGCATTTCGACTTGAGCCTGGATACCCAGGAGTCGAGTGACGGTCTTTGGGCGTCGCTGACCTATGCCACCGATCTGTTTGAGGCCGCCACCATTGCGCGTCTGGCGCAGCATTGGCAGAACCTGCTGGAAGGTGTGGCGCGGGATGCCATGCAGCCCATCGGCGAACTGGCGCTGCTCGATCACCAGGAGCAGTTGCACTTACTGCAGGAATGGAACAGCGCCGCCCCCGCATGTGCGATTCAACAGGGCGTGCAGCACTTGTTCGAGCATCAGGCGCAACGGCGCCCGGATGCGGTAGCGCTGTGCCTGGGGGCGCGGTCCATGCGTTATGGCGAGTTGAATCTTCAGGCCAACCGTTTGGCCCATGCGCTGATCGCCCAGGGTGTCGGCCCGGAAGTGCTGGTGGGCGTCGCGGTGGAGCGCTCGTTCGAGATGGTGGTCAGCCTGCTGGCCGTGCTCAAGGCAGGCGGCGCCTATGTGCCTCTGGACCCGCAATACCCACGCGAGCGCCTGTTACATATGCTCGAAGACAGCGGCGTGCGGCTGGTGCTGATCCAATCACATATCGACATGTCGTTGCCCGAAGGTATGGCGACGCTGGACCTGAGTGATGCGGACCTGACTCCATACCCTGGGACCAATCCGCAGGTAACGGTCGACCCGCAAAATCTCGCCTATGTGATCTACACCTCCGGTTCTACCGGCAAGCCCAAAGGCGTGGCGATCAACCACGCGGCACTCACCGAATTCTCGAGTATTGCGGCAGGTTACTCGCGACTAACTCAGGATGATTGCGTGCTGCAATTCGCCACCCTGAATTTCGATGGTTTCGTCGAGCAGCTGTACCCGGCGCTGACCCATGGAGCCAAGGTTGTCCTGCGTGGCCCGGATTTGTGGGACAGCGCCCGGCTGTACGACGAAATCATTGCCCAGGGCATCACCCTGGCCGACTTGCCAACCGCCTATTGGAACCTGTTCCTGCTCGACTGCCTGGCCGCGGGCCCGCGCACCTATGGCGCACTGCGCCAAGTCCATATCGGCGGTGAAGCCATGCCGCTGGACGGTCCGGCGCAGTGGCTCAAGGCCGGGCTTGGCCATGTCCGCTTGCTCAATACCTACGGCCCTACGGAAGCCACCGTTGTGTCGAGCGTGTTGGATTGCACGGCAGGCTCCGAGCTGATTGGCGCCACCGCCAGCCCGATTGGCCGTTCGCTGCCAGGTCGTGCGCTGTATGTGCTGGACCGCGACTTGAACCTGGCACCGCTGGGCGCCGTGGGCGAGCTGTATATCGGCAGCAGCTGCGGCTTGGCGCGTGCCTATATGAACCGCGCATTGCTCACCGCCGAGCGTTTTGTGCCGGATCCGTTTGGTGAAACCGGCGAGCGCCTGTACCGCACCGGCGACCTGGCGCGGTACCGGGCCGATGGTGTGATTGAGTACGTCGGCCGCGTGGACCATCAAGTGAAGATTCGGGGTTTCCGCATTGAATTGGGGGAAATCGAAGCATTGCTGCTGGCCCAGGACGGCGTACGTGAAACGCTGGTGTTGGCCGCTGATAATCAACTGGTCGCTTATGTGGTCGCCGAGCAGCAAGACGGTGAAACACTCAAAAATGCCATGCGCGAACAACTGCCGGATTACATGGTGCCTGCGCACCTGATTTTCCTCGACCGCATGCCGCTGAACCCCAATGGCAAGATGGATCGCCATGCGTTGCCAAAACCCGACGCCAGCCAATCGCAGCAGGCCTGGGTTGCCCCAGTGACTGAGCTGGAGCAACAGGTTGCAGCGGTATGGGCCGATATCCTTGGCGCCGAGCGGGTCGGGTTGACCGATCACTTTTTTGAGATGGGCGGCCACTCGCTGTTGGCGATGCAGGTCATTTCACGCCTGCGCAACCTGTTGGGCAGGGAAGTGGCGCTGCGAAGCCTGTTCGAACAACCGCGTCTGCAAGGGTTTGTCGCTGCGCTTTCGACCGACAGCGGCATGCCACTGGCACCGGCGTTGGTTGCGGTCGGACGCGATCAGCCCTTGCCGCTGTCCTATGCCCAGGAGCGCCAATGGTTCCTCTGGCAACTGGACCCGCGTAGCGCCGCCTACCATGTGCCGAGCGCTCTGCGCCTGAAAGGGCGCCTTGACCTGTCGACCCTGCAGCGCAGTTTTGACACCCTGGTAGCGCGTCACGAAAACCTGCGGACTTACCTTCAGCAGGACGGTGAGCGTGCTGTGCAGGTGATCGCCGAGCAGGCCAGCGTTGAGGTCGTCCGGGTCGACATCTGCGCATCCGCGATCCGTACCGAAGTGGAGTCGCAGATCGCGCGGCCTTTCGACCTGACTCAGGGGCCGTTGATGCGGGCGAGCCTGCTGCGTGTGGCCGAGGACGATCATGTGCTGGTGCTGGTGCAGCATCACATCGTTTCCGATGGCTGGTCGATGCAGGTCATGGTCGATGAGTTGGTGCAGCTGTACGCCGCTTTCAGCCTGGGCCAGGCGCCGCAATTGCCAGCGTTGCCGATCCAGTACGCTGACTATGCAGTTTGGCAGCGCCAGTGGATGGAGGCGGGCGAGAAGACCCGCCAGTTGGAGTACTGGCGCGGCCTGCTCGGCGGTGAACAACCGGTACTGGAGCTGCCGCTGGATCACGCCCGCCCGAGTCAGCAAAGTCATCGCGGCGCGAGCCTGGACATCCAAGTGCCGCCCGCCCTGGTGACGGAGCTGCGCGCGCTGGCCCAGCGCGAGGACGTGACGCTGTTCATGTTACTGCTGGCGTCGTTCCAGGCCCTCTTGCATCGCTACAGCGGTCAGTCGGATATCCGCGTGGGCGTGCCCGTGGCCAACCGCAACCGCGTGGAAACCGAACGGCTGATCGGCTTTTTCGTCAACACCCAGGTGGCCAAGGCCGATATCGATGGCCAACAGACGGTTGCTCAGTTGCTCGCCCAGGTCAAACAGCGTGCGCTGGACGCCCAGGCCCATCAGGACTTGCCCTTCGAGCAGTTGGTGGAAGCCTTGCAGCCTGAGCGCAACCTGAGTTTCAACCCGTTGTTCCAGGTGCTGTTCAATCATCAGACCCAACCCAGTGGCCGCGATGAAGATGAGCAATTACCCGGCCTGCACGTCAGTGGCCTGGAGTGGGAAAATCATACCGCTCAGTTTGACCTGAGCCTCAATACCCACGAGTCCCCCGAGGGGCTTGCCGCCTCGCTGACTTACGCCACGGACCTGTTCGAGCTTGCCACATTGGCGCGGATGGCGGCCCATTGGCTGAACCTGCTCAATGGCATGACCCGCGATGCCCAGCAGCGTATCGGCCAGTTGCCGCTGCTGGAACCTCAGGAGCGGCAAGCAGCCGTTCACGATTGGAATTCCACCGCGCGAGAATACCCATTGCAACGTTGCGTGCATCAGTTGATCGAAGAACAGGTCGTCCGCACACCGGATGCGCCTGCCCTGGTGTTTGGTCAACAGTGCCTGGACTACGCCGAGTTGAACCACCGCGCCAACCGACTCGCCCATCGCTTGATGGAAGCCGGTGTGGGCCCGGATGTGCTGGTGGGGCTGGCGGTTGAGCGCTCCATCGAAATGGTCATCGGCTTGTTGGCAGTACTCAAGGCTGGCGGTGCCTATGTGCCGCTGGACCCTGAATACCCGCGTGAGCGGCTGGCGTATATGCTGGAAGACAGCGGTGTGAAACTGTTGCTGACCCAGGCGCATTTGCTGGACCAGTTACCGATTCCATCCGGTTTGGAAACCCTGGTGCTGGGCGGATCTGCGTTCGAACGCTATAGCGAAGAGAACCCAGGCATCGTTTTGCACGGCGAAAACCTCGCCTACGTGATCTACACCTCTGGTTCCACGGGTCAGCCCAAAGGCGCCGGCAACCGTCATTCGGCACTGACCAACCGGCTGTGCTGGATGCAGGAAGCCTACGGCTTGAATGCCCGCGACAGCGTGCTGCAAAAAACGCCGTTCAGTTTCGACGTGTCGGTATGGGAGTTCTTCTGGCCACTGATGACTGGCTCGCGGCTTGTCGTCGCCGCGCCGGGGGATCACCGCGATCCGCAAAAGCTGGTCGCGCTGATCAATGCGCAGCGGATCACCACATTGCACTTCGTGCCCTCGATGTTGCAAGCGTTCCTCCAGGATTCGGCGGTTGCCAGCTGTCACAGCCTGCAGCGCATTGTGTGCAGCGGCGAGGCACTGCCCGTGGATGCCCAGCAGCAAGTCTTCGCCAAATTGCCGCACGCCGACCTGTATAACCTGTATGGCCCGACCGAAGCAGCCATCGACGTGACCCACTGGACCTGCCGCGACGAAGGCCGCGACACGGTGCCGATTGGTGAGCCAATCGCCAACCTGCGCACTTATGTGTTGGACGCCGACTTGGCACCCGTGCCGGTCGGCGTCGCTGGGGAGCTGTATCTTGGCGGCGCGGGCCTGGCACGCAGTTATCACCGCCGTCCGGCGCTGACCGCCGAACGTTTCGTTCCTTGTCCGTTCCACAACGGTGCGCGCCTGTATCGCACTGGCGATCGCGTGCGCCAGCGTGCAAATGGCGTCATTGAATACCTGGGCCGTCTTGATCATCAGGTCAAGCTGCGCGGTTTGCGTATCGAGCTGGGAGAAATCGAAGCCCGCCTGCTTGAACACCCGGTTGTGCGTGAGGCCACCGTGCTGGCGGTCGGTGGCAAGCATCTGGTGGGTTACCTGGTGCTGCAACAGGCCGGCGACGATTGGCGCGAGCGTTTGAGCGCCTATCTGGCCAGTCACGTGCCGGACTATATGGTCCCGGCGCAATGGGTAGTGCTGGAAAAGATGCCCCTGAGCCCCAACGGCAAGCTAGATCGCAAGGCACTGCCCAGACCGCAAGCAAGCGACCGCGATTACGTTGCACCACAGACCGGACTGGAACAGCAGCTTGCCGCCGTGTGGGCGCAAGTGCTGGAGGTGGAGCGTGTGGGGTTGCACGACAACTTCTTCGAGCTGGGCGGCCACTCGTTGCTGGTGTTGTTGCTCAAGGACCGCATCCACAAGGCCTGCGGTGTCACGCTCGCAGTCAATCAACTGATGCTGCACCCGACTATCGCAGGCCAGGCGCGCTGTATCGAGGGGGATGTCGGTGGCTCGTTGATCGTCAGGCTCAACAGCCAGACCCAGGGCACGCCGCTGTACCTGTTCCACCCAAGCTTTGGCTCGGTGCATTGTTACAAGGCTATCGCCCTGGCATTGCGTGAGCAGCGTCCGGTGTTGGGTGTGATTTGTCGGACCCTGGTGGAAGAGGGCGTTGAGGTGCCGACCTGGGCGCAGATGGTCGAGGACTACACCCAACAGCTGTTGCTGGCCCAGCCCCACGGCGCCTTCCGTCTGGGCGGCTGGTCACTGGGAGGCAACCTGGCGATGGAGGTGGCGTACCGCCTGGAACAAGCTGGCCGGACCGTGGAATTGCTGGGCTGGATCGACGCGCCGCCGCCTGCGCGCTTTACCGCATTCTGGCAAGAGGGCGCGCGGGTGGACGAACGAGTGATTTCCGCCGCCGAACGCCGCGTGGATTTGTTGGCAGTGATGTTCCCGGCGTATGCCGAGCAGATCCGCAACGTCTGGCATATGGCTGCCGGCGAGCAGGATGAGCAGTGGCAACGTGTGTCCGAGTGGGCCGAACTGACCCTGGGCGACAGCTTCCGCGTACTCAAGGATGAGTTGCAAATCGGCGGCGAGACCGAGCGTTCCTGGGCGCTCAAGCAGGTGCTGGACGAGCGCCTGCAAGACGCCGACTACCGTGCGATCAAGGCTCCGGTCAATTGCTGGTGGGCCGCCCTGAGCGAAGGCGGTATTCACCAGGCGCTGATTGAGACAGGCATGCGCGAAGTGATTGGCCAGTCAGGCATCCAGCGTTCGGTGGTGATCGACACGACACACCATCGGATTGTGGACAACGCCGAGTTCATCAGCAGTTTTGTCTCGGCAATGGAGTAAGCGGTTGCGGTAACAGACGCCCCTGGCCAGTGATGACCAGGGGCGTTTTGCTATCTGGTGTCCCCTTCGCCGGCAAGCCGGCTCCTTCGGGTACACGCCTCTTTCGTAGGAGCAGGCTTGCCGGCGAAAAACACCCAGGCACCGCATTCACCCAGGCACGCGCAAAAGGGTACAAAAAAGCCCCTGATCACGTGATCAGGGGCTTTTTTGAGGGGGCTTAGAAGTCCCAGCGTGTGGTGACCATTACGTTGCGTGGATCGCCAGGGTAGGCTGAGTCATAGAAACCGATGTTGGTGTAGTAGTGTTTGTCGAACAGGTTGTTGACGTTGAGGGTCGCCGAGAGGTTTTCGGTCACTTGGTAACGGGTCATTAAGTCAACCAGCCAGTACGGGTCCTGGGTGAACTTCTCGGAGCGGCCGCCACCGGGGTAGCCCCAGTTGTTGACGGTCTGCCAGCCGGCGCTCTGCCAGCGTGCGCCGCCACCAATGGTGAGCTTGTCCAGGTTGCCCTGCAGTTTGTAGGTGGTATAGAAGCTCACCTGATCTTCCGGTTCCCAGGTGGCAACCTTCTTGCCATCGTCATCGCGGGCGATCTTGTGGGTGTAGCCCGCTTGCAGTTGCCAGCCTCGGGCGAGTTCGCCGGAGATTTCCGCTTCGTAGCCCTTGGTCTTGGTCTTGGTGCCGATGTACGAGTAGTCGACGCCTGGCTGGGAGTTCCAGGCGGTATCGGCAAGGGGACGGTTTTCTTCGTGCACTTCGAAGTAAGCGAGGCTGGAGTTCAGGCGGCCTTCGAAGAATTCACCCTTGAGGCCCAGCTCATAGTTCTTGCCTTCGTTCGGGTCGAGCATGGTACGGGTACGTGTACGGTACTGGGTTTGTGGCTGGAAGATTTCTGTGTAGCTGGCATACGCGGTGAAGTTGTCGTTCAGGTCATACGTCAAGCCGGCATAGGGCACTACCTTGCCGCTTTCCTGGGTGTCGCTGGTACCGGTGACCTGGTAGTTGGCGATACGTGAGCCGAGTAACAGGTGCAGCTCATCCGTCAGGCTGAAACGGCCAGTCACATAGGTACCGGTCTGGCGGGTGGTTTCGTCATTGATCTTGGTGGCAGTCCACAGCGGCTCTATGGCCTGGCCGTGCCAGTTGTAGAAGTCATAGGAGTTGTTGAAGTAGGTGGTCGCGGTGTAGTCCTTGGCTTTCCATTTGGAGATGGAAAGGGACTGGCCGATCACCAGTTCGTGTTCGCGGCCGAACAGCTCGAATGGCCCCGAGGCGTACACATCGAGGCTGTCGCTGGTGGTGTCGCCGACGTATTTGCGCGCATAAATGGAGCTGGCCGTGGCGGAATCCTGGGAAATGTAGCCCAGGGGCGCGTTATAGCCGTTGATCTGGTGGTTGTACTGGCCCTTGGTGACCCAGCCATTGTCGAACGTATGTTCCAGGGTGGCGAACGCAGTGCGGCTGTACTGCTCCCATGAGCCCCATTTTGGGCCGTTGTTGAACGAACGCGGCAGGTCCAGCTTGTTGCCGGTAGCGTCAAAGATGGTGCGCGTTCCGGTCCAGCTGGAGCCTTTCGGGTCGCTGTCCTGGTAGTCGGCGCCAACGGTCAGCAGGGTATTTTCGTCCAGGTCGAATTCGAGGATGCCGTAAAACACACCTGTCTTGCGCGAATAGTGGTCGAGGAACGAGTGTTTGTCCTGATAGGCCGCAACGGCACGGCCACGCACGTTACCGGTTTCGGTCAGTGGGCCGCTGACGTCGACCTGGGAGCGATAGTTATCCCAGGAGCCGGCGCCCAGCTCGATGCTGCTCTTGAACTCGGAGGTCGGCTTTTTGCGGATCAGGTTGATGGTACCGCCCGGGCCGCCGGCGCCGGTGAGCAGGCCGGTGGCGCCCTTGAGCACCTCGACGCGGTCGTAGATCGCCATGTCGGTCAGGGTCTGGCCGGCCGAGTATTGGGCGTCACGCAGGGTCGGAATACCGTCGTATTGGAAGTTGACGATAGAGAAACCACGGGAATAGTAGTTGGTGCGCTCGGTGTCATAGGTCGACACGGTGATACCCGGGGTGTGGCGCATCACGTCATCGATAGCGTTGAGCCCGAAATCATCCATCACCTGCCGCGTCACCACCGAAATCGACTGCGGCGTTTCCCGTGGCGTCAGCACCAGGCGCGTCGCGGTGGCGATGGTCCCCGGGGTATACGAACCAGTGCCTTCTGTCACGGTGCCCAACTGGTTGGCAGTGACCTGCGTGGTCCCCAGCTCCAGCCCCGAAGACGCGACCGCGCTGATGGTGATCGTGTTGCCTTGCTGGCCATAACTGACGCCGGCGCCCTTGAGCAGGGTGGCGATGGCCTTGTTGGGATCCTGCTTGCCCTTGACCGCGGTGCTGTTCTTGCCTTGCACATCTGTCGGGCTGTACAACACCTGCAGGTTGGTCTGGCGACCAAATTCCTGCAGCGCCGTCCCCAACGGCTGTGCGGGAATGTCGATCTCGATCTCCTGGGCCTGCACATAACTGGCCATGGGCAAGGACACCGCGAGGGCAAGCGCGCAAGGCTTGAGGTTGAAGTTCAGTGCCCGTCGCATTGATAGCGCTTTGCTCAGGGGGCTGAGACCGAGTCGTACTGACATGGATGCGTTCTCTTCTGTGTTTTGAGGTTGGCAGTTTATAGGTGTTTATTGAGTTCAATTCTCATTACCACTAGTGAGACGTTCCTAACTGCAGAAACCGGAAAAGAATTTTCAGGCCGGCGCCATTTCGTGCACCACCTGGCCCGCACGCAGCCGCACCAACTGATCGGCGATATCGAAATAACGATCGTCATGGCTGATCACGATGATGGTCTTGCCCAGGCGCTTGAGGTCCGGCAGCAGCTCGGTGTAGAACACGCGGCGGAACGCCGGATCCTGGTCGGCCGCCCACTCGTCGAACACCAGCACCGGACGTTCTTCCAGCCAGGCATTCACCAGTGCCAGGCGCTTGCGCTGGCCGGTGGAGAGGTCGGTGGTGCTGAACACGCCGTCCTTGACGCTGACCTTGTGCGCGATTTCCAGGCGTTCCAGGTACTTGGCGGCGCTGTCCAGCGACTGGGTGGCGCTGCCCTGGACCAGGTCATCGAACAGGTAGTAGTCGGCGAATACCGTGGTGAACAACTGGCGGTAGTCGTCGCGTGCTGCAGCGGTCAGCGTTTCGCCGTTCAGGCGGATTTCGCCGGCCTGGGGCTGGTAGAGGCCGAGCAACAGCTTGATCAGGGTGGTCTTGCCGCAGCCGTTTTCGCCGACGATAAATACGATATCGCCCTGCTTGATGCTCAGGTTGATCGGCCCCAGGTGAAACGGCTGGCTACCTTCCACCGGCGGCGGGCTGTAGGTCACACCGCGCAGCTCAAGGCTGTTGACCACCGGAGTCGGGGCTTCGCTGCCGTCCATCAACAAGTGGGGCTCGGGGGACGAGAAGCGCTCGGACAGTTCGGTGATCCGCGCAAACGCAATGCGCGCCTTGCCGATGATCGGCAGGTAACCCACCACATGTTCCAGCGGGCCTTTCATGTACAGCAGCACCAGCACGAAGCCGGTGATCACCGCAGGGTCCGGGTTGGGGTTGTAGGCCTGCATCGCCAGGGCCAGGCCGATGACCACGAAGAACAGCATCGAGCCAAAGGTCTTGGCGACGATATAAATGTTCACCGAGCGCACCTGGATATCGCTGATGCGGTCGGCGGTCTCCTGGATGCGGTGGGTGTTCATGCGGTAGCGCCGTGGCCGGTGGATGCGCAGCTCCTTGGCACCCGAGGCGATCGCCGAATAGTAGCGTTGCAGTTCGTCTTCCTGGTCGCGGGCTTCGTCGAAGCCACGGATGCCCTTGGCGCCGGCGATGAATTGCACGCTGCTGCCGATGATGATTGCCACGACCATCATCAGGAACATCGGCACCGACAGGTACGCCAGGTAGCCCAGGCAGCCCAGGGTCACGGTGGTCGCGATGGCCAGCGGGGTGAAGGCGAAGGAAAAATCGCTGATGGTGTCGACGTCATGGGTCAATACCGGAATCAGCCGGTGCGAGCGGTACTGTTCGATCTGCTCGATGGGCGCCGACAGCACCTTCTCGCCGAGGTCCTTACGCAGCGCGGCAATGATGCGTTGGCCGACGTAGTTGGTGCCGATATCCGAGACAATCGAGCTGGTCAGCGCCAGCAGGCACAGCGCGGCAAACGTCAGAATCACGCCGTGCGTCATGCCGGTGGCGGAGTGCAGGGCGTTATTGATGGTCGCCAGCAGCAACGTGATGGCCAGGCCGCCGGCCATGCCCAGGGCGACGGAGACCGTCACGATGGTGCGAAAAGGCCTGAGCAATGCGAGCAAACCCTTGAAGGCGCCGCGCTTGGGGTCGGTCATAAGTACTTCCCGGAAAGTGAATAGAGGGGGCTGGGCACACAGACCCTTACCCATGACAAACGAAGGATTGGCGCGACTATTTAGCTCGGCGTGCCCGGCGGTGACGGCGGCGGATAAATTGCCCGGCGCCTGGTTCGTTCTTGTTGGGTAGGCGCACGCGTATGGGCGCGTGCCTGATCTATCCAGCGAGAGCGAAACAATGACGAAAAAGAATCTGGTGTACGTGTGGTCCCTGCGCAATGCCGCCGCCGACAAGGCCGGGCAGCCTGTGGCCTACAAGGACCATGAGCGCTACATGAAGTCGGTGCTGGAGTTTCTGGTGGGGTCGCTCAACGACACGCCGCTGGGCGAGGCCTACAACCTGGTAGGCGTGGTGTATGACGATGACGAGCAGAACCCGCGTGACCAGCAGCTGGTCAGCGACTACGGCTTTGCCTACCAGCCGGGCCGCCAGTGGCTGTACCCGGCCGAACTGCGGGTGCAGGGGCGCCTGGTCAACGATCTGCTGCTGAGCGTGCCGTCCACCTACCGCCGCCTGCCACGCGGCAGCGCCGAGCACATCGCCGGCAAGCAGGATTTCGAACGTCGCCTGCATGACACCCTGGTGGAGCTCAAGGCCGATATCGTGGTGCTCGATGGGCTGCTGGTGATCCTCGATGAACTGGTGCGCCCGGGTGCGCCGTTTGCGCGTCGAATCATGAACATTCATCCGGGGATTACCCGCATCGAGTCGCCGTACGAGCGCCGTGGCGCCTACGCCACCTGGAATGCGCTGTACGGTGCACGTGGGTTGACTGTCACGGACTGGGTCACCAAGGCCACCACCCCGTCCGAGCCGCTGTACCTGACGGGTGCGTCGTTCCACTACGTCGACAATGGCATCGACTCCGGCGAAGTGTTCCACGACGTGCTCAAGACCGAGATTGCGCCGGACGACACCATCCTCGAACTGCGCTGGAACAACTTCAACAACAGCCTGTTCCCGGCGTTGCATGAAGGGTTGGAGTTGTTGGCGCAGAAGGGTATCTAAAGCGAACACGGTGCCAACTGTGGGAGCGGGCTTGCTCGCAAAGGCGGCGTGTCAGTCGCTGAAGAGGGTGGCTGATCCACCGCCTTCGCGAGCAAGCCCGCTCCCACATTTGACATGTATTCCAAGGCTGGATTGGGTTTGCCGCCCGCCAATGCCAGTGCAGCACCTCGGCCGTCAGCCCTAACACCGATCAAAACTGTGGGAGCGGGCTTGCTCGCGAAAGCGGTGTGCCAGTCGCCGAAGAGGGTGGCTGACCCACCGCCTTCGCGAGCAAGCCCGCTCCCACATTTGGGGGTGTATTTCAAGGTTGGAGCCGAGTTGTGCCTTCAGCTCAAATGCCGTGCAGCACCCCGAATCCCAGCCCAAACAGCGATCAAAACTGTGGGAGCGGGCTTGCCCGCGAAAGCGGTGTGTCAGTCACTGAAGAGGGTGGCTGATCTACCGTCTTCGCGAGCAAGCCCGCTCCCACATTTGGGGTGTATTTCAAGGTTGGAGCCGAGTTGTGCCTTCAGCTCAAATGCCGTGCAGCACCTCGGCCTCCAGCCCGAACACCGATCAAAACTGTGGGAGCGGGCTTGCTCGCGAAAGCGGTGTGTCAGTCGCCGAAGAGGGTGGCTGACCCACCGCCTTCGCGGGCAAGCCCGCTCCCACACTGGATCTCCTGTGTTGTCAGAGATCGCGCACTACCCGAAAACCGATCCAGTCTCCGCGCGTCTGCGGGAAAATGTTGTTGCGGTTGCCCGAGCGCGAGAACACGGGCGCCTCGCCCCAGTCATTGCCGCGAATCTGATAACCCTCGCAGTTCGGCTCCATCCATGCACTGCCATCGGTCGGCGCGCCGATGTAGTTGGGGTGCTCGCAGTCGGCAACCCGTTCGTACACGTTGCCGTGCATGTCGTACATGCCGAATGCATTCGGAGGATAGCTGCCCACCGGCGAAGAATAGCTGTAGCCATCTGCCGGGCCGTAGGTGTTGGCGTGCTCGGCAATGCTGTAGCCCTTGCCTTCATCGAACGGGAAGGGGAATGGCCCGGTGGAGCCAGCGCGGGCAGCGTATTCACGCTGGGCTTCGCTGACCATGTGGTATTGATGGCCGGTCTTTTTCGACAACCAGGCCACGTAGTGCTTGATGTCGTCCATGTCCATGCACACCGCCGGCTGGCGCGGGCCCTGCGGGTAGCGTGGCTTGCTGGCGATACATTCGCGGCCGGGGCGGGTGTCGCCATCGGCGATCTTCACCCCGGTCTGGCGGATATAGCTGTCCCATTCGCCGGCGGTGATATGGAAGCGGCTCATGGCGAAGGGCTTGGCGAAGGTCACGTCGTGCATCGGGCCTTCATCCGGCTCGCGGCCGACTTCATCTTCCGGCGTGCCCATGGTGAAGGTGCCGGCGGGCAGCACCACCATTTCCGGGCAGTCCTTGCAGTCCTTGAATACTTTGCCGGGTTGCGGCGTGGCGGCCTGGGCCAGGTTGGGCAGCAGCGTGGCGCACAGGGCGGTGAGCGCCAGGGCGCCCAGGGGCTTGAGTCGGGATGGATTCATGTGGGCATCTCGTTCAAAGGAAAAAGGGCGGGCCTCAGGCCCGCTGGTTCAGCAGGGTCATGAAGCGCTGGATCTCTTCGCTGGAATTGAGCAGGCCCGGGGAGGTACGGATCACCGGGCCGACATCGCGGTCCACCGCGTCGATGACCACACGGTTTTTCATCATGTAGGCCGCCACGGCATCACTGTCCTGGCCCTTGACCCGGAAGAAGGTAAAGCCGGCCGACAGCTCGGGGCTGCGTGGGGTAACCAGTTCGATCTTCGGGTGCGTTAGCAGTTGATCTTTCAATTCGCTGTTCAGCGCATGGATGCGCGCCTGCACCTGTGCCTTGCCCAGTTGCAAGTGCAGCTTGAAGGCCTCGTCCGCCGCCCAGCGATGCTCGAAGGCGTGGTAGCCACCAGGGGTCATGATGGTGGCGAAGTCCTTGTCCTCGGAGAAGGTCGGCACCATCGGCGTCACGTACTTGTTCTCGGGGTCGCGGGCGCACACCAGGCCGGTGCCGCGCGGCCCGAACATCCACTTGTGGGTGCCGGCGATGAAGAAGTCGCAGTGCATGTCCGGGAAATCGAGGTTCTCCACGCCAAAACCATGCACACCGTCGACGATATAGAGGATACGGTCCTTGTCATCACGCTCGCGGTTGTGTTCCTCGACCAGCTTGCCGATCTCGCCGATGGGCAGCTTCACACCGCTGCCGGACTGTACCCAGGTCATGCCGAGCACGCGGGTGTTGGGGCGGATATTGCGTTGGATATTGCCCAGCACTTCATCGGCGGACACCCGGTGGGCATCGTCGAACAGGCGAATCTTGCGGACCTGGGTCTGTTCCTTGCGTACCCGGAAATCCAGGCTGAACTCGGTGGCGTAATGCTCGTGCACCGTGGTCAGGATCTCCTGGTCGGCGCGCACCTTGATCCCGCCATAGATCATCGCCAGGCCTTCGGAGGTGCTCCCGGTGAGGGCGATCTGCGCGGGCGTGGCCTTCAGGTAGCGGCCGGCCCATTCGCGGACCTGGCCTTCGCGCTTCCAGGTCTCCTGCAGGTCCCAGTCCATCGCCAGGCCCGGGTTGCGGTCGATCTGTGCGCGGTAACGTTCAATGGCCTCGCGCACCGGCCTGGGGTGCGAGGCCACGAGGAAGTTGGAAAAGTGCAGGTAGCTCGGGTCCTGGTTGAACAGTTGCTTGAATCCCGTCCATGGGTCGTTCGTGCTGTCAGCAGCCATTGCCTGGGGGAGCAGGGCGGTGCCCAGCGGCAAGCTCGCGGCGAAAACACCGGCCTGCTTGAGAAAAGTACGGCGGTCGGTCATGGACATACTTCTAGGTGATTAGCGGTTGGCCAAGGGTTTGGCAGCTTTTTGGACCTGGTCCCACACACGCAGGAAGTTGCCTCCCCACAGCTTGGCGATATCGGCTTCGGAATACCCGCGCTGGATCAGTTCGGCGGTGACGTTGCGCACTTCCCCGACGTTGTTCCAGCCCTGGATGCCGCCGCCATCGTTGAAGTCCGACGCCAGGCCGACGTGATCGATACCGATCTTGCGCACGGTGTAGTCGATGGCGTCACCCAGGTCCTTGAGGGTGGCCTTGGGCTCTTCGTCGAGGATCGCGTACAGCGCGCCGGCGTACTCGCCGAACTTGTGTTCGGGCCAGGCGGCGATGATCGCGTCACCCGGCATCAAGGCCACGGCGAGGTTGGGCAGCGGTGGCAGGTCGAAACGGGCGCGCAGGGCGTTGAGCTTGTCCTGGGTCGGCTGGCTCAGCGGGCGCAGGTAGGCGGAGAAACCCACGATCTGCACCACGCCGCCGCTCTGCTTGATCAGTTGCAGTTCCTTGTCGCTGAGGTTGCGCGGGATATCCACCGCCGCGCGTGGCGCCGAGTGCGATGCCACCATCGGCGTACGGCTCAACTGCGCCACCTGCTCCAGGGCCTTGGTCGACATCTGCGACACGTCGATGATCACGCCGAGGTCATTCAGGCGGTGCACCGCTTGCTTGCCGATGTCCGAGAGGCCGTCGAGGGCATCCACCGAGTCATTGAAAAACGGCAGCGGGCGCGACGAGTCGGACCAGGCGTTGTTGCCCACATAGCTGAAGCCGAACATGCGCATGCCGCGTGCGGTCCACAGGTCCAGCTGGTTGAGGTCGTTGCCCAGCGGGTAGGCGTTGAGCATGCTGATGAAGATCGCGAACTTGCCCTCGCCATGCAGGCGCCGGAAGTCGTCCGGGGTGTAGGCGATGCCGACCTGGTTGGGGTAGTCGCGGACCATGCCACTGATGATTTTGTAGCGCACTTCCTGTTCATTGCGCGCGGCTTCGACAAAACCGTCGGTGGGTTTGTGCGGTGCGTTGGGGCCGTTCCAGATTTCCGGCCAGCCGAAGATCGTCAGGGCGGCACCGGACAGGCGGCCGCGTGCGGCCTTGGCCAGGTCGAACTGGCCACTGCCGTCCTTGTCGGCCTCGTTGCCGGCGGTGCCGAAATCCACCGGCACGGTGATATGGCTGTCGAACGACAGCAGCCGGTCCTGCATTTCATTGGCCTGCTTGATGACCTCCAGCGGATAGCCGGCATTGCCCTTGAACCAGTGATCCCAGACCAGGAAACCGGCCCCGGCACCGATGGCCAGTGCCAGCGGCAGGCCGATATACAGCGCCTTTTTCGAACGTGGTTTTGTCATTGCCATCTCAGTCAGTTGAGGCCTTCGCTATCAGGGAAGAACGAGTGATGGGCGCGCAAATTTAGGCGCCGCCGACAGCGCGGTAAATTTCCCCGGGCTGCAAACGTTCTAGCTCTGATAAAGCCGTTTCCTAAGGTAGACAATGACCATCTCTCGACGTGGGTTCCTCGCAGGCCTGGCGCTCACCGGCGCCGCTGTGCCGGCGGCCTTTTATGCCCATCGCGAGCTGACGCGCGAAGAAGAATTCCCCATCACCCCCGGCGAAGCTACGGTGGCGCTGGCCGATACTGCCGGCCAGCACCTGGCCAACACCTTGCGTGGCGTGTGGAGCCTGCGCCTGGAAGGTCGCGACGCCGGCCTCAAGGGCCTGCCGTTGCAAGGCCTGGAACTGCTGCTCGACATTGCCCCGCGTGGCCGCGGCGTGCGTGGCTACCTGGACACTGCCGCCAAGCTGCGCGCTGAAGGCGAGCCGCGCTATCGCGTACTCGGTGACCTGGTGAGCGGCGACAGCGCCTTGCTCTATTGGCGCCTGATCGACCGCGATTCCGCCGACGGCAGGCCCGCCTATGAATTCAAGATGACCCTCGACCAGGTCTGGGCGGACTTTGCCAACGCCGGCAGCAGCACCCTCAGCGGGCAGATCCTTGATCTGGATCGCCCGCTGGCATTGACCGAGCGCGACAACCGCTTCATTGCCCACAAGCACTGGTTTCCCGAAGCGCGCCAACGCATCGGCCTCAACCCGACGCTGCTGGCCTGGCTGATCGCGCCCGAGCACCGCCTGTTCCATCAGCTGTGGCACGCCACCCGGGACCAGTGGCACAAGCTCTCCGAAGAAAAGCGCGAGGCCCTGCGCGGCATCGGCTGGCAACCCGGCCCACGGGGCAAGGAGCGTGATGCGCGTGGCAAGCACAAGGACCGCAACGGCTCGGGCATCGACTTCTTCTTCATGCACCGGCACATGCTCGGCACCGCGCGCTCAATGCAGGATTTGCCCTCATGGCCGCAATTCCCCGCGCCGCAACCGCCCCTTGAGCGCGATCGCCTGGGCTTCCTGCGGTACTTCGACAACCACGATGGCTTCGCCCTGCCGCCCACCTGGTGGGCCGCGGATGACAGCGAATACACCCAGTGGGTCAGCGACATCAAGGCCGCCGAGACCTACCACAGCAACTTCCAGGTCTGGGAATCCCAGTACCGCGACCCGCGTTACCTGGCCAGATTGAGTCTCGGCCAGTTGGGCTCGGAGATGGAGCTGGGCCTGCATGACTGGCTGCACATGCGCTGGGCCTCGGTGCCCCGTGACCCTTCCAACGGTGCGCCCGTGCCCCTGGCCCGCGACCCGGCAGACTTCGCCCCGCGCTGGTATGCGGCGGAAAACGACTTCCTCGGCGACCCGTTTTCGTCCCACGTGAACCCGGTGTTCTGGCACTTCCACGGCTGGATCGACGACCGCATCGAAGACTGGTTCCGCGCCCATGAGCGTTTCAATCCTGGCGAGGTCAGCCGCATGCAGGTCAACGGCGTGGCCTGGTTTGCGCCGGGGCGCTGGGTCGAAGTCGGTGACCCGTGGCTGGGCCCGGACACCCATGGCTGCAGCACCACGCCGGGGCTGCAGATGGGCAAGTCGATGGAGATGGATCCGGAGACCATGAAGCTCGCGCTGCGCATCACCTTCGGTGCCGAGGACGATGCGCTGCTGGGTTTGTTCAAGCGCGTGCCGAAGCGGCCCTGGTATGCGCGGCATTTAAAGGTCAAGGCGCGCGAAGCCTGACCCTCGTCGCTGCCTGACACCGCGCCATCGCTGGCGCGCCTGCGCGTTAAAACCACACTGCTGCTCAGCCCGATCCCAGGGCTGGCGCCCTTGTCCCCGCTTCCCATGTCACCTCCCTGCGGTCAAATCCCTTAATTTCCCAACCCTGCCGGAAGCCTTCCAGGCCCCCGGCTGTGCCCGTGTTTCTTTCACCGGGCGCCCAGCACAGACGATTGCAAACGGCAGCTGAAAACGGACTTTCTTCTCCACCGTGACTTATCAGGCAGGTTACCTCCATGCAGTTCAGCGAATTATTGGCAGCGATTTCCACCCACGCGATCCGTCTGCAAAGGGAAGCAGACGACCTGATTGTCCTGGGTGACGATGAGGCATTGGATGACGCGCTGTGGGATCAATTGATCGCCCACAAACCCCGGTTGCTCGCACTGGTGGCCGAGCATGGCGGTGATTGGCTGAGCCCGGCCTATCGGATCACACCGGCCATGTTGCCGCTGGTCAGCCTCGACCAGGCGGCCATCGACCGGATCGTCGCGGCGATCCCCGGTGGTGCGGCGAACGTGCAGGACATCTACCCGCTGGCGCCGTTGCAGGAGGGCATGCTCTATCACCACCTGTCGGCGCAGCAGGGCGATCCGTATGTGCTGCACGCGCAGTTTGTGTTCGACAGCCGTCCTCGCCTGCACGCATTTGCCGAGGCGCTGCAATGGGTCATCGACCGCCACGATATTCTGCGTACGTCGATGGCCTGGGAGCGCCTCGACGAGCCGCTGCAAGTGGTGTGGCGCACGGCGACCCTGGCCTGTGAAGAGGCGCATTTCAGTGGGGGCGACGCGTTCGACCGTTTGCTGAACCGCTATGACGCGCGCACGTTCCGCCTCGACCTGGGCCAGGCGCCGCTGCTGCGCCTGGTATTTGCCGAGGACCCGACCCACCAGCGCGTGGTTGCCATGTTGCTGTTTCACCACACCATTCTCGACCACACCGCGCTGGATGTGGTGCGCGATGAAATCCAGTTGTACCTGGCGGGCCAGCAGGACCAGGCCACGGCGCCGGTGCCGTTTCGCAGCTATATCGCCCAGGTGCGCCACGGCGTCAGCGAGCAGGCCCATGAGCAGTTCTTCCGCGAGATGCTGGCGGATATCGAGGCGCCCACACTGCCGTTCGGCTTGCAGGATGTGCAGGGCGACGGCCAGGGTATCGACGAGGTACGCATCCCCGTCGACGCCGCCTTGGGCCTGCGCTTGCGCAGCCTGGCGCGGGCGCAGGGCGTGAGTGTGGCAAGCCTGCTGCACCTGGCGTTGGCACGGGTCCTGGGCGTGGTGTCCGGGCGCGAGTCAGTGGTGTTCGGTACGGTGATGCTCGGCCGCATGGGCGCGGGTGAGGGCGGTGAACGGGCGCTGGGCATGTTCATCAACACCCTGCCACTGCGCGTGGACGTGGGCGCGCAGGGTGTGCGGGCCGGCGTCAAGGCCACCCATGCACGGCTGACCGCGTTGCTCCAGCATGAGCACGCGTCCCTGGCGCTGGCCCAGCGTTGCAGCGGCGTGGCCGCGCCGACGCCGTTGTTCAGCGCGATACTCAACTACCGGCACAGCGCTGCGGGTGATATGGCCGAGGTGATTGACGTCGCCGAGGGGATCCAGGTCCTTGGTGCCGAGGAACGCACCAACTACCCGCTGACGGTGAACGTGGACGATCTCGGCGAAGCGTTTGCACTGACGGTGATGGTCGCGGCGGCCATCGGCGCGCAGCGTGTGGCGGGCTACCTGCACACGGCGCTGGCGAGTCTGGCCGAAGCCCTGGAGCAACGACCGGAGATGCCGCTGAGCGGCCTGAACATCCTGCCTGACCCCGAACGCCATGCCCTGTTGCACACCCTCAACCACACCCCGCAGACCTTCGCCGACAGCGCGCTGATCCACCAGCAGGTCGAAGCCCACGCCGCCGCCCAGCCCGAAGCCATTGCCTTGCGCTTCGACAACCAACGCCTCAGCTATCGCCAGCTCAACGAACGTGCCAACCAGGTTGCCCATCGCCTGCTCGCCCAAGGCGTGCGCCCGGATGATCGGGTGGCGATCTGCGTGGAACGCGGTGTGGAGATGATCATCGGCCTGCTGGGCATCCTCAAGGCCGGCGCGGGCTATGTGCCGATCGATCCGGCTTATCCGATTGAGCGCATCGCCTACACCCTGGCCGACAGCGACCCGGTGGCCGTGCTGGTGCAGACCAACACCCGTCATCGGGTGGGTGACCGGACGCAGATCGATCTCAACGGCCTGCGGGGCGAGTCCATCGTCAACCCGCGGATCACGCTGAGCCCAGCGAGCCTGGCCTATGTGATCTACACCTCCGGCTCCACGGGCCAGCCCAAGGGCGTGATGATCGAGCATCGCCAGGTCGCGCGGTTGTTCACCGCCACCGAACACTGGTTCGGCTTCAACCCCACCGACGTGTGGGCGCTGTTCCACTCCTTCGCATTCGACTTCTCGGTGTGGGAAATCTGGGGCGCGCTGATGCATGGCGGGCAACTGCTGATCGTGCCGCAACGGGTCAGCCGCTCGCCGGACGAGTGCTACACGCTGCTCTGTGAAGCGGGGGTGAGCATTCTCAACCAGACCCCCAGCGCCTTCCGTCAACTGATCGCCGCCCAGGGCCAGAGCCCCCAGGCGCATTCCCTGCGCCAGGTGATTTTCGGCGGCGAAGCGCTGGAACCGGGGATGCTCAAGCCCTGGTATGCCCGGGCGATCAACGCCGGCACGCAGTTGGTGAACATGTATGGCATCACCGAAACCACCGTGCACGTCACCTACCGTGCATTGCAGGCGGCGGATGCGCACCGGGTCGGCGCCAGCCCGATTGGTGTGCGCATTCCCGACCTGCAGTTGTATGTGTTGGACGAGCGCCGCGAGCCGCTGCCGTTCGGTGTGGTTGGTGAGCTGTACGTCGGCGGCGCCGGTGTGGCGCGCGGTTACCTGAACCGCGATGCGCTGACCGCCGAGCGCTTCCTGGTTGATCCGGCCACCGGCTTGCGTTTGTACAAGACCGGTGACCTCGGCCGAATGCTCGCCGACGGCAGCGTCGAATACCTGGGGCGTAATGATGACCAGGTGAAAATCCGCGGATTCCGCATCGAACTCGGCGAGATCCAGGCGCGCCTCGCCAGCGCTCCGGGCGTGCGTGACGCGGTGGTGATTGCCCGTGAAGACGAACCGGGTGACAAGCGCCTGGTGGCCTACGTGATTGCCGACGGCGCACCGAATATCGCGGATTTGCGCGACCACCTGCTGCTGAGTCTGGCCGAGCATATGGTGCCCAGCGCCTTCGTGTTGCTGGACCGTTTTACGCTGACCGCCAACGGCAAGCTCGACCGCAACGCCTTGCCCGTGCCCGATGCCACAGCCCTGGCGCGGCGGGGCTACCAGGCGCCCCGGGGCGCGGTGGAAAACGCCATCGCCGCGATCTGGCAGGACCTGCTCAAGCTCGAGCGCGTCGGCCGGGACGATAACTTTTTCGAACTGGGCGGCCATTCGCTGCTGGCGGTCAAGCTGATCGAGCGCATGCGCCAGGTCGAGCTGGGCGCCGACGTCCGCGTGCTGTTCGGCCAGCCGACCCTGGCGGCACTCGCTGCCGCAGTCGGCGGGCAGCAGCAGGTGCAGGTGCCGGCCAACCTGATCACGGCGGCCACGCAGCACATCACCCCGGACATGGTACCGCTGGTGGAGCTGAGCCAGGCCGCCCTCGACCACATCATCCAGCGCGTGCCCGGTGGCATCAGCAATGTGCAGGACATCTACGGCCTGGCTCCCCTGCAGGCGGGCATTCTGTACCACCACCTGGCGACCCGCGAAGGCGATCCCTATGTGTTGCAGGTGCAGTTCGGCTTCAACGATCAAGCGGCGGTCGATGCCTTTATCCAGGCGCTGCACAGCGTGATCGAGCGCAATGACATCCTGCGCACCGCCATCCTCTGGGAAGGCCTCGACGAGCCGGTGCAAGTGGTGTGTCGCCAGGCGCCACTGGCGGTCGAGCGCATAGAGGGGCTGGGCGCCGATGCCTTGGCGCAGTTGCAACAGCGCTTCGACCCACGGCACTTCCGTCTCGACCTCACGCGCGCCTCGCTGATGCATTTCGCCTACTGCGAAGAACCGGGTCGCCTCGTCGGCATCCTGCTGCTGCACCACATCCTGCTCGACCACACCGCCTTGCAAGTGCTGGTGCAAGAGATGAGCGCCAGCCTGTCCGGCAGCAGCGCGCAACTGCCGGAGGCCGTGCAGTACCGCAACTACGTGGCGCAGGCGCGCCTCGGAGTCAGCCAGGCGCAACACGAAGCGTTCTTCACTGAGATGCTCGGCGACATTGACGAGCCGACCCTGGCCTTCGGCTTGCAGGATGTGAACCGCGACGGCAGCGGCATTCTCGAGGCACGCCTGCCGTTGGAACCGGCCTTGAACCTGGGCCTGCGTGAACAGGCGCGGCAACTCGGGGTGAGCACCGCAAGCCTGGTGCACCTGGCCTGGGCCCAGGTGTTGGGGCAGGTCTCGGGCCAGCAAGAGGTGGTGTTCGGCACGGTGCTGCTGGGCCGCATGCAAGGCGGCGCGGGCGCCGACCGCGCGCTGGGGATGTTCATCAACACCTTGCCGCTGCGGGTCAGCCTCGGCAACACCTTGGTGCTGGCCGGTGTGCGCGCCACCCATGCACGGCTCGCACACTTGCTCGGGCATGAGCACGCGTCGTTGTCCCTGGCCCAGCGCTGCAGTGGCGTGCCGGGCTCACTGCCGTTGTTCAGCACCTTGCTCAACTACCGTCACAGCGCTGCGGACCAAGCGCCGGGGGATAACCCGTTTGCGGCCAGCGGCATCCAGATCCTCAGTTCCGAAGAGCGCAGCAACTACCCGCTGGTGCTCAATGTCGATGACCTCGGCAGCGGTTTTGCCCTGACGGTGCAAGGCGTAGCCAGCCTGGATGTGCAGCGAGTGGGCGACTACCTGCTGACCGCGCTGCGCCACCTGGTGAGTGCGTTGCAACAGGCGCCGACCACGCCGTTGCAGGCGGTGTCGATCATCCCGGCGGCCGAGCGCCACCAACTGCTGGTGGAGTTCAACGCCACGACGCGCGCCTACCCGTCGCAATTGACCGTACACCAGTTGTTCGAAGCCCAGGTACTGGCACGTCCTGAAGCGGTGGCGGCGGTGCAGGGCAGTGTGTCGCTGAGCTACCGCGACCTCAATCGCCGCGCCAATCGCCTGGCCCACCACCTGATCACCCTGGGTGTACAGCCGGGGGAAAGCGTGGCTATCGCGCTGCCGCGCAGCATCGACTTGCTGATCTGCCAGCTGGCCATCCTCAAATGCGCGGCAGTCTATGTGCCGCTGGACATCAACGCGCCGGCCGAGCGCCAGGCGTTCATTGTGCAGGACAGCGGTGCGCACCGGGTGCTTGGCGATCTCGCCGAGCTGAATCTGGACGCGCAGTCGCCGCGCAATCCCGACCTGTTCCAGACCGCCCAGTGTGTGGCGTACATCCTCTACACGTCCGGCTCCACCGGCGCGCCGAAGGGCGTGCAAGTGCCGCACCGTGCGATCACGCGCCTGGTGCTCAACAATGGCTATGCCGACTTCAACGCCCGGGACCGCGTGGCGTTCGCCTCCAACCCGGCGTTCGACGCCAGCACCCTGGAAGTCTGGGCGCCGCTGCTCAATGGCGGTTGCGTGGTGGTGGTCGAGCCGGCGGAACTGTTGTCCCAGGCCGCGTTTGGCGCACTCTTGCAGGAGCAGGCCGTTAGCGTGTTGTGGATGACCGCCGGGCTGTTCCACCAGTATGCCGATGCGCTGATGCCGGTGTTCCGCCAGTTGCGTTACCTGATCGTCGGCGGCGATGTGCTTGACCCGCTGGTGATTGGCCGCGTGCTCGCGCACGGCAAACCGCAACACCTGCTCAACGGTTATGGCCCGACCGAGGCGACCACCTTTTCCACCACCTATGAGATCACGGCGCCGGGCGAGGGCGGTATTCCCATCGGCCGGCCGATCGCCAACGCCCAGGCCTTTGTGCTGGATGCGCACCAGCACTTGCTCCCGCTGGGCGCGGTCGGCGAGCTGTACATCGGCGGCGCGGGCCTGGCCACGGGCTACGTGAACCAGCCGCACTTGACTGCCGAAAAATTTATCCCCAACCCCTTCGGCGAGGGCTTGCTGTACCGCACCGGTGACCTGGCGTGCTGGCGGGCCGACGGCATCCTGTTGTACCAGGGCCGCAATGACCTGCAAGTGAAGATCCGTGGTTATCGGATCGAACCCGGCGAAATCGAAACCTGCCTGGCGAGTTTCCCCGGCGTGAACGACGCCGTGGTTGTGGTGCGCGAAGATGCGCCCGGTGACAAGCGCCTGGTGGCCTACTACACCGCCGAGGCGGCGCTGGAGATCGAAGCGCTGCGGGCCCATCTGCAAGGCCGGTTGCCGGACTACATGGTGCCGTCGGCCTATGTCTGGCTGGCGCTGTTGCCGCTGACCGCCAACGGCAAGCTCGATCGCAAGGGCCTGCCGGTGCCCGACCACAGCGCGCTGCTCAGCCGTGGCTACGAGGCGCCGGAGGGCGCAGTGGAAACCCTGCTGGCGCAGATCTGGCAGGACGTGCTCAAGCTGGAGCGCGTGGGTCGCCATGATCATTTCTTCGAGCTGGGCGGGCATTCGTTGCTGGCAGTCAGTTTGATCGAGCGCATGCGCCAGGCCGGCCTCAGCGCCGACGTGCGCGTGCTGTTCAGCCAGCCGAGCCTGGCCGCGTTGGCGGCAGCGGTGGGCGAGGGGCGCGAAGTGCGGGTGCCGGCCAACGGCATTCCATTGCGGTGTACGCGTATCACCCCGTCGATGCTGAGCCTGGTGCAACTCGACCAGGACGCCATCGACCGTATCGTCGCCAGCGTGCCGGGGGGCGCGGCCAATGTGCAGGATATCTACCCGCTGGCGCCGTTGCAGGAAGGCATTCTCTACCACCACATCAGCGCCGAGCAGGGCGACCCGTACCTGCTGCAATCGCGCCTGGCATTCGACAGCGTCGAGCGTCTGCAGGCATTTATGGGCGCGATGCAGCAGGTGGTGGCGCGTCACGACATCCTGCGTACCGGCGTGGTCTGGGAAGGCCTGGACAGCCCGGTGCAAGTGGTGTGGCGCGAGGCGCGGCTGAGCGTGCAGGCCGTCGAGCTGGACCCGGCAGACGGCGCCATCATCGAGCAGTTGCACGGGCGTTTCGATGCCCGTCACTACCGCCTGGATATCACCCAGGCGCCGTTGCTGCGCATGGTCTACGCCAAGGACCCGGACAACGCGCGGGTGGCGGCGATCCTGCTGTTTCACCACCTGGCGCTGGACCACACTGCCATGGCCGTGGTCGGCCAGGAAATGCGCGCGTTCCTGTTCAACCAGGCGCAGGACTTGCCGGCGCCCGCACCGTTTCGCAACTACGTCGCCCAGGCTCGCCTGGGTGTCAGCGCGCAAGAGCATGAACACTTCTTTCGCGCCATGCTCGGCGATGTCGACGAACCGACCTTGCCCTTTGGCGTACAGGATGTGCAGGGCGATGGCCGTGCGATCGAGGAGGCCGAGCAAGCCCTGGACGCAGCGTTGGCACGGCGCGTGCGCGAGCAGGCCCGGCAGTTGGGCGTCAGCGCGGCGAGCCTGATGCACCTGGCCTGGGCGCAGGTGCTGGGGCTGGTGTCCGGGCGTGACGACGTGGTGTTCGGCACCGTGTTGATGGGCCGCCTGCAGGCCGGCGACGGTGCCGACCGGGCGCTGGGAATGTTCATCAACACCTTGCCGCTGCGGGTAGATGTCGCGGCCAGCGCCGCCGTGGCGGTCAGGGCCACGCATGCGCGCTTGAGTGCCTTGCTCGGTCACGAGCACGCATCGTTGGCGCTGGCCCAGCGTTGCAGCGGCGTGGCGGCCTCCACGCCGTTGTTCAGCGCCTTGCTCAATTACCGTCACACCACGCCGGACGAAATCGCGCGCGACGGCCATGGCATCTGGACGGGCGTGCAGTTGCTCGGCGGTGAAGAACGCAGCAACTACCCGCTGACCTTGAGCGTGGATGACCTGGGTGACGGCTTTGGCCTGAATGTCCTGGCGCTGCCGCAGATCGGTGCCGAGCGCCTGTGCAGCTACATGCTCGGCGCGGTGGAGCAGTTGGTCGCGGCCTTGGAAAGTGCGCCAGATACGCCGCTCAACCGGCTGCCGATTCTGTCGGTGGCGGAGCGTGACACCCTGCTGCGCGACTTCAATGCCACTGCCCACGATTTCCCCCAGGGCCAGACGCTGCACGGCGCCTTTGAGGTGCAGGCCGAACGCCAACCCGAGGCGATTGCCGTGGTGCAGGGCGACGAATCGCTGACCTATGCGCAACTCAACCGTCGCGCCAACCAGTTGGCCCATCACCTGCTGCAACTGGGCGTGCAACCGGACGACCGCGTCGCGCTCTGCTGCCGGCGTGGCCCGCAGATGCTGGTGGGGCTGCTGGGTATTCTCAAGGCTGGCGCCGGCTATGTACCCATCGACCCGGCGTACCCCGCCGAGCGCATCGCCTACCTGCTGCAGGACAGTGCCCCGGTGGCGGTGCTGGCCGAGGCGAGCACCCGCGAGCTGCTGGGCGCGGTCGCCAGCATCGACCTGCACGACCCGCGCTGGCAGCAGCATGCCGCCAGCAACCCGCACATCAGTGCCTTGACCCCGGCGCACCTGGCCTACGTGATCTACACCTCGGGCTCCACCGGCCAGCCCAAGGGCGTGATGGTCGAACACCGCAGCGTCGAAAACCTGCTGCACTGGCACTGCGAAGCCTTTGGCCTGGATGCGCGGAGCCACACCAGCAGTGTCGCCGGGTTCGGCTTTGACGCGCTGGCCTGGGAGCTGTGGCCGGCACTGTGCGTAGGCGCCACCCTGCACCTGCCGCCTGCACAGGTCGGCAATGAAAATCTCGACGCGCTGCTGGCCTGGTGGCTGGCGCAGCCGCTGGACGTGAGCTTCCTGCCGACGCCGGTGGCTGAGTACGCCTTCAGTCAGAACCTGCAACACCCAACCCTGCGCATCCTGCTGATCGGCGGTGATCGCCTGCGCCAGTTCAGCCAGGAGCGACGCTTTGCGGTGATCAACAACTACGGTCCCACCGAAGCCACGGTGGTCGCCACCTCCGGCCGCGTGCGCGCCGGGCAGGCGCTGCATATCGGCCGGCCGATCGCCAATGCCAGCGCCTATGTGCTGGACGCGCACTTGCGCCCGGTGCCGGTGGGGGTTGCCGGCGAGCTGTATGTCGGCGGCAGCGGCATTGCGCGGGGCTACCTGAACCGTCCGCAGATGACCGCCGAGCGCTTCCTGCAGGACCCGTTCAACCAGGGGCGCATGTACCGCACCGGCGACCGGGTGCGCTGGTTGCCGGATGGCAACCTCGACTAC
Organism: Pseudomonas sp. GW821-FHT05D12; assembly: GCF_059419825.1. Taxonomy (NCBI): domain Bacteria; kingdom Pseudomonadati; phylum Pseudomonadota; class Gammaproteobacteria; order Pseudomonadales; family Pseudomonadaceae; genus Pseudomonas; species Pseudomonas sp. GW821-FHT05D12. The sequence goes on along the minus strand of NZ_JBWKSN010000025.1, from coordinate 20,963 downwards.
CTGGGCCGCAATGATGACCAGGTCAAAGTGCGCGGCGTGCGCGTCGAGCTGGGCGAGATCGAAAGCTGCCTGGCTGCGCTGCCCGGCGTGGGTGATGCCGTGGTGCTGGTGCGCGAGGGCCGTTTGATCGCCTGGTTCACCGAACAGCAGCCGCTGGATATCGACGCACTGCGTGCGCAGCTGCAAGCGCAATTGCCTGCAGCCCTGGTGCCGGTCGCGTACGTGAAACTTCAGGCATTGCCGCTGACCGCCAACGGCAAGCTCGACCGCAGGGCCTTGCCGGAGCCCGATCACAACGCCTTGTCGAGCCGTGACTATGCGCCGCCCCAAGGCGCGGTCGAAACCACCCTGGCGCGTATCTGGGCCGAAGTGCTGCAGGTCGGGCAGGTCGGTCGGCATGATCACTTCTTCGAACTGGGCGGGCATTCGCTACTGGCCGTGAGCCTGATCGAACGCATGCGCCAGGCTGGCCTCAGCGCCGATGTACGGGTGCTGTTCAGCCAACCCACCCTGGCGGCGCTGGCAGCCGCCGTCGGCAGTGGCCGCGAAGTGCCGGTGCCGGCCAATCGCATTGCCGTCGACTGCCAACGCATCACCCCGGACATGCTCACGTTGGTGAGCCTGGACCAGGCCACGCTGGATCACGTGGTGAGCCGTGTGCCCGGCGGTGCCGCCAATGTGCAGGACATCTACCCGCTGGCGCCCTTGCAGGAGGGCATCCTCTACCACTACATCACGGCCGAACAGGGCGACCCGTACCTGCTGCAATCGCACCTGGCATTTGACACCGTCGAGCGCCTGCAGGCCTTCGCCCAGGCACTGCAACAGGTGATCGACCGTCACGATATCCTGCGCACAGGGGTGGTCTGGGAAGGTCTGGTACAGCCGCTGCAAGTGGTGCAGCGCAGCGCCGAATTGAGCTTGCAGGAACTGCACCTGCACGGCGACGTACTGGCCGAGTTGCATGCGCGTTTCGACGCGCGGCGCTATCGCCTGGATATCAGCCAGGCCCCGCTGATCCGCCTGATGTATGCACAGGACCCGGCCAACCAACGTGTGGTCGTGGTGTTGCTCTATCACCATATCGTCCTCGACCACACCGCCTTCGACGTGGTGCTGCGCGAAATGCAGGGCTACCTGCTGGGTCACCCCGCGCCAACGACGGCACCGATGCCGTACCGCAACTACGTGGCCCAGGCCCGCCTGGGGGTGAGCGAGCAGGAACACGAGGCGTTCTTTCGCGGCATGCTCGCTGATGTCGACGCGCCGACCTTGCCCTTCGGCTGGCAGGATGTGCGCGGCGACGGCAGCGCCATCGAGGAACACAGCTTGCGCCTGGACAGCGACCTCAACCGCCGCCTGCGCGCCCAGGCCCGGCTGCTGGGCGTGAGCACCGCGAGCCTGTTCCACCTGGCCTGGGGGCAGGTGCTGGCGGCCACCTCGGGTGGGCGCAGCGTAGTCTTCGGCACCGTGTTGGTCGGCCGCCTGCAGGGCGGCGAGGGTGCCGACCGCGCGCTGGGTGTGTTTATCAATACCTTGCCGCTGCGCCTGGATATCGACGCGCAGGGCGCCCGCGCTGCCGTGCGTACCACCCATGAGCGCCTCAGCGCCTTGCTCGGGCATGAGCACGCGTCCCTGGCGCTGGCCCAGCGCTGCAGTGGGGTGGCCGCGCCGGCGCCGCTGTTCAGCTCGATGCTCAACTACCGTCATCGCGGCGCGGCCACGCGCTCGCAGGAGGCGCAGCAGGCCTGGGAAGGCATGCAGACCCTGGTCAACGACGGGCGCACCAACTACCCGCTGACCTTGAACGTGGATGACCTGGGCGATGGCTATGCCATCACCGCCCTGGCGCGTACCGACGCGCAGCGGGTATGCGGCTATCTGCAAGTGGCCTTGTCCGGCCTGGTCGACGCGTTGGAGCAGGCGCCGCAGCGGGCGCTTGACCGCCTGCCGGTGCTGGACGCCGAGGAGCGTAAAAAGCTGCTGGTCGAGTTCAACTCAACCGAGGTGCCGTACAACCTCGACCAGACCCTGCACAGTCTGTTCGAAGCCCAGGTGGTGCGCACACCGCAGGCCGTGGCGGTCACCGCCGGCGAGCAACACTTGACCTATCAGGCACTCAACGAGCGCGCCAATCGCCTGGCCCATCACCTGCGTGAACGCGGCGTCCAACCAGACGCGCGGGTAGGTATCTGTGTGGAGCGTGGCCTGGAGATGGTCGTCGGCCTGTTTGCGATCCTCAAGGCCGGTGGCGGTTATGTGCCGCTGGACCCGGCCTACCCGCAGGAACGCATCGCCTACATGCTGCAGGACAGCGCGCCGGTGGTGGTGCTGGCCGAGGGCGCGACCCTGGCGCTGCTGGGGGACGCGCCGGTGATCGATCTCGACCATTGCACCTGGCAGCACCAGCCCGCGACCAATCCCCACGTCGCCGACCTCAATGCGCGCCATCAGGCCTACGTGATCTACACCTCCGGCTCCACCGGCCAGCCCAAGGGCGTGATCAACGAACACGCCGGGGTGGTCAACCGCCTGTTGTGGATGCAGGACGCCTACGGTCTCAAGGCCGAGGACGCGGTGTTGCAGAAAACCCCGTTCAGCTTCGACGTGTCGGTGTGGGAGTTCTTCTGGCCGCTGTTCACCGGCGCCCGCCTGGTCATGGCGCGTCCGGGCGGGCACAAGGACCCGGCGTACCTGTGCGAGGTGATCGAGTCCGAGCGGATCACCACCGTGCACTTCGTGCCGTCGATGCTTGACGTGTTCCTCGCGCATGGCGACGTCAGCCAGGCCGCCGGCTTGCGGCGCGTGATGTGCAGCGGCGAAGCCTTGCCGGGCAGCCTGGTGCGGCGCTTCAAGCAGCAATTGCCGGGCCTCGGCCTGTACAACCTGTACGGTCCGACCGAAGCCGCGGTGGACGTGAGCGCATGGAACTGCGCGCGCCCCGAGGTGCCCGACAACACGCCGATCGGCAAGCCGATTGCCAACACGCGCCTGTACCTGCTGGATGAGCAATTGCAGCCGGTGCCGCTGGGCGTGGTCGGCGAACTGTTCATCGGCGGCGTGCAGGTGGCGCGGGGTTACCTGAACCGTCCGCAGCTGACCGCCGAGCGCTTTATCAAGGACCCGTTCAGCGACGGGCGCCTGTACCGCACCGGGGATGTGGGGCGTTACCTGGCCGACGGCAATATCGAATACCTGGGCCGCAACGACGACCAGGTGAAAATCCGTGGCCTGCGCATCGAGCTGGGGGAAATCCAGGCGCGCCTGATCGAGCACGCAGCGGTCAAGGACGCCGTGGTGGTGGCCCGCGAAGAACGCCTGGTGGCCTATTACACCGGCACGCAGACGCCCGTCGACAGCTTGCGTGAACAGCTGTTGCGGCACTTGCCGGACTTCATGGTGCCCGCGTTGTTTGTGCACCTCGACGCGCTGCCGCTGAGTCCCAACGGCAAGCTTGACCGCAAGGCCCTGCCAACCCCGGGCCTGGACGCGTTGGTGGCGCGTGAGTACGAGGCGCCAGAAGGTGACACCGAGAAGCTCCTGGCGCGGCTGTGGGCCGAACTGCTCAAGGTCGAGCGGGTCGGTCGCCAGGACAATTTCTTTGAATTGGGCGGGCACTCGCTGCTCGCCGTGAGCTTGATCGGGCGCTTGCGCCAGGAAGGCATGGAAGCCGATGTGCGCGCGCTGTTCGAACAGCCGACACTGGCCGGCTACGCCGCAATGACCGAACGAATGGAGATCGTCCTGTGAGCATCAACCAACTGCTGGCGACGCTGAAAACCAAGGACATCCAACTGGCGCTCAAGGGCGATCAGTTGTCGGTGCAGGGCAACAGGCAAGCCTTGAGTGACCCGGCGATTATCGCCGCGCTGCGTGAACACAAACCGGCGTTGATCGCGCTGATCCAGGCCGGTGAGTACTCGGCGCCGCAGGCGGGCGCCGTCGAGGTACCGGCCAATGGCATCCCGGCCGGCGCCGAGCGCATCACACCGGACATGCTGAGCCTGTCGACCCTGAGCCAGGAGGAGATCGACCGAGTCGTCGCCAGCGTCGACGGCGGCGTGGCGAATATCCAGGATATCTACCCGCTGGCGCCGTTGCAGGAAGGCATCCTGTTTCACCACGTCAGCGCCGAGCACGGCGATCCGTACGTGATGCAGGCGCAATTCGCGTTCGACAGCCTGGAGCGCTTCGACGCCTTTGCCCAGGCGCTGCAGGCGGTGATGGATCGCCACGATATCCTGCGCACCGGCGTGGTGTGGGACGGCCTGCAAGAGCCCTCGCAAGTGGTGTGGCGCACCGCGCGCCTGCCGGTGCAGGCCCTCCAATTGCCGGCGGCCGAGGGCGATATCGCCGCGCAATTGCATGCGCTGTTCGATGCCCGCCACTATCGTCTCGACGTGACACAGGCGCCGCTGCTGCGCCTGGTGCGCGCGGATGATCCGGCCAACCAGCGCATCGTCGCCAGTTTGTTGTTCCACCACATGGCGCTCGACCACAGTGCCCTGGAAGTGGTGTGCCATGAAATGCAGGCGTGCCTGCTGGGGCAGGGCGCGGCACTCGGCCAGGCGGTGCCGTTTCGCAACTATGTGGCCCAGGCGCGGCTGGGGACCCGCGAAGAGGAGCACGAAAGCTTTTTCCGCCAGATGCTCGGCGACATCAGCGAACCGACCTTGCCGTTTGGCCTGCACGATGTACAAGGCGATGCACGCGGCATTGCCGAGGTTCACCTGGCACTGGCGCCGGCGTTGTCGCAACGGCTGCGGGCGCAGGCGCGGCAACTAGGGGTGAGCGCCGCCAGCCTGTTCCATATGGGCTGGGCGCAGGTGCTGGGGGTGTTGTCCGGCAAGGAGCAAGTGGTGTTCGGCACCGTGTTGATGGGCCGCCTGCAGGGCAGCCATGACACGGACCGGGCGCTGGGGATCTTCATCAACACGCTGCCGTTTCGCGTGGACGTGGGCAACGAGGGCGTGCGCGCCGGGGTCAAGGCCACCCACGCAAGGCTCACCACGTTGCTGCGCCATGAGCATGCGCCGCTGGCCCTGGCCCAGCGCTGCAGTGGCGTGGTGGCGCCGACGCCGTTGTTCAGTGCGTTGCTCAATTACCGCCACAGCGCCCCGGCCGCCAGCGCCGAGGCGGTCTCGGCCTGGCACGGTATCGCCGCGCTGAGTGCCGAGGAACGCACCAACTACCCGCTGACCCTGAGTGTCGATGACCTGGGTGAAGGCTTCGGCCTGAGCCTGCTCGCCAGCACCTTGGTGGACCCGCACCGCGTCTGTGCCTACCTGCAGACCGCGTTGGAAAACCTGCTGGACGCGCTGGAGCAGGCGCCGGACACCGCGCTCAACCGCGTTTCGGTGCTGCCGCTCGCCGAGCAGCAGCGCTTGTTGCAGCAGTTCAATGCCACCCAGGCGGAGTTCCCCCAAGGCACCACGCTGCATGCCCGCATCGAAGCCCAGGCCGCGCTGGCGCCCGACGCCATCGCCGCCGTGCACCAGGGGCGGCAGATGACCTATGCCGAGCTGAACCAGCAGGCCAACCTGCTGGCGCATCACCTGCTGGCCCTGGGGGTCAAGCCTGATGACCGCGTGGCGGTTGTCGCGCGCCGGGGCCTGGACACCCTGGCCGGGTTGCTGGCGATCCTCAAGGCTGGCGCCTGCTATGTGCCCGTGGACCCGTCCCACCCGGCTGAGCGCCTTGAGTACCTGCTCAGTGACAGCGCGCCGGTCGCGGTATTGGCCCAGCACGCGTTGCTTGCCCGCCTGCCGGCGCTCGACGTGCCGGTGATCAACCTTGATCGCTACACCTGGCAGCATCATTCGGCGAGCAACCCGATGGTCGCGATGACCGCGTCGAACCTCGCCTATGTGATCTACACCTCCGGTTCCACCGGCCAGCCCAAGGGCGTAATGGTGGAACACCACACCGTGGCCAACCTGGTGGACTGGCACTGCCGCACGTTTGACCTGTGCGCCGGGCGCCACACCGCCAGCGTCGCCGGGTTTGGCTTTGATGCGATGGCCTGGGAGATCTGGCCGGCCCTGTGTGTGGGGGCGACCCTGCACCTGCCGCCGGCTACGGACGGCGCCGAGGATATTGATGCGCTGCTGGCCTGGTGGTGCGCGCAGCCGCTGGACGTGTGCTTCCTGCCGACCCCGGTGGCCGAGTACGCGTTCAGCCAGCAGATCGAACACCCGACCTTGCGCACGCTGCTGATCGGCGGCGACCGCCTGCGCCAGTTCGCGCGTGCGCAACGTTTTGAACTGATCAATAACTACGGCCCGACCGAAGCCACGGTGGTCGCCACCTCGGGCAAGGTCGAGGCCGGCCAGCCGCTGCACATCGGCAAGCCCATCGCCAATGCCCGCGTGTACCTGCTGGATGCGCAGCAGCGGCCGGTGCCGCTGGGCGTGGCGGGCGAGCTGTATGTGGGTGGCAAGGGCGTGGCGCGCGGCTACCTGAACCGCCCGCAGCTGACGGCCGAACGTTTCCTGCACGACCCGTTCAACGCGGGGCGCATGTACCGTACCGGCGACATGGCGCGCTGGCTGCCGGACGGCACCCTCGAGTACCTGGGGCGCAACGATGACCAGGTGAAAATCCGTGGCGTGCGGATCGAATTGGGCGAGATCGAAGCCCAGCTCAACCATCTCCCGAGTCTCCTGGAAGCGGTGGTGCTGGTGCGTGAGGAGCGCCTGGTCGCCTACTACACGGAAAACCCGCAGCTCGACCCACTGACCGTGGCCGACCTCCGCGCCCACCTGGTGACACACCTGCCGGACTACATGGTCCCGGTCGCCTACGTGAAGCTGGACGCGCTGCCCCTCACCGCCAACGGCAAGCTCGACCGCAAGGCCTTGCCGGCCCCGGACATGGCCGCGGTGTTTACCCGTGAATACGAAGCCCCCGAGGGCGAGATCGAAAGTGTGCTGGCGCAGATCTGGGCCGAGGTGCTGCAGGTCGAGCGCGTGGGGCGCCGCGATCATTTCTTCGAGCTGGGTGGGCACTCGTTGCTGGCGATGCGCATGGTCTCCCAGGTGCGCCAGCGCCTGGGCGTGGAGTTGCTGCTCAGCGACGTGTTCGCCAATGCCGAACTGGCCGCTGTCGCCGAGGGGTTGGCCCAGGCCGGCCGCAGTACCTTGCCGCAGATCCTGCCGGCCAACCGCGATGAGCCGGTGCCGCTGTCTTTTGCCCAGCAGCGCCTATGGTTCCTGGCGTTGATGGAAGGCGCCAACACCGCCTACAACATTCCCATCGGCCTGCGCCTGCGCGGCCAGCTGCACGTCGAGGCGTTGCAACGCGCGCTGGCGCGGATTGTCGCGCGGCATGCCACCCTGCGCAGCCGTTTTGCCCAGCACGGTGACGTGGCCCAGGTGCTCAGTGTGCCGGCCGAAGACGTGCTGCCCCTGCAAGTGCAGGACCTGCGTCGCCACCCGCAACCCCAGCAGGCGCTGGATGCATTGATCCAGGGCGAGGCTTCGGCCCCCTTTGACCTGGAGCGCGGCCCGCTGCTGCGCGGGCGCCTGGTGGTGATGGCCGACGATCACCACGTGCTGCTGTTGACCCTGCACCATATCGTCTCGGATGGCTGGTCCATGGGCGTGCTGACCCGTGAGCTGACGGCGTTGTACCAGGCGTTCAGCCACGGCCTGCCAGACCCGTTGCCGGCGCTGGCGATCCAGTATGGTGACTTCGCCGTGTGGCAGCGCCTGTGGCTCAGCGGCGAAGTGCTGCAGCGCCAGAGCCGCTATTGGCAGCAGGCCCTGGACGGTGCACCGGCCTTGCTCACACTGCCCACCGACCGCCCGCGCCCGGCACTGCAGGACTACGCCGGCAGCAGCGTCGAGGTACGCCTGGATGAACGCTTCACCGCTGGTCTCAAGGCCTTGAGCCAACGCCACGGCAGCACGTTGTACATGACCTTGATGAGCGCCTGGGCTGCCTTGCTCTCGCGGCTGTCCGGGCAGCACGACGTGGTGATCGGCTCGCCGGTGGCCAACCGCACGCGAGGTGAGGTGGAAGGCTTGATCGGCCTGTTCGTCAACACCCTGGCGGTGCGTATCGACACCTCCGGCGCGTTGAGCACCGAGGCGTTGCTGGCACGGGTCAAGGGCCTGACACTGGCGGCCCAGGACCACCAGGACCTGCCGTTCGAGCAGGTGGTGGAAATCACCCGGCCGCTGCGCAGCCTGGCCCACAGCCCGCTGTTCCAGACCCTGCTGACCTGGCAGGACAGCAGTGCGCCGACCCTGGCCCTCGGCGACCTGGCCCTGGAGCGCATTGTCGAACACAGCCACTTTGCCAAGTTCGACCTGTCGCTGGACCTGGGCGAAGTGCAGGGCACGATTATCGGCGCGCTGGAATACGCCGTGGCACTGTTCGATGAGTCGACGGTGCGTCGTTATGTCGGCTACTTCACCCGCCTGCTGCGGGCCATGGTCGACAACGACCAGGCGGTCCTTGAGCAGGTGCCGCTGGTGGACGAGCGCGAGCGCCAGCAGTTGCTGTTCGACTTCAATGCCACGGCGGTCGACTACGACCTCGAACAGACCCTGCATGGGATGTTCGAAGCGCAGGTGGCGCGCACTCCGCACGCGATTGCGCTCAAGGCCGGCGAGCTGCAACTGACCTATGCCGAACTGAATGCGCGGGCCAATCAGTTGGCGCATCACTTGCTGGCGCTGGGTGTACAGCCCGGTTCGCGGGTGGCGATCTGCGTGGAGCGCGGCCTGGACATGGTCATCGGCCTGTACGCGATTCTCAAGGCCGGCGCCGCCTATGTGCCGCTGGACCCGGCGTATCCGCTGGAGCGCCTTGCCTACATGCTCGCGGACAGCGCGCCGGTCGCCGTGCTGGCCCAGGCGGCAACGCGTGGGGTGCTGGGGGACGTGGCGGTGGTCGACCTCGACCAGCCGTGCTGGCAGCACCAGCCGCTCGACAACCCGACGGTTGTGGCCGTCAGCGCCTACGTGATCTACACCTCCGGCTCCACCGGCCAGCCCAAAGGCGTGATCAATGAGCATGCCGGGGTGGTCAACCGCCTGTTGTGGATGCAGGACGCCTATGCGCTGACGGCCGACGACGCGGTGCTGCAGAAAACCCCGTTCAGCTTCGACGTGTCGGTGTGGGAGTTCTTCTGGCCGCTGTCCACCGGCGCGCGCCTGGTGATGGCGCGACCTGAAGGGCATAAGGATCCGGCCTATTTGTGCGCCGTGATCGCGGCTGAGCAGATCACCACGCTGCATTTCGTGCCGTCGATGCTCGACGTCTTCCTCGCCCATGGCGACGTGAGCCAGGCCGCCGGCGTGGTGCGGGTGATGTGCAGCGGCGAAGCCTTGCCCGGCAGCCTGGTGCGGCGCTTCAAGCAGCAGTTGCCCGGCAGCGAGTTGCATAACCTGTATGGCCCCACCGAAGCCGCCGTCGACGTGACGGCCTGGAACTGCGCGGGAGCCGTGACGCCGGACAACACGCCGATCGGCAAGCCGATTGCCAACACACGCCTGTACGTGCTCGACGCGCAGTTGCAACCGGTGCCCCTGGGCGTGGTCGGCGAGCTGTTTATTGGCGGCGTGCAAGTGGCGCGTGGCTATTTGAACCGTCCGCAGCTAACCGCCGAGCGCTTCCTGCAAGACCCGTTTACCGAGGGGCGCATGTACCGCACCGGCGACGTCGGCCGTTATTGGCCGGACGGCACCCTCGAATACCTGGGGCGCAACGACGACCAGGTGAAGATCCGTGGCCTGCGTATAGAACTGGGGGAAATCCAGGCGCGGCTGACCGAATGTGCTGCGGTCAGCGAAGCCGCCGTGATCGCCCGCGATGAACGCCTGGTGGCGTACTACACCGGCGTGCGCACGCCGATCGACACACTGCGCGCGCAGCTGCTGCGGCACCTGCCGGCGTTCATGGTGCCGGCGGTGTTCGTGCATCTGGAGGCGCTGCCGTTGAGCCCCAACGGCAAGCTCGACCGCAAGGCGCTGCCGGCGCCGGGGGCGGATGCGGTGGCGGTGCGCGCGTACGAAGCGCCTCAGGGCGAGCGCGAAATGATCATCGCCGCGCTGTGGGCCGAGCTGCTCGATGTAGAGCGCGTGGGGCGCCATGATCACTTCTTCGAACTGGGCGGGCACTCGCTGCTGGCGGTCAGCCTGATGGGCCGTTTGCGCCACCTGGGGTTGGCGGCGCCGGTGAAAGTGCTGTTCGGCCAACCCACCTTGTGTGCCTTCGCCGCAGCACTGGGCGGTAGCGCGCAAGTCGCGCAGTTGCCGCCGATCCCGCTGGACTCGCCAGCCATCGCGCGTATTGTCGCCGGCATCCCCGGTGGCGTGGCGAATGTGCAGGACCTCTACCCGCTGGCGCCGTTGCAGGCCGGCATGCTCTATCACCATCGCGCCGAGCAGGCCGCCGATGCCTATCTGCTGCAGGCGCAATTTGCCTTCGACAGTCGCCAGCGCTTCGACGCGTTTGCCCAGGCCTTGCAGGCGGTGATCCAGCGGCACGACATTTTGCGCTCTTCCTTCCATTGGCAAGGCCTGGAGGAACCGTTGCAAGTGGTGTGGCGTGAGGCGAGCCTGCGCGTCGAAAACGGGCCGGTGCCGCCGCGCCTCGACCTCGGGCAGGCACCGCTGATGCGCCTGGTGTATACCGAGACGCCGCAGCGGCTGGTCGCGACCTTGCTGTTCCACCACCTGGTAATGGACCACCTGGCGCTGGAGATCCTGCAGCATGAACTGCAGGCCTTCCTGTTGGGTGCCCAGGATCAGCTGGGTGCGGCGGTGCCATATCGCAACTACGTGGCGCAGACCCGCGTGGGCGCCGAGACCCACGAGGATTTTTTCCGCGCGATGCTGGGGGACATCGATGAGCCAACGGTGGTGCAGGACCTGGGCCCCGCTGCACCGGCGCGGGTGACGCTTGACGCTGCGTTGGGTCAACGCCTGCGTACCCAGGCGCGCCAGGCAGGGGTCAGCACTGCGAGCCTGATGCACCTGGCGTGGGCCCATGTACTCGGCAAGGTCAGTGGGCGTGAGTCGGTGGTCTTCGGCACCGTGCTGCTGGGCCGCCTGCAAGGCGGCGAGGGTGCCGAGCGCGCCATGGGGGTGTTTATCAACACCTTGCCGCTGCGGGTCGACCTCGGTGAACAGTCGGTACGCACTGCCGTGCAGGCCACGCATGTGCGCCTCACCGAACTGCTCAGCCACGAGCATGCGTCGCTGGCACTGGCCCAGCGGTGCAGCGCGGTACCGGCGAGCACGCCCTTGTTCAGCGTGTTGTTCAACTATCGCCATAGCGCGCCGCGCGGCGCGGGTGTGGCCGAGGCGTGGCAGGGCATTCAACTGCTCAAGGCCGAGGAGTCCAGCAACTATGGCTTGTCGATGAGTGTGGACGACCTCGGCGACAGCTTCGGTTTGAAGGCCGTGGGGCCGGGCGCGCGGCGGTTGTGCGACTACCTGCAGATCGCCGTGGAGCAGGTGGTGCAGGCGCTGGAAGGGGCGACGGAGATTGCCATCGGCCGCTTGCCGATCCTGCCCGCTGCCGAGCGCCAGCAGCTGTTGGCGTTGAATGCCACTGCCCGGGCATTCCCGCGTGAGCACACGGTGCAGCGCTTGTTCGAAGCCCAGGCGCAGGCACGGCCCGGCGCCGTGGCGGCGCTGCAGGGCGAACACAGCCTGAGCTACGGCGAACTGAACAGCCGCGCCAACCGCCTGGCCCATCACCTTATCGAGCTTGGCGTGCGGCCTGGGCACAGCGTGGCCATCCTGCTGCCACGCTGCCTGGATTTACTCGTCAGCCAGCTTGCAGTGCTCAAGTGCGCGGGCGCCTATGTGCCGCTGGATATCCACGCGCCGGCCGAACGCCAGGGCTTCATGGTGCAGGACAGCGGCGCGAGCTGGCTGCTGACCCACAGCGATGCGGTGGTCGGGTACCCGGTCCGGCGCCTGGACCTCGACACCCTGGTGCTCGACCCGCAACCGAGCCATAACCCGGACGTGTCGCAATCCTCGGACAGCGTGGCGTACATCATGTACACCTCCGGCTCCACGGGCACGCCCAAGGGCGTATTGGTGCCCCATCGCGGCATCACACGGCTGGTGCTCAACAACGGCTATGCCGATTTCAATGCCGGCGACCGCGTGGCCTTCGCCTCGAACCCGGCGTTCGACGCCAGCACCATGGACGTCTGGGGCGCATTGCTCAACGGCGGCCAGGTGCAGGTCATCGACCATGCCACCGTGCTCGACCCGAGCGCGTTCGGCGCGGCCTTGCAGGAGGTGACGGTGCTGTTCGTGACCACGGCGCTGTTCAACCAATACGTGCAGATGATTCCCCAGGCGTTGGCGGGCCTGCGCATTCTGTTGTGCGGCGGCGAGCGGGCCGACCCGGCCGCGTTTCGCCGCCTGCTGGCCGCGGCCCCCGCGCTGCGGCTGGTGCACTGTTACGGGCCGACGGAAACCACCACCTATGCCAGCACTTATGAAGTGCGCGCGCTGGCCGATGACGCCGAGAGCGTGCCGGTGGGACGGCCGATCGCCAACACCCGGATCCATGTGCTGGATGCGCAATTGCAGCCGGTGCCGCTGGGGGTCAGCGGTGAAATCTGCATCGGCGGCGATGGCGTGGCCAAGGGGTACTTGAATCGCCCTGAGCTGAGCGCGGAAAAATTTGTCCAGGACCCCTTTGTCCCAGGCGCCCTGATGTACCGCACCGGCGACCTCGGCCGCTGGACGGCGGACGGGTTGCTGGAGTGCATCGGGCGCAATGACGACCAGGTGAAAATCCGCGGTTTCCGCATCGAGCTGGGCGAGATTGAAGCGCGCCTGGCAACCTTTGCCGATGTCCAGGAGGTGGTGGTGCTGGCGCGCGAAGACGCGCCGGGGGACAAGCGCCTGGTGGCGTACTTTACCGGTGCCGCCGCCATCGACGCCCTGCGTGCACACCTGCAGGCGCAACTGCCGGAATACATGCTGCCTTCGGCCTATGTGGCGCTCGCGCACTTGCCGTTGACTGCCAACGGCAAGGTCGACCGCAAGGCGCTGCCGGCACCTGAGTGGGACGCCTTGAACCGCCGCGACTTCGAAGCCCCCAGCGATGCCCTGGAGCACACCCTGGCGCGGCTGTGGGCCGAGGTGTTGAAACTGGAACAGGTGGGCCGGCATGACAGCTTCTTCGAATTGGGCGGACACTCGCTGCTGGCGATTCGGCTGGTAAACCTGCTGGAGGAAGCGGGTCTGCCGGTGTCCCTCGCCGAGCTGTTCCAGCATGCCAGCGTGGCGTGCGTCGCCGCGCTGTTGCGCGCACGCACCCAGGCACCGCTGCGCGACACCGGCGTGATCACGGTGCGCAGCAGCGGTACGCAACCGCCGTTGTTCCTGATCCATGAGTTCAGTGGCATGGACGTCTATTTCCCGGCGCTGGGCCAGCACCTGCCCGGTGATTATCCGATTTTCGGCCTGCCCGGCGTGCCCTTGGGTGAAGCGCATCTGCACAGCATGGAAGGCCTGGCGGCGCGCATGGTCGGGCTGATTCGCGAGCGCCAGCCCCACGGGCCGTATCGGCTGGCGGGCTGGTCGTTTGGCGGCGTACTGGCTTATGAGGTCGCCATGCAATTGCTGGGGCTGGATGAGCCCGTGGCGTTTCTCGGCTTGATCGACAGCTACGTGCCGCGCATGACCGACCAGGGCAAGGCGCGCTGGAGCGGGCCGGACGCGCTCAAGCGGCACCTGTTGTTGCAGTGCACGGCCTATTGGAACGCACAGGGAGGTGCACATGAGTTGGCGAGTCTTGAACAGTTGGCGGCGGGCATTGGACAGCTGGACTTTGCAGGCCTGCTGCAACGCTGTCGCGATCAAGGTCTGCTGTACGCGCAAATGGCGGCGGCGACGGACGCGGACCTCTTGAACTTCATCGAGCGCGAAGTCGGGCATGGGCATGCGCTGGCGCATTACAGCCTGTTCCCGCTGCCGATTCCGGTGCATCTGTTCAGCGCGCTGGAGCGCCCGACCGAGTTGTCGCGGCGCAGTGAATCGCTGGGTTGGGAGGACGCACTGGCGCCGGGCCAACTGCGCCGCATCGAGGTGCCTGGCGATCACCAGAGCATGATGCAGGCCCCGCATATCCGCACGTTGGGCGCGGCGATCAGCGCCGCCCTGGCGACCTGTTCGCCACAGAAGCAGGCGCCGCACCAGCCGCTGCTGCGCATCCAGAGCGGGCGGGAAGGGCATGCGCCGCTGTTCTGTGTGCCGGGGGCGGGGGACAGCGTCACCGGCTTCGTGGGGTTGAGCGACGCGCTCGGGCGCGATTGGCCGCTGTTCGGCCTGCAACCACGTGGCCTCGACGGTGAGGCAGTGCCGCACAGCCAGGTCGAAGCGGCGGCGGCCTGTTACCTGGCGGCGCTGGCGCAGGAGTACCCGCACGGGCCGGTGCACCTGGCCGGGCATTCCTTCGGTGGCTGGGTGGCGCTGGAGCTGGCGCTGCAGTTGCAGGCGGCCGGACGTGAAGTGGCGTCGTTGACGGTGATCGACAGCGAGGCGCCAGGCGGCGCGGGCAAGCCGTATACCACCACGGCGGCACTGCTGCGCCTGATCGAAGCGATGCAGTTGTCGGCCGGCAAGTCGTTGGGCATTGACCCCCTGGACTTCGCCGCGCGCGATGACATCGCGCAACGGCAATGGCTGCACGCGGGCATGGTCGGCGTCGGCTTGCTGCCGGCGCGGGCCAGTGTGGACGCGATGGACGGTCCGGCGCGTACCTATGCGGCGGCGTTGCGCACGGTGTATCGGCCGGCGCGGCGGTTCGAGGGGGTGGTGCGGTTGGTGTTGGCCCAGGACCCGGCGCTGGATGCAGCGGGCAATCAGCGTGAGCAGGGCCTGATGATTGAAGGGTGGCGACGCCAGGGCAACGGGTTGCAGGTGTGGTACGGCGGCGGCAATCACTTCACGTTGCTCAAGGCCCCGAATGTTCACGGGCTGGCACGTTGGTGGCTGGACGGTGTGGTGGTTGCGGAGGTGGTGTCGTGAAGTGGCGCAAAACCGGTATGTGCCTGGCGTTGGCGGCCGCTATTGGCCTGGTGGTGTATGCCGTCCAGGCTCCCGCCGACGCCCCCCAATACCTCACGGCTAGCGTCGAACGCGGCGATATCGAGAATGCCGTGTTGGCCACCGGCGTGCTTGAAGGCATCAAGCAGGTCGACGTCGGCGCCCAGGTTTCGGGCCAGTTGAAGTCGCTCAAAGTCAAGGTCGGCGACAAGGTGAAAAAGGGCCAGTGGCTGGCCGAGATCGACCCGCTGATCCTGCAGAACACCCTGCGCAAGGCCCAGGTCGACGAAGAAAACCTGCAGGCCCAGCGCCGTGCCACGGCGGCCCAGCTCAAGCAGGCCAAGTCGGTGTATGAACGCTACAAGGGCCTGCAGGATGATGAGTCGGTGTCGCGCCAGGATTTCGAAGACGCCGAGTCCACGTTCCAGGTGCAGCAGGCCAACCTGCTGTCCCTGGATGCGCAGATCAAGAGTGCGCATATCCAGATCGACACGGCCAAGGTCAACCTGGCCTACACGCGCATCGTCGCGCCCATCGACGGCGACGTGGTCGGCATCGTCACCCAGGAAGGCCAGACGGTCATTGCCAACCAACTGGCGCCGGTGCTGCTCAAGCTGGCGGACCTGGACACCATGACCGTCAAGGCCCAGGTCTCGGAGGCCGATGTGATTCATATCAGCCCCGGCCAGCAGGTGTACTTCACCATCCTCGGCGAGGCCGACAAGCGCTACTACGCCAAGCTGCGCGGCACTGAGCCGGCGCCGCAGAACTTCCTCGAGACCCAGACCGCCGGCACCCCCAAGCAGAACACGGCGGTGTTCTATAACGCGCTGTTCGACGTGCCCAACCCTGACCATCGCCTGCGCATCGCCATGACCGCCCAGGTGCGCATCGTGCTCGACACCGCCGAGGCCGCGCTGATGGTGCCGGTGGCCGCGCTGGGCCCGCGCAACCCCGATGGCAGCTACCCGCTGCGGGTGCTCGACGCCAACGGCAAGGCGCTGTCGCGGCAGGTGAAGACCGGCATCAACAACAACGTCAAGGTGCAGATCCTGGAGGGCCTGGCCGAGGGCGATAAAGTCGTGATCGGCGATGCCTCGCCGGCCGTGGCGGGGAACTGAGCCATGACCCAGCCACTGTTGGAACTCAAGGGCATTACCCGCAGTTTTATCGCCGGCGAGCGTGAATTCATTGCGCTCAAGGGCATCGACCTGACCATCGAAGCTGGCGAGATGGTGGCGATCATCGGGGCCTCGGGCTCGGGCAAATCGACCCTGATGAACATCCTCGGCGGCCTCGATTACGCGACTGCCGGCAGTTACAGGATCAACGGCATCGAGACCCGCTCACTCGGCGATGAGCAACTGGCCGAACTGCGCCGCGACTACTTCGGCTTTATCTTCCAGCGCTACCATTTGCTTGCGCACCTGAGTGCCTTGCACAACGTGGAAATGCCGGCGATTTATGCCGGTACCGCGCAAACCCAGCGGCACGCCCGCGCGGGGGAGCTGCTCGCACGGCTGGGCCTGGCCGGCCACACCAGCCACCGGCCCAGCCAGCTCTCCGGCGGGCAGCAGCAACGGGTGAGCATTGCCCGCGCCTTGATGAACGGCGGTGAAGTGATCCTCGCCGACGAGCCCACCGGTGCCCTCGACACCCACAGCGGCAAGGAGGTGATGCGCATCCTCGCCGAGCTGCACGCCGCCGGGCATACGGTGATTATCGTCACCCACGACCCCAAGGTGGCGGCGAATGCCCAGCGCATCGTCGAGGTCTGCGATGGCGAGATTGTCAGCGACAAGGCCAACCAGAGCAGCGGCCTGGAGCTGCCCGCGGAAGCGCCCGTCGAGCCACGGCGCAGCGGTGCGCGGCGCCTGGTGGCGAGCCTGGGGTTGTTCAAGGAAGCTTTCAACATGGCGTGGGTCGCGCTGGTGTCCCATCGCATGCGCACGTTGCTGACCATGCTCGGCATTGTCATCGGCATCACCTCGGTGGTGTCGATCTCGGCCATCGGCGAGGGCGCCAAGCGCTATGTGCTCAAGGACATCCAGGCGATCGGCAGCAACACCATCGATATCTTTTCCGGCACCAGTTTTGGCGACAGCCGCGCGTCGGCCATCGAGACGCTGATGCCGTCGGATGTGGACGCGTTGAACCAGCTGTATTACGTCGACAGCGCGACCCCGGTGGTGGGCCGCAACCTGTTGCTGCGCTTTGGCAACATCGACCTGGATGCGCAGGTCAATGGCGTCAGTGATCGCTACTTCAAGGTCAAGGGCTTGAAGCTCGAGGCCGGGATCGCCTTCAGCGAAAGCGATGCACGGCGCCAGGCCCAGGTGGTGGTCATCGACCACAACACCCGCCAGCGCCTGTTCGGGCCAACTGTCGACCCGTTGGGCCAGGTGATCCTGGTGGGCAACCTGCCGTGCACGGTGATCGGCGTCACGGCCGAGAATAAAAACATGTTCGCCGCCAGCAAGGCGCTGAACGTCTGGGTGCCGTATGAAACCGCCGCGGGGCGGCTGCTGGGCCAGCGCCATCTGGACAGCATCACGGTGCGCATCAAGGACGGCCAGCCGAGCAAGGTGGTGGAGGAGAACGTCAACAAGCTCATGCTGCAACGCCACGGCACCAAGGATTTTTTCACCAACAACCTCGACAGCATCATGCAGACCGTGCAGAAAACCAGCCGCTCGCTGGCGTTGCTGCTGTCGTTGATTGCGGTGATTTCCCTGCTGGTGGGCGGAATCGGCGTGATGAATATCATGCTGGTGTCGGTCACCGAGCGCACTCGCGAAATCGGTATTCGCATGGCGGTGGGTGCGCGACAGTCGGACATTCGCCAGCAGTTCCTGGTGGAGGCGGTGATGGTGTGCCTGATCGGCGGGGTGATCGGGATCTTGCTGTCCTACGGGCTGGGCTTGCTGTTTTCGCTGTTTGTGAAGGAGTGGGAGATGGTGTTTTCGGTGGGCTCGATCGTCACCGCGTTTGCCTGTTCGACGCTGATCGGCATTGTGTTTGGCTTCGTGCCAGCAAGGAATGCGGCGCGGCTGGATCCGATCGAGGCGTTGGCGCGCGATTGAGTGCCCGAGGTGGCGGTGATCTGTGGCGGGCAGGGCAAGCCTGCTCGCCACAGTCGGGGGCTAAGGGGCCGTTTCATCCTTGGTGGCATACATCCACCGCAACAACGAGTGCCGCCCGCTGATCCCGAGCTTGATCGCCGCGCGTTTGAGGTAGCTCTCGATGGTGTTGACCTTCAGCGCCAACTGCTCGGCCAGTTCCGGTGCCGTGCGCCCGGCCAGCAGGCCCACGCACACTTCCAGTTCACGGTTGGACAAGGTCAACCCCGACTGCACCAGCCGTTCTTCGATGCGCCGGCGCAGGGTGTCGATGCCCTGGTTCTGCGCGGGCACCGGGTCGCTGTCCTGGCGGCACGGGTGGAGCGCGGTGATGTGTTTTTCGACCATGGGCAGCAGCAGCGTGGAGAAGTCCTGCAGCATGCTGCGTTCCTGCGGCGAAAAGCTTTCGGATTGGTGCGAGCGGTACACCGAGAGCACGTAGCGCACGTCGTCTTTGTGGCGGGTGAGGTGCAATTGTGCGGCCGGTTGTTCCACGCCCAGGGTCGCCACGGAGTCGGTATAGACCGGGCTGATCTGGCGACGGGTGTGGCCTTCGTGACTGACGCGCAGTTGGGTGATATGGGTGGCGTCCACTGCCAGTTGGGTGAGGATCAGGTCATGCAGCATGCGTGGGAAATGGCGACTGCCGGTGCTTGCGATGACCTTGCCTATATGTGGGAACAGGTGTGAGTTCATCAGTTCGTCCATGAGTTTCGGGTGCAGGACGTATGCTAGTACAGCCTGGCGGGGTGATGGGGATCCAATCCGCAAAAAGCCGCATTAAACCCCCTACAGCCCGCGTAAGCCCTATCTCACAGACTGCGACGCCAACACCGGCTGCCGGGGCAGGGCGCGGGTGCATTTGGCCAGGGCCTGCTGCACGTCCGCCAGCAGGTCGGCGACATCCTCCAGGCCGACCGACAGGCGCACCAGCCCTTCGCTGATGCCATGGTGCGCGCGCTGCTCGGGGGTGTAGGTGGAATGGGTCATGCTCGCCGGGTGCTGGGCCAGTGACTCGGCGTCGCCGAGGCTGACCGCGCGGGTGAACACCTTCAGCGCATTCATGAAACGCCGGCCGGTGTCGATGCCGCCCTTGAGCTCGAAGGCGATCATGCCGCCGGACATTTTCATTTGCTGCTGCGCCAGTGCGTATTGTGGGAAGCAGCGCAGGCCCGGGTAGGTCACCGACTGCACGGCCGGGTGTGCCTGCAGGGCTTCGGCCAGCGCCTGGGCGTTGCTGCAATGACGGTCCATGCGCAGGGCCAGGGTCTTGAGGCCACGCATCAGCAGGGCCGCGTCCTGCGGCGACATCACCGCGCCGGTCAGGTCCTTGAGGCCTTGCAGACGGATGCGCTGGGCCAGTGCCTGGCCGCTCACGGCGATACCGGCGGTGATATCGCCGTGGCCGCTGAGGTACTTGGTGGCCGAGTGCACGACCACGTCGGCGCCGAGGTCGAGGGGGCGTTGCAGGTAGGGCGTGCAGTAGGTGTTGTCGACCACCACGGTGATATCGCCATGTTGGTGGGCGAGGGCGGCCACGGCAGTGATATCCACCAGTTGCAGGTTGGGGTTGGCCGGGGTCTCGCAGTAGATCATGCGCGTGGCCGGGCTGATTGCCGCTTGCAGGGCGGCCAGGTCAGTCAGGTCGACGTGCCGTACCTTGATGCCGAACTCGCCGATGCCGTGATGCAGCAGGGCGAAGGTGCAGCCGTAGACGGTCTGGCCGACGATCACCTCGTCACCGGGGCGCAGCAGGGTCCAGAACGTCGCGGCAATCGCGCCCATGCCCGAGCTGAAGGCCACTGCCGCCTCGCCGTTTTCCAGACTGGCCATGCGCGCTTCCAGGAGTGCCAGGGTCGGGTTGGAAATACGCGTATAGAAGTACCCGTTGGCTTCGCCGGCAAAACACGCGGCGCCGTATTCGGCGGTGGGAAAGGCGAACGTCGCCGACAGATAAATAGGCGGGACAAGCGCGCCGTGGTGGTCCTTGGGGTCGTAGCCGTGGTGGATGGCGCGGGTGGAAAAGCCGAATGCATTGTGTTTATTGTTCATGTCGGACGCTCCTTATTTCCTACAATGCTATGCTCATAACCAAAGATGAACGTTGCAAAGTTTGCTGCCAAATCCCGCGTACCGGGATGAAAACCCGATAAAAACAACAATCAGAGGCAAGATATGCCCGTGAGTCTCGATCGTACCGACAAGGCCCTTTTAAACGCGCTGCAAGGCAATGCGCGCCTCACCGTAGCCGAACTGGCCGAGCGAGTGTCCCTCACCACCTCGCCCTGCTGGCGCCGCGTGCGCAACCTCGAAGAGAGCGGCGTGATCAGTGGTTACCAGGCGATCCTGTCGCCCAAGGCGCTGGGGTATGGCGTGACGGCGTTTGTCAGCATCATGATGGACAGCCACACCCAGGAAATTGCCCGCGCGTTTGAACAGCGGCTGCTTGAAATCCCGGAAATCGTGGCGTGTCATAACGTGTCGGGGCGGTATGACTTTTTGCTTGAAGTGGTGGCCAGGGACCTTGAATCGTTCGGGGAGTTTGCGCGGGAGGTGTTGCAGACGCTGCCTTGTGTGAAGGAGATTTATTCGAGTTTTTCCTACAAGTCGGTGCGGGCGTTGCGGGTTATTCCGTTGCCGGGGTGACGGTCGGGTTTGCATTCTTTTATTTGGGTAACGGCTGCTATTGGTTGCGCCCTTACGGCGCGTCACTTTGGAAAAGCCCCAAAGTAACCAAAGGGCTCTTGCCCCAACACTCGGCACCTCGCCTAGGCTCGGTGTGCCCGTAATCCGACATTGATTTGGGGGGCCG
>NZ_JBWKSN010000024.1:0-60130 GCF_059419825.1 Pseudomonas sp. GW821-FHT05D12 | reverse complement strand
CCCCCCCCCCCCCCCCCCCCCCCCCCCCCCCCCCCCCCCCCCCCCCCCCCCCCCCCCCCCCGCTCCCACATTTTTGAACGCGTCAGCCAAGCACGTCAGCGGTAGACGAGTCCGCCGTCGATCAACGGGGCTTGGCCGGTCATGTAGTCCGAATCCGGCCCGGCCAGGAAGGCCACCAGCCCGGCAACGTCTTCCGGCGTTTCCGCGCGGCCCAGGGCAATGCCCTCCACGTACTTCTTGTACGTCGCGCCGACGTCAGCGCCGGTAATCTCGGCCATGCGCTTGTCGATCTCGACCCACATATCGGTGCCCACCACGCCCGGGCAGTACGCATTGACCGTGATCCCGGCGCTGGCCAATTCCTTGGCCGCCGCCTGGGTCAAGGCGCGCACGGCAAACTTGGTCGCCGAGTACACCCCGAGCAGCGCAAAGCCTTCATGGCCGGCGATGGAGCACGCGTTGATGATCTTGCCTTTCTGCTCAAGCGCCTTGAATTTCTTGCCGGCGGCCTGGATTCCCCACAACACACCCTGCACATTGATGCCCAGCGTGCGTTCGACCTGTTCCGGACTGACGTCCAGCAGCGAATCGATCTGCGCCACCCCGGCGTTGTTGACGATGATGTCGAAGCCACCCAGGGTCTGGTGCGCATGTTCGACGGCCGCCACCACCTGTTCGCGCTTGGACACGTCGGCGACAAACACCGAGGCCTTGCGTCCCAGTGCGACCACTTCAGCAGCTACGGCTTCGAGCTTGGCGCCATTGATGTCCACCAGGGCGATGTCGGCACCGTCCTGTGCCAGGCGCAGGGCGATGGCCCGGCCAATGCCCTGCCCGGCGCCGGTGACCAGCGCGATTTTTCCAGCAATCCCCATGACGATCTCCTGCAATGATGAGAGAAGCCTTTGTCTATCGCAGGTCGCCGGGGCGGCTGTCGAGGCGCGCAGCGATTGGCGTGGGGGCTGAGACGGGATGTCTCAGCGTGCGAATCATTCTCGAAAACTTGTAAAAGTACGCACTTATGCCTAGCTTATGCGCCCCCCGCCCTGCGCTTTAAGGCCCTGCCCCCATGGTTTTGCGTTTTCGTCCCGTCGTCACTTCACGTTTTGCCCTCGGCCTGCTGCTCAGTGGCGGCATCGGTCACAGTCTGGCGGCGGAGTTGGAGCTGCCAGCGGTGCAGGTCCAGGGCCAGGATGAGTCCGGCTATCGCGCTGAAACCGCCTCGGTCGGGGGCTTCGACGAGGCGCCGCTGCTGGACACGCCCGCCTCGATCACGGTGATCAACGCCGCGATGATCAAGGACCAGCAGGCGCGCCTGCTCAGTGAAGTGCTGCGCAACGATGCCTCGGTGGGCGACAGCTATGCGCCCATCGGCTACTACGAAAACTTTGTGGTGCGCGGCTTCTCGCTGAATGCTGCCAGCAGCTACAAGATCAACGGGCGCACCATCACCGGCGAGCAGAACGTCGCCCTGGAAAACAAGCAGCAGGTGGAAGTGCTCAAGGGCCTGGCGGGCCTGCAAAGCGGCATCTCCGAGCCCAGCGGCGTGATCAACTACGTGACCAAGCGCCCGGAGGACGTGCGCCAGGTGACGGTGTCCACAGATGATCGCGGCAGCGGTTATATCGCTACCGATGTCGGCGGCTGGTTCGGCAGCGAGCAGCAATTCGGCCTGCGTGCCAACGTCGCCCATGAAGACCTCAATTCCTACGTGGAACACGCCAATGGCCAGCGCGATTTCGTGTCCCTGGCCTTTGACTGGAACATCAGCCCCGACGCCGTGCTGCAGCTGGATGCGGAATACCAGGATAAGCAGCAACGCTCGGTGCCCGGCTACCAGTTGCTGGGCGGCACTGAAGTGCCACACGGCGCGTCGCCGAAAAAGTTGCTCGGGCACCAGAGCGGTTCCAAGCAGGTGGGCATCGACTCACTGAACCTCAACGGCAAGTTCGAATACCGCTTCAGCGACCAGTGGAAAGGCAACCTCAGCGCGGCGCGCAGCAAAGTGGTGATCGACGACTACAGTTCGTTTGCCTATGGCTGCTTCTACGTGACCGATTGCGGCACCGCCTTCTTCAGCCCCACTGGCGACTACGACGTCTACGACTACCGCAGCCCCGACGACACCCGCCGCGACGACGAAGTGCAGGCGGCCATGACCGGGCTGTTCGACACGGGCAGCCTGGGCCATGAACTGACCTTCGGCACCAGCGCCTTTCGCCGGGTGGTCGACAAGCGCAAGTCGGTCAATGAATACATCGGCAGCACCAATATCAACGTCGATGCTCCGACGTTCACCCCCACCGACAAGCCGCTCAACGACAGCCATCGCAACCTCGACAGCCGCCAGTACGGCCTGTTCGTCACCGACCGCATCCGCTTCAACGAGCAATGGCAAACCATCCTCGGCGGCCGTGAAGTGCGCCTGGATGAAAAAGCCTTCGACGGGACCACTGGCAACCAGGTTCGCCACACCCAGCAATACGTGTTCCTGCCGCAGGCTTCGTTGATCTACAAGCCGGTCGAAAACATCTCGCTCTACACCAGTTACAGCAAAGGCCTGTCCCTGGGCGGCCAGGCGCCGTGGACAACCACCAACGACGGTGAAACCCTCGCGCCGACCGTTTCGCGCCAGATCGAAGCCGGGGTGAAATACGACTGGCGCCGCATCAGCTTCGCCGCTGCCGTATTCCAGACGCGCCAGGCCTACCAGTACGCCAAGCCGGAAGGCGCCGATCAGTTCATCTATGTGCAACAGGGCGAGCAGAAGAACACCGGGCTGGAGTTGTCGGCCAACGGCTGGGCCACCGACCGTTTGCAGATCGCGACCAGTGTGGCGGCGATTCGCGCGCGGGTGACCGGCAGCGGTACGCCGGAATACGAAGACCACCAGGCGATCAACGTACCCAAGCTGCGCGCCAGTGTGTACGCCGACTATGCGTTGCCGTGGGTGAATGGATTGGCCGTGCTCGGCGGCGTGCAGTACAGCGCCAAGAAGTACGCGAACCGTACCGGGAATGTGGAGGTCGGGGATTATGCGGTGGTCAATGTCGGAAGCCGCTACACCACCAAGGTCGACGGCTACGAGACGGTGTTTCGCCTGAGCGTCGACAACCTGTTCGACAAGCGCTACTGGCGCGACGCGGGCGAGTACATGGGCGATGACTATCTGTTCCAGGGCGCGCCACTGACGGCGCGCCTGAGTGCTTCGGTGAATTTCTAAGGCTTACTTGGGCATCTTGCGAAAACCCACCGCGAGGCGGTTCCAGCTGTTGATGGTGGCGATGGCCACGCTCAGGTCGACCTGCTCCTGGGCGCTGAACTCGGCGGCGAGTGCATTGAAGTCCTCATCCGGCGCGTGGGTCTGGCTGAGCAGTGTCAGGCTTTCGGCCCAGGCCAGTGCGGCGCGCTCACGCGGGGTGAAGAACGGCGTTTCACGCCAGGCCGACACGGTGTACAGGCGACGCTCGGTCTCACCGCCCTTGCGGGCATCGGCGGTGTGCATGTCGAGACAGAAGGCACAGCCATTGATCTGCGAAACACGCAGGCGGATCAGTTCCAGCAGGGGCAACTCGATGGACAGTTTGCCGACAGCGGCTTCCAGGGCGAGCATGGCTTTCATGGCGTCTGGGGAGGCGGTGTAGAAATCGGTACGCGCTTGCATGGTGGTTCTCCGGAACGGTGGGGGTTGATGGCTAGGTTAGTGACCGGAGGTGGTGGGAGGAATATCCAATTCCGGGGAAGAATGGGTGACCAATTCCTGGTGGGCTGGGCCCACCTCCTCAATCAAGCCCCCGCCATGTGCTCCGAAATCCTCGCCCGCAACCACCGCTCCGCCGGGTCATTGTCATGCACCCCGCTCCACACCATCGACAGCTCCGCTGCCTCTATCGCAAACGGCGGGTCCTCGGCTCGCAGCGACGTGCCCTCGGTCAACGCGCAGGCCGCGTAATCCGGCACTGTCGCGATGATCTGCGTGCCCGCCAACAGCGCGCGCAACCCACTGAACTGCGGTACCGCCAGCACCACCCGGCGGGCCCGGCCGATACGCGCCAGGTCCAGGTCAATGTTGCCGCTCAAATCCCCCGAAAACGACACCATCGCGTGGGGCCGCTCGCAGTAGTCGTCGAGGGTCAGCGGTGCCACGCCGGCGTCGCCGCGCAGCACCTTGCAGGGAATATCGCGCAGCTTCTTGCGCTTGGCATTCGCCGGCAATTCAGTGGTGTAGCTCACCCCCACCGTGATCTCGCCACTGGCCAGCAGCGACGACATCAACAGGTAGTTGGCGCGACGCACCACCACGATGATGCCCGGCGCCTCTTCGCGCAGTTGGCTGAGCAACGGCGGGAACAGGCCGAACTCGGCGTCGTCGGAGAGGCCGATGCGAAACACCGCGCAACTGGTGGAAGGGTCGAAATCCTTGGCGCGGCTGACCGCGCCGGAAATAGTGTCCATGGCCGGTTGCAGCTCCTTGAGTATCGCCAGCGCCCGTGGCGTGGGTTCCATGCCCCGGCCGTTGCGCAGCAGCAACGGGTCGTCGAACAGGTCGCGCAGGCGCCCGAGTGCCGCACTGACCGCCGGTTGGCCCATGAAGAGCTTTTCGGCGACGCGGGTCAGGTTCTTCTCGAACATCAGCGCTTCGAAAATCACCAAGAGGTTCATGTCGACGCGGCGCAGGTCGTTGCGGTTCATGGGGCAATCCAAACGGCTGAAAGGCCCACAGATAAGCACGCGAGCCGCCCGTGGTATTGCATGGCTGTGCTGTCTTTTCCGCCGGTTTTTGCCGCCTGAGCTGGCAAAATTAACAACGATTAACTCGTCAGCCAGACGGTCCGGCGCCAAGAATGCAGCGGTCTACACTGCATCCATTCACCGGGAACGCTCCCATCGACTGCGGATATCTGTCATGGCCCGACTTGAGTACTGTGCTCCCCGCTTGCCCGCGACCGGCGGCCTCTGCCCCCGGCGCGAGCGCATTGCCAAGCAATTGATCCTCGCCAACCTCGGCGAAAGCCTGGCGATTGCCGACCTGGCCCAGGCCTGCGCGCTGTCACGCAGCCATTTCTCCCGCGCGTTCAAGTGCACCACCGGGCTGTCGCCGCAGGAATGGATTCGCCAGCAGCGCATCCAGCGGGCCAAGGAACTGATCACCGGTTCCGCCCTGAGCCTGACGCAGATCAGCCTCGAATGCGGCTTCTGCGACCAGGCGCATTTCTGCCATATGTTCACCCGCAGCGAAGGCGTCAACCCGATGACCTGGCGAAATCACCAATTGCGTCACAAGCCCGACGTGATCGCGGCCTAGTGGTGGCGGCGCACCTGGCCTATGCTGGCCGCACTCCTTTTTCCGAGCATGGCGCGCCATGAGCGACCTCAGCGACCA
Organism: Pseudomonas sp. GW821-FHT05D12; assembly: GCF_059419825.1. Taxonomy (NCBI): domain Bacteria; kingdom Pseudomonadati; phylum Pseudomonadota; class Gammaproteobacteria; order Pseudomonadales; family Pseudomonadaceae; genus Pseudomonas; species Pseudomonas sp. GW821-FHT05D12. The sequence continues at coordinate 54,747 of NZ_JBWKSN010000024.1, read as the reverse complement.
GGCCGTACATTTCGGCCCCTACCGCGTCCATCCGCGCCAACGCCTGGTGCTGGAGGCCGGCCAGCCATTGCGCCTGGGCCGGCGCGCGCTGGATATCCTGCTGATCCTGCTGGAGCAGGCCGGCAACGTGGTGAGCAAGCAGGCCTTGATCGCCCGGGTCTGGCCGCACAGCGTGGTGGAAGACGGCAACCTGCGGGTGCACATGGCCGCGTTGCGCAAGGCATTGGGCGACGGCCAGGCCGGGCAGCGCTATATCGTCACGGTGGCCCAGCGTGGCTACAGTTTTGTTGCGCCACTGAGCATCGAACCGATGACCTTTCCGGCTGATGGCACTCCGCAAGCCCAGGGCCATAACCTGCCACTGCGGCGCACCCGCGTGATCGGCCGCCAGGCCTTGATCGACCGACTGGTGCAACAGCTGCCGCAACAGCGCTTTATCACCCTGACCGGCGCCGGCGGCATCGGCAAGACCACCGTCGCGTTGCGCGTGGCCGAACTGCTGATCGGACATTACCGCGACGGCATCCACCTGCTGGACCTGGCGCCCCTCAGCGCACCGGCACTGATCCTGCCCAACCTCGCCGCCCTGCTCGGCCTCCCACACGTCGAGCATGAACCCCTGGACACCTTCGCGCGCCGCCTGCAGGAACGCCAGTGGCTGCTGGTGATCGACAATTGCGAGCACCTGCTGGACGACATCGCGCTGATCAGCGAAAGCCTGCTGCGCCATGCGCCCCGGCTGCATATCCTGGCCACCAGCCGCGAAGCCCTGCGCGCCGAGGGCGAGTCGGTGCAACGCCTCGACCCCCTGGCCTGCCCGCCCGCCACCGGCAATCGCGCCCAGGCCATGGGCTACCCGGCCCTGCAATTGCTGATCGAGCGAGCCATGTCGCACCAGGACCGCTTTGAGCTGAGCGAAGCCGAACTGCCGTTGGCGATTGATATTTGCCAGCGCCTCGACGGCATCCCGCTGGCAATCGAGTTGGTGGCGGCGCAGATCGAACGCTTCGGCCTGCCGCGCCTGCTGGTGCAGATGGAAGACAACTTCCGCCTGCTGACCCGTGGCCGGCGCAGCGCCCTGCCCCGTCATCAGACCTTGCGCGCCACGCTGGATTGGAGCTTCGACCTGCTGACCGCGTGCGAGCAGGTGTGCCTGCGCCGCCTCGCGGTGTTCCGTGGCGGTTTCAGCCTGGCCAGCGCGGCGGCGGTGATTGCCGGCGAGCAGATTGCACCGGCCGAGGTGCTGGGCTCGATCACCCAACTGGTGGCCAAATCCTTGCTCAATGTGGAGCCGGGTGATGACGAGATGGTCTATCGCCTGCTGGACATCACCCGTACCTACGCCCTGGAAAAGCTCAGCCTCGCCAACGAGCTGCACGCCACGCGCGAGCGCCATGCGGTGCGCTGCCTGACGCTGATGGAGCAGGCGCAGGACGACTGGGAGTTGATCGCGACCCAACCGTGGCTCGACCGCTACGCGCCACTGCGCGAAGACGTGCGTGCCGCGCTCGACTGGGGCCTTGCCGAGGGCGGCGAACACCTGCTGGCGATCCGCCTGACGGTCAGCGCCATGCCGCTGTGGCAAGAGTTGTCGCTGGTCAGGGAGCATGCGGTGTATGTCGACAGGGCGCTGGCGCTGATGGCCGAGGCCCGTGCGCCCTGCACGCAATTGACGATGCAGCTGCAATTGGCCCTGGGCAGCCTGTCCTATCACGCGTTGGGTGGCGCACCGCGGACCATCGCCGCGTTTGTCAGCGCCAGGCGCCTGGCCGAGGAACGCCAGGACCTCGCCGGCCAATTGCGCGCGGTCTCCGGCCACATGGCGGTCAACCTGTGCGCAGGCCATTATCGCCAGGCACAGGCGCTGAGCGTGCAATTCGACCACCTCGACCCGCGCACCGAACCGCTGCTGGAGCTGAGTACCCAGCGCCTGCACGTGCTGGCGCAGCATTACACCGGCAACCAGGCACTCGCCCGGCACACGGCCGAACAGGTCATCCAGCGCATGGCGCACAGCGGCTCGCTGAATCGCTTTGCCTATCGCTTGGGCGTGCAATATGACCAGAGCGTCGCCTCACTGACGGTATTGGCGCGCATCCTGTGGTTGCAGGGTTTTCCCGAGCGCGCCTGGGCCGTGGCCAGCCAGGCGCTGGAGTTGGCGCTGCAGATCAATCACGGCACGTCGATCTGCTACACCCTGGCCCTGGCCGGCGTGGTCATCGCCCGCTACAACGGCGATGACGAGGCGGCGCAGCGCCTGCAGACGCTGCTGCTGGAGCAGTCCCACAAGCATTCGGTGCAGCTGTTCCAGACCTGGGCGGGGCACTACGCCGGGATTCCCGGCCACCAGGACCTGCAGGGCCTGGGGCTGATAGACGACATCCTGATCACGTTCGGCGCGCGTGTCGTCGATGAGCAAGCCTTCGAGCGCGCCCGCACGGGGGCAGCCGGCTGGTGCGCCGCCGAAGTGATCCGCGTGCACGCCGAGGGCATGGCCGACACCCGCACCGCCGAAGCGCTGCTGCTCGAAGCCCTCGGCCTGGCTAACCAGCAAGGCGCGCTGGCCTGGGAACTGCGTTGCGCGACCTCATTGGCACAACGCTGGCAGCAGCAAGGTCGCCTGCAGCCTGCGCGCGATCTGCTCGGTTCAGTCTACGGGCGCTTTACCGAAGGCTTTGCCACCCGCGACCTACTGCGCGTACGCGGCCTGCTCGACGAGTTGCAGGACAAACGTCCGGCCTGAAAACGCCCCCAGATAATGCCCATACCCCTGCTGCAACCGTGCCACCTGCGCCGGGTCGCGCAACTGCGCGAGGGCGTAGCTGCGGGTGCTGTTGAGCAAACGATAACGCGCGGGCCCCGGGCCCGGCTCGACGTTCAGCAACGAGGTACTCACCAGTCGCGCCAGCAGGTAGGCAAGGTCGGCGTGTTCCAGCTCGGTGCCGGCGACCAGCACGCTCAAGGACGGCAAGGTCACGGCCATTTTGAACAAGCCCAATTGCAGGAACAGCCAGCGCTCCGGCAGGCTCAGGCGTTCGTAGCTCCAGTCCAGGGCAGCGGCAAGCGATTGGTGGCGCTCCACGGCCGTGCGTCGACCGCGGCTCAGCGTCTGTATGCCGCTGCGCAGCTGCGCCTGTAAACCGCGCACGCCCAAGGCGTCGACCTGGGCGGCCGCCAGTTCCAGGGCCAGGGGAAGGCCGTCGAGGCGTCGGCAGATGTCGCGCAGGGGGCCCAGGTCCTGGGGGCGCAAATCATAGTCCTGCTGACTGGCACGTACGCGGGCGACGAACAGTTGCACCGCCGGGCAAGCCATCGCGTGGTCGACGCTGCCCAATACCGCCGGTGCAGGCACCGCCAGCGGCGGCACGCGCAGCACCCATTCGCCGGGCACGCGCAAGGCTTCGCGACTGCTGATCAGCACGCTGACCTGCGGCGCCTGCTCGTGCAGCGCGCGCACCAGATGCCGGCACGCCCCCAGCAGCGGGTCAACGCCGTCGAGCACCAGCAATAACTGCCGGCCGGCCAGTTGGCGGCATAATTCGACAGGGCTACGGGTGGGCACCAGGTGCAGCACTGTGGCCAGGTGTTGTAGCAGCATTGTCGGCGCCTGCACGGTGGCGAGGTCCACCCACCACACGCCGGCGCGATAGCGTGGCAATACGCGCTCGGCCAGCGCCAGGGCCAGGGTGCTCTTGCCGACGCCGGCACAGCCGGTGAGGGTCATCAGACGCTGCCCGGACAGGCGCCGTACCAGCACGCCAAGCAATTCATCACGCCCCATCACCGGGCTGAGCCGCGTCGCCAGATTGTGCCGGGGCAACTGCGACGACAGCTCGCCGTGCACCGGCGCAATGAAACAGTAGCCGCGCAGGGGATCGTTGAGGATGCAGCGTTGCCCGTCGAGGGCACGGCGCAAGGCGGCGATGTGCACGCGCAGGTTGCTTTCCTCGACCACACTGCACGGCCAGACGCGCTCGATCAGCGTGGCCTTGCTGATGAACTGCCCGGGCGCCTCGAGCAGCACCGCGAGGATATCCAGCGCGCGGCCGCCCAAGGGCACCGGCCACCCGGCCTTGCTGAGCAGCCGCTGTTGCCGGTGAAAGGCATAGGCACCGAAACGCACCGTGCCGTTCGCATCCATCGCCTGAAGGTTGTTCATCGCTGTCATCGCGCTGGAACACCCGGCCTTGGGCGTTTGCGCGTCCTGTTCCATGGGCCTGTGGCTATCTTGCCACTTGGCGATGACAGGACAATGCTGGCACGGGGAGCGACACGGACATTCGAGTGCGCGAGACGGACATCCTGGCGCTAACTGAACTGCTGCCGGTATTGGGTCGGGTTGAGACCGAGCTTTTCACTGAACAGAGAACGCATATGCCGCACGCTGCCAAAACCTGCGTGGAAGGCCACGGTCTTCAGCGGCAGGTCGGTGGCCTCCAGCAGCTGGCGCGCGCGGTCGATACGCGCGCCCTGCAGGAAGGCCATGGGCGTCATCTGCACCTCCTTGGCAAACAGCCGCGCGAAGTGGCGCGCACTCATGCCTGCCAGCGTGGCCATCGACTCGATGCTGAAGGGCTGGTCCAGGTGGTCGAGTACGTGCTGCTGCACGCGGGTGATCGCGGTTTCCTGGGGCGCGACGGCGGCTGTCATCGGGCTGAACTGGGCCTGGCCGCCCTGGCGCTTCATTACCACCAGCAGCACCTTGGCCACGTCCACCGCGACCTGCTTGCCGTGGTCCTGGGCGACAATCGACAGCGCCAGGTCGATACCGGCCGTGACCCCACCAGAGGTAATCAATCGCCCGTCCTGCAGGTAGATGCGGTCCGTCTCGACGATGGCCTTGGGGAAGGCCTTGATCAGGCGCTCGGTGTAGTGCCAATGGGTGGTCACGCGGTGATGATCGAGCAGGCCGGCATGCCCCAGCACAAACGCTCCGGTACAGATCGACCCAAAGCGCCGGGCACGCGGCGCGGCCTGTTGCAGCCAGGGCAACAGCGCGGGATGGCATTCGTTATAGGCGCCGGGCCCGCCGGGCACCAGCAGCAGGTCGTAGGCCGCGTGCGCCTGGCCCAGCGCCAGGTCGGCCTGCACCACCACCCCATTGGAGGCGCGCAACGGGCCGGGCTCGGTGCCGATGGTGAGTATCTGGTAGTGGTCGGCCGCAGGCAGGTAGCGGTTGGCGATGGAAAACACCTCGAGCGGCCCCGCCATGTCGAGCAGGAGGAAGTCCGGAAACAGCGCCATGGCCACGGTTTTCATCAAGCGGGAGACCTATTAAAGAAGGGAAAGCGTCAGCCATTATGGCACGTCGATTACTGTCAACCTCAGGGCGACAGTCATTCAGATTTCATCTCCTTAATGAATCCAACAGTAACCAGTAACCTTCCTCTCAACGCCAGCGCCCTGCATCTCGCAGCCCGCGCTCACTTGAGGACACCACCATGCTGACCCTTCGCAAAGCTTCGGAACGCGGCGCCGCCAATCACGGTTGGTTGAAGTCGTTCCATACCTTTTCGTTCGCCAACTACTGGAACCCCGCCGAGCAAGGTTTTTCCGACCTGCTGGTGATCAACGATGACCGTGTCGCCGCCGGCAAGGGCTTCGGCCAGCACCCGCACCGCGACATGGAGATTTTCTCCTACGTGCTCGAAGGCGCCCTGGAACACAAAGACACCCTGGGTACCGGCTCGGTGATCCGCCCCGGTGATGTGCAACTGATGAGCGCCGGCAGCGGTGTGGCCCACAGCGAGTTCAACCACAGCCAGAGCCGTGGCGTGCACTTCCTGCAGATCTGGATCGTGCCCGCCGTGGCCGGTGCCGAGCCACGCTATCAACAAGAGCATTTCAGCGCGGCGCAGAAACGCGGACGCCTGCAGTTGATCATCTCGCCGGACGGCGCCGACGGTTCCCTGAGCGTGCGCCAGGACGCGCGGGTGTATGCCGGGCTGTTCAACGCTGACGAAAGCGCCACCCTGGACCTGCCGCCAGATCGCCATGTGTACGTGCATGTGGCCCGAGGCAGCGTTGAGGTCAACGGCCAGCGCTTGCAGGAAGGCGACGGCGCCCGTGTGCGGGATGAGCGGCAGATCCGCCTGGGCCACGGCGAGGATGCCGAGGTGCTGGTGTTCGACCTGCGCCCCAATGAGCTGCCGCAGATGCCATGACCGACTCGGCGAAGGTCCGCGCAAGCGGGCCATCGCTGGCGTCGATAGTCACCATCAGCCCAATGAAGTTCTCTTAAAAAATCCAACGCGTAACATCAAACCCATACCGGCAACAACCCAACTAAAACACTCGGAGCACACTCACATGAAACGCCAAATCTTGCTTAGCCTCGCTTTCTCGGTACTTGCTGCAAACGCATTTGCTCACCCTGTCGTCGCTGAAGGCGGTGCGGATCGCCTGATCGAAAGCCGTGTTGCAGAGGGTGGTTCGGACCGCCTGCAAGGCAACCGTTTCGCTGAAGGTGGCGCTGATCGCCTGCAGGAACGTGGCTTGGCGGAAGGCGGCGCGGATCGCCTGCAGGAACGCGGCCTGGCTGAAGGCGGCGCGGATCGCCTGCAGGAACGTGGCCTGGCTGAAGGCGGTGCGGATCGCTTGCAGGAACGTGGCCTGGCGGAAGGCGGTGCGGATCGCTTGCAGGAACGTGGCCTGGCTGAAGGCGGTGCGGATCGTCTGCAAGGCAACAACGCATAATCCCGCGCTGTTGGCGGGAACCCCAAACCGGCCTGATCAGCCGGTTTTTTTTCGCCTGTCATTAACCCAAGTCGCGGTCCACCCACAGCACCGCCTTGCCGATCTGTTGCCGAGCCTCGATACGCGCATGCACCTGCTGCACGGTTTCCAGGCGGTAGTGGCCTTCGATCTCCACGCTCAACGACCCTTCGAGCATTGCCGCGAACACCGCATTGGCGCGGCGCTGCACCGTCGCCCCGTCGGCCATATGGTCGGCCAGCCGTGGACGGGTCAGGAACAGCGAGCCGGCCTCGCCCAGCTCAATCGGATCGAGGTCGGTCAGCGAGCCCGAGACATTGCCGTAATTGACGATCAGTCCACGTGTGCGGCAGGCGCGGAAGCTGTCACGCAGGGTACTTTTGCCCAGGGAATCGAACACCACGTCCACGCCCTGGCCGTCGGTGGCTGCCAGGACACGCTCGACAAAGCCGCCGTCATCATAGGTCCAGGCCTGGTGCGCGCCGCGCTGCAGGGCAATCGCGCACTTTTGTGCGGTGCTGCCCGTGGTGAGCACGGTCGCCCCCACGTGCCGGGCCATCTGCACCAGCAACTGGCCGATGCTGCCTGACGCCGGGTGTACCAGGCAGGTGTCGCCCGCCTGCAAACGGGCCACATCCTCAATCAAGTAGTGGGCCGTGCACCCCTGGAACATCGCCGCAGCGGCCTGATCGAAGGTGATCGCGCTGGGTATCTGCGCAACCTTGTCGACCGGCACCAGCGCGTATTCGGCATACGCGCCCCAGGCGATGCACCAGGCCACGCGGTCGCCCACGGCCAAGTGATGCACGTCCGCGCCGACCTCCACCACGACACCGGCGCCTTCCATGCCCAACGTACAGGGCAGGCGCACCGGGTACGTGACTGATTGGGCGTACTTGCCCTGGCGCGTGTGAATGTCCATGAAATTGATCCCGGCGCAGGCCACCTTGATCAACACGTGGCCCGCGCGTATCAGCGGCTTGGCCACATCCAGCTGCAGTTGCGAGACATCCGGGCCGCCGTAGGTTTGCAAGGTGATGGCTTTCATACAGGAACAACTCCATGTGCACGGGGAAGCGGCCATGGTAAAAGGACGCAATCCGTTGGAATATTCCCCAAACCGTCCCAGCCTCTGTGCGGAAATAACCCGATGTTCGATTGGCAGGATCTGTATTACTTCACCGTATTGGCCCGCAGCCAATCGCTGTCGGCCGCTGCCCGCGAGTTGCAGGTGGAGCACGCCACGGTGGGTCGCCGGGTCGACGCCTTGGAAAAAGCCCTGGGCGTGAAACTGGTCGACCGCTTGCCGCGCAGCCGCCCTCTTACCGCCCAGGGCCTGGCGCTGGCCGAACTGGCCGCCGGCATGGACGAGATGGCGACCCAAGTGCTGCGCCTGTCGCGGGTGGCGTCCATCGAAATGGCTGGCACGGTGCGGGTCAGCTGCCCGCCGTCCATTGCCAATTACTGCATCGCCCCGCATGTGGCGCGCTTGCGTGCCGAGTATCCCCAACTGAACCTGGTACTGATGCCCTCCACCCACTTGGCCGCGCTGGACAAGGGTGAAGCAGATATCGCCCTGCGCACGCTGCGTCCCGATGAAGACGCGCTGGTGCGCAGGAAGGTCGGCGTGGTGCGCTTCGGGCTGTACGGCCCGCCGGCGTTGCAGCAACTGCCCACCGAACAGTGGTCCTTCATTGCCTACGACAGCAGCCGTGACCACCTGCCCCAACAGGCATGGATGCACCAACTGCGCGGCCCGCGCGAAATTGCCTTTGCTGCCAGCGAGCTGATCACCCAGCAAATGGCGGCCAGGGCCGCAGTGGGTGTGGTGGTGCTGCCGACGCTGGTGGGCGATCACGACCCGCAATTGGTCAAGCTGCCGACGGCGACCGAGGGTCCGCAGCGCGATATCTGGCTGACGGTGTACCCCGATATGCGCCGCTCGCCGCTGGTGAAGGTGGTGATGGAGTTTCTGGTGGGGTGCATCGAGGGCGAAATACAGCTAAGACGGTGAGGCACCGACGGTACTGTCGGCGGTCAAACACCAGGGCGCGATGGGAACCCTTCTCACCCCTGGTGCTCGCCTGGCCTGGTGGCGTCGGCGCCTGGGAAAGGCAATGGCCAACCTCGCGTGCAATCAAAAAAATCGTTTGGGCTAAAATACTTATAGGCGATTAAAAATTTGCACTAGCATATGTGTAAGTCCGCACACCCCCTTCACAAACTGTGCCTATTAGCCCTCCTCGCTCGTAAAAACAAAGTGGCGAATGTTAAAATTTGTCACGTTTTAGCGTATTCAATTCGATTAGTATCTAAACGCTAGCAGCGATTGAACTGACGGCCTGCATGCCGGAAAAGGGAGTAGGGTAATGCATTTTTCCAACGTCCTCGCTATTGCCCGGACTCAATCGAAATCGGAGGACTTTCGGGCGCTTTTAGTTCGCACTGTAGCGAATAATTTAAAAGTCGATACACGTTGCTACGGACAACTAATTGACCCTCAGCAACACCACGGACATTACCGTGCCATCATTATAGAAATCGATACACCCTCCGCCAGCCAGCAAACCCTGGACATAATAAGAAAAACCCGCGAAGAGCACCCGGGCTCGACCATATTTGTGGTCGTTACGTTTGCCTCGACCTTGAGCAAAACAAAATATTATCTGGCCGGTGCGGATTACTGCGTCAAGGCCGTGGAAACTTCTGCGGAAAAAAAGATAAGCCTGTTTGATACCTTTCTCAACGAGAGCGAGCGACTTCATCGTGGACTGGTATTGGACCAGGACCGCATGTGCATCTACGGCGATGGCAAGAAGCTGGAAATATCCTTCGTCGAAATGAAAGTACTCGAAGCGCTCATTCATAACCGACTGCTCAGTCATAATGAGATCGCCGCCGTCATGGGCCTTAATACCAAGTACTACGACTCCCGCGCACTGGAAAAATCCATCAGTCGCCTGCGCAGTAAAATCAAGGCGCACTACGGTGAAAACATTATCCAGAATATTCGCGGTTACGGTTACAAACTAAGCCGGGGTCTAATTTGTGTCAGCGACTTCCCGCCCGCCAAGGGGAGTTCGCACGGTGAATAACGAACACCAACCCTGTGCCACTACCACGGGCTACACGCTCATCCGGCAAGCCATCGTCGACCGTCGTCATGCCTTATGGGGCAGTGAAATCAGGGCGGAACATCACGGTGAGGACGCGCTGCCGGAAAGTGCCTGGCGCGAGGCAATGCTGCGCATCAACCCGCGACGCAAGACACTCCAGGTCACAGGCCAAGGGGTTCGTCATGCGTTCCTGCGTATCGGGCAAGCGGCCTTGATGAACGAAGACACGTTCAAGGCAATTATCCAGACCGCGCAGTCATTGGAAAAACATCGCCAGCCCCTCACCCTCACGCTCGACAACCGCCTGGATGCCCTGCCCGGCCCGGTCGAACGCCGGGCCATGGTGCGCCAGTTATATAAGTTGAAAGATCACAGTGGTATTACGTTGGCCTACAACAACTACAGGCTCGACACAAAGCCTGGGGACCTGCTGATCGACCTCAAGTTGTACGACTATATAAAAATGCCTTTTCCGGATTCCGCTCTCAGGCTCAGTCTGAATACGCGCTCGGACCTGTTCGACAGGCTCTACGACCGCATGCTGGCGCTGATCAGTGCCAGCGGGGTGCGCTTCATCGCCGACACCGTCGAGTTTGCCGACAGTGCGATGCTGGCTAAAAACCTGCCGTTCGAATACTTTCAGGGCGGTTATTACTCCCCTGCTGACTGCCTGTAAAACTGCCCCTTCCTGATATCGGTGGACACTATGAGCTCCCTCAAGAAACATGCCTTCACTGCGACACTTCCTGCGATAGCGCTGCAGGACTTCACGCCCAATGCAGAGTTATTCCATTACGAACTCACTGCGCCTAAAACGTCATCCTTCCTCGACCCACAACCGACGCGCGCGCGGTTCAATACTTATGTGATTACCCACTCCCTCGGTTTGCACGCACAGCCGGTTAACGCGGCGCGGCAGGCTTCAAGAATGCCAGCGCCCGAGGCGCCGGACAGTCCGCCAACACCCCACACTCGAACGACGGAGATCAATAGCGAAAGACCCCCACTGCACCCGCAGGATTTCTGGCTGCTGACCCAGCACGACCGCACCCTGGTCAAAGGTGGCCTGCGGATTTCATTGACCACTATTGAATCGGCTTTAATTAAGAAGATGCTGCACCATGAAGAACGCGTGGTCAGCAAAGAAGAGTTGATCCGTAATATAGGGCGTGAACCCGAGTTGTACCGGGGACTCGAAATGTGTTTGAGCCGACTGCAGGAAAAGTTCAAACGGGTCAACGATGGCGAGCGCCTGTTTCGCGCCGTCAGGAACCGTGGTTATTGCCTCACGCAAAAAATCAAGAAGCCGTTAGAGCTGACTCCCGCGCGTCGCTAAAATAAAAAAACACCCGGACTCTATTAAAAACCCTGCCATTTACTGCCTCTCTCAGCTGCCCGTTTATAACACCCACCTCTAATAAATACGCACCTGACCTTGTTATAAGTCGTCAGCCATTGCCCCCGGCCGTTCATTACCATTCATGGGTACGCGCTTGCGCGTGCCTGTTGTTTTTTTCATTAAACCCTGCCACCACGTGCGTGGTCACCACCGGGAGCAGAAGTATGCTGAATAACACTAGAATGCATCGCAACCTGACCCCCAAGGGTTTAACCTTCTGGGGCCAGTGGATGCTTGCATCCAGCCTGGTCGTTGCGCTGTTGTTTATGCTGGTTTTCCTCAAGACGGGACAACTTGAATATAACTACCGCGTGCTCGCCGCCTTCACCATTCTGGCCTCGCTCCCGGCGTACAGTGTGTGTGATGTCTACAGTAAAAAAGATGATTACGGCGTAGGCCTGGGACGACTGTTCATGGGGTGGCTGTTGACCGTGGGCATCGTGTTTATTGTCGGCATTGTTTGCAATGCCAGCGAACTGTTTCCGCTGGAAACGTTATTACTGTGGGCGGCGGTCAGTTACCCGTTACTTGCCCTGTGTTATATCCCGCTGCACAGTGCCTCCCGGTATTACCACCGCCAACTTCATGAACGGCACAAGTCACTGATTGTCGGCACCGGCAAGCTCGCCGTGGACCTGGCCAAGACGCTCTCGCGGCAGAAACGCTCGCCGCTGGTGGGCCTCGTCGGTAGCCACAGCGAGATCGCCGCTGACGCACCCGCGCAGATCCTCGGCGACCTGCCGCAATTGCCCCAGCTGATCCGACAGCACGGTATCCGCCGGCTCTATATCACCCACTCACTGCAGGACGCCACGCACATCGAGGCGCTGTACCTCAACCTGCTGGACATCAGCGTGGACGTGATCTGGGTGCCCGACCTGAACAACATGCTGCTGCTCAATCACTGCGTGGCCGAAGTGGACGGGCTGCCGGCGATTTTCCTCAATGAAAGCCCGCTGACCAGTCGCCCCACCGCCGCCTTGAGCAAGTCATTGCTGGACAAGAGCATCGCCCTGCTGGCGATCCTGCTGCTCAGCCCGGTGTTGTTGGTGTTCGCCCTGTTGATCAAGCTCACATCCCCGGGCCCGGTGATTTTCAAACAGGACCGCCACGGCTGGAATGGCGAAGTGATCAAGGTGTGGAAATTCCGCTCGATGCGTGTGCATGACGACCATGAGGTACGTCAGGCCAGCCGCAACGATTCGCGCATTACCCCGGTGGGCCGGTTTATCCGCCGAACCTCAATCGATGAATTGCCGCAGTTGTTCAACGTGCTGCAAGGCAATATGGCCCTGGTCGGGCCGCGCCCCCACGCGATTGCGCACAATGACTACTACTCGGGGAAGATCCACGCCTACATGGCGCGCCATCGCATCAAGCCCGGCATCACCGGCCTGGCCCAGGTCAGCGGTTGCCGGGGCGAGACCGAGACCCTGGAAAAGATGCAACGGCGCGTGGACATCGACCTGCGCTATATCAATACCTGGTCGCTGTGGCTGGACATCAAGATCCTGATCAAGACGCCATTCACGCTGCTGTCCAAAGACATCTACTGACGCAAAAAAAGGGGGGCTTCCTGCCCCCCCTTCCCGCCTCACTCAGTGATCTTGTCGATGTTCTTGTAGAACAGGTCACTGTCGCGTCCATCAGTCATCGAATGCAGTGAATACGCGCGGTTCAACCTGGCCCCGCCATCACGGGTCAGCGGCGCCCACACCAGATTGGCGCGGCGCATCGTCGACAGGCTCATCAATTCGTCGAAGGGAATGGACAGGTAGAGGCCCTTATCGAAGCTACCTTCGCCAAAGTCTTCCTTGGACACGTTGGTGCGCGTGACCCAGGCCCCAATCCGCACGCCATTGTTGAATTCGCGCGACAGGTCCAGGGTGGCGCCCCAGTCCCTGGCCAGGTAGCGGCCAACACTCAATGCGCCCTGCAGGTTGAACGGCAACTCGCTGTAGCCGGTGATATGGCCGGTCACGGTGCGGTAGTCACGCAGGCTGAAATCCTGCTCGAAACCGCGTTGGCGCACGTAGTTGAGGTCCGCTCCCAATGCCCAGCGCTGGCCCATCGGGCGGTACAGCACTTCACTGCCGACCCCGGCATACATCGACTCCAGCAGCCCGCCATAGACCATGCCGTACAGGTCCTGGTCGAGTCGCTGCGCATGGTTGAGCTGGAAGGTCGGCAGGGTCACATCGGAGCTGGTCATGTAGCGGCGCAGGTCGGTGCGCACCCTGGGCAGGCCAGTGGGGGCGTCGTAGGTGAAACCGTCGTAGTTGTTCAGCAGGTTGACACTGAGCAGGCCACTCCACCACGTATTGCGAGTGAAGCGGTACTCGGCGTCGAGGTCGGCGGAGACCTGGTAGAGCAAGCCATCCGGGCCGCCGACATTCTGCTTGTAGCCCAGGCCCAAGCCATAGCTCAAGGGCTTGGGTGGCTGGGTATAGAGTACGGTCGGTGGAGTGGCGCTGGGCCGATTGACTTCGGCCTGACGGTGCAGGTTCTCCAGGGGCTCGCGGTTGTCGACCACCTCGCGGAAGGTCTTGCGCGGCACACTGGTTTCCTCGATCGGCATGGCGTAGCGCTCGCTGACCAGAGTGAACCAATCGATCTGGTCATTGACGCTGTTGTCGAGGATCCGACTGGCGCGACCCACTGCCTTGGCACTGTAGAAGTAGCGCTGCTGCTCGCCATACACCAGCAACTCCGGCCCGCGCTGGGCGATACGTTGCACGTTGTAGCCGGCGTTGTCGTGCAGGCGCTGGGACACGGCGGCCCAATCGACCTGGTCCATCGGCGTGGTGGGCGGCGTCGTCGGCAGCTTGGGCGGCGGTGGATCGTAGGTCTTGACCGGCGCTTTGCGGCTGACGAAATTGGTGTGCAAGGTGATGCCGAACATGGCGGTGTTGCCACGCTCCCAGGCGGCGCTCACGTCGATGGAGTCAGCGAGCTTGTAGACCATGCCCAGGTTGATCGGCGAGTCCTGGCGAAAGTGGTTGTCGCGGGGCTCGTGCTTGTAGTCGTTGCCCTCCACTTCGAGCTTGAGGCTCAGCGGCGCCCAGGGTGTCTGGTAGGCGACACCGCCAAACACTGCGGGGCGCCCGCGAAAGTAGCCGTTGGAAAAACTGCCGGAGCCTTCGGCGGTGGGGCGCGTGTTGAAACTGTCGTCCAACGCGCCCAACGGGTTGCCGAAATCGCCGCGGCTGCCCAGGTAGCCCCAGGCGATGCCGGCGCTGAAATCCAGGTCGCCGTAGCGCTTGTTGGCGACCAGGTATTCGCTGGAGAACAGGCCGGTGCCGCCCAGGTCCATCAGCCCCAGCGCCACCTCGGGCAACCAGTGGGTTTCCTGATAGAGGCGCACCTTGGCATCGACCGCCTTGTCCTTGTAACTCTGGCCACCACTGAACGACTCGGCGCCATACGGGCGGTTGGTAATCGCGGTGTAGCGAAAGGTGCCTTCCAGCCAATCCAGCGGCTGCGCGGAAAAACTGTAGCGGCTGTAGGGCTCGGTCCGGTTGGCGTTCACGCTGAGTTCGCCGGCGGGCGCCATGCGGGCGGTGGGCGTTTGCAGCAGCCCGACGCCGCCGAAATCGCTTTGGGTATAACGGGGATCGCCATGCACGACGCCACACGGCACCAGCAGCACGGCTGCAATACATAATTTCAAGGCGAGACCTCGGCCAGGGGTTGGGTGCCAATAAACTCGGCCAGTTGCGGGTTCAGCTCGGGCGTGGGCGGGTCCAGGTCATCGCTGCGGATCGGCACCAGCAGCGTGCTGCCGGGCGCGAGCGGCAGGCCGTCTGCGCGATTCCAGGGGGCAACGCCCAGGCGCGTGACATTCCCGTCGGGCTGGATCAGCCACACCTGGTCGGCATCCGCCTCTGCCAGGGCCGGACAGGCGCGCAGGTAAGCGCGCGCCAGTTGCATCGGCTGGAATGCCAAGGTGCAGGTGGCGACGACGGCGCCGAACACGCGCACGGTGTCGGGTCGTGACGGGTAGATCAGGCGATCACCCTCACTGACCGGCAGGTTGGGCGCAAAGCCGACCTCTACCGCCACCGGGTCGAGCTTGGCGATCTGGCGACCGGTGACCGGCAGCGCCAGTACCTGTCGATACAGCTGCGCCGCTGCCCGCGCCCGGCTCTCACGCCCGGCCGCCAACGCGGCACGGCGCAGGGTGTCCAGGTCAAACAGCACGCCGGTCTTGAGCCGTGCCTGGCGCTCCAGCAAGGGTTGGTGCAGCCAGGCCGCCGCCAGCCAATAGCCCTGGGCATCCGGTTGCGCGGCGGTCATCACGTCGAGCAGGCGCATACCCGGTTGCCAGCTGATGGGCTGCGTGTCACGCACCTCGCCGCTGACGGTCACCGCTGCCTGGCAAGCCGTGGCACAGCTCCACAGCAACGCCAGGGCCCATCTTCTGCGCAGCGTCATGGCGCCTCCTTGCGGGCGGGTTTGAGTTGGGTGATGGTCAGGCTCAAACGGGGGGTGAGATGCTGCTCGCTCTGCACGATCGTGCCGTCAACCGGGTCGACCCAATAACGGTTGCGCGCATGAA
The DNA here is from genome assembly GCF_059419825.1 of Pseudomonas sp. GW821-FHT05D12. Taxonomy (NCBI): domain Bacteria; kingdom Pseudomonadati; phylum Pseudomonadota; class Gammaproteobacteria; order Pseudomonadales; family Pseudomonadaceae; genus Pseudomonas; species Pseudomonas sp. GW821-FHT05D12. The sequence goes on along the minus strand of NZ_JBWKSN010000024.1, from coordinate 38,960 downwards.
AACCCAGGGCCTGGGCCTCGATGTCCTCATCGATGCGCAGCAAGGCGTAGGGTTTGTCGACGATCTCCAGGGTCTCGATGCCCCGGCGTTGAAAGCGGCTGGTGACCGTGATCCCTAGCTGATAGCCCTCGACCACATCGATCTGGCGTGTGCTGCGATAGCCGTCGGGCACGCTGTGCAAGCCCTGCTGGAACGGCGACCGGCCTTGCCAGCGCGTGCCATCCAGATCGGCGCCCAGGCCGACCGTACGCACCACCAGGCCATCGCGTATCAGCAGCACCTGTTTGCCGGAAGCGACCCAGAACTGCAGGTCGCCGCGCTGGCGAATCAGCGCCATCACGCCTTCGCTGGACACCGTGGTGACCTTGATCTGGGGAAAGGGCACCGCGTCCACCTGGGCCTGGCTCACCACCAGCGGCGAAGGCCCGCCAGCCGCCGCCTTGAAGGTATCGAGCGAGGCCTGCATCAGTGGATTGCAGGCACACAGTAACCACGCCGTAGACACGTAAATCGTACGCTTCAGACTGTTCACGCAAGGTCCACCTTATCGGCTGCTGGCTTCGCTCAGGTTGTTTTGAGTGGAAGCGCCGATGCCAATGATCGAAGCGGACGGCAGCAACTGGCTGATAAAACGGTTCCAGCGCGTGATATTGGCGGGGCCGACAAACACCACGTCCTGGGGCTGCACATCAAAGCGCGTGGCCAGGGCCATGGCGGAGGGCGACGCGGCTTCCAGCTGGAACACCTTGGCCGGCTCCACCTCGATGTTCTGTGCGCCACGGATCACGTAGATGGCGTCGGCATTCGAGGTGTTCTGGTTGACCCCGCCCGCCGAGCCCAGCACGTCGGAGAGGTTCATGCTGCGGGTCTTGAAGCTCAGGGCGCGGGGCTGCATGACCTCGCCCATCACGTAGATACGCTTGCGGTCGTTGTAGGGCAGGTACAACTGGTCGCCGTCCTTGACGTAGATATCGTTGAGGCGCGACGGGTCCTTGTTCAACGTGTCCAGGTCGAGGGTGTAGCGCTTGCCGCCACGGGTCAGGCTCAGATTGGAGAGGTCGGCATTCTGCGGGTCGATACCCGAGGTGGCCACCGCCTCCATCACGCTCATCGGGATCGTGGTGATCGGCACCGGCCCGGCCTTGGCGACCGCGCCGGTCACGACCACGCGCTGGCTGGCAAAGCGCAGGACGCTGACATCCACTTGCGGGCTGTCGATGTATTGGCGCAGCTTCTCGGTGATCTCGCTGCGCAGCGCGGCCAGGGTCCGGCCCTTGGCAACCACTTCACCGACATACGGGTAGAACAGGTTGCCATCCGGATTGACCAGCCGGCCGTTGGCATCGATCTGCTGTTGCGGGCCGGACGGCGCGGTCAGTTCGGGGTGGTCCCAGACCGTGATATACAACGCGTCATTGGGACCGATCAAATAAGGCGCCGGTTTATAATCCAGTAGTTCTTTGGGTAATGAATAAGGCTCGCGCGTGGCGGCGTCCATGGCCAATAACTTTGGGGTGATCGGAATTAACTCCACGCGGCTACTTTCAGCGCTACCCTCCTGGGTCATTGCCGCGGTATCCATATATTGACCCGGGGCAAACATGCAACCTTGCAACAATGCAGCGGCCACGGCCGCAACAGGAAAAAGACGCCTCATAGTGCTTGGACACTCGCGATATTCGACAAGAAAAAAAGACCACTTGGACGGGGATTCCAAGCGGCCTGTAAAAGGAAGGTCTACAACTTAGTTGCCGGTGCCCGTGGTACCGGTCGTGCCGGTGGTGCCCGTGGTCGTGCCACCGTTGGAACTGCCGCCGCTGTTGGACGCAGCCGCCACGCCGGCGACAATCGCGCTGCCGATCAGCAGGGTTTCGCCGACCGTCACCGAACCCACCACGGTCGTGTCGAGGCCCAACGGCAACTCGGCAGCCAGCGCCGACATACTCAAGAGACTGAGCAACATAATAGCCAGTGGTTTTCTCATAACAGACTCCTTATCGTCAGTGAGTAGTCCGGCCGATAGTGCCATTCAACTAAACCGCACACCAGACGGATAAAAACGTGCTCACTCAGTTGAAAATAACGTTTTAGCGATGAAGCGCCCGGCAGTGTGTGCATTGGTAGCAATGGGCGTCAGGGCAAATGTTATTAATTGTCGAAAACTTCAGGCCCTGCCGTACTTGTCTTCAAAGCGCACAATATCGTCCTCGCCCAAATAAGCGCCCGACTGCACTTCAATTAACTCGAGTGGAATCACCCCGGGATTTTCCAGTGCATGCACCTGGCCGATGGGGATATACGTCGACTGGTTTTCCGAGACCAGGTAGGTCTGCTCGCCATTGGTCACCCGTGCCGTACCGCTGACCACGATCCAATGCTCGGCGCGGTGGTGGTGCATCTGCACCGACAACTTTGCCCCCGGCTTCACGGTGATGCGCTTGACCTGATAGCGCGGGCCGGCGTCGACCGAGTCGTACATGCCCCAGGGCCGGTACACCTCGCGGTGGTTGAGGTGCTCATGGCGGCCGGCCTGCTTGAGCTGGTCGACGATAGCCTTGACCTGCTGCACCTGGTCCTTGTGGGCCACCAGCACCGCGTCCTTGGTCTCGATAATGATCAGGTCCTGCACGCCCACCGTGGCCACCAGCCGACTGTCGGCGTGCACGTAGCTGTCGCGCGTATCCAGGGTCAACCCGTCGCCGCGTATGACGTTGCCACGGGCATCTTTTTCACTGGCCTCCCACAACGCCGACCAGGAGCCGATATCACTCCAGCCCGCCTGCAGCGGCACCATCACCGCGTCGGCGGTTTTCTCCATCACGGCGTAGTCGATGGAGTCATCCGGGCAGGCCGCGAAGGTGGCTGCGTGAACCCGGGTAAACGGCTGGTCCTGGCTGCCGCCCTCGAGTGCCACGCGGCAGGCTTCGAGGATCGCCGGTTGAAAGCGCTCCAGCTCCTGCAGGTAACGGCTGGCGCGGAACATGAACATGCCGCTGTTCCAGAAATACCCGCCACTGGCCACATACGTTGCCGCGGTGGCCGCGTCCGGTTTCTCGACAAAGCGCCGGACCTGGTAACCGCCCTCGCCTACCTCGTCCCCCCGCTCGATATAGCCATAGCCGGTGTGCGCACGGGTGGGTGTGATGCCGAACGTCACCAGCTTGCCAGCGCGGGCCAGCGGCAGCGCCACCTCGAGGCTGGCATGGAACGCCGGGATATCCTCGATCAAGTGGTCAGCGGCCAGCACCAGCAGGATCGGGTCATCGGCCTCGGCCAGCGCCTTGCACGCCGCCAGCGCAATGGCCGGCGCGGTGTTGCGCCCCACCGGTTCAAGCAGGATGCTCGCGTGCTCCAGGCCCAGCTGGCGCAATTGCTCGGCCACCAGGAAACGGTGCTGTTCGTTGCAGATCAACTGCGGCACGGCGACATTGGCGCCTTCCAGCCGGGCGATGGTCTGCTGCAGCATCGACAGGTGCGCGTCGGTCAGGCGCAGGAACTGTTTGGGGTTCAACTGCCGCGAGAGCGGCCACAGGCGCGACCCCGACCCTCCCGCCATGATCACCGGTAATAACATCAGAGCATCCTCGGGAGAATCAGAAATAGGCGCGGGTGTTTTCGTGCACCCGTGGGCTGAAACGCAGTTCGTCCTGGGGCCACCAGCGATACTGCCGGTGTTGCTCCGTGGGCGGCTGCAGCGTCTGGTGGTCAGCCAGCTCCAGGCAATAGCTGAGCACCACGTAGTGGGTGTCCGGCCCGGCTCCGGCGTTGGCAAATACGCTGTCATCGTAGAAGTGTTCGAACACGCCCAGCAGCCGTGCATGGGCGCGCTCGAACGGGTGCCCCAGCTCGTCGCGGCTGATGCGCCGAAACGCGTTGTCGAGGCTTTCGTTCTTGTAGATACGCCCGCCGGGCACGAACCAGTACCCATAGGCCGGGCGATTGACGCGCAGGCCCAGCAACGCATCGCCTCGGCTGTTGCGCACCACCAGGTCAATCGCCACCAGCGGCGTCGATGCCACGACCGTCTGGAAGGTCGGTAAATCAAGCCACATACACGTCAAACCTGTGCCAGGAAACGTTGCAGAATGCGCTCCTTGTCGAGGAACTCCTTGGCGTAGTTCAACGCCACCTCATTGCGCGCGGGCAGTGCCAGCACGCGCTCGATCCCGGCGTTCAGCGCGGCGACCGACTCCGGTTCGATCAGCACGGCAATGCCCTGGTGCTCCTCGCACAGGCGGCCGAGGGTAGTGCCTGGATCGGCGGTGATGATCGCGTTGCCCCCCACCGCCAGAATGTTGGTGAGCTTGGACGGCAGCACCGCGTCCGCCACCCCGCGCTTCTGAATCACCAGGTGCGCGTCTGCCGACGCCAGCAGGGCCGGCAGGTCGGCATACGCCTGCAACGGTGCAAACAGCACATTGCGCAAGCCATCGCGTTCGACGCCCTCCAGCAACCGCGCCTTGCCCGTACCCTCGCCGACAATCAGAAAGATCAACTCCGCACGCTGGGCATGGGCCTTGGCAGCCTCGAGGATCAGTTCCAGCCCCTGCTTCTCACCGATGTTGCCCGAGTACAACAGCACCCGCGCGCCCACCGGCACCCCCAGACGTTGCAGCAATGCGCGGTTGCGCGGCACCTGGCGAAAACGCGTGGTCTCCGACCAGTTGGGAAAAAACAGCAACCGCTGGCTATGCACGCCTTTGCCACGGGCCTTGTCGAGCATGCCGGTGGAAATCGTCGACACCCGGTCGAACCGCCGCAGCAACCAGCGTTCAATGCCAAACGCCACGCGCCGCAACAGTGATCCGCCACCGAGGCCGAGGCCGAACATTGCATCGACTTCGTAGTCCTGAATATGCAGCACCGAGCGCGCGCCGCTGAGCTTGGCCAGCAGCAACGCCTGGGGCGCACAAAACAATGTCGGCACTACCAGCATCACCAGGTCCGGCTTCCAGCGCAGCTGCCCCAGCACCGCCAACGACGAGCTGGCGCAAAAGCTGATCAGGTGCAGCAACCGCGTCAGCGCGGTGGGCTGGCGTGGCACATACAGCGGGCAGCGAATCACCGTCACGCCATGGTCTTGTTCAGTGCGATAGCGCCACGGCGAATAGCCCGCGCCCACCTGCCAGTGCGGGTAATACGGCGGCGCCGTCACCACGCGCACGTCATGCCCCTGGCTGGCCAACCAGCGCGCCTGTTCACCGCTGTACTTGCCGATACCGGTGAGTTCCGGGCTGTAATTGATGCCGTACAGAAGGATCTTCATCACTGGCCCCGTGGCTGTTCAAGGGCGGCGAGATAGGCGTTATAGGCATCGCGCAGGCCCTCCTCCAACGGCACATAGGCCTCCCAGCCCAAGGCATTGATGCGGCTCACATCAAGCAATTTACGCGGGGCGCCGTCGGGCTTGCTCGCGTCAAAGCGCAAGCGCCCCTTGAAGCCGGTGACCCGCACCAGCGCCTGGGCCAACTCGGCGATGGTGCAGTCCACGCCGGTGCCGACATTCAAATGCGAGCGCATCGGCTGGGTCTGCTCGCGATAGCGCTCGGGGCTCAGCTCCATGACATGCACGCTGGCCGCGGCCATGTCGTCCACATGAAGGAACTCACGCCGGGGCCGGCCGCTGCCCCAGATCACCACTTCGTCATCGCCACGCTGGGTTGCCTCATGGAAGCGCCGCAACAGCGCCGCGATCACATGGCTGTTTTCGGGGTGGTAATTGTCGCCAGGGCCATACAGGTTGGTCGGCATCACACTGCGGTAGTCGCGGCCGTGCTGGCGGTTGTAGCTTTCGCACAGCTTGATGCCGGCGATCTTGGCCACCGCGTAGGGTTCGTTGGTGGGCTCCAGCGCGCCGTCGAGCAACACCGCTTCGATCATCGGCTGCGGTGCATGCACCGGGTAGATGCAGGAGGAGCCGAGGAACAACAGTTTTGCCACGCCATGGCTGTGGGCGGCGTGGATCACGTTGGCCTGGATCATCAGGTTCTGGTAGATGAAATCGGCCGGGTACGTGGCATTCGCATGAATCCCGCCGACCTTGGCAGCCGCCAGGTACACCTGCTCCACCCGCTGCTCGGCGAAGTACGCCTGCACCGCCGCCGGGTCGAGCAGGTCGAGTTGATCACGGCTGGCCGTGAGGATTCGGGTATAGCCCAAGGCCCACAGGCGCCGCACAATGGCCGAGCCGACCATGCCGCGATGGCCGGCGACAAAAATCCGCGCATCCAGATCACGTGCCATGCTCAGTTCTCCACGGCAATCGGTGCGTCATGCCCATGCAGGCGCAACAAGGCATGGCGCTGGGCGACCTTGAGGTCTTCGCGCACCATCTCCGCACACATTTCCTGGGCGCTGATCTCCGGAGTCCAGCCCAGTTTGTGCTTGGCCTTGGACGGGTCGCCCAGCAGCGTCTCGACCTCCGCCGGGCGGAAGTAACGCGGGTCCACCCGCACAATCACATCGCCGACCAGGACGCCCGGTGCCAGGTCACCATCGATGTGTTCCACCACCGCCACTTCCTCCACGCCTTTGCCGACAAAGCGCAGGCGCACGCCCAGTTCCGCCGCCGACCAGCGAATGAAGTCACGCACCGAATACTGCACGCCGGTGGCGATCACAAAGTCCTCGGGGCTGTCCTGCTGCAGCATCATCCACTGCATGCGCACGTAGTCCTTGGCATGGCCCCAGTCCCGCAGCGCGTCCATGTTGCCCATGTACAGGCACTGCTCCAGGCCCAGCGCGATGTTAGTCAGGGCGCGGGTGATCTTGCGCGTCACAAAGGTTTCGCCGCGACGCGGCGACTCGTGGTTGAACAGGATGCCGTTGCACGCGTACAGCCCGTAGGCCTCGCGAAAGTTCACGGTGATCCAGTAGGCATACAGCTTGGCCACCGCATAGGGCGAGCGCGGGTAGAACGGCGTGGTTTCCTTCTGCGGGGTTTCCTGCACCAGCCCGTACAACTCGGAGGTCGAGGCCTGGTAGAAGCGGGTCTTCTTTTCCAGGCCCAGCAGGCGGATTGCCTCAAGGATGCGCAACGTGCCGAGGGCATCCACGTCGGCGGTGTACTCCGGTGAATCGAAGCTCACGGCGACGTGGGATTGCGCGCCGAGGTTGTAGATTTCGTCCGGCTGGATCTGCTGGATGATGCGCGTCAGGTTCGACGAATCCGCCAGGTCGCCATAGTGCAGGATCAGGTTTTTGTGCAGGGCTTGGGGGTCCTGGTAAATATGATCGATGCGCTGGGTATTGAACGACGATGAACGCCGCTTGAGACCGTGCACGGTATAGCCTTTTTCCAGCAGCAGCTCCGCCAGGTACGAGCCGTCCTGACCGGTAATCCCGGTAATAAGCGCAACTTTGTTCATGTCTGTCTCCCGATTGATAGGCGAGCGAAGGCCTTCACCCAAACTTGGGTGTTTGTTAAAAACGGTCAGTTACTTCGGTGTGGGCAGGTTCAAGTTATGGCCGGTCAACTTTGAAAGTTCCCGGACAATGGCTTCCTTGTCGGTTAAGTGAGCAATCGCGGTTTCCAGTTCGAGCACTTTTGCGCCCACCAGGAAGCGGTACCAGTAGCCCTGCAGCAGGTGATAGACCAGACCACTGCGGCCATCGAGAAACCCCAGCTGGATGATGTAGCGCCACAGGAAATACGCGGTGGAACTCAGGGTGAACGGCACGCGGTTGTACAGGCGGTTCTTCACCAGGCGCTTAGTGCGGGCCTGCAAGGAACTCTGCCCGGTGTGCAGTTCATCGCGGATCGCAAACAACCCCAGCCGTGCGTTCAGCACTTCGATCGCCTCGCGGGTGGCGTACTGGTTGTGCTTGTGGGTGAAGAAGGTCAGGTCATGCAGGTTATGGTCAGCAAATCCGCCGTCCAGGGTGATGGTGCGGCCCTCGGCCACCGAGATGTGCTCATCCATCCAGCGGTCTTCCACGCGCCCCAGCCCGCTGCGCCACAGGCGCAGCATCTTGAGCGGGTAACGCCCGCCGTGGCGCACCCAGCGCCCCATGAAAATATGCTTGCGCTTGAAGTTGATGCCGGTGATATCGCCGGCCAATGTCGGCAAGCGGGTATTGATCGCGGCGGCGAGGTCAGCCTCGATGATCTCGTCGGCGTCCAGGCGCATCGTCCAGTTGCCGGTAATCGGCAGGTGGTCCAACGCCCACTGGAACTGCTTGGCCTGGTTGACGAAGGGGTGCTGCACCACCAACGCGCCGTGACGGCGGGCGATGTCGCAGGTGTCGTCGGTGGAGAACGAGTCGACCACCAGCACCTCGTCGCTGAAAGCGCGTGCCGAGTCGATGGCACGGGCGATGTGCAGGCTTTCGTTGTAGGTCAGGATAATGACGCTGACGGTTTCGCGGGTCATGGCCTCGACTCCTGCACGTGTTGGGTGCGCTGGCTGATCTGCCGCGACGGATGCCCGGCATGCACGGTCCATGGCTGCGCGATGCTCTTGATCACCAGGGTGCGCGCGCCCACCACCACGCCATCGGCAATACACACGCCAAGGGTGATAAAGGCCTCGGCACACACCCACACGTGCTCGCCCAGCACGATGGGCTTGGCATACAGCTGGAAATTGCGACTGTTGTAGTCGTGGGAGCCACCGCACAAATGCGCGCCCTGGGAAATCACGCTGTAGCGCCCGATCCGGATCAACGCCATGTTGTAGAGGGTGGTGCCATCGGCAATCCCGACGTGGTCACCCAGCTCCAGGTTCCACGGTGCCCAGACTTTCGCCCGTGGGTACACGTGCACGCCCTTGCCCAGTCGTGCCCCGAACAGGCGCAGCAAGAACGCCCGCCAGGCATGAAACGGGCGTGGGCTGGTGCGAAACAGCACCACGTACACCATGTTCCACAGCTGACGGCGGATCCGATGGCCGAGTGAAAATGACGCCGAGCGATGCGGGTCATTGCCTTGGAGAATCATGGGCAACACTCCCGCACGATTTCCAAAAGGCGCTGGGCGCCGCGGCGGATATGAAAGCGTTGGCTGAAACACACCTTGGCGCGTGCCGACATCTGCGCGTAGCCCGGCACATCGAGCTGCAGCCAGCGCTGCAGGTTAAGCACGGTTCCGGCGGCAGTGTCTTCACTGACAAACCCGACGGCGTCCTGGTCGATTTCACGCCAGATATTCACCTTGTTGCTGATCAGCACCGGCTTGCCGCAGGCCAGGGCTTCAGCCACGACCACGCCAAAATTCTCCTGATGGGAAGGCAGGCAAAACACCTCGGCCGCATAGAACGCCCCCCACTTGGCGGCGCCTTGCAACATGCCAGGCCAGCTCACGCGGTGGGCGATCCCCAACTGCTCGGCCTGCGCCCGCAGCGCCTGGCCCCAGCCACCTTGATCGGGGCCGGCCATCACCAGGTGCAAACGCGCGTCCTGGCCAGCGACCTGGGCAAACGCCTGCAGCAGGTGATCGCAGCCTTTTTTGACGTGGATGCGGCTCAGGAACAGGATCAGCCGCTTGCCCTGCAACTCGGGGTGATCCTCGATAAAGGCCTGCGCCAGGCGCGCGCCGTCAGCCGGTGGGCTGGCGGTGCCGTAGGCGGTGATCGTCTCGTTGGCGCGATACAGCCAGAACGACTCACGCGCGCGGATTTTCTCTTCCTCGCTGGTAAACACCACGCGCTTGGCATCCCTCAGCACTCGGTACTCACCCCACGGCCAGTACAACCATTTCTTCAAATGCTTGAGCGGGTATTCGTGCTTGAACCAGGGGTCGAGCATGCCGTGGGTATACACAATGTACGGCCTATCCTGCGCGTTCAGCACCTGGCGGGCGACAAAACCGTGGTACTGCCACAACCCGTTGATGATGAAGAAGTCGTACTCGCGCGCGTGCTGCTCCAGCCATTGGCGGATATTGCCGTTCAGCCCGTAGCCAAACCGACTCGGCCCCATGAAGTGCACAGCGCCCGGGTAGTCGACCGCGAAGTGCGCATCCAGCGTCAAGACATCCACCCGATGCCCGTCCTGGACCAGCACCTTGTCAATTTCCCGAGCGGCGTTGATCGGGCCGCCATTTTCCGGTTTAACCGAAGAGATGATTCTTAGTAACTTCAAGTGCTGTCGTCCGCTGATGCGTTGAGTGGATTCAGGATTTCTTGCAGGCCGCGAGGATCAGGCAGGCGTAGAGCACGCCAAACGCCAGGAACGTGCCCTGCATGGTCATCACCCCGTTGAACAAAATCGGCGCGAGGAACCCGCACAGCAGCAACGGCACCCCCGTGCCCTGGCGCACCAGCGCCTTATAGGATTTGAGCAGCAACCACAGCAGGACAAAGATCCTGAACAGGATGAACATCGCCCCGGCAGGAAGGCCCATCTCCAGGACAATTCGCGACCACTCGTCCTCGGCCAGCAAGAAGCCTGCGCCCTGCTCGCGCCCGGCGCGCAGCAGGGTCGAGGCGGCATTGGTGCCCGACCCGATGCCGTGCCCCCACAGCGGCGCGTCGTCGACCACCCGGGTAAATGCATACAGGCTGGAAAATGCGCGGGTCACCGGCGAGCCTTCACTGGCCACCGCGCTGCGGTTGCGCTCGACCAGTACCTGGTAGCTGTCGGTGGACATGAAGATCAACAGGCTGACAAACAACGCGGCCGCCAGCAGGAACAGCGCCAGCAGGTTGCGCTGCGACTTCTTGATCAAGGCCACCACCAGCGCAGCGAGCAATACGATCGCCGCATAGGCATAGATGGCCCTTGAGCCGGTGAGAAAACACATCACCGCCACCGAGGCCGCAGACACCGCAAAGAGCCCATAGCGCCGCGCAAACACCGCCTGGAACAGCGCCTTGTCGAAGATCGACGCGACCAGGAACGCAAAGCAGGCGGAGACATACACCACGTGCCCGGCGGTAAAGGTAAAGGTCCCATACGGCCTGACGACACCGTCGGCGATCATGAAGATGAAGTCGTCATCGCCGATGCCTTTGTTTACGTACGCCTGGGGCCCGGACGAATATTGCAGCACCACCAGCACGCTGATCGGGATCGCGGCAAACAGTGTGATGCGCGCGAACCGATAGACATCCATCAGCCTGAGGGTCTTGCCGGCCACGAAGATCAACGGGAAATACAGCAGGTAGTTGCGCACGCCGTAGCCGTAGATGACGAACCCTTCAGGGCTGCTCAATAAAAACGCCGACACCAGCACGAAGAACACCATGACCAGCACCACGAAGTAAGCCGACACCAGGTTTTTCGAAAAGAACCCGAACCTGAAGGCACACCAGTAGATGTAAAGGACAATCGGGTCCTTGATGAAATAGATCACCGAGCTGAGGCCGGGCACCACCCACTTGCGCAAGATCCCTTCGAACAGGATGAGCAGGTAGATGAGCACGAACGCACTGACCACGCGGGCCCGGTAGCGCTCGTGCAGGCTGAGCCGTTCAGGGCTGGCAAAGGATTGCATCCAGCACCTCCCTGGCGTAGCTGTCCCAGGTCGTGCCGCCGGCAGACAGCAGTGCGTTGTGCTTCAACGTCGCGAGTTTTTGCCGATCACTGGACAGTTCCACCAGGCGGCTGGCAATGGCTTCGGCGGACCTGATCGGCACCACGTAGCCATTGACCCCCTCGACGACCAGGTCGGCCGCGCCACAGTTCTGCGAGACGATCACCGCCGTCCCCGTGGAGAGCGCTTCACCGACCACCAGGCCGAACGCCTCGGCGAGTGACGGCAGGACCAGCACGTCAGCCTCCTGCAGATGGCGAATCACCTGATCGTGGGAGGCCGAGCTGAACCACTGGACCTTTTTCAGCTCGGCGTTGAGCGTCGGGTTACGGCCGTTGGCGTAGTCCCCACCGATCACCGTGACGTCGAGGGCAACACTGCTGGCGGCCAGGTTCAGCGCCTCGAAGAAGTACGAGAGGCCTTTCTGCTGGGTCAGCGCGCCGATAAACATCACCTTCAACCGCGCACCGGGGCGCACCGCTGCCGGCGGATGTGCCAGCGGCGCCGGTGCACCGTAGGGTGTGATCGAGACCTTGCCTGGGGCGATGCCAAAGTCACCCAGGGTTCGCTTGGCAAACGCACTCGCGACGATGATCCTGTCCGCCAGCGCCAACTCGGTGGTCTGCTTGCGCACGGTGTCGTCACTGATGTTCGGGATGCTGGCGCGCCACGCGGGGTTGGCCTCGCGCTCATGCTCAAGGACTTTGCACGCGTAGGCGACCGAGCCAAAGGCCGCCTCATAATTGAGGGTGATCCCGCCGATGTCGCGGGCCGCGCGGAACAAGGCCAGGCACTTGCCGTCGTAGCCGTACACGTGCCGGGGTTTGCGCGCGGAGCGGTACAAGAACTGCGCGCTGGACTGGTCAATGTGCTGGTACACATTTTCCGGGCAGAACATTCCGCTGTTGCGCTGCGTGAGGCGAAACCACTTGAGCTTGTCGCAGAGCACGCGCGGCACGTCGTAGCGCGGGTAGCTGTGCAGCAGCGCGCCATCGACCTGGTCAAAGGTGCGGCGCAGGCACTCCTTGCCCACGATAGGCAGGCGGCACAACAGCGAGTCCTTGTGCAGCGCCAGCGAGGTATGAAAGGAATGCAGCAGCTGTCGTTGGTTCAACGCACGCAGCAACGCACGGACATTCTGGTTACCGACGGGATGGGCGACGAGAATCATTTTATTTCCCCATCCAGGCTTCGAAGATGGCACTTGAACGCGCCGGACTGTAGGTGAACGTGCGCGTGGCACGCTGCTTGACGACCCGCGCCGGGTTGCCCGCCACGACCGTGAAGGGTTCCACATCGCGGTTGACCACACTGCCCGCCCCCACCACGGCGCCCTCGCCGATCGTGACGCCCGGCAGGATCATCGCGCCGGTGGCAATCCAGGCGTAATCACCGATCACCACCGCTGCAACCTTCAGGCGCCAGGCGGGGTCATCGATGGCATGGGTGCCGGTCAGGATCCTCACGCCCTCATTGATCGCGACGTGGGCGCCGATGCGCACGGGGGCGTGCAATTGAATGAAGCTGCGCTGGCCGATAAAGCTGCCGGTACCAATGCTGAAGCGCGCCAGCGCCCCTTCGAACTCGCAAGCGTTGATCATCACCAGCGAGCCCAGCGTGGCGCCCTGGCGACGCAATGCACGCTGGCGGTGACTGGCCTTGAGCAGCCGGCCCAGCAACAGCACACGCTTGGCCAGGTACTTGAGGCCCTCCAGCGTCAGCGGGTTGACTTTCAATCGCTGCCGAATCAAGTCATTGATCAACACGGGCCATCCTCACTTCAAGACGATGAAAACCGTGCCTGGCAAAGCAGAACAACACGACTTCCGTGGCCACCAGCACGTAGCAGACGCCGAGCAGGCCGAAGGGTTGTGCCAGGCCGAAAACCGCCAGCACACTGGCTATCGACACCAGCATGAACACCAGTGCGAAGCGCGAGTAGGACGCCGTCGCCATCAACGCGACCCAGTACACCTGCCAGGCCACGTGGGTCAGTGCGCCGAGGGTCAGCACCAGCATGATGGTGCTGGAGTAATCGTCCTTCCGGCCCGACCACACATCGAATATGGTGCCGCCAAACACCACCACCAGCACCCCCATCACACAGGCGATGGGCAGTGAAAACTTCAAGGCGTAGCGAATCATCTTCCTGACCAATTGGTTGTCTCCGACCGAAAATGCATAGGAGATCTCCGGCCACAGGGACTGGTTGACCACCGTCGAGAACTGCACCAGCACCCTCGAAATGGTGCGGTACAAGCCAAAGATCGCCGCATGGGCCGGCGACAGCAGCACCGACAGCAGGATGATCAAGCCCTGCACGTTCAGCGCCAGGCCGATAGGAAACGCCAGCGAGGCAATCGAGGGTTTGATCAAGGTGGTGAACGCACGCTTGCCGATCGCCGCCGGGTCGAAACGCAAGGTGATGCCCAGCCGATTGGCAATCAGGTTTTTGCTGAGGAGGCCGATCAGGCGCACGCCCAGCAACGTCAGGCTGGTAGCGACCAGGCTGTGGGTGAGCGAGGCGCACACCAATGCGGCCGTCCATTCGAGCATCCTGATGACGTTCATGATGAAGGCCGACAACGGCAACGCCTTGCTGGCCCGGTAGCGGATCGAGATCATGTTGGTGAACAGGCACAGCAGCGAATAGCCGGTGAGTGCCGACAGGATCAACACCCCATCGTGGCTCCTGATGGCGTGGAGATTGAGCACGCCGAACAGGTCGAAAAACGCCATGGCCCCGAGGGCCAGCACCAGCACGCTGAGCCCCGCCAGCATTAAAAACGCAAAGCTGGTGCTGTAGACCGCACGGGCCACCCTGACCCGCCCGCGTTCATGCCAGATCACCACCTTGCTCGACGCCGCCGTGGTCACGCCCAGGTCAGACAGCGCCAGGTAGGTGGGGATCGCCGACAGCACCACCCACTCGCTGTAGGCGCCAAAGCCCCAACTGGCGATCAGTACCGGCACACTCACCAACTGGATCAGCAGGTTGACCACCTGGCCGAACGAGTTGGCACCAATGCCATTGACGATTCTTTTAACTACGCTCATGGGATGACCTATACGGTGTCGAGAGGTCGCCCGATGGATATGTAGTGAATGCCTTTCTTCAGCACACTCGCGGGGTCGTACAGGTTGCGCCCGTCAAAAATCAACGGCTGTTTGAGCTGCTGCTGGATCACCGTGAAGTCTGGCGCCTTGAACACCTGCCACTCGGTGACAATCATCAAGGCGTCGGCGCCCTTGAGGGCGGCCTCCTTGGTCCCGCACAGGCGCAGGTCGTCGCGGTCGCCGTAGAGCCGCTGGGTTTCTTCCATGGCCTGCGGGTCAAACGCCTGCACCTTGGCGCCCGCACGCCAGAGCGCTTCCATCAGCACACGGCTGGGCGCCTCGCGCATGTCATCGGTATTGGGTTTGAAACTCAGCCCCCACAGCGCGAAGGTCTTGCCCGCCAGTTCACCCTTGAAGTGACTGGACAGTTTGTTGAACAGGGTATTTTTCTGTTCGGCGTTGCGCCGTTCCACCGCCTTGAGCAGCGTGGCGTCGAAGTCGATGCCATCGGCGGTCTGGATCAACGCCTGGACATCCTTGGGAAAACACGACCCGCCATACCCGACGCCGGCATACAGAAAGTGGTAGCCGATGCGCGGATCGGAGCCGATGCCCTGGCGCACCATCTCGATATCGGCCCCCAGCCTTTCCGCCAGGTTGGCCATTTCGTTCATGAAACTGATCTTGGTGGCGAGCAGGCAATTGGCGGCGTACTTGGTGAGTTCGGCGCTGCGCACATCCATCACGATGATCTTTTCGTGGTTGCGGTTGAACGGCGCATACAGTTCGCGCATCACCGCTTCGGCATGCCGGCTGGCGGTGCCGATGACAATACGGTCCGGACGTATGCAGTCGGCCACCGCGCAGCCTTCCTTGAGAAACTCGGGGTTGGAGACCACGTCGAAGGTCAGGTCGGTACGGTCACGCAAGGCCAGCATGGCCGCCACGCGCGCGCTGACCTTGTCGGCGGTGCCCACCGGCACGGTGGACTTGTCGATGATGGTCAACGGGGCCTGCATGTGCTGGCCGATGGTCTCGGCCACCGTCAGCACGTATTTCAAGTCGGCGGAGCCGTCTTCATCCGGCGGCGTGCCCACCGCGATAAATTGCACTTCACCATGCTTGACCCCGGCGACGGCATCGGTGGTGAAATTCAAGCGGCCCGCCGCGTGGTTTTCCCTGACCAGGGTCTCCAGGCCAGGCTCATAGATCGGGATGTGGCCCTGGTTCAGGCGCTCGACCCGCTGGGCGTCGATATCGACACACAGCACGTCGTGGCCGACTTCAGCGAGTACCGCTCCCTGGACCAGGCCCACATAACCGATGCCAAATACTGTTACTTTCATAGCGTTTCTCGTTGAACGTACGGCCAGTGGTAAAGGTGCTGCGCGCAGGGTTTAAAGTGCCGGTGGCCCAGGCTCAAACGCTGTCTGACTTGTATTCGTAGTGGTAGTAGCTGTAGGCGCCGTAGCCGTATTTGGCCGATGAGCGCTTCTCGATACCGTTGAAAATCGCGCCTTTGAGCTCGATGCCGTTTTGCTGGTAGCGGCGCATCGTCAACTCCACCTCGCGCACCGAGTTGAGTTCGAAACGGGCCACGATCAGGTTGGTGCCGGACTGGCGACCGACGATGGTTGCGTCGGTCACCGCCAGAAACGGCGGCGTGTCCAGGATCACCAGGTCATACAGCCCACTGACCTGTTCAAGGAACGCGGTGAAATTGGCGTGCATCAACAGTTCCGAAGGGTTCGGCGGTATCTGCCCACGGCTGATGAGGTGGAGGTTTTCCACCGCCGTGGGGTGGATGGCCGTGCTCAGCTCGCAGCGCCTGGCCAAGACGTCAGACAAACCATGCTCCGCCGTCACGCCAAAGACCTTGTGCAAGTAGCCCTTGCGCATGTCCACATCGACCAGCAGCACGCGCTGCCCCGAATGCGCGACCACCGCCGCCAGGTTCGCCGAGACGAACGTCTTGCCCACCTGTGGGCTGGGCCCGGAAATCATCAGGCGATTGTTGCCGGCTTCCAGCATGGCGAAATGCAGGCTGGTGCGCAGGCTGCGCAGCCCCTCGATGGCAAGGTCAGTCGGGTTGCTGACGGCAAGCAGCTGCGGCGCATCGGCCTTGCGGGTGCGCAGGAGCGTCTGGTCGAAATCCTTCTGGATCGCGCTGAACGGGATGGCCGCGTACACCGGCAGGCCGAGCTTTTCCAGATCGTTGGGGTTGGTGACTCCGCGGTTGAGCGCCTTGCGAAACAGCACCAGGGCAATCGCGACGAAGGCACCCAGCAACGTGGCGATCACCACAATCAGCGCTTTCTGCGGCCGGACGGGGTTGCGCAAGTCGACATCAGCGCTGTCGATCAGGCGCACATTGCCCACGGTGCCGGCGCGCATCACATCCAGCTCCTGATACTTGTTCAGCAGTTGGGTGTAGATCTCAGTGCTGACCTTCAGGTCGCGGGTCAGGCTCAGCAGCTCCTGCTGCGTGGTGGGCAGGCTCTCGACCTTCTTGGCCAACTCATCCTGACGTGCGGTCAGCTCGGCCAATTGGGTCAGCAACGCTCGATACACCGGGTGCTGGGGGGTGAACTTTCGTTCTATTTCCGCCTGCTGCATCTTGAGTTCGGAGATGCTCGCATCCAGCGCGACGATCTGGTCGAGAATCGCCTTGGCTTCCAGGCTGATGTCGATGGTTTTATTGCGGATCTGAAACTGGTTCAGCGCGGTTTCCGCCTGCTCGACGTCCTTGCGCACCTGCGGCAACTGATCCTTGAGGAACGCCAGGCTCTGGGCTGCTTCGGCCGAAGTGCGATCAATGTTCTGTCGCACGTAGATCCGCGCCACTTCATTGAGCACCTGGATCGCGGCCGCCGGGCGCGTGCTTTCCAGCGCCAGGCCGATGATGCCTGACTCCTTGCCCCGCTCCGCCACATCCAGCAGTTTCTGATAGCGCAGGATAGTGGTCAGGCGCGGCGAACGGACCACGCTGAACTGCGTCCCGGGGTTGGCCTGAAGCGCATCGACCTGCAGCCTGATGCCATTGCTCTCATAGAAGCGCCCCACCTGGCCTGCCAGCAATACCTGGTCATCCGGGTCCGTCAGGGTAAAACTCGCTCCCTCGCCGGCCGTCAAGGTCAGCTCCTGGCCAAGCAGTTCAGCGGGCAGCTGCAACCGCGAAAACGTCAACAGCTCACCGCCCCAGCCGAAGCGTTCCAGGCCGAACCAGGGGCTGGCCACGGCACGCGGCTCGGCAGGTTTGAAACGCCGGGCGATAAAATCCCCCACCAACGGAAAGCGCCGGGGCTTGACCTCAAGGTCCAGGTTCAGGTTATCGACGGCGGTACCGATGGTGATTCGCGAACGGATCAGCTCGATTTCGGTGACGGTGGGCGACTCCTTGCCCAACAGACTGCCGACATCCGAAAACCCCAACATGTCGCTCTTTTTCGGCTCGACCTGCACCAGTGCCGTGGCTTGGTAGACAGGTGTCGACAACACGGCATAGGCTACGCCAAGGGCCATGAAGGCGGCACTGATGACACCAATCAGCCATTTATGATCCAGCAGTGTCCCCACCAGCATCATAAAATCCAGATCAGTTTCTTCAGTGTTATGTGACGTTACAGTGGGTGCTGATTGCATAAGTCAGTTCTTTTTTCCTGCAAATAGTCAAAGCATGGCACAGGGTGCAAGACGCCCGGCTCCCTGCACGTTTAACGACTTCACTCAATACACAAACGCTCACTAGTGCCGGATAAAACACCCCAGGCTTATTTAACTAGGCGTTACTCTTTTTAACAGTGATCAATAGCGTTTTATTGCAGTGACTTTGTTCAGCCGACTAACCGCTGCGCCCAAGCCTGGGCGGCTTGTTCGATCAACGCATAGGCATGCACAAATGCCGGTTTGCCCTGGCGATAAGGGTCTTTGATCTCACGGTTCTGCTGCCACTTGCCCAGCAGGAACACCTTGCCCCGCGCCTCGGGCGCAAGGCTCAGCACCCCGTCGATGTGCCGTTGCTCCATGACCAGGATCAAGTCCGCATCACTCACCGCATCGCTGGTCAGCTGGCGCGCCTTGTGCAGGCACGGGCCATGCCCATGTTCTTGCAAAACCTGTGAAGCCGTGGGTTCCAGCGGGTGATCGGACAATGCCGCCAGCCCCGCCGAACTCACTTCAATAGCGGAAGACGCCAGCGCCGTGCGGAGCAGTTTTTCCGCCGTGGGACTGCGACAGATATTGCCGACACACACGATCAAAATCCTATTGAACAAGGCAACCTCTCACGCGCCGCAGAAGATGAATAGTTAAAGGTAAGTGCCTGCGCCCTGAATAAAACAGCAACACAACCTCAACACAGCAGCCAGGCAATTATGAACACAGGCTTTATTATTCGACCATCTCTTGAGGCAGACGAAAAATAACAAGTATTAATGATCCGACAAAATCTAACATTCACTTACTTCCTCGCAACATCATAATAAAGTGCCACCTGAACAAAACGGCGAGGAGCGGCCATGAACACGTCAAAGTTATTGGTAGAACGTATTGGCTTATTCCCCTCTTCGGGAAACATCCATATTGATGTGAATAATTCGACCAGCGTTGTCGCGCGCATGCAGGTGCTCTATGCCAGCAACTCTCTGGACACCGACGAAACCGGCGCCGGGCTGTCGATGGTGTTCGCCGACTGGCGCTTCAAGTTGCAGGTCAGCGACGCGTTGTCGGTGTGCCTGTGCGTGGAAAGTCGCGGTGACAGCCAGTTCATGCAGGTAAAAACCGCCGAATTGCTGGCGAATATCTCCGGCACCGAGGAACGGCCATGAGCCTGTGGGGGGATGTCAAACGCGGGTATGCGCTGCGAAAGCTCACGGGAATGTTCGAAGGGTTTGCGGAGCCGGCTTCGCCAGAACAGTATCAGCGCAACACCCAGGCCATCGGGCACTGGCTGGACCAGTTGCACGGCAGCTCCCCGCAGCAGATCACCCAGGCGTTGTTCGGGCAAATGAAGGGCGCGCGCCGTCGACGTGATGCACGACGCTTTCAGGCACAGACGCAATTGCTGGCGTTGATGGTGGACAGCAACCTCGCGCTGGACCTGGTAGCCTACTCAGCCTGCCTGGGCGCTGCGTCCAGGCGCCAGGCAGGCTCCTGATAAGCACGCTCGGCCCCTGACAGCGTCACCGCAACCCGGTTGAGCAACAGTTCGGCGTTGTATTTGGGCATCAGGGCGCAGACCAGCAACACCGCCAGGCCGGCGCCGATGAACGCCGGGGACACCTTGACCTCGGTGGGTTCAATCCGCCACAGAAAGGCAATCGCCGCGACGCCACCCAGCACCGCACCGGCCAGGGCTTCATTGAGCGGATGGATAAAGGGGGCAACGCAGTAGGCACTGAACCAGAGCCCCAGCAGCAGGCCCACCAGCGCCGCCGGCCAGCGCAGGGCCGCGCTGAACTGACGCGCCAGCAGGCTTGAGCCCACGGTCAGCATCAGGCAGGTGTTCATGGCGTGGCCACTGAGTACGGCAATGTCCACGTGCTGAAAGGACAAGCCCCAGCCTTTGAACAGCAACTTGCTGAACGCCACGATCGAATACGTGACACCCACCGTCACGATCCAGCCCCGCAGTGCCCACGGGCTGGAATACCGCAGCCACACAGCAATGATGAGGGCAGCCGGAATCATCACGGTAATCCCGCCAAACTGCGCTAGTTCTGCTCGCATCATTGCCCAACCGTTGACGTGCCCGTTTCGGCGCCCATCAGACCTCAGGCCAGGCGAAATTACAACGTTAGGCTCGGTCAGCCTTTACCCATGCGCTACGCGCCGCAGGTTGATCGCCGGCGGACGCGCCGCCGGTGCATCGACTTCCACGCCGAGCAGGTTCAGCAAGCGCGCCCGGATCGCCTGGAAACCGTCCTGGCCGGTGTCCCGCGAACGCGGCAGATCGATGCGCAGTTGCTCGGCGATCTTGCCGTCGGCCAGCACGATCACCCGGTCGGCCAGCAGGATCGCTTCGTCCACATCGTGAGTCACCAGCAGCACCGCCGGTGTGTGCCTGCGCCACAGCTCGATGATCAGGCGGTGCATCTTGATCCGGGTCAGTGCGTCGAGGGCGGCGAAGGGTTCGTCCAGCAGCAACAGCTTGGGTTCGCGCACCAGTCCACGGGCCAGGGCCACGCGCTGGGCTTCGCCGCCGGAGAGGGTCGCCGGGTAGGCCTCAAGGCGATGGGCCAGGCCGACTTCCGTCAAGGCTTGCACCGCCCGCGCCTTGGCTTCGGGAATGCGCAGGCCGAGGATCACGTTTTTCCAGGCGCGCTTCCACGGCATCAGGCGCGGCTCCTGGAACACCGCCGCCCGCGCCTTGGGCACCCGCAATTGGCCGCTGTCGATACTGTCGAGCCCGGCCAGGCTGCGCAGCAAGGTGGTCTTGCCCGAGCCGCTGGCGCCGAGCAAGGCGACGAATTCGCCGGGGGCGATGTCCAGGTCAAGGCCATCGATGACCCGTTGCTGGCCGAATTGGCGCACCACATTGCGCAACTGCACCGCAGCTTCAATCGTCGACATATCAGTTCCTCACAAAGGATGGGCGCCAGGCCAGGGCGAAACGTTCGAGGGTGCGGATCAGGCCGTCGATCAACAGGCCGAGCACGCTGTAGATCAGCAGGCAGATCACGATGACATCGGTGCGCATGAAATCGCGGGCATCACTGGCGAGGAAGCCGATGCCGGCGGTGGTGTTGATCTGCTCGACAAACACCAGTGCCAGCCACGAGATGCCCAGGGCATAGCGCAGGCCGACAAAAAACGAGGGCAACGAGCCGGGCAAGATCACATGCCAGATCAGCTCGCGACGGTTCAGGCCCAGGGTGTTGGCGGCCTCGATCAACTTGGGGTCGATGTTGCGGATGCCGGCGAACAGGTTGAGGTACACCGGGAACGTGGTGCCGGTGACGATCAGCGCGATCTTGGTGAACTCGCCAATGCCGAACCACAGGATGAACAGCGGCACCAGGGCCAGCGAAGGAATGGTGCGCAGCATCTGCATGGGCGAATCGAGGATCACCTCGCCGCGCCTGGACAAGCCGGTGATCAAGGCCGCCACCACGCCGATGCTGACGCCGATACTCAAGCCGAACAACGCGCGTTGCAGCGACACCAGCAGGTGCTTGCCGAGTTCGCCGGAGACGATCATCGCCCACAGCGTGCCGCCGATCTGCGAAGGCGCGGCGATCACGCGCGTGGGGATCCAGCCCAGCTGCGAGGCCAGCTCCCAGAGCAGCAACAGCACGATCGGGCTGACCAGCCGCAGCACCGCGTCGGGCGTGCGCCAGCCACGGGTCGCTTTCAGCTGACCCTCGGCTTTATTGAGGGAAATCGTCTCGGTCATTGGCCTTCCTGTTCAAAACGTCACGGCCGGGAGCGCCGTTGCGGGTCCATGCTAAGCGCATAAAAAACCCTGGTGAAAGTCTTTCTGGGAATAACCTAATGCGATCAACATGCAAATTACTGATACATCAAATAATTTATGATTCTGTTTTTTAATAATTAGGTTAGAACCAATCGGCATTTTACAGGCCCCTTCCCTGCCCCTACTTTGGACGCGAATAACCGACCCCCTGCCCGGCGGAGGTGCACCCCGCGAA
Organism: Pseudomonas sp. GW821-FHT05D12; assembly: GCF_059419825.1. NCBI lineage: Bacteria > Pseudomonadati > Pseudomonadota > Gammaproteobacteria > Pseudomonadales > Pseudomonadaceae > Pseudomonas > Pseudomonas sp. GW821-FHT05D12. The sequence goes on along the minus strand of NZ_JBWKSN010000024.1, from coordinate 16,781 downwards.
CTCGACAAGGACAGACCATGAGCATTGAATTCATCGGCTACATCGGCGGCCACCACGCTTCCGAGATCCACCCGCGCAGCGGCCCGACCCTGCAACCGGACTACGTGGAAACCGTGGCCCGCGCCCACGAAGAGGCCGGCTTCGACCGCGCCCTGGTGGCCTTCCATTCCAATAGCCCGGACAGCACGCTGATCGCCTCGCATGCCGCCAGCGTGACCAAGAAGCTGCAATTTCTGATCGCGCATCGCCCAGGCTTTGCCCAGCCGACCCTGGCCGCCCGCCAGTTCACCACCCTCGACGTATTCAACGGCGGGCGCACCGCCGTGCATATCATCACCGGCGGCGACGACCGCGAACTGCGCGCCGATGGCAGCCATATCGGCAAGGACGAACGCTACGCGCGCACTGACGAATACTTGAGCGTGGTGCGCCAGGAATGGACCAGCGAGCAACCGTTCGACTTCACGGGCAACTACTACCAGGTCGAAGGCGCGTATTCCACGGTGAAGTCGCCGCAACAGCCGCATATCCCGCTGTACTTCGGCGGTTCCTCACAGGCCGCGATTGAAGTGGCGGGCAAGCATGCCGACGTGTACGCGCTGTGGGGCGAAACCTATGAGCAAGTGCGCGAGATCGTGACCCAGGTACGCGCCGAGGCGGCCAAGCACGGGCGCACCATCCGCTTCAGCCTGTCGTTGCGGCCGATCCTGGCCGAGACCGAGGAACTGGCATGGGCGCGTGCCGAGACCATCCTGCAGCAGGCTACCGCGCTGGCCGAGAAGAATGGCTTTGTACGCCGCGAACCGCCGAATGAAGGCTCGCGCCGCTTGCTGGCAGCGGCAGCACAGGGCTCGCGCCTGGACAAGCGTTTGTGGACCGGGATTGCGGGCTTGCTCGGGGCCCAGGGAAATTCGACCTCACTGGTCGGGACCGCCGAGCAAGTCGCCGAGGCGCTGGTGGATTACTACGACTTGGGGATCACCACCTTCCTGATCCGTGGGTTCGATCCGCTCAACGATGCGATCGATTACGGCAAGCGGTTGATCCCGCTCACCCGCCAGCTGATCGCCGAGCGCGAGCAAGCACAACAAGTGGCATAAACACACGCCCTGCAGGCGCAGGCAAGCCAGCCCCTGCAGGGGGCTGGCGCTTATAGGCAGATCAGTTCTTGTAGTCGGTGTCGGTGCGTTCCAACTGCCGGATCAGCGCATTCCAATGCCGCGCCACCCCCGGTCCATCCCCCGCCTTGAACGCCTCAGCCTGCTTCTCGACCTTGGCCACCACCTCGGCCGGCGGGAAGATCAACTCTGCGTTGCCCGCCGCCTGCGCCGCGATCTGGATATTGCACGCGCGCTCCAGCCCCTGCAGTTGCTGGAAGGCGTGTTCGACGCTGATCCCGGCGGTCAACAGGCCGTGGTTGCGCAGGATCATCACACTCTTGTCACCCAGGTCGGCGACCAGGCGCTCGCGCTCGTCGAGGTCCAGCGCCACGCCTTCGTAGCCGTGGTAAGCCACGCGCCCGGAGAAACCGATGGAATGCTGGGAGATCGGCAGCAGGCCGTCTTTCTGCGCCGACACTGCGATGCCGTCGCGGGTATGCGTGTGCAGCACTGCTTGCAAGTCGTGGCGTGCGCCGTGGATGGCGCTGTGGATCACGTAGCCGGCGTAGTTGATGCCCAGGCCGGTAGGGTCGTCGACGATGGTGCCGTCGAGGTCGACCTTGACCAGGTTGGAGGCGCTGATTTCATCGAACAACAGGCCGAAGGCGTTGATCAGGAAATGCTCCTCCGGGCCCGGTACGCGCGCGGAGAAGTGCGTGTAGATGTGGTCGGTCCACTTGTACAGGGCCGCCAGGCGATAAGCGGCGGCCAGTTTGACACGCACTTCCCATTCTTCCGGAGTGACGCGCTGGCGAACATTGTTGGAAACGCTGGAGATCGAGGTGACGCTGCTCATGGCAAAACTTCCTGGATGGCCTTAAGGACTTCCAGGCAAGCCTAGGGGATGCAAAAAAATAATAAAAAGCACATTTTAATCTAAGCTAATTATCATATTTTTTTATAACCCAACTGACACCTTCTCCCCCCGCAGGAGCCCGGCTTGCCGGCGATGGCGTCCTTGAGCAATGCCCTGGTCTCGAGGGTCTCATCGCCGGCCAGCCGGGCTCCTGCACCGGGCGGGTCAGGCGGCGTTGCGGATCTTGTGCAGGGAATTTGCCACCAGCTTGCCGAACGCATCCACCGGCCCCTGCAGGTTGCCGAGGAAGTGCGGGTAGATCAGCCACAGGTCCATCACCGGCTTGAAGTCCTTGAGCGGCATCACTGCCAGTTGCTCGCGGTGCGCGCTGCGCTCCAGCAGGGGGCGTGGCACCAGGCCCAGGCCGAGGCCGTCCGCCACCAGGCCCAGTTGCAGCTCGGTGCCGAAGGTTTCCAGGTTGACCCGCAAGGCCAGGCCCTGGTCCGACAAGGTGCGCTGCAACCCCGCGCGGAAGCCGCAACCGTCCGGGTTGAGGATCCAGCCGCTCTGGTACACGTCCGCCAGCTTGCAGGGTTTCTTCGGCAGTTGTGCCTTGGCACACACCACCACCAATTCCATCTTGCCGATCGACTCGCCCACCACGTTGTCCGGGAAAATCTTGCCGGCCGGGAACAGCGCCGCTGCGGCATCCAGCTCTCCGCGCTCGATCTTGCCCACCAGTTGGCTGCCCCAGCCGGTGGCGACTTGGGCGCGCAGGTCGGGGTATTCGGTGCGCAAGTGCTTGAGCGCATCGAGCAGCACCACGTCGCCGATGGTCTGCGGCACGCCCAGGCGCAGCAGGCCGGTGGGCGGTGCGTCGGTGGCGACCAGCTCGCGCAGGGCATCCATCTCGCGCAGGATCAGCCGGCATTGCTCATAGACGCGGGTGCCGATCAGCGTAGGCTTGAGGGGCTTGGTGTTGCGGTCGAACAACTCCACACCCAGCGCCTGCTCGAAGTTCTGCACACGGCGGGTAATGGCCGGCTGGGTCAGTTGCAACGACTCGGCGGCATGGCTGATGGACTGGCAACGAATCACTTCGACAAAGGCATCGATATCGTCAATTTTCATTTGGGCCGCACATAGAGAACAGTCATTAAGATGTGTGCGAAGCATAGTTGCAGGAACGCTGTCTGGATAGCCCGCGCTGCAATCGATAACGTCTAACGCTATTCAGACCGGTTCTAAATTACCTGCAGCTATAAGCTAATCATTAAAAAATAGCATATTAACTATAAACATTATGCTTAGATAAACCCATCAACACCCACCGATGGAATTGTCATGACCCAGGCCCGACACCCCGAGAGACTCAGAGCCTTCATAGGCGCCCTGGCGGAATTGATCGACGGCAATCCACGCGAAGGCGACCTGTTGCACCGTGGCGGCAAACTGCTCGCGCAACTGGTCAGCCATGATGACTGGCTCCCCGATGAATTTGCCCAACCCGACCCCGAGCGCTACCAGCAATTTTTGCTGCATGCCGATTCGCGCCAGCGCTTCAGCATCGTCAGTTTTGTCTGGGGGCCGGGGCAAAGCACGCCGATCCATGACCACCGAGTGTGGGGCCTGATCGGCATGTTGCGCGGCGCGGAATTTTCCCAAGGCTTCGAGCGCGCGCCTGACGGTCGCCTGGTCGCCGAAGGCAAGCCGATCCAGCTGGTGCCGGGCCAGGTCGAGGCGGTGTCGCCCAAGGTCGGCGATATCCATCAGGTCAGCAATGCCCACAGCGACCAGGTGTCCATCAGCATTCATGTGTACGGCGCCAATATCGGTGCCGTGCGCCGCGCGGTGTACCAGCCCGACGGCAGCGAGAAACTGTTTATCTCCGGTTATTCCAACGCCTTCCTCCCGAATATCTGGGATTTGTCCAAAGAAAAGAGCCCTGCCCTATGAGTACCGTATCGACCCGTAGCTTCGCCCGGATTCGCCAGGCCCTGTTGGACCGTGAAGAAGTCGCCCTGGTGGACGTGCGCGAAGAAGCGCCGTTTGCCGAGTCCCACCCGCTGTTCGCCGCGAACATCCCGCTGTCCAAGCTGGAGCTGGAGGTGTACTCGCGCATCCCGCGCCGTGACACCCAGGTCACCGTCTACGACAACGGTGAAGGCCTGGCCGCCCGCGCCGCCGAGCGCCTGGTTACGCTGGGCTACACCCAGGTGAGCCTGCTTGAAGGCGGGCTGGAAGGTTGGCGCCAGGCCGGTGGCGAGCTGTTTATCGACGTCAACGTGCCCAGCAAGGCATTCGGCGAGCTGGTCGAAAGCGAGCGCCACACACCCTCGCTGGCCGCTGAAGAAGTGCAGGCGCTGCTCGATAACCAGGCCGATGTGGTGGTGCTCGACGCCCGCCGCTTCGACGAATACCAGACCATGAGTATCCCCACCGGCATCAGCGTGCCCGGTGCCGAGTTGGTATTGCGCGCCCGTGAACTGGCGCCCGACCCGGCCACCCGCATCATCGTCAACTGCGCCGGGCGGACCCGCAGCATTATCGGCACGCAGTCGCTGATCAACGCCGGCGTGGCCAACCCCGTCTCCGCACTGCGCAACGGCACCATCGGCTGGACATTGGCCGGGCAGAAACTCGCCCATGGCCAATCACGCCGCTTTGCACCGACCTCGGAAGAACATCGCCAGGTCGCCGCCGTCGATGCGCGCCGCGTCGCCGACAAGGCCCGCGTTGGCCGGGCCACCCTCGCCGATCTGCACGCCTGGCAGCAGCAAACTGCGCGCACCACCTACCTGTTCGATGTGCGCACCCCGGAAGAATTCGAAGCCGGCCACCTGCCGGGCGCCCGCTCCACCCCCGGCGGCCAGTTGGTGCAGGAAACCGACCACGTCGCCAGTGTGCGCGGAGCGCGCCTGGTGCTGGCCGATGACGACGGCGTGCGCGCCAACATGTCCGCCTCCTGGCTGGCGCAATTGGGCTGGGAAGTGCACGTGCTGGATGACCTGCAAGCGGCGCACTTCAGCGAAAAAGGCGCCTGGGTCGCCCCGGTGCCCGCGCCGCCCCAGGCCGAATTGATCAGCCCGCAGACCCTCGCCGACTGGCAGGCCCATGGCGACACCGTGGTGCTGGATTTCACTGCCAGCGCCAACTACGTGAAGCGCCATATCCCCGGCGCCTGGTGGGCCCTGCGCGCGCAGTTGCCCGAAGCCCTGGCCAAGGTGCCGGCCGCCCAGCGCTATGTACTCACCTGCGGCAGCAGCCAACTGGCGCGCCTGGCAGTGGCCGAGGTCGAGGCCATCACCGGCAAGCAGGTGTTCCTGCTGCAGGACGGCACCGCCGGCTGGATCAACGCGCAACTGCCGCTGGAAGAAGGCGAGACGCACCTGGCCTCCCCGCGCATCGACCGCTATCGCCGTCCATACGAAGGCACCGACAACCCCAAGGAAGCCATGCAGGCTTACCTGGACTGGGAATTCGGCCTGGTCGAGCAACTGGGCCGCGACGGCACCCACGGTTTCTATGTGATCTGATTGACCTGACCCGCCTGCACCCACCCCGGGTGCAGGCCCCCACATCCGACCCCTCTCCAGGCGGAGGCTGAACCCACACACGAGAGGACACCCGCATGACCCTGCATATCACCCGCCTGGAACCCACCCTCGGCGCCGAAATCGGCGGTATCGACCTGCGCCAGCCGCTGACCTCGGCGCTGCGCGACGAACTGCGTCACCTGCTGCTCACGCACAAGGTGCTGTTCTTCCGCGACCAGGCTATCAACACCGAACAGCAGATCGCCTTCGCCAAGGAATTCGGCGAGCTGTACGTGCACCCCACCACCCAGCAAAACGACCCGTCGCGCCCCCAGGCCCACCTGATCGAAGCCCAGGACGAGCGCAAGCTCTACGGCCCGCGCACCAGCGGCCGTTGGCACACCGACACCAGCTGGTTGCTGCAACCCACGCTCGGCGCCGTGCTGCGCGCGGTGGACTTGCCGGAAGTCGGCGGCGACACCCTGTGGGCCGACACCGGGGCGGTGTACCGCGCCTTGCCGGATGACCTGCGCGCTGAAATCGACAACCTGCATGTGGTCCACGACTTCAAGAAGGCCCTCGACAAGGTCGGCTACGACTACCCGATCCTCGCCCACCCGTTGGTGCGCACCCACCCGGAAACCGGCGAAGACGGGCTGTTCATCAACTTCTCGCAGAACCCTTCGGTGATCGGCTGGACGCCCCAGCAAAGCAAGCAACTGATCGACCGCCTGCTGCAGGAATTCAACAAGCCGGAGCACCAGGTGCGCTTCAAGTGGCGTCCAGGCTCGGTGGCGTTCTGGGACAACCGCTCGACCCTGCACTACCCGGTCTACAACTACGGCGACTACCCGCGTCGCATGGAGCGGGTGCTGATTGCCTATGACGACATTCCGCATCGGGTCAGAGCCGCTGACGCGGCCTGATCACCCTTTAAAAGTCCCACACAGATTCACTGTGGCAGCGGGCTTACTCGCGAAGGCGGCGGTTCAGCCAGCTCATGGGTAGCTGACACCACTTTTTTCGCGAGCCAGCCCGCGCCCACGCGGGATCTGCGGTGTTCTTTGGTCTCCTGGAATCAGCCCCCATGCCTCCATCCCGCTTTCAATACGGCGCAGTCGCGCTGACCCTGCTCGCCATAAATGTCCCGGCCCAAGCCGAAGACCCGGACAAAACCCTCGGTACCGTGGTGGTCACCGGCAACCGTGGCAATCAGGCGCGGACCATCGCCGACAGCCCCTCGCCCATCGACGTGATCAGTGCCGAACAGCTGCAGGCCAGTGGCAAGGTCGGCCTCAAGGAACTCCTGGCGCGCCTGCTGCCGTCGTTCAACCTGCCGGCGATCAATGGCGGTGGGACGTCGTGGTCGGTGCGCGGAGTGACCATGCGCGGGCTGTCCGGCGACCAGGTGCTGGTCCTGGTCAACGGCAAGCGCCGCCACAACACCGCGCTGATCAACAACCTGGCACGCATCGGCACGGCGGCGGTACCGGTCAACCTCGACCTGATCCCGGTGTCGGCCATCGACCATATCGAAGTGCTGCGCGACGGCGCTTCCGCGCAGTACGGCTCGGACGCGATCGCCGGGGTGATCAATATCATCCTCAAGGAAAACGACAGCGGCGGCAGCGCCGAAACCTCCTTCGGCCGCTACGGTGCGGGCGACGGCGACACCGTGCACCAGACCGTCAACTACGGCCTGGCGCTGCCCAACGACGGCTTCGCCAACCTGGCGCTGGACAGCAAGGAACAGGAACCCTTCAACCGCACCGGCAGTGCCACCGGCCGCCTCTACGGCACCGCCGCCGCCCCCGACAGCCGCGACCAGACGGTCAACCGCCACGGCTGGAACCCCAGCTACGGCCTGGGTCGCGAGAAGGTCACCAACGCCAGCTACAACCTTGAACTGCCGCTGCAGGACGACCTCAAGTTCTACTCGTTCTCCACCGCCAGCTACATGGAAACCACCAAGGTCACCGGCAACTACCGCCCCAATGAGATCACCTCCCTGGCCGGCGACCCGAACACGCCCTACCCCGATGGCATCCACGCGCAACGGCGCAACCGCACCAAGGACTTCCAGGTGGCGGGCGGCTTCAAGGGCCTGGTCGGTGGCTGGGACTACGACATCAGTTCCACCTGGGGTGAAGACGATTCGACCCTCAACGCCAACAACACCCTCAACCCATCCCTGGGGCCGACCAGCCCGACCTCGTTCAACCTGGCCTCGCAGATCTTCGACCAGTGGACCAACAACCTCGACCTCAGCCGCACCTTCGATATCGGCCTGAGCCACCCGCTGCAAACCGCATTCGGCTTCGAGTACCGCTGGGAGAAATACCAGATCGAGGCCGGCGACTACGCGTCCTATACGCCCGGCAACTACGTGCTGCCCAGTGGTCCCTTCGCCGGCCAAACACCGTTGCCGGGCCTGGCGTCGTATAACGGCACCAGCACCGCGGATGCCGGCGAGATCAGTCGCAGCAACGTCGCCAGCTATGTCGACCTGGGCCTGGATGTGACGGACCGCTGGTACATCGGCGCCGCCGCCCGCTATGAGCGCTACACCCAGGACATCGGCAGCACGTGGAGCGGCAAGCTGTCGACGCGCTTCAAGCTCACGCCCGAGTTTGCCCTGCGCGGCACGATCAACAACGGGTTCCGGGCGCCGTCGCTGGCACAGACGATCTACGCCTCGTCGACCTTCACCTCCGGCGGCGTGGTCAACGGCCAGCAGGTCTCGGTACCGGTCAAGGTGCTGCCGGTGGACACCCCCGAGGCCCAGGCCCTGGGCGCGGAAAAACTCAAGCCCGAGAAGTCGCTGAACTACAGCCTGGGCTTCACCTACGAGCCGACCCCGAACTACCGGCTGACCACCGACCTGTACCAGATCGGCATTCGCGACCGCATCGTTTCCACCAGTCTGCTGGGCGGGCCGGCGGTGTCGCAGATCCTGGTCGCCAACGGCCTGTCGCCGGGCCTGTACGCGCAGTACTACACCAACGCCGTCGACACCCGCACCCGTGGCATCGACATCATCAACGAATACCGCCAGCAGCTCGACCAGTACGGCCAGGTGCGCTGGAGCCTGGCCTACAACTGGAACCAGACCAAGATCGAAAAACTCCAGGACACCCCACCCGCGCTGGCCAGCCTGGGCTCCAACTACCAGATCTTCGACCGCCGCCTGCAAAAGGACCTGACCGTCGCCACCCCGCAGTCCAAGTTGATCCTGGCGGCCAACTGGAAGGTCAGCGCCTACACCCTCAACCTCGCCCTGACCCGCTTCGGCAGCTACATCGAGGGTGACAACAACCCGATCAACGATCGCAAGTTCAGCGCCAAATGGATCAGCGATGTCGACGCCGCCTACGACATCACCAAGCATTTCACCGTGGCCCTGGGGGCCAACAACCTGTTCAACGTCTATCCGGATAAAAAAGGCATCAAGGACTGGGCCGGCGGGTACGAGTATGGGCAGTTCTCGCCCTTCGGCTTTGGCGGCGCGTATTACTACACGCGCCTGGCGTACAACTTCTGAGGCGCGGGTGATGACTGAATTGAATAGCGATGTATTGATCATCGGCGGCGGGTTGGCGGGCACCTGGGCCGCCATCGCGGCGGCGCGCGAAGGGGCCAGGGTGATCCTCGTCGACAAGGGCTACTGCGGCACCAGCGGCGTGACCGCCACCGCCGGTCCCGGTCACTGGTGGGTGCCGCCCGACGCCCGTGAAGCGGCCATCGACAAACGCCTGGGCACCGCCTATGGCCTTGCCGATGCACGCTGGATGGCCCGCGCCATCGACACCACCTGGACCAGCCTGCCGGGGCTGAGCGGCTACTACGACTTCCCGCAGGACGCACATGGCGTGACCCAGTACCGCGGGCTGCGCGGCCCCGAATACCTGCGCGGCCTCAGGCGGCGCGTGCTGGACAGTGGCGTGACGATTCTCGACCACCACCCTGCGCTGGAACTGCTGCGTGACGATCACGGCGCAGTGGCCGGCGCACGCGGTTGGCGCCGCCAGGCCGGCGGTGACTGGCTGATCCGCGCCGGCGCGGTGGTGCTGGCCACGGGCGGCTGCGCGTTCCTGTCGCGCCTGCTGGGCAACCACACCAATACCGGCGACGGTTACCTGATGGCCGCCGAAGCGGGCGCCGAACTGTCGGGCATGGAGTTTTCCAACTACTACTGCATCGCCGCCGCAGGCAGCAGCATGACCCGTTCGATGGTGTACAGCTTTGGCGAGTATTTCGATGCCGCGGATCGGCCGCTGGGGATTGCCACCGGTCCTGGCTTCACCGAAGACCTGGCCAGGGCGCTGCTCAACGGCCCGGTGTATTGCCGCCTGAACCGCGTGCCACCGGATATTCGCGCACAACTGCCGAGTATCCAACCCAACCTGATGCTGCCGTTCGACCGGCGCGGGGTCGACCCTTATCGCCAGCGATTCGCCGTGACCCTGCATCCCGAAGGCACCATTCGCGGCGTCGGCGGTTTACGCCTGGTCGATGACGATTGCCAGACCACCGTGCCCGGCGTCTTCGCTGCCGGGGATGCCGCCAGTCGCGAGCCGATTGCCGGCGCCACCTCCGGCGGCGGCGCGCAGAATTCGGCCTGGGCGCTCTCCACCGGGCAATGGGCCGGTCGCGGCGCCGCGCGGCTGGCCCGCCAAAAAGCGCTGTATCTCGGCGCGCTGCGTGGCTTTGACGGCGCGGCGGGCGGCAGTGCCGAACTGATCCAGCGCATCCAGGCCGAAGTCCATCCGCTGGACAAGAACCTGTTCCGCAGCGGCGCCCAACTGGCGCGCTCGCTGCGTGAACTGGACAACATCTGGGACCAGATCAGCGACGGCCCACCCTGCGCCGACAACCCATTGCGCGCCCGCGAAACCGTGGCCATGGCCGCCACCGCGCGTTGGTGCTACACCGCCGCCGCGTTGCGCAAGGAAAGCCGCGGCATGCACCAGCGCAGCGACACACCGCGGCAGCATTCGCAGTTTGACGCGCATTTGCGGTTGGCTGGAGTGGGCCAGGTGCAGGCGCGTTTCGACCCCATCCATCAAGGCCACCCACAATGATTGAACTGATCTACTCCGACCTGTGCAACGGCTGTGGCCAATGTGTCGCCGTCTGCCCCACCAACGTGCTTGCCGCCGACGCCCTGGGCAAACCCGTGATCGCCGACCAGCTGGCCTGCCAGACCTGCTTCATGTGCGAACTGTATTGCAGCAGCGATGCGCTGTACGTCGACCCCGACTGCGAACAGCTGCGCCACCCCGATCCCGTGGCAGTCCGCGAAGCCGGGCTGCTCGGCCAATACCGCCGCGACTCGGGCTGGGACGAATGGGCCGATGACCCTGCCCACCGCAACGAGCATTGGCGCATGGATGGCATCTTCGCCCTGGCCCGCAGCGCGCCGCCAAATGCAATTAGAGAATAATCAACTCACACATAATCAAATATTTTAATAATTAACATATAACCAAAAAGAACTTCACAGCGAGTTTTTATGGGCATAACGTTAACCCCACTCACCGACCCCTTCTCCAGGCGGAGGTAACCGAACCCCTTCTTGATCTGCCTGGAGCCTGCATCCCATGGTCTTTACCACCCCCTTCAAACGCTTGCTCCTGGGCGCCGCCCTTGCCCTCGGCCTGAGCGGCGGCGCCCACGCCGCCGACCTGCAGCCACTGCGGGTGGCCAACCAGAAATCCACCATCAAGGCACTCCTGGAAGTCTCCGGCGAAAGCAAGAACGTCCCGTATGAAATCCAGTGGTCGGAATTCCCTTCCGCCTCGCCCCTGGGCGAAGCCTTGAATGCCGGCGCCGTGGACATCGGCGCCCTCGGTGATGCGCCCTACGTGTTCGCATTGGGTGCCGGTGCCTCGCTCAAGGTGGTCAGCATCATCCACGCCGAAGGGCGCAATACCACCGCGCTGCTGGTGCCCAAGGACTCGCCGATCAAGACTGTCGCCGACCTCAAGGGCAAGAAGATCGTCACCGGACGCGGCTCAATCGGTCATTACCTGGCGATCAAGGCCCTGGCCACTGCCGGGCTGACCACCAAGGATGTGCAGTTCATTTTCCTGTTGCCCAGCGAATCACGCCTGGTGCTGGATAACGGCACCGCCGACGCCTGGGCCACCTGGGACCCGTACACCACCGTGGTCACCTCGCAAAGCCAGGCCCGCGTGCTGATCAGTGGCAGCAACCTGCTGAGCAACCACCTGTACCTCGCCGCCACCAGCCAGGCCATCGCCGACAAGCGCCCGCAACTCGACGACTTTGTCGCACGCCTCGACCGCGCCTATGCGTGGGCCAACACCCACCCCAATGAGTACGCCGCCGCCCAGGCCAAGATCACCGGCCTGCCGCTGGCAGTCCACGTGGAAGTGGCCAAGGACACCCGCCTGAGCCCGGTCGCCATCGACGACTCGGTGATCAGCGGCCTGCAAGCGACCGCCGACACTTATCAAAAAGAAGGCCTGTTGACCAAGCACATCGACGTGTCGCAAGGCTTCGACAAGAGCTTTAACGCCAAGCGTGTCCCCTTTTCCCAAGCATCGCGCTAACAGGAGCAGAACATGAGCAAGCCACATCCCTCCAAGCCACGCCATTTGAAACTGGGTGCCATGGTCCACGGTGTCGGCCACGGTTGGGGCGAATGGCGCCACCCGAACGCCCAACCGAATGCCAGCACCCACTTCGGGTTCTACAAGCAGCAGACTGAATTGGCCGAAGCTGCCAAGTTCGACTTCGTGTTCATCGCCGACAGCCTGCATATCCATGCCAAATCCAGCCCGCACTACCTCAACCGCTTCGAGCCGCTGACGATCCTCTCGGCCCTCGCCGCCATCACCACGAACATCGGTCTCGTCGCCACGGTGACGGTCAGCTACACCGAGCCCTACCAAGTGGCGCGCCAGTTCTCGTCGCTGGACCATATCAGCGGCGGCCGCGCCGGCTGGAACGTGGTGACCTCGTGGCTCAGCGGCACCGCCGATAACTTCGGCAAGGCCGAGCACCCGCCCCACGCCGTGCGCTACCGCATCGCCAAGGAACACGTGAACGTGGTCAAGGGCCTGTGGGATTCCTGGGAAGACGACGCCTTTGCCTACAACAAGCAAAGCGGCGAATTCTTCACCCCGGACAAGCTGCATGCACTGAATCACAAGGGCGAGTTCTTCGCGGTCAAGGGCCCGCTCAACATCGCACGCTCGCGCCAGGGTCAACCGGTGATTTTCCAGGCCGGTACCTCGGAGGATGGGCGCAACTTCGCCGCCGAAAACTCCGACGCGATCTTCGTGCACGTGGAGAGCATCGAGGAAGGCCTGGCCTATTCACAGGACCTGAAGCGCCGCGCCACAGGCTTTGGGCGTGACGCCGACAGCCTGTCGATCCTGCCGGGTATCCGGCCGATTGTCGGCCGCGATGAAGCCGAAGTAGAACGCCGCTATCAGCAGGCCGTGGACCTCGTCACCGTCGAAGACGCGATTGTCGCCCTCGGTCGCCCGTTCAATGACCATGACTTCAGCAAGTACCCCCTGGACGCGCCCTTCCCGGAACTTGGCGACCTCGGCGCCAACAGCCAGAAAGGCGGCTCCGACCGGATCAAGCAACTGGCCAGGGACGAAGGCCTGACCCTGCGCGAAGTGGCGCTGCGGTTCTCGCGGCCCAAGCGTGATTTTGTCGGCACCCCCGAGCAAGTCGCCGATGCCATCCAGACCTGGTTCGAGCGCGGTGCCAGCGACGGTTTCATCATCAACTCGGTGCTGCCGGACGGCTTGCAGTATTTCACCGAACTGGTGGTGCCCGTGTTGCAACAGCGCGGCCTGTTCCGCACCGAGTACAGCGGCCACACGCTGCGCGACAACCTTGGCCTGGACGTGCCGGCCAACCGCTACAGCGTCGCCGCCGAGGTCGAAGCGCAACAGGAGGCGCTGGCATGAGCGAATCCCTCAACCGTCAATTAGCGGATCTGCACGCCGAGCGCGTGGCTTCCTGGGCACCGGCGGCGTTGCAGGTCAACATCGACCAGCGCCAGCGCCTGGTCGATGAAGCACGGCCCGACGACTATGTGCAGGTCGGCGATGAGCTGGACCCATTCACCCTGCTCAACGTGGAAGGCGGCGAACTCAACCGCGATCTGTTGCTGGCCGATGGGCCGGCGGTGCTGATCTTCTTCCGCTTTGCCGGCTGCCCGGCGTGCAATCTCGCCCTGCCCTATTACGAACGCCAACTCTACCCACGCCTGCGCGAACTGGGGGTGCCGCTGGTGGCGGTCAGCCCGCAGGTGCCTGAGCGGCTGGTGGAGATCAAGACCCGCCATAACCTGCAATTGCTGGTGGCCAGCGACACCGACAACAACCTCGGCCGGCGCCTGGGCATTCTCTACAGTTTCGACGAAGCCTCGCGCAACGCCGCATTGGCCAAGGGCAACCACATCGGCGACACCACCGGCACCGGGACCTGGGAACTGCCGCAACCGACGGTGGTGGTGATCGCCAGGGACGGCACCGTGGCATTCGTCGAAGTGAGCCCGGATTGGCTGGTGCGCACCGAGGCCGAGCCGGTGCTGCAGGTGGTGGAGCGACTGCTGGGCCAACAGCCCGTACGCATCGCTATCTAAGCCCACAACCCCCTGTAGGCGCCGGCTTGCCGGCGCCCACATTTTTGACCGAGTACATTGTTATGACCCAACCGTCTCTGCGCTCCGTGGAAGTCGCCAACTTCGAAGCCCTGCTCGAACGCCTCAGCGCCGAGCTGGCGAGCACCGCGCACCTGTATGACGAGAGCGGCGCGTTCCCGCATGCCAACTTCAAGTTGTTGCATGAACACGGCCTGGTCGCCCTCACCGTGCCCAAGGCCCTGGGCGGCGGCGGCGCCAGCCTGCCGCAGGCGCGCAAGGCGATCAGTGCGATTGCCAGGGGCGAGCCGTCCACTGCGCTGATCCTGGTGATGCAATACCTGCAACACACCCGCCTGCAAGACAGCAAGAGCTGGCCGGTCCACCTGCGTACGCAAGTGGCCGAGGACGCGGTGCGCGACGGTGCCTTGATCAATGCGCTGCGCGTCGAACCCGACCTCGGCACCCCGGCCCGTGGCGGCCTGCCGGCAACCACCGCAGTGCGCACCGCCGAGGGCTGGCGCATCAGCGGGCGCAAGATCTACTCCACCGGCAGCCATGGCCTGAGCTGGTTCAGCGTGTGGGGCCGCAGCGATGACGCCGACCCGCTGGTGGGCGCCTGGCTGGTGCCCAAGGACAGCCCCGGCGTGAGCATTATCGACACCTGGGACCACCTGGGCATGCGCGCCACCTGCAGCCATGAAGTGGTGCTCGACAATGTGCTGGTGCCATTGGACCACGCGGTCAGCGTCAGCCCCTGGAGTGCCCCGCAGCCGGAGTTGGATGGCGATGGCTTCCTGTGGATGTCGGTGCTGCTGTCATCGGTGTACGACGCGGTGGCCCACGCCGCGCGGGACTGGCTGGTGAACTGGCTGGAGGAACGCAAGCCGTCCAACCTCGGTGCAGCGTTGTCGACACTGCCGCGTTTTCAGGAAACCGTCGGGCATATCGACACCCTGCTGTTTGCCAACCGCAGCCTGCTGGACGCCGCCGCCGAAGGTCATACCCCGGCGGCCAACGCAGCCCAGTTGAAGTACCTGGTCACCAACAATGCCATCCGCGCGGTGGAACTCGCCATCGAGGCCTCGGGCAACCCCGGCCTGTCGCGTCACAGCCCGCTGCAACGACACTACCGCGACGTGCTCTGCAGTCGCGTGCATACCCCGCAGAATGACGCCGTGCTGCAAGGCGTCGGCAAAGCGGTCTTCGCCCAACGCCAGAAGGAACGCACATGAGTCAGGTGATTATTGCCAGCCAGCTCGACGAGGATTACAACGACGTGATCCGCGAGCGCCTGCGCGTGCTGCACGCCGACGCCGAAGTGATCGGCGTGCCGCCAGGAGTGCCGAGCGACCTGCCGCCGCAGGCGAATATCCTGTTGCTGCGTCCGATCAACGTGCGCGGCTACACCGCCCCGGACACCCCGCCACCGGGCTGGCCCTACGGCGCACAGTGGGTGCACCTGGTGTCGTCGGGCATCGATTTCTACCCGCAATGGCTGTTCAACGGGCCACCGGTGACCACCTCCCGAGGCAGCGCGGCCGACAACCTCGCCGAGTTCGCGTTGGCGGCGATCTTTGCCGCGTCCAAGCATTTGCCGGACATCTGGGTGAAGGACGCCCAGTGGCATTTCACCCCGTTGCGCCCGCTCAAAGGCACCACGCTGGGCATCCTCGGCTTCGGCGCAATTGGCGCGAGCCTGGCGCACAAGGCACTGGCCCTGGGCATCCAGGTCGTGGCACTGCGCCAAAGCCAGGCGCCGTTTGGCGTTGCCGGTGTGGAAGCGGCCAAGGACATCCACGACCTGTTCGCCCGCGCCGACCACCTGGTGGTGGCAGCCCCGCTGACCGAATCCACGCGGCATATCATCAACCGCGGTGTACTCGGCAACGCCAAGCCCGGGCTGCACCTGATCAATATCGCACGCGGTGGCCTGCTGGATCAGGAGGCGCTGCTCGAAGCACTCGACAACGGACAGATCGGGCTGGCATCGCTGGACGTGACCGAACCGGAACCACTGCCGGATGGGCACCCGTTGTATACCCACCCGAGAGTCAGGTTGTCGCCGCACACTTCGGCCATTTCCACCAATAGCCGCAACGAAATTGCGGACACGTTCCTGGCGAATCTGGAGAAGTATGTCGCGGGGGCTGAACTGGCCAACCTGGTCAACACCTGACACAGCTACATTGCAAGGATCTGCAGACTTACACCGTCTAAAAATGTGGGAGCGGGCTTGCCCGCGAAGGCGCCGTGTCAGTCAACACATTCATCGACTCACCCACCGCTTTCGCGAGCAAGCCCGCTCCCACAGAGGGCCCGGTGTTGACTGTGGGATATCATTTGATGCGGTAGCGGAGATTGCAAGGATCTGCAGACTGCACCGATTACAAAGGTGGGAGCGGGCTTGCTCGCGAAGGCGGACTGTCAGTCAACACATTCATCGACTGACCCACCGCTTTCGCGAGCAAGCCCGCTCCCACAGGGGGCCCGGTGTTGACTGCGGGATATCACTTGATGCGGTAGTGGAGATTGCAAGGATATGCAGACTGCACCGATTACAAAGGTGGGAGCGGGCTTGCCCGCGAAGGCGCCGTGTCAGTCAACACATTCATCGACCTGTCTCCTATACCCATCACCGACCCCACGAGACCCAAGAG
>NZ_JBWKSN010000023.1:0-63906 GCF_059419825.1 Pseudomonas sp. GW821-FHT05D12 | reverse complement strand
CCGGGTGTACGCAGATCAAATGTGGGAGCTGGCTTGCCTGCGAAAGCGGTGGGTCAGCCAGCGGATGCATCAACTGATGGATCGCCTTCGCGGGCAAGCCCGCTCCCACAGGGAATTGGGGTGGGGCCTGAGACCCCGGGTGTACGCAGATCAAATGTGGAAGCTGGCTTGCCTGCGAAAGCGGTGGGTCAGCCAGCGAATGCATCAACTGACGGATCGCCTTCGCGGGCAAGCCCGCTCCCACAGGGGATTGGGGTGGGGCCTGAGACCCCGGGTGTATGCAAATCAAATGTGGGAGCTGGCTTGCCTGCGAAAGCGGTGGGTCAGCCAGCGAATGCATCAACTGGCGGATCGCCTTCGCGAGCAAGCCCGCTCCCACAGGGAATTGGGGTGGGGCCTGAGACCCCGGGTGTATGCAAATCAAATGTGGGAGCTGCAGCCCTGCATAAATAGCGCGCACACAAAAACGCCCGGCATAACCGGGCGTTTTGTATTGACTTGCTTAACGAGCGCGGTAAGTGATGCGCCCTTTGCTCAAGTCATAGGGCGTCAGCTCGACGCGCACTTTGTCACCGGTAAGAATACGAATGTAGTTCTTG
Source organism: Pseudomonas sp. GW821-FHT05D12 (assembly GCF_059419825.1). Taxonomy (NCBI): domain Bacteria; kingdom Pseudomonadati; phylum Pseudomonadota; class Gammaproteobacteria; order Pseudomonadales; family Pseudomonadaceae; genus Pseudomonas; species Pseudomonas sp. GW821-FHT05D12. The sequence goes on along the minus strand of NZ_JBWKSN010000023.1, from coordinate 63,307 downwards.
CGCATCTTGCCGGAGATATGCGCGGTTACGACGTGCCCATTTTCCAACTCCACACGAAACATGGTGTTGGGCAGGGTGTCGACGACAGTGCCTTCCATTTCGAAGCTGTCTTCTTTCGACATGCAGTAAAGCCCTCGGTATCCAGTGAATGGCCCGGTGCAACTGCGCCAGGCAAAAGCGGCGTGCATTGTGCCCGAAAAAGGGTGTTTAAGCCAAGGGGTTCTAGTTAAGCGTGACCCATCTTTGATTAATCAGCAGTTCAATAGGCCGATATTGGGTCTTGTAGTTCATCTTTTTGCAGTTCTTGATCCAGTATCCGAGGTACACCGCCTCGAGTTCCAGGCGCATGGCTTCGCCAATTTGCCAGAGGATCGCGAAGCGCCCCAGGCTGCGGCGTTCTTCGGCTGGTTCGTAGAAGGTGTAGACCGCCGACAGGCCGTTAGGCAGCAAATCGGTCACGGCGACGGCCACCAGGCGACCGTCGAGGCGAAACTCGTAGAATCGCGAGAACGGCAGTTCACGCACCAGGAAGGTGGAAAACTGATCGCGGCTGGGCGGGAACATGTCGCCGTCAGCATGGCGTTGCTCGATGTAGCGCTGGTAAAGGTCGAAATACTCTTCGCTGAACCTCGGCTTGGCCGAGGTCACCGTCAGGTCGGCGTTGCGCTTGAGGATGCGTTTCTGGTTGCGGTCCGGTACAAACTGCGCCACAGGGATGCGCGCCGGGACGCAGGCATTGCAGTTCTGGCAATGGGGCCGGTACAGGTGGTCGCCGCTGCGCCGAAAGCCCATTTCCGAGAGATCGGCATACACATGCACGTCCATTGGCTGGCTGGGATCGAGGAACAGCGTGGTGGCCTGCTCGTCGGGCAGATAGCTGCAAGAGTGGGGTTGAGTGGCATAAAACTTCAAACGCGCCAACTCGGTCATGATCAACCCTCGGGTAAGCTTTGAAATAAGTGTAAGCCAGGTGCGCGCAAGTCGCCTAGGAAACCCACGGTCCAGTGTTGGGTTGATCCAGATGGTCGCGCAGCAGGCCCGCGAATTCGCTGCGGGGGATGGCGCGGGCGCCCAGGCTGTGCAGGTGATCGTTGGGCATCTGGCAGTCGATCAGTACAAATCCCCAGGCCTGCAGTTGCCGAGTCAGTGTGGCAAAGCCGAATTTCGAGGCGTTGTCGGCGCGACTGAACATGGATTCGCCGAAGAACAATTGGCCCATCGCCAGGCCATACAGGCCGCCTACCAGTTCACCGTCGTCCCAAACCTCCACCGAGTGCGCATAGCCGCGCGTGTGCAACTCCAGGTAGGCGCTCTGGATGCCCTCGGTGATCCAGGTGCCATCGGCGTAGGCGCGCGGCGCGGCGCAGGCCTGGATGACAGCGGCGAAATCCTGGTCGAATGTCACGCTGTAGCGCTGCTGGCGCAACAATTTGCCCAGGCTGCGCGAGACGTGCAGCTCGTCGGGGAAGATCACCGTGCGCGGATCGGGCGACCACCAGAGGATCGGCTGGCCTTCGGAGAACCACGGGAAGCAACCGTGGCGATAGGCCTGGACCAGGCGTTCGGCCGACAGGTCACCGCCGGCGGCGAGCAGGCCGTTGGGTTCGCGCATGGCTTTGGCCAGTGGCGGGAATGTCAGGGTGTCGCGTTGTAACCAGGTCAGCATGGCATCCAGGCTTACGGAAGGGGAGGGGAGTGGCAGGAATGTCGCCTGCACCGAGAGCGTGATTATTGTCGACACAGCGCTGTGGGGCCAGCCCGAATCGGCCATCGGCGCGCATTAGCGTGAGCGCGTGTTTCTGCAACTCTGTGCCTGAGGCGTGGTCGTAATCGGGTCTGGCCGATGCAGGCCATTTGCCAAGCTTGCCTGGATTGGTAAAAACAGCTCATAAGCCTTTGTCAGCAAAGACAATGCATGCTCAAATTGAACATCTTGTGACACACAATTGGCTATGCTGCTTGAAGAGCGCCAAGTGGTGTGGCATCAGGGGCACAAACCCGTACAATGCGGCGATTGTGGCGTTATCGCCATTTCATCCAGCAATCGCCCAGTGTTAAAAGTAGATTCAACGACGTTCGTTCATTTTTCAGCTGCTCGGATTGGGCAGTATTTACAGTTATTCAACAGATGGACGCGCTAAAGGCGCAGGAAAAGACCCGTTTTGAAGAAATCCGCCGCAACACCCAAAGCAGCAGTCGTGCCGGCCTGGCGCCAGCACCTGCACTACCGACTCAAGGAAGGTGCGCTGATCGCTATCGGCGCGCTGTGCCTGTTCCTGATGATGGCCTTGCTCACCTATGGCAAGGACGATCCGGGCTGGAGCCACAACAGCAAGATCGAAGACGTGCAGAACTTCGGTGGACCTGCCGGCTCCTACAGCGCCGATATCCTGTTCATGGTGCTCGGTTACTTCGCGTATATCTTCCCCTTGCTGCTGGCGATCAAGACCTGGCAGATCTTCCGCCAGCGGCATGAGCCGTGGCAGTGGAGCGGCTGGCTGTTTTCCTGGCGCCTGATCGGCCTGGTGTTCCTGGTGTTGTCCGGCGCGGCGCTGGCGCATATCCACTTTCATGCGCCTACCGGCCTGCCGGCGGGCGCGGGCGGGGCGCTGGGCGAAAGCCTTGGCGACCTGGCGCGCAGGACCCTGAATATCCAGGGCAGCACCTTGATGTTCATCGCGCTGTTCCTGTTCGGCCTCACCGTGTTCACCGACCTGTCGTGGTTCAAGGTGATGGACGTGACCGGCAAGATCACCCTCGACCTGCTGGAGCTGTTCCAGGGCGCTGCCAACCGTTGGTGGGCGGCCCGGGTCGAGCGCAAGCGCATGGTCGCCCAGTTGCGTGAGGTCGACACCCGCGTCAACGAGGTGGTCGCCCCGAGCACGCCGGACCGCCGCGAGCAGGCCAAGGTCAAGGAGCGCCTGATCGAGCGCGAGCAGGCCCTGAGCAAGCACATGTCGGACCGCGAGAAGCAGGTGCCGCCGGTGATCGCTCCGGCACCGCCCAAGCCCGCCGAGCCAAGCCATCGCGTGCAGAAAGAGAAACAGGCGCCGTTGTTTGTCGACAGCGCCGTCGAAGGCACCTTGCCGCCGATCTCGATCCTCGATCCGGCCGAAAAGAAGCAACTCAATTACTCCCCTGAATCCCTGGCGGCTGTCGGCCACCTATTGGAAATCAAACTCAAGGAGTTCGGCGTCGAAGTGTCGGTGGACTCGATCCACCCCGGCCCGGTGATTACCCGTTACGAAATCCAGCCGGCGGCAGGCGTCAAGGTCAGCCGTATCGCCAACCTGGCCAAGGACCTGGCACGCTCCCTGGCCGTGACCAGCGTGCGCGTGGTCGAAGTGATTCCCGGCAAGACCACCGTAGGTATCGAGATTCCCAACGAGGACCGCCAGATCGTGCGCTTCTCCGAAGTACTCTCGACGCCGGAATACGACAACTTCAAATCGCCGGTCACCCTGGCCCTGGGTCATGACATCGGCGGCAAGCCGGTGATCACCGACCTGGCGAAAATGCCGCACTTGCTGGTTGCCGGTACGACCGGTTCGGGTAAGTCGGTGGGTGTGAACGCGATGATCCTGTCGATCCTGTTCAAGTCCGGCCCGGAAGACGCCAAGCTGATCATGATCGACCCGAAGATGCTCGAACTGTCGATCTACGAAGGCATTCCGCACCTGCTGTGCCCGGTCGTCACCGACATGAAGGACGCCGCCAACGCCCTGCGCTGGAGCGTGGCCGAGATGGAGCGTCGCTACAAGCTGATGGCGAAGATGGGCGTGCGCAACCTGTCGGGCTTCAATGCCAAGGTCAAGGAAGCCCAGGACGCTGGCACGCCGCTGACCGACCCGCTGTACAAGCGCGAGAGCATCCACGACGAAGCGCCGCTGCTGAGCAAGCTGCCGACCATCGTGGTGGTGGTCGACGAATTCGCCGACATGATGATGATCGTCGGCAAGAAGGTCGAAGAACTGATCGCGCGTATCGCCCAGAAGGCGCGGGCGGCGGGTATTCACTTGATCCTCGCGACCCAGCGTCCGTCGGTGGATGTGATCACCGGCTTGATCAAGGCCAACATTCCGACGCGGATGGCGTTCCAGGTGTCGAGCAAGATCGACTCGCGGACCATCATCGACCAGGGTGGCGCCGAGCAGCTGCTCGGCCACGGTGACATGCTCTACATGCCGCCGGGTACCAGCCTGCCGATTCGGGTGCACGGCGCCTTCGTTTCCGATGACGAAGTGCATCGCGTGGTGGAAGCCTGGAAACTGCGTGGCGCTCCGGAATACAACGACGACATCCTCGCGGGCGTCGAGGAAGCCGGCAGCGGCTTCGACGGCGGCAGCAGCGGTGGCGACGATGATGCCGAGACCGACGCGCTGTACGACGAGGCCGTCGCGTTTGTGCTGGAAAGTCGCCGCGCCTCGATTTCCGCGGTGCAGCGCAAGCTGAAAATCGGCTACAACCGCGCCGCGCGCATGATCGAAGCCATGGAAATGGCTGGCGTCGTGACCGCAATGAACACCAACGGCTCGCGCGAAGTCATCGCCCCCGGGCAGATGCGCGACTGATCACGTGCCGCGTGGCAGCACGCGGCACGCCCTAACGACTCAATGAGGACTCCCATGCGTCTTATCCGCATGCTGTTGTTGCCAGCACTGGCCCTGACTGCTGTTTCGGCGCACGCCGACCCGGCCTCCGTGGCCAGCCTGACCAACCTGCTGGACAAATCCAAGACCCTGACCGCGCGCTTCTCCCAGCTGACCCTGGACGCGGGCGGCACCCAGTTGCAGGAAACCGCCGGCGAAATGGCCGTGCAGCGCCCTGGGCTGTTCTACTGGCACACCGAAGGCAAGGCGGAGCAGACCATCGTCTCCGACGGCCAGAAAGTCACGCTGTGGGACCCGGACCTGGAGCAGGCGACCATCAAGAAGCTGGACCCGCGCCTGAACCAGACGCCAGCGCTGCTGCTGTCGGGTGATGTGTCGAAAATCAACGAGAGTTTCGACATCACCTCCAAGCAAACCAGCAACGTGATCGAGTTCACCCTCAAGCCAAAATCCAAGGACACGCTGTTTGACACGCTGTCCCTGTCGTTTGGCAATGGCGTGATCAACAACATGCGCCTGGTCGACAGCGTCGGCCAGCGCACCGATATCCTGTTCTCCGGGGTCAAGGCCAATGAGCCGGTGCCGGCGTCCAAGTTCAAGTTCGACATCCCCAAGGGTGCCGACGTGATCCAGGAATAATCTGCCAAGAGGTTTCAAACGCTGCCCATGGACCTGTTTCGAAGTGACCCGATTGCTCAGCCACTGGCCGCGCGCTTGCGCTCGACCAACCTGGATGAGTATGTCGGGCAGGAACACCTGCTCGCTCGCGGCAAGCCTTTGCGCGAAGCCCTGGAGCAGGGTGCGCTGCACTCGATGATTTTCTGGGGGCCGCCGGGCGTGGGCAAGACCACCCTGGCGCGGCTGCTGGCAAAAGTCTCGGATGCACACTTCGAAACGGTCTCGGCGGTACTGGCCGGGGTCAAGGAGATCCGCCAGGCGGTCGAGGTCGCCAAGCAGCAGGCCGGGCAATACGGCAAGCGCACCATCCTGTTTGTCGATGAAGTGCACCGCTTCAACAAGTCGCAGCAAGATGCGTTCTTGCCCTATGTCGAAGACGGCACGCTGATCTTTATCGGCGCCACCACCGAAAACCCTTCGTTCGAACTCAACAACGCCTTGCTGTCGCGGGCGCGGGTCTATGTGCTCAAGAGCCTCGACGAATCGGCGATGCAAAAGCTGCTGCACCGCGCGTTGAACGAAGACAAGGGCCTGGGCAAGCGCCAACTGAGCGTCAGCGACGAAGGCTTCAAGATTTTGCTGACTGCCGCCGATGGCGATGGCCGGCGCTTTCTCAACTTGCTGGAAAACGCCTCTGACCTGGCCGAAGACGGCAGCGAAATCGGCGTCGACCTCCTGCAAAGCCTGCTCGGCGATACGCGCCGGCGCTTCGACAAGGGCGGCGAAGCTTTCTACGATCAGATCTCGGCGCTGCATAAATCCGTGCGCGGCTCCAACCCGGACGGCGCATTGTACTGGTTTGCGCGGATGATCGACGGCGGCTGCGACCCGCTGTACCTGGCCCGCCGCGTGGTGCGCATGGCCAGCGAAGACATCGGCAACGCCGACCCGCGTGCACTGAGCCTGTGCCTGGCCGCGTGGGACGTGCAGGAGCGCCTCGGCAGCCCCGAAGGCGAATTGGCCGTGGCCCAGGCCATTACCTACCTGGCCTGTGCGCCCAAGAGCAACGCGGTGTACATGGGCTTCAAGTCCGCACTGCGCGCCGCTGCCGAATACGGCTCCCTCGAAGTGCCGTTGCACCTGCGTAACGCGCCCACCAAGTTGATGAAACAACTGGGCTACGGCGACGAATACCGCTATGCCCACGATGAGCCGGATGCTTACGCCGCTGGCGAAGATTACTTTCCCGATGAGCTTGAGCCGCTGCCGCTCTATCAGCCGGTGCCGCGTGGCCTGGAGCTGAAGATCGGCGAAAAGCTCAATCACCTGGCCCAACTCGATCGCCTCAGCCCTAAACAGCGGAGAAAGTAGTGCTCAAGACGATTCTTGCCGTGTCCGCAGCCGGCATCGCTGGTACATTATTGCGTTTCGCCACCGGTAACTGGGTCAGCGCTAACTGGCCCAAGCATTTTTATGCGGCGACCCTGGCGGTCAATCTGGTGGGCTGTTTGATCATCGGGTTGTTGTACGGCTGGTTCCTGTTGCGCCCGGAAGTGCCGATTGAAATTCGCGCCGGCTTGATTGTCGGCTTTGTAGGCGGTCTGACGACCTTTTCATCCTTTTCACTGGACACGCTGCGACTGCTGGAAAGCGGGCAGGCCCTGGTCGCCTTCGGGTACCTGGGCATCAGCGTGTTCGGCGGGCTGCTCGCCACCTGGGCCGGCCTGTCCTTGACCAAACTTTGATAAACGAGAGACCGACATGCTCGATTCCAAACTGTTACGTAGCAACCTTCAGGACGTAGCGGACCGCCTGGCATCCCGTGGCTTTGCCTTGGATGTTGCGCGCATCGAAGCGCTGGAAGAACAGCGCAAGACCGTCCAGACCCGCACCGAAGCACTGCAGGCTGAGCGTAATGCGCGTTCTAAATCCATCGGTCAGGCCAAGCAGCGCGGCGAAGACATCGCGCCGCTGATGGCGGATGTCGAGCGCATGGGCACCGAGCTGTCCGACGGCAAAGTCGAGCTGGAAAAGATTCAGTCCGAGCTGGATTCGATCCTGCTGGGCATTCCCAACATTCCCCATGAGTCCGTACCGGTCGGCGAAGACGAAGACGGCAACGTCGAAGTGCGCCGCTGGGGCACGCCGACGACTTTTGATTTCGAGATCAAGGACCACGTCGCCCTGGGCGAACTGACCGGCGGCCTGGATTTCGAAACCGCCGCGAAGATGTCCGGCGCGCGCTTTGCCTTGCTGCGCGGCCCGATCGCACGCATGCACCGCGCCCTGGCGCAGTTCATGATCAACCTGCACACCGGCGAGCACGGCTACGAAGAGGCCTACACCCCTTACCTGGTGCAGGCACCGGCGCTGATGGGCACCAGCCAGTTGCCGAAGTTCGAGGAAGACCTGTTCAAGATCAGCCGCGATGGCGAAGCCGATCTGTACCTGATCCCGACCGCTGAAGTGTCGCTGACCAACATCGTCGCCGGCGAGATCCTCGACGCCAAGCAACTGCCGATCAAGTTTGTCGCCCACAGCCCGTGCTTCCGCAGTGAGGCGGGTGCATCGGGCCGTGACACCCGCGGCATGATCCGCCAACACCAGTTCGACAAGGTCGAGATGGTGCAGGTGGTCGAGCCGTCGACTTCCATGGAAGCCCTGGAAGGCCTGACCGCCAACGCCGAACGCGTCCTGCAACTGCTGGAGCTGCCGTACCGCGTGCTGGCGCTGTGCACCGGCGACATGGGTTTCAGTGCCGTGAAGACCTACGACCTCGAAGTGTGGGTGCCGAGCCAGGACAAATACCGCGAGATTTCGTCGTGCTCCAACTGTGGCGATTTCCAGGCTCGTCGCATGCAGGCGCGCTTCCGCAACCCGGAAACCGGCAAGCCGGAACTGGTCCATACCCTCAACGGTTCGGGCCTGGCGGTAGGCCGTACGTTGGTGGCCGTGCTGGAAAACTACCAGCAGGCCGACGGTTCGATCCGTGTGCCGGAAGTGCTCAAGCCGTACATGGCGGGCGTCGAGGTCATCCGCTAAATGGAGTTTCTGCCGCTGTTTCATAACCTGCGCGGCAGCCGTGTGTTGGTCGTCGGTGGCGGGGAGATTGCCTTGCGCAAATCCCGGCTGCTGGCCGACGCCGGTGCAGTGCTGCGGGTGGTTGCTCCCCAGATCGAAGACCAGCTGCGTGTGTTGGTGCTGGGCAGTGGCGGGGAATTGATTTTGCGCGGTTATCAGGAGGCCGATCTCGACGGCTGCACCCTGATCATCGCCGCCACCGATGACGAGCCGCTGAACGCGCAAGTGTCCAGCGATGCCAAGCGTCGTTGCGTGCCGGTCAATGTGGTGGATGCGCCGGCCTTGTGCAGCGTGATCTTCCCGGCGATTGTCGACCGTTCACCGTTGGTGATCGCGGTGTCCAGCGGCGGCGATGCGCCGGTGCTGGCACGCTTGATCCGGGCCAAGCTGGAAACCTGGATTCCGTCCACCTACGGGCAACTGGCCGGGCTCGCGGCGCGTTTTCGCGCCCAGGTCAAAGGCCTGTACCCGGATGTGCAACAACGCCGTGCGTTCTGGGAAGAAGTGTTCCAGGGCCCGATTGCCGACCGTCAATTGGCCGGGCAGGGTGAGGAGGCCGAGCGCCTGCTGATCGAAAAGGTCAACGGCGCGCCGCCGTATGCACCGGGCGAGGTGTACCTAGTGGGGGCAGGGCCGGGTGATCCGGACCTGCTGACCTTCCGCGCCTTGCGCCTGATGCAGCAGGCCGACGTGGTGCTGTACGACCGCCTGGTGGCCCCGGCGATTCTCGAACTGTGCCGCCGCGATGCCGAGCGTATTTATGTCGGCAAGCGTCGCGCCGATCACGCGGTCCCGCAGGACCAGATCAACCAGCAACTGGTGGACCTGGCCAAGCAGGGCAAGCGTGTATTGCGGCTCAAGGGTGGCGACCCGTTCATCTTTGGCCGGGGGGGCGAAGAGATCGAGGAACTGGCGGCCCATGGCATTCCGTTCCAGGTGGTGCCTGGCATCACGGCGGCGAGCGGTTGCGCGGCGTATGCCGGGATTCCGCTGACTCACCGTGACTATGCGCAGTCGGTGCGGTTTATCACCGGGCACCTGAAGGACGGCACCTCGGACCTGCCCTGGCATGACCTGGTGGGACCGTCGCAGACCCTGGTGTTCTACATGGGCCTGATTGGCTTGCCGATCATCTGCGAACAACTGATCAAGCATGGCCGCGCGGCGGACACCCCCGCTGCGTTGATCCAGCAGGGCACCACCTCCAACCAGCGCGTATTCACCGGCACCCTGGCGGACTTGCCGCGCATGGTGGCGGAGCATGAAGTGCATGCACCGACACTGGTAATCGTCGGTGAAGTGGTGGTGTTGCGCGAGAAGCTGAAGTGGTTTGAGGGCGCGCAGTCGCAGGTTTAGGCCTGTGTGATTGCCGGGCTTGTTGAGGCTGCGCAGTTGTTGTGGCCAGTGGGCTTTCTGAGGCCAGTGAGATTTCTGAGGCCGGGGAGATTTTTGTGGGCAGTGGAGATTTCTGAGGCCAGTGGGATTCCTGCGGGCAGTGGAGATTCCTGTGGGCAGTGAGATTCCTGTGGTCAGTGGAGATTCCAGAGGCTAGTGAGATTCCTGTGATCAGTGGAGATTCCTGTGATCAGTGGAGATTCCTGTGATCAGTGGAGATTCCTGTGACCAGTGGAGATTCCTGAGGTCAGTGAGACTCCTGAGATCAGTGAGACTCCTGAGGTCAGTGAGACTCCTGAGGTCAGTGGAGATTCCTGAGGCCAGTGGAGATTCCTGAGGTCAGTGAGACTCCTGAGGTCAGTGGAGATTCCTGAGGCCAGTGATATTCCTGAGGTCATTGGAGATTCCTGTGGCCAGTGAGATTCCTGAGGTCAGTGGAGATTCCTGTGGCCAGTGAGATTCCTGTGGCCAGTGGAGATTCCTGTGGCGAGCGGGCTTGCCCCGCGTTGGGGCGCGAAGCGGCCCCAGTACACTCGCCGCGCAGTTTCAGGAAGACCGTGTAGGCAGGTTTTGGGGCCGCTTCGCGCCCCAACGCGGGGCAAGCCCGCTCGCCACAAGAAGCCCACTGATCTCAAGAAGCCCGCTGACCTCAAGAAGCCCACTGACCTCAAGATGCCCGCTGACCTCAAGAAGCCCACTGACCTCCAGAAGCCCACTGACTTCCAGAAGCCCACTGACCTCAAGAAGCCCACTAACCTCAAGATGCCTGCTGGCTCCGAGAAGCTTGCTAGCCATAGCAAGCCCCGCCCCAGAGACACCGGGTCGTCTCAGCTAAAGACGCCTTTCCCCGCAAGGCGAGCCCGATCATGGTCGGCATCAAAACTCTGCAACGGCCCCTTCGGCACGATTGCCGTCGGATTGATGGTCCGGTGGCTCGCATAGTAATGCCCCTTGATATGCGCAAAATCCACCGTCTCGGCCACGCCCGGCCACTGGTACATCTCCCGCAACCAATTCGACAGGTTCGGATAATCGGCAATCCGCCGCAGGTTGCATTTGAAGTGGCTGTAATACACCGCATCAAAACGGATCAGCGTGGTGAACAGGCGCACATCCGCCTCGGTCAGGTACTCACCGGCCAGGTAGCGATGTACTTGCAGGTGCTGCTCCAGGTGATCCAGTTCGGCAAACACATCATCAAATGCGCTTTCGTAGGCCTTTTGCGCGGTGGCAAAGCCGGCGCGGTACACGCCATTGTTCACGGCCGGGTAGATCCGCTCATTCAGCGCGTCGATGCTCGGGCGCAGTGCCTGCGGGTAGAAGTCCAGGGTATTGCCGGTCAGCGCGTTGAAGGCGCTGTTGAACATGCGGATGATTTCCGCCGACTCATTACTCACGATGCGCTGCAGTTTCTTGTCCCACAACACCGGCACGGTGACGCGCCCGGTGTAGTCGGCGGTGTCGGCGGTGTAACGCTGGTGCATGAAGTCGAAGCCATCCAGCGTGTCGCCGGTGGAGCCGTGGGTCTTGTCAAAGGTCCAGCCGTTTTCCAGCATCAACCAGCTGACTACCGACACGTCGATCAGGCTTTCCAGGCCCTTGAGCTTGCGCAGGATCAGCGTGCGATGCGCCCAAGGGCAGGCAAGGGAGACGTAGAGGTGATAGCGACCGGCTTCGGCCTTGAAGCCGCCTTCGCCGCTGGGGCCGGGCGCACCATCGGCGGTCACCCAGTTTCGGCGTTGCGCCTGTTCACGCTGGAAAGCGCCGTCGGCGCTACTTTCGTACCACTGGTCCTTCCAGTGCCCTTCGATCAGCAAACCCATGACTGGCTCCTTGGCTAATAAGCGTTGGAGCCCAGTCTAAAGGGATGAGTTCGAACTAAAAGCGCAAAGACCGGGCGTGAATCATCGATTAAATCGATTTATCTCGCGCATCCCAGTACTGCTGGGCCAATGTGAACGCCTGTTCCCGTGGGTGGCCCAGGCCACGCAGCGCCAGGGCCATGGTCGCGATCAGCGCCAGTTGCGGGTAGCTCTCTTCGGCGTCGCCGCGCCACACGGCTTTTAAATGTTGCGGCTCAAGGCTCGCGGGTTTGACGTGGCGCTGGGCGGAGAGGGCGGGCCATTCTTCGTCCCAGCTTTCGCCACCGGTGGTGCCGTACAGGTGGCTGATGGTGTCGGGATTGATCTCGACTTCGCCGCCATCCCCCTTGACCACAATCACATTGTCGCCGAGCAGGCCGCTGGCATCGCGGTGCACGCCTTGATAACCGGGGTGGAAGATGCTTTGCAGGCCGCAGCGTGCATTCAGCGGGTTGAGCAGGCGTGCCAGGGAGTGGATCGGCGAGCGCAGGCCCAGGGTGTTGCGCAGGTCGATCATGCGCTGCAGTTGCGGCGCCCAGTCGCCCAAGGGAATAAATGCCAGGTTGCCTCGTTCGAACGCGGCGCCGACCTGCTGCCAGTTGCGGCACAGCGGGATCTGCAAGCCCTCCAGCAATTGCTCGGTGTACAAGCGGCCGGCGGTGTGTGCGCCGCCGCCGTGCATGAGGATGCGTACACCGTTCTGCGCCAGGCACTTGGCCGCCAGCAGGTACCACGGCAGGTGGCGCTTCTTGCCGGCATAGGTCGGCCAGTCGACATCTACGTTCAAGGCCGGGGCGTGCAGGCGCTCGCGCACGGCTTCGGTGAAGCCGGCGAGTTCTTCCGGGCTTTCTTCCTTGTGGCGCAGCAGCATCAGGAAGGCGCCGAGCTGGGTGTCTTCGACTTTTTCGTCGAGCAGCATGCCCATGGCTTCGCGGGCCTCTTCACGGGTGAGGTTGCGCGCGCCGCGCTTGCCTTTGCCCAGAATGCGCACGAATTGCGCAAATGGGTGCTCGGCAGGGGTTTCAAGGGTCAGCGGGGCAAAGTCGGTCATAAGCAATTCGTCGGCCTGGGCAGGCCCGCCAGCTTGGCGGCGAGTTTGGCGGGAGTGCCGTTGAACAGTTTGTTGAGGTGCAGGCTGTTGCCCTTTTCCGGGCCCAGCTTCAAGGCGGTGTACTTGATCAGCGGGCGCGTGGCGGGAGACAGCTGGAATTCGGCATAGAACTGGCGCAGCAGCGTGAGGATTTCCCAATGGTCCGCGGTCAACTCCAGCGTTTCGGCGGCGGCCAGGGCGTGGGCCACCTCCGTCGACCACTCGTTCAGGTCGACGAGGTAGCCGTCCTTGTCCAGTTCCAGGGTGCGTGCGCCGACGGTCAGGGTGTTCATAGCCAGGTGTTGACCTTGTCGTAGTCGATCGACAGTTGCACGAAGCCCGGGTAGTCGACGCTGTCGGCCCAATCCGGTAGGGGCAGATTGCGCGCCAGCAGGTCTTCGGCCAGCACCAGGACCTTCACACCCTTGGCCTGCAGGGCCGGGTTGTGCAGCCCATAGGCGCCGTCGCCGCAGAGCAGGATTGCATCGTCGGCGCCACAGATGCGCAGGCAACTGGCGAGGCGGCTGTCGGTGAACGGCGAGTGGGAAACCACATGTAAAGTCGACATCAGAGGGTCATCACCTGGTCGTAACGGTCAATCAGCGTGGAAATGGCGGCGCTGTCCAATGGCTGGGCGCTGGCCGGGGAGATAAGCCCGCGCTCGGCCAGGCTGTGGCTGCAGACGAACACATCATCGATGCCGAACAGGCCCAGTGCCTGCAGGTTGGCGCTGAGGTCCTTCTGCTGCACGGCCTTGGCGTCCTGTTGCGGCGCCAGCTGGAACACGCCGTCATCGAGGAACAGCAGGCCGATCGGCAGATCAAACGCGCCGCCGGCCAGCACGATATCCAGTGCTTCGCGCGCGCCCGGCCCGGACCACGGTGCCTGGCGGCTGATCACCAATAAGGATTTGGACATCTCACGGCCCTCCAAAACAGATCAGGCGGTCGGCGGCCTGGGCGGCGTCGTGCAATTGCCCCAGGCCCGACAGTGCCCACGGCGCATCCAGGTTCACTGCGCTGCGTTGATAGCGCGTGGCTTCCTCGGTGTTGAGCACGCCACGGCGCAACGCGGCGGCGATGCAGACCACGCCGTCGAGTTGGTGCTGACTGACCCACTCGCGCCACTGGCGGGCGATGTCCTGCTCGTCCTGGGGCGCGACGATGTTATTGGCAGCGCTGTAGACGCCGTCCTGATAGAAAAACAGCCGAACAATCTCATGCCCGCCGGCCAGCACCGCCTGGGCAAAGCGCAGGGCGCGGCGCGAGGAGGGCGCGTGGGCGGCGGAAAACACTGCAATCGCAAACTTCATGGAACACTCTGCAAGCAAACGTGGGCCAATGATAAAGCCGCCTGCACGAAAAAGCCCGCCGTGATCAAAACGGTCACCCTCGCTGATCGTTCTGACGATTGCCGGTCGGCGCCAGGCTGCCTAGTCTGTGGGAACCCGAAACACAACTGGAGTGTTCATGTCAGGTCCCTTGGCGTCCCTCAAAGTGCTGGATTTTTCCACCTTGCTGCCCGGTCCGTTTGCATCATTGATGCTCGCCGACATGGGCGCCGAGGTGCTGCGTATCGAATCGCCCACGCGCATGGACCTGTTGCGGGTATTGCCGCCGCACGATCACGGCACATCGGCGAGCCACGCCTACCTCAATCGCAACAAACGCAGCCTGGCGCTGGACCTCAAGCAAGCCGAGGCGCTGGAGATCGTGCACGCGCTGGTCAAGGAGTACGACATCGTGCTCGAACAGTTCCGCCCCGGGGTGATGGAGCGCCTGGGCCTGGGGTATGAAGTGTTGAAGGCGATCAACCCGCGGCTGATCTACGTCTCCATCACGGGTTACGGGCAGACCGGCCCCTACAAGGATCGTGCCGGGCATGACATCAATTACCTCGCCCTGGCCGGCCTCGCCAGCTACACCGGTCGCCAGGACAGCGGGCCGTTGCCCTTGGGCGTGCAATTGGCGGATGTGGGCGGCGGTTCGCTGCATGCGGTGGTGGGACTGCTGGCGGCAGTGATTGCCCGGCAAACCAGTGGCCTCGGCCAGTACCTGGATGTGAGCATGACCGACTGCTCGTTCAGCCTGAATGCCATGGCTGGCGCCGGTTACCTGGCGTGTGGCGTCGAGCCGGCGTGGGAGGGGCATGTGCTCAATGGCGGCAGTTTCTACGACTATTACCGCTCGCGGGATGGGCGCTGGATGTCAGTGGGCAGCCTCGAGCCCGGGTTTATGCAACAACTCTGTACGGCATTGGGTCGCCCGGAGCTGGCGGCGCAAGGCTTGTCACCCAAGCCGCAGGCGCAACAAGCCTTGAAGCTGGCGCTGCAGGTCGAGTTCGAGAAGCGCAGTTTTGATGAGCTGTGCGCGTTGTTTGCCGGGGTGGACGCGTGTGTTGAGCCTGTCCTCGCTTTGAGTGAGGCGGTGGAGCATCCGCAGTTGAAGGCACGGGCGTTGGTCACCCAGGTGCCACGGGGCGATGGCTCGACCCAGGCGCAGATTGCCTGCCCGTTGAAGTTCTCCGAGGCATTGCCGCAGCCTAGGCATATCGGTGCCGTCGTAGGGGCGCACAGTGATGAAGTGCTGGCGGAGCTGGGCTTGAGTGCGCAGCGGATAGCCGATTTGCGGCAGGCCAAAGTTGTGGGGTGACTGAACAGGCGCTTTCGCGGCCAAGCCCGTTCCCACGTTTTGACCGCGCCCTATCCTCGTAATGCATTCAAATGGCGGGGTGGGCGTGCCTGCGAAGAGGCCCTCACTCCACCCGGGTTTCGCCGGTAAACACCAAGGTCTGCCGGCACCGCCTGCACAAATACCGCCGCCCCTGGGCCACCATCCCGTGGCGCTGTGACGAGAACGGAAAATCACTGTCCGCACACGGGCAACGGTAGATATAGCGCATCACCTGGCGGCGCTTGACTGCATAGGTGTGGCAACGGTCCGGCGGCAGTTCATAGACCCCGCGCATGATCAGTTGCCATTCCTCGCCATGCGGCTGGATGCGCTCGCCAAACAATTGGTGGGCGATCAGGTGCGCCACCTCATGAGCCACGGTCTGCTTGAGGAAGTGCTGGCTGTTTTCGCGGTAGAGCTGTGGGTTGAAGCGCAGCAGGTTCTCGTGCAAATGCGCGACACCGGCCTTCTGGCCCCGCAGCTTGAGGCTGACCTGGGGGCGTTTGAAGCTTCGTTTGAAAAAGGATTCGGCTTGCAGGAAACAATCTTCGACGCGGGTATTGAGTTGCTCGGGCATGCTGACCATATCTCCAGAGACGTCCAGTATGCCGCAAAACCGGGTGTTTCCGAATCTGTCAGGCGCCGAATGGTCATGCATAACGCACAAAGCCACCTTGCGGCGGCTTTGCCTACCCCTTTGACCGGTCAGTTGGTATAGATCGGGCCGACGCCCAGCCCCCAGACAATCACGGTAAACGCCATGATTGCCACCAGGACTACCAGGCCCACGGCCAGTACCGAGCTGGAAAACAGGAAGCCCTCGTCGGGATCAATGCTCATGAAGGTGGGCAGCCCTACATACAGCAGGTACACCGTGTAGCAAATCGCCGCCGTCCCGACCACCATGCCCAGCCACATATGTGGGTAGAGCGCCGCCAGCCCGCCGATAAACAGCGGTGTCGCGGTGTAGGTGGCAAAGGCTACGCACCGCGCCATGCTGGGGTTGGCGTCGTAGGTGCGGGCCATCCAGTGAATGAACGCGCCCATCACCGCCACGCCGCCGAGCATGGCCGCGTACGACATGATGGTCATCCACAACGCGCTTTCCTGGGTCAGCATGACCGGCGCGCGGCTGCCGATCACCCAACCGACCCGGGTGGTACCGATAAAGGCGGACACGGCGGGGATCGCCGCGAGAATCAAGGTGTGAGTGAGGTACATGTGGCTGATGCTTTCTTCTTTATCGCCACGAATTTCCCGCCATTCCTGGTCGGGATGGGTAAACAGCCCCACGACGTGATGGATCATGCCAGTCACTCCTGTCGTTATTACCATCGCCCCCCATCGGAGCGCCCACCGGCCAATTGGCCTGAAAGGTCTGGATAGTGATGTGCGACCTCAAGTCGCAGTATAGGAAGGGATGACCGGAAAAACTGTAGGGCTTTAGAGCAAATCGCGCTGTAAACATTGGCCCTAATCGCGGTGAGGTCTGTGTACGCGTCGGCTTGCCGGCGATTGCGCTATAACGGGCTGCCACGAAACGGCAACCACCGCTATCGCCGGCGAGCCAGCGCCTACAATGGAACTCGGTGGTGCTTATCGGTAAAATACCGCGCTTTTCGTCACACACCTCTAGCGGATCCAAGCGCCATGGGCACTCTTACGGTCAATCAGAACAAACTGCAAAAACGCCTGCGTCGCCTGGCCGGTGAAGCGGTCGCCGATTTCAACATGATCGAGGACGGCGACAAGGTCATGGTCTGCCTCTCCGGCGGCAAAGACAGCTACACCATGCTTGACGTGCTGCTGCACCTGCAAAAGGTCGCGCCGATCCAGTTCGAGATCGTCGCCGTCAACATGGACCAGAAACAACCGGGTTTCCCTGAGCACGTGCTGCCGGCCTACCTCAAGGAGCTGGGCGTCGAGTACCACATCGTCGAGAAAGACACCTACTCGGTGGTCAAGGAGCTGATCCCGGAAGGCAAGACCACTTGCTCGCTGTGCTCGCGCCTGCGCCGTGGCACGCTCTACACGTTCGCCGATGAGATCGGTGCGACCAAGATGGCCCTGGGGCACCATCGTGACGACATCGTCGAGACCTTCTTCCTGAATATGTTCTTCAACGGCTCGCTCAAGGCCATGCCGCCCAAGCTGCGTGCCGATGACGGGCGCAACGTGGTGATTCGCCCGCTGGCGTATTGCAATGAGAAGGACATCCAGGCCTATTCCGACTTCAAGCAATTCCCGATCATCCCGTGCAACCTGTGCGGCTCCCAGGAAAACCTGCAGCGCCAGGTGGTCAAGGAGATGCTGGTGGACTGGGAGCGCAAGACCCCAGGCCGTACTGAAAGCATCTTCCGCAGCCTGCAGAACGTGATCCCGTCACAGCTGGCCGACCGCAACCTGTTTGACTTCACCAGCCTGAAGATTGATGAAACCGCCGCGTCGCGCTTCGTCAATGTTGTGAACCTCTGAGCCGATTCAACGCTCTGACACACGGCGCTTGCGGGCGCCGTTTTCAATTCCATTGCCAGGAGAGGGCATGCGCGATTACAAGTGGCTGCACGAATATTGTCTGAACCGCTTCGGTTCAGCGGCCGAGTTGGAAGCCCACCTGCCTGTACCCAAGACCCCGGCGCAGTTGCGCAAGATCAGTGATGACCGCTACCTGTCGACCCTGGCGCTGCGGGTCTTTCGCGCAGGCTTGAAACACAGCGTGGTCGACGCCAAGTGGCCGGCGTTCGAGCAAGTGTTCTTCGGCTTCGATCCGGAAAAAGTCGTGTTGATGGGCGCCGAGCACCTGGAGCGGCTGATGCAGGACACGCGCATCATCCGCCACCTGGGCAAACTCAAGAGTGTGCCGCGCAACGCGCAGATGATCCTCGACATCGAGCAGGAAAAGGGCAGCTTTGGTGCGTTCGTCGCCGACTGGCCGGTGACCGATATCGTTGGGTTGTGGAAGTACCTGAGCAAGCACGGCCACCAATTGGGCGGCCTGTCGGCGCCGCGCTTTTTGCGCATGGTCGGCAAGGATACGTTTGTGCCGAGTTATGACGTGGTGGCCGCGCTGAATGCGCAGAAGATCGTCGACAAAGCGCCGACCAGCCTGCGCGACCTGGCGACGGTGCAGGGCGCGTTCAACCAATGGCATGCCGAGAGCGGCCGGCCGATGTGCCAGTTGTCGATGATGCTGGCTTACACAGTGAATCACTGACCGAGTTCTATCGTGGCGAGCGGGCTTGCCCCGCGTTGGGCTGCGTAGCGGCCCCAAAACCAAGCCCTGCTTTCTATCAGAAAGAATGCGGTGACTATTTCGGGGGCTGCTGCGCAGCCCAACGCGGGGCAAGCCCGCTCGCCACAACGTTATTCTGCCAGTCTTCGATTCAACTGATGCCGCCAGCGCACATACAGCAACGCCGTACAGAACACCGCCAGGCTCGCGAGCATCTCCAGCACACCGAACCACTGGCGGTTCGGGTCGTACGCTGCCAGCGCGCCCTTGATGAAATACAGGTTCACCACAAAGCACATCCACGAATGTCCGCGCGCGCTGCCCAGCAACATGCCCGGCGCGAGGATCAGCAGCGGTACCAGTTCGATCAGCAGGATCACCCACGGGCGGGCGCCGTGCAGGTCGGCGATGAACAGGTAGTACACGCAGAGCAACCCCACCAGGGCGAAAAACGCCAGCAGGCTCAGCGTGCGCGCGAGCTTGACCCGTGGCTCCAGCCACGCCTGGGGCGGCAGGACCTTAGGCTTTCTGGCCACGGCCGTTCTCCAGCAACGTGGCGGTGGTGGCGAGGCGCAGGCCGAGGGCGCGGCACAGGCTGATTTCGTGTTGATCGAGCAAGCGCTTGCCATCCGGCCCGGCATGGTGGCTGGCGCCATACGGAGTGCCGCCACCCTGGGTGTCGAGCAGTGCCTGTTCGCTGTACGGCAGGCCGGTGATCAGCATGCCGTGGTGCAGCAGCGGCAGCAGCATCGACATCAGCGTGGTTTCCTGGCCGCCGTGCAGGCTGGCGGTGGAGGTGAACACCCCGGCCGGCTTGCCGACGAGCGCGCCGGTGAGCCACAGGTTGCTGGTGCCGTCGAGGAAGTACTTGAGCGGCGCGGCCATATTGCCGAAGCGCGTCGGGCTGCCGAGGGCCAGGCCGGAACAGTGTTTCAAGTCATCGAGGCTGGCATACAGCGCGCCTTCCTCCGGGATGCTCGGTGCCACGGCTTCGCACTCGGTGGAGATCGCCGGCACGGTGCGCAAGCGCGCCTCCATCCCGCCTTGCTCGATGCCCCGGGCAATCTGCCGGGCCATTTCGCTCACCGAGCCATTGCGGCTGTAATACAACACCAGCACATACGGCGACGTCACGGCAGGATCTCCAGCACGTTTTCCGGCGGGCGGCCAATGATGGCTGTGTCGGCGGTTTCCAGGATCGGGCGTTCCATCAACTTCGGGTGCGCGGCGATGGCGGCAATCAATTGCGCTTCGCTGAGGCTGGCGTCGGCCAGGCCGAGGGCCTTGTATTCGTCTTCACCGGTGCGCAGCAGTTGCCGGGCGCTGATGCCGAGCTTGACCAGCAAGGCCTGCAATTGCGCGGCGTCGAGCGGGGTTTCCAGGTAGCGCACCACGGTCGGGGCGAGGCCACGGGCTTCCAGCAGTTCGAGCGCACCGCGGGATTTCGAGCAGCGCGGGTTGTGATAAAGCGTCAGATCGGTCATGTGCGGGTCGCATCTTGCGTAAGGTGGCAGGTATTCTACCTGCGCTGCGCCCGGTCCTTAAACCGTTAGAGGCGTTAGGTCGCAGCCTACGTTCATTTTTGCGAAGGATTACCCCATGACTAGGCGACTGATCGGTGCATTGGCGATCATCACAACCCTGCTGCTCAGCGGCTGCGGTAATGACTACGGCGTTGACCAGAACGGCCAGAAGGTGGCGGCCGAGCGCCTGGACAAGCAATGGCTGGTGGTCAACTACTGGGCGGAATGGTGTGGCCCGTGCCGCACGGAAATCCCTGAACTCAACGCCCTGGCGGAGCAGTTGAAGGGGCAGGGCGTGGGTGTGTTCGGGGTCAACTTCGACAATGTGCAAGGCGCAGAGCTGAAGGAAGCCAGCGACAAGCTGGGCATCAAGTTCACGGTGCTGGCGCAGAACCCGGACGGGATCTTCGATATTCCGCGCAGCGAAGCATTGCCGGTGACCTACATCATCGATGACAAGGGCAAGGTGCGCGAGCAGTTGATGGGTGAGCAGACTGCAGAAGGCGTATTGGCCAAGCTCAAGGCCCTTCGCGGCTAAAGGCGGTCCCCGATCAAATGTGCGAGGGGGCTTGCTCCCGAATGCGGTGGCTCAGCCAATACAAGTGCTGACTGACACACTGCCTTCGGGAGCAAGCCCCCTCCCACATTTAGACCTCAGCCATCTCTGGATGGAGTGGGTCAGCCTTCTTCCAGCCAGAGGCGGATGGGCTGGCCCTCGGCTGGCCAGAAGCGCGTCTGTTCGATCGGCGAGATGTCCCAGCGCTGCACCCCTTGCAGGGCCTGGAAGAAGCGGTGTTCCTGCTCCATCAGGGCCTCGGCGCAGAGTTTGCGGGTGCTGCCGATCTTGCCGAAGCTGAGCTTGTCGCCGTCGACGGTGTACGGCGCAAACCAGTGGTTGCAACCGCCATTGCCGTAGGCGCGCCCGTCGGCACCGAGGGTGACGGTCAGGTGCGCGTAATCCATCAGCGGCCGCTCACCAATCCACTCCACTACGTAGCTGTGATCCTGCTTGAGCCGGACCGCGTCACCGGCGCAACCCGTCAGGGCCGCACCGAGGGCGGCGAGCAGAAGCAGGCCTTTCATTGCGCGGCCTGCTGGCATTTCGGGCAGCGGTGTTTGTCGCCCTCGCTGGCCCAACCCAGTTCCTTGACACGCGCATTGGCGGCCGGTTGCAGCGGCTCTTTGGTCAGCTTGGTTTCCACCGCGAATTCAAACTCCAGCACGGCGTCGCAGCTGTCGCAGTTGACCTTCCAGGTGTGAATTTCCAGTTCGCCGAATTTCGGCCCCTGGGCCATGGCGACCCACTGGCCTGCCGGGCGGATGGAGTAGCGCGCGTCACCTTCGACGGTCAGGCGCATCGACAGGGTTTTGCTGCCTCGCAGGGTGACGATCAGCACGTCGCCGTGCTTGATCGAGCCACCGTTGCCGGTGACCTGGTAACGGCCCGGCACCAGGGCGCGGCATTCGATCAGGGTGTGTTGCGGGCTCAGCAAGCTGAAGCGGAAATCGTGTTCGGCCATGGATCCTCCAAATAGGCGCGGCATCCTATCACGGGTGCCTGCCGATCATGCGCCTGGTATATGACCGCTGATCATCCTTCGACGCGGTTCTGGGCGCGGCCATCGGCCCACGCTGCAATGTTCGCCAGGGTCGTGCCAGCAATCGCCGCCAGGGCCTCGCGGGTGAGGAAAGCCTGGTGCGCGGTGATGATCACGTTGGGGAAGGTCAGCAGGCGCGCGAGTACATCGTCCTGCAGCGGCAGGTCGGAGCGGTCCTCGAAAAACAGCTGGGCTTCTTCCTCATACACATCCAGGCCGAGGTAGCCGAGCTGGCCGTCCTTGAGCGCCTCGATCAGTGCTGGCGTGTCGACCAGGCCACCGCGACCGGTGTTGATCAGCATCGCGCCGGGTTGCATCTGTGCCAGCGAACGCGCGTTGATCAGGTGTTTGCTGTCGGCAGTCAACGGGCAGTGCAGGCTGATGATCTGCGCTTCGGCGAGCAGTTCGGGCAGGCTCACGTAGCGGGCGCCGAGGGCCTCGACCTGCGGGTTGGGGAAGGGGTCGTAGGCGAGCAACTGGCAACCGAAGCCGGCCATGATCTTGGCGAACGTGGCGCCGATCTGCCCTGTGCCGACCACACCGACGGTCTTGCCCACCAGGTCGAAACCCGTCAGGCCGTGCAAGCTGAAATCGCCATCGCGGGTGCGGTTATAGGCGCGGTGCAGGCGGCGATTGAGCGCGAGGATCAACGCCACTGCATGTTCGGCCACCGCATGGGGCGAGTAGGCGGGCACACGCACGATGGTCAGGCCCAGGCGCTGGGCGGCCGGCAGGTCCACATGGTTATAGCCGGCCGACCGCAGGGCGATCAGCCGTGTGCCGCCCTGGGCCAATTGCTCCAGCACCGGCGCGCTGAGGTCGTCATTGATAAACGCGCAGACCACTTCGTGATGTTCGGCCAGGGCCACGGTGTCGAGGTTGAGCCGGGCGGGTTGGAACTGCAGCTCCAGGCCATCGGGCAAGGGCTCGCCGAGAAAGCTGTCGCGGTCGTAGGTTTGGCTGCTGAAAAGAATCACGCGCATTGAATAGCTCCCTGCGATCGTAGAATGGTTGCGTTGCTCGTAGGCGCGACTTGCTGCAGCAAGTGTGTTGCAGAGGGGGTGTCGTGGCGAGCAAGCGCTCTCGCCACCTCCCTTGTCACAGCAATCGCGCTCCTACAGCGGTGTTCAGGCGCTGACCCGCGCTTCACTGGCGAGCCGGGCGATCGCCATGTCCAGTTCGTCCAGCGCGTGCATGGCTTTGGCGTCGTCCTGCTTGAGCAGGGTTTCGGCACGTTGGCAGGCCGCGCGCAGCTGTGGCACGCCACAATAGCGAGTGGCGCCATGCAGGCGGTGGACGCGTTCGATCAGGGCGTTGTTGTCATTGGCATCACGGGCGACGTTGATAGCCAGGCGGTCGGCTTCCAGCGACGCCAGCAGCATGGCGAGCATGTCGGCGGCGAGGTCGGTCTTGCCGGCGGCCAGGCGCAGGCCCTCTTCGTGGTCCAGCACCGGCAGTTGCTCGCGAGGGCCGAGGCCATCGGCGCTGCGTTCCGGGCCCTGGTTGCGCAGGGCCAGGCCGGTCCATTTCAACACCACCTGCGCCAGTTGCCGCTCGCTGATGGGTTTGGTCAGGTAATCGTCCATGCCACTTTGCAGCAGCGCGCGTTTTTCGTTGGCCATGGCGTGGGCGGTGAGGGCGACCACCGGCAACGGCGTACCGTGCCGCTCGCTTTCCCACTGGCGAATCGCCTCGGTACTCTGGCGACCGTCCATGCCGGGCATTTGCACGTCCATCAGCACCAGGTCGAAGGTGTCCTGCTTCACCGCGTCGACGGCCGCATAGCCACTTTCCACGGCGCGCACCCGTGCGCCCATGTCTTCGAGCAGGGTTTGCACCAGCAAAAGGTTGGCCGGGTTGTCATCCACACACAGCACGCGCGGTGCACGGCTGGACAACGGCTCGCCAGGTTCGCTGCGCGAAGGGCGGGGGCTGATCAGGTCGGAGAGCGCCCTGCGCAGCTTGCGCGTGCAAGCCGGCTTGGCCTGCAACTGGCTGTTGGGGTTGGGTACCGACTGGTTGAACAGCATCTGCTCGGTGGTCGGGCACAGCACCAGCACTTTGCAGCCCAGGTGTTCGAGGTCCCACAGGTGTTGGTTGAGGCGTTCCGGCGGAATGTCATTGGCGGTCACGCCGAGCACCGCAAGATCGATGGCCTGTTCGGTCTGATGCGCGCTGGTGATGCCGTTGGTCAGGCTTTCGAGGCTGTTGAACGGCGTGACCTGCAGGCCACAGTCTTCGAGTTGGTGCTGCAAGGCCTGACGCGCGAGTTCGTGGTTTTCGAGGACAGCCACGCGATGGCCCAGCAGCGGCGCACACGGCAGGTCTTCGACATCGTCGCGGGTCTTGGGCAGGTTGAGGCTGATCCAGAATTCCGAGCCTTCGCCGGGCGTACTGTCGACGCCGATTTCACCGCCCATCTGCTCGATCAGGCGCTTGGAAATCACCAGGCCCAACCCGGTACCACCGGGCTGGCGCGACAACGAGTTGTCGGCCTGGCTGAAGGCCTGGAACAACGCGCGCACGTCCTGGCTGGACAGGCCGATGCCGGTGTCCTGCACACTGATGCGCAGTTGCACGCTGTCTTCCTGCTCGTCCTCGATCATCGCCCGGGCGACGATGGTGCCTTCACGGGTGAACTTGATCGCGTTGCTGATCAGGTTGGTCAGGATCTGCTTGAGGCGCAGCGGGTCGCCGACCAGTGCCAGCGGGGTGTCGCGGTACACCAGGCTGACCAGTTCGAGCTGCTTGGCGTGCGCGGCGGGGGCGAGGATGGTCAGGGTGTCCTGCAGCAGGTCGCGCAGGTTGAACGGGATACTGTCGAGCACCAGCTTGCCGGCTTCGATTTTCGAGAAGTCGAGGATCTCGTTGATGATGCCCAGCAGGTTGTCGGCGGATTTTTCGATGGTGCCCAGGTAGTCCAGCTGGCGCGGGGTCAGTTCACTTTTTTGCAGCAGGTGGGTAAAACCGAGGATGCCGTTGAGCGGCGTGCGGATTTCATGGCTCATATTGGCCAGGAACTCGGACTTGATGCGGCTAGCTTCCAGCGCCTCTTTGCGCGCCAGGTCCAGCTCGATGTTCTGGATTTCAATGGTTTCCAGGTTCTGGCGCACGTCTTCAGTGGCCTGGTCGATGCTGTGTTGCAACTCTTCCCGGGCGTTCTGCAGGGTTTCGGCCATGCGGTTGATGCCCGAGGCGAGCTGGTCCAGTTCTTGGCTGCCGAGGGCGGGCAGGCGGGTTTCCAGGTTGCCGTCCTTGAGCTGGGCCACGGCTTGTTTGATCAAGCCGATCGGGGAATTGATCGTGCGGCTGATCCGCAGCGCCAGGGCCGCGGTGCAGATCAGGCCGATGGCGATCAGCAGCAGGCTGGCGAACAGACTGCGGTAGCCACGCAGCAACATGCCATTGTGGGACAGCTCCACCTCGACCCAGCCGAGCAGGCGGTCGGCTTCATCGGGAATCAGGTCGCCGGCGAGGTTGCGATGGCGGCCAAACACTGGCAGCAGGTACCGCGTGGCGTCATTGCCGGTGCGCTGCAGCAAGTGCGAGCTGTTGCCGACCGGCGGCTGGTTGAGCATGGTCGGGCCGGCGTGGGCGAGGGACGCGCGGTCGGGGGCGAGGAAGGACACGGCGCGTACGTCCGGCTGTTCCAGGGATTGCGTGGCGATGCGTTCCAGCAGGTCCGTGTTGCGCGCGCTCAAGGCGGGTGCCACCAGCGGTGCCAGCTGCTCGGCGATCATTTCGCCGCGCTGCAGCAATTGCGACTGCAGTTCCGAGAGCTGCATCCAGGTGAAATAGCCCCCCAGCAAAGAGGCCATCAGGCTGGTCGGTAATAAGGTCAGCAACAGTACGCGGCCCTTTATCCCCATTCTTCTAAGCACGCCACTCTCCTGCTACCACAGTGTTATCGAATTTCTGCACGGGCATCCGGCCCGCACCACCTGCGCAGTGTAGCCATTTGCACGGCGAGGAATCTTGCAAATTAATGACATACGGCAATCTTCGCGCCATTTGGCGCCGGGTGGCGATTGCCTGGCGCGGGGTAATCTTGAATAATCAGTCATTGAGAATGACTTGCAGACGCTAATGAATCCCGCAGCAGTTGGCCTACCCAGTATCCTGACCATCGAAGACGATCCCGTGCTCGGCGCCTACGTGCATGAGCACCTGGGCCGCTGTGGTTTCCAGGTCACCTGGTGCCAGAACGGCCAGCAAGGCCTGCAGATGGCCCGCGACCAGGCGTTCGACGTGGTGTTAATGGATATCCTGCTGCCCGGGCTGGATGGCCTGTCGATCCTGACCCATCTGCGCCAGAGCCATTCGATCCCGGTGATCCTGATGTCGGCCCTGGGCGCCGAAGCCGACCGCGTCAGTGGTTTTCGCCTGGGCGCCGACGATTACTTGCCCAAGCCGTTCAGCATGATCGAACTGCGCGTGCGCATCGAAGCCATCCTGCGCCGAGTGGCCCTGGATCGGCGCCCGCTGCCGAGCCTGACCCTGGCGCGCGATGACGCACGCACGCTGCGTTTTGACGATGAACTGTGCGACGTCTTCTACCAGCAACACTGGGCCGGGCTGACCCGCAGCGAATACCGCCTGCTCGAAACCCTGCACCGCAATGGCGACGAAGTGCTCAGCAAGGCCTTCCTCTACCAGCATGTGCTGCAACGTGGCTATGCGCCTCACGACCGCAGTCTCGATATGCATATCAGCCAGATCCGCCGCAAGCTCAAGGCCATCGGCTATGCCGAGCGCGAAGTGCGCACGGTGTGGGGCAAGGGTTATGTGCTGAGTGCTCTTGATGACGGACTTTGATCGTCCGTTGCAGCGGTTGCCGGGCAAGCACTCGTTATTCTGGAAGCTGGCTTGCCTGCTGATCGCCTTCTGTCTGCTGATGATCTGGCTCAGTTGGTCCTGGGGCCGCTACATGGAAGAGCAGAATGCCTATCTGGCCGAGGAACCCCGCGAAATTCTCAAGGGCTACGCGGCAGGCGCCGAGCTGGCGTGGAGCACCCAGGGACGTGCCGGGGTGGACGCGTGGTTGCAGGTCATGGCCAAGCGCGAGTCGACCTGGATCGGTGTGATCGGCAACGACTTGCAATCGCTGAGCAGCAAGCCGCTGGCGGTCAAGGAAAGCCAGCGCCTGACTTTCCTGCGTGGCCTGGAATGGCCGGTCAGCCGCCATGTCAAAGGCCTGCCCTGGTTGAAAATTCCATTTCCCGTGGACCCCAACGCCGGTTCGCTGGTGATCGAGTTGCCGCAGCGCTTCATGCCGGGGCGTTATCAACTGTTCTGGCGGGTGGTGACCAACGGTGTGATCCCCGGCCTGTTTACCTTGTTGCTGTGTGTGGGCTTGTACCGGCTGCTGATCATGCCGCTCAACCAACTGCGCGAGCAGGCCAATGCCTGGCGTGCCGATCAGTTGAATACGCGGCTGTCCCACGCGGCCACCAGCCGTCAGGATGAATTGGGCGAGCTGGGCCGGGCTTTCGACCAGATGTCCGAGCGCCTGCAAGGGACCGTGCTACTGCAGCAGCAATTGCTGCGAGACATGTCCCATGAACTGCGCACCCCGTTAAGCCGCCTGCGCGTGGCCTGTGACAGTGAGCAGGACCTGGCGCAACTGCGCGAGCGACTCGGCCGCGAGATTGACGCCATGCAGCGCCTGGTGGAAGACAGCCTGCAACTGGCCTGGCTGGACACCGAGCGGGCGCCGTTGCCGCAGGAAGACATCCAGCTCCAGGCGCTGTGGGACATGTTGCGCGAAAACGCGTGCTTTGAAAGTGACTGGTCGCCGTCGCGCCTGCCGTGTCTGCTGGGCGCCGATTGCTGGGTGCGTGGCAACCTGAATACCCTGGCCCAGGCCCTGGAAAATATCCTGCGCAATGCCATCCGGCATTCGCCAGTGGACGGTATCGTCAGCCTGGACGGGCAGCGTGATGGCGAGTACTGGCACCTTTGGCTGGAAGATCAGGGCGGGGGGATCGACGAGCAGGACCTGGAGCGAATCTTCGCGCCCTTTACCCGCCTGGACGGTTCACGCCCCGGCGACGGTGGCTTCGGCCTGGGCTTGAGCATCGCGCGCAACGCCGTACAGCGCCAGGAAGGCAGCCTGTGGGCGGAAAACACCGGCAGCGGCCTGCGCGTGCACCTGCGTCTGCGGGCGCGCTGACCCTCACGCGCGACGCTGTTTGCGTTTCTTCCATTGGTGCGCCACCCACCAACGCCAATAGAGCATGGTCAGGCAATAGGCCAGCGCCCCCAACACCAGCCCCAATACCACCGAACCCAGCAGGAAGGGCTGCCACAAGGTACTCAGTTGGCTGCTGATCCATTCCCAGGTGAGGTCATCGGGCAGGCTGCGTGGCGGTACATTCATCAGCCACGCGCCGGTCAGGTAGGTGCAGATAAACACCACCGGCATGGTGATCGGGTTGGTCAGCCACACCAGGCTGACGGCGATGGGCATATTGCCGCGCACCGTAATCGCCAGGATGGCCGCGAGCAGCATCTGCAACGGGATCGGGATAAAGGCCGCGAACAGGCCGACCGCCATGGCCCGGGCCACCGAGTGCCGGTTCAGGTGCCAGAGGTTCGGGTCATGCAGCAGCGTGCCGAGAAACTGTAATGACTTGTGTTCCCTGATACTGGTCGGGTCGGGCATGTACCGTTTGAATAAGCGCCGGGGCATAAGGGGTCCAGGTCAGTTCGAGGGGCAAGTATGCCCGCATTCTATAAACAGAAAATTCAGACTTTGTGACAAAACATCATAGGCGCTGCCCGGCAACCCGCTAAGACTGAGTGGATCACTTGCAAAGGATGATTCATGAAGACAGGGATGTTTGCGCTGGCGCTGGGGTTACTGGCCTTGCGTTGGTTACCGGCGCTGCCGTCGACGGGGTGGCTGGTGATGCTGCTGGTGGTGGCGCTGATGCTGTTGCCGTTTCGCACCTACCCGCTGGCGTTCTTGCTGTTCGGTTTGAGCTGGGCTTGCCTCAGCGCGCAATTGGCCCTGGATGATCGTCTCGATCCGGCGCTGGACGGCCAGACCCGCTGGGTCGAAGGGCGGGTCACCGGGTTACCGCAACGAACAGGCGAGGGCGTACGTTTTGAACTGACCGACAGCCGCTCGCGAAAGGCGCGGCTGCCCAAGCGTATTCGCGTGTCCTGGCGGGGCGGGCCCGAGGTGCGCAGTGGCGAGCGCTGGCGCTTGGCAGTCAGCCTCAAGCGGCCCTCGGGCCTGCTGAATTTTCATGGGTTCGATCAAGAGGCCTGGCTGTTGGCCCAGCGCATCGGTGCCACCGCGTCGGTGAAGGACGGCGAGCGCCTGGCGCCGGCGCGCAATGCCTGGCGCGACAGCGTGCGCCAACGCCTGATCGCGGTGGATGCCCAAGGTCGCGAGTCGGGCCTGGCTGCGTTGGTGCTGGGCGACGGTTCGGGGTTGGCGGCCGAAGATTGGCAGGTCTTGCAGGCTACTGGCACCGTGCACTTGCTGGTGATTTCCGGCCAGCATATCGGCCTGCTGGCGGGGCTGGTCTACGGACTGATCGCCGGGTTGGCGCGCTACGGGTGCTGGCCGCGCGCCTGGCCGTGGCTGCCATGGGCGTGCGGCCTGGCATTCGGCGCAGCCCTGGGGTACGGCCTGTTGGCAGGGTTCGGCGTGCCGGTCCAGCGTGCGTGTGTGATGGTCGGATTGGTGCTGGTGTGGCGTTTGCGCTTTCGTCACCTGGGGGTGTGGTGGCCATTGTTGCTGGCGCTTAATGGCGTGCTGATCCTGGAACCATTGGCCAGTTTGCAGCCAGGCTTCTGGTTGTCCTTTGCCGCGGTGGCGGTGCTGATCCTGGCCTTCGCCGGGCGGCTGGGGCCCTGGAGTGTGTGGCAGGCATGGACCCGACCGCAGTGGCTGATCGCCATCGGCCTGTTTCCGGTATTGCTGGTGCTGGGGTTGCCGATCAGCCTGAGTGCGCCGTTGGCCAATCTGGTGGCGGTGCCCTGGATCAGCCTGGTGGTATTGCCGCTGGCCTTGCTGGGGACTGCCTTGCTGCCGTTGCCGTGGTTGGGGGAGAGCCTGTTGTGGCTGGCCGGCGGTGCATTGGCCGGGCTGTTCGAGGGCCTGGCCTGGCTCGCCGGACTGCTGCCGGCGTGGGTCCCGGCCGAGGTGCCGCTGGGTTACTGGTGGTTGAGCCTGCTGGGCACGGTGCTGCTGTTGTTGCCCAACGGTGTGCCGTTGCGCCTGCTGGGGTTGCCGATGCTGCTGCTTGCCGTCTTTCCGCCGCAGGAGCGGGTGCCCCATGGGCAGGTGGACGTGGTTCAGCTGGATGTCGGGCAGGGGCAATCCCTGATCCTGCGAACCCGCCATCACACTTTGCTCTACGATGCCGGCCCGCGTACCGGAACATTTGACCTCGGCGCGCGGGTGGTGCTGCCGTCGCTGCGAAAGTTCGGGGTCGACAGGCTCGACATGATGTTGCTCAGCCATGCCGATGCGGATCACGCGGGTGGCGCGGCGGCGATTGCCAGGGGCATGCCGATCCAGCGTGTGGTGGGCGGTGAAGTCGAAGGCCTGCCGGCGTTCCTCGGCACCCAGCCTTGCGTCAGCGGTGAGCAATGGCAGTGGGACGGTGTTTCATTCGAGCTGTGGCAATGGCCAGGCGCCGACAACGGTAATGCGAAGTCCTGCGTGCTGCAGGTGCAGGCGAATGGCGAGCGCCTGTTGCTCACCGGCGACATTGATCGCGCCGCCGAACAGGCTTTCCTGGCTTCGCCGCTGGCCGTGCCGACCGATTGGCTGCAAGCGCCCCACCATGGCAGCCGCAGTTCGTCTTCGAAGGCCTTCCTGCAACGATTGGCACCCGGTTCGGTGCTGATATCGCGGGGGCGTGGCAACGCGTTCGGCCATCCCCATCCGCAGGTGCTGCAGCGCTATCAGGCGCTGGGCAGCCAGGTCTACGACAGTGCCGAGCAGGGGGCCGTGCGCCTGCAGCTGGGGGCCTTTGCAGCACCGGTTGTTGCGCGCAGTCAACGCCGGTTCTGGCGCGAGTGGTTACCCTGATCGTACCGTCGACCGCTGCATGGCCGGCGGACCCCGCCGGCGAACCTATATGGTAAAGTGGCGCACTTTTTCGAGGGGACATTCACTGTGTGGGAATTGGTCAAATCCGGCGGCTGGATGATGTTGCCGATCATCATGAGTTCCATCGCCGCACTCGGCATCGTCGCCGAACGCCTGTGGACCCTGCGCGCCAGTCGCGTCACCCCCGAGCATCTGCTGGGGCAGGTCTGGGGCTGGATCAAGAACAAACAGTTGGACAAGGACAAGCTCAAGGAACTGCGGGCCAACTCGCCGCTGGGTGAGATCCTCGCCGCGGGCCTGGCCAACTCCAAGCATGGTCGCGAGATCATGAAGGAGTGCATCGAGGAAGCCGCGGCCCGCGTCATCCATGAACTGGAACGCTATATCAACGCCCTCGGCACCATCGCTGCCATGGCGCCGTTGTTGGGGCTGCTGGGCACGGTATTGGGCATGATCGATATTTTCAGCTCGTTCATGGGCTCGGGCATGACCACCAACGCCGCGGTGCTGGCCGGTGGTATTTCCAAGGCCTTGATCACCACGGCCGCAGGCCTGATGGTCGGTATTCCTTCGGTGTTCTTCCATCGCTTCCTGCAACGCCGCATCGATGAACTGGTGGTTGGCATGGAGCAGGAAGCCATCAAGTTGGTGGAAGTGGTGCAGGGCGACCGTGATGTGGACCTGGTCGAGGGCAGAGCGTGAAATTTCGCCGCAAGCAACGGGAAAATGTCGATATCAACCTCGCGTCGCTGATCGACGTGGTGTTCATCCTGCTGCTGTTTTTTGTCGTCACCACCACGTTCACCCGACAAACCCAGCTGCGTGTCGACTTGCCGGAAGCCGTGAGCGGTTCGCCTGCCGAAGACCAGCAAGTCAAGCAACTCGACATCGCCATCAGCGCCGACGGGGTGTTCTCGGTGAATAACCAGTTGCTCGAGAAAAACGACCTCAATAGCCTGATGGACGCGCTGCAGAAGGAATCCGGCGGTGATACCAAGATGCCGCTGTCGATCAGTGCAGACGGCAAGACCCAGCACCAGGCCGTGATCACCGCCATGGACGCGGCCGGCAAGCTCGGCTTCAGCCATCTGCGCATGACCACTGTCGAGGCGGCGAGCCAACCCTGATGGCCATGTCCGATCGTTTGCTCAAGGCCTGGTACACCGGCCATCCGGCGCTCGCCTTGTTGCGGCCGCTGGAATCCCTGTATCGCCGCGTGGTGCAGCGCAAGCGTGCGCGATTCCTGGCGGGCGAGGGTGAGATCTACCAGTCGCCTGTGCCGGTGGTGGTGGTCGGCAATATCACCGTGGGTGGCACCGGCAAGACGCCGTTGATCCTGTGGCTGATCGAACACTGCCGGCGCAGCGGTTTGCGCGTTGGCGTGGTCAGTCGTGGGTATGGTGCCAAGCCGCCGCAGCTACCGTGGCGGGTCGAGGCCAGCCACAGCGCCGACGTGGCCGGTGATGAGCCGCTATTGATCGTGCAGCGCTGCGGTGTCCCATTGATGATCGACCCCGACCGCAGTCGCGCGGTCCGGGCCCTGCTGGCGAGTGAAACCCTGGACCTGATCCTCTCCGACGACGGCCTGCAGCATTACCGCCTGGCCCGTGACCTGGAACTGGTACTGATCGACGCCGCCCGTGGCCTGGGCAATCGCCGCTGCCTGCCGGCCGGACCGTTGCGCGAGCCGGTGGAGCGCCTGCAGAGTGTCGATGCGTTGCTGTACAACGGCGCCGTCTCGGACCGTGAGGACGGCTTCGCCTTTCGCCTGCAACCCAGCGCATTGGTCAACCTGCAGAGCGGCGAGCGCCAGCCGGTCGATTACTTCCCGGCGGGCCAGCAGGTGCACGCGGTCGCCGGCATCGGCAACCCGCAACGTTTCTTCAATACCCTTGAAACGCTACACTGGCAACCCATACCCCATGCTTTTGCCGACCACGCGCCCTACAGCGCCGAGGTCCTGAACTTTACGCCGTCATTGCCGCTGGTCATGACCGAGAAGGACGCGGTGAAGTGCCGCGCCTTTGCCCGGCCAGACTGGTGGTACCTTGCAGTGGATGCCGTGCCGTCGCCAGCGTTCGTCGCCTGGTTCGATACGCAGTTGATGCGTCTGCTGCCCGCTCGTCTCTTGCCTTAAACGCTGCTATCCAGGAAACACTCATGGACACCAAATTGCTCGACATCCTCGCTTGCCCGATCTGCAAAGGCCCGCTCAAGCTCAGCGCCGACAAAACCGAGCTGATCAGCAAAGGCGCCGGCCTGGCTTACCCGATCCGTGATGGCATCCCGGTGATGCTGGAAAGCGAAGCCCGCACCCTGACTACCGACGAGCGCCTGGATAAATGACCACAGCCTTTACCGTTGTCATTCCGTCGCGCTACGCCTCGACCCGTCTGCCGGGCAAACCGCTGCAGCTGATCGGTCACAAGCCGATGATCCAGCTGGTGTGGGAACAGGCCTGCAAGAGCAGCGCCGAGCGCGTGGTGGTGGCTACCGATGATCCACGCATCATCGACGCCTGCAAGGGTTTCGGCGCCGAAGCGGTGCTGACCCGCGAGGACCACAACTCCGGCACCGACCGCCTGGCTGAAGTGGCCACCCAGCTGGGCCTGGCCCCGGATGCGATCGTGGTCAACGTGCAGGGTGACGAGCCGCTGATCCCGCCGAGCGTGATCGATCAGGTGGCCGCCAACCTGGCCGCCCATGGCGAAGCGCGCATGGCCACGCTGGCCGAGCCGATCGAAGACATCGACACACTGTTCAACCCCAATGTGGTCAAGGTGGTCAGTGACATCAATGGCCTGGCGCTGACGTTCAGCCGTTCGACCTTGCCGTGGGCCCGCGATGCCTTTGCCAAGCAGCCTGGCGTGTTGCCGCAAGGCGTGCCGTATCGCCGCCATATTGGCATCTACGCCTATCGCGCCGGCTTCCTGCATGACTTCGTCAGCTGGGGCCCGTGCTGGCTGGAAAACACCGAATCGCTGGAACAACTGCGTGCCCTGTGGCACGGCGTGCGTATCCACGTGGGCGATGCCCTGGAAGCGCCTCCTGCCGGCGTCGATACCCCGGAAGACCTTGAGCGCGTCCGGCGCCTGCTGGGGGCTTGATGGAAGTTCTGTTTGTCTGCCTGGGCAATATCTGCCGCTCGCCGACTGCCGAAGGTGTGCTGCGCCATAAATTGCGCGAAGCCGGGCTGGCGGGGCAGGTGGAAGTCGCCTCGGCCGGTACCGGTGAATGGCATATCGGCAACCCGCCCGACCAGCGCAGCCAGCGTGCAGCGTTGGTTCGCGGCTACGACCTGTCGGCGCAACGTGCCCAGCAGGTATCACGTGCCGACTTTGCGCGCTATGACCTGATCCTCGCGATGGACAACAGCAACCTGCGCAACCTCAAGGCCCTGCAGCCAGCGCAGGGCAAGGCCGAGCTGGACCTGTTCCTGCGCCGCTTTGAGGCTGAAGTCGACGAAGTGCCGGACCCTTACTACGAAGGCGAACAAGGCTTCGAGCGGGTGCTGGACCTGATCGAGCGCGCCTGTGACTTATTGGTGATCGAATTGAAGGGGCGGTTATGACCTTGCAGGTGCTTGCGCAGGTATCGCTCAAGCCATTCAACAGCTTTGGCATCGATGTGCGTGCCCAGCTGTTCGCCGAAGCGCACAGCGATGACGACGTGCGCGAGGCCCTGGCCTACGGCGCCGCGAATGCATTGCCGGTGCTGGTCATCGGTGGCGGCAGCAACCTGCTGCTGACCCAGGATATTCCTGCACTGGTCCTGCGTATGGCCACCCAAGGCATCCGCGTGCTCAGCGATGACGGCGTGCAGGTGGTGGTTGAAGCCGAAGCGGGCGAAGCCTGGCACCCATTCGTGCTGTGGACCCTGGCGCAGGGCTTCTGCGGCCTGGAAAACCTCAGCCTGATCCCTGGTACGGTGGGCGCTGCCCCCATGCAGAACATCGGTGCCTACGGTGTAGAGATCAAGGACGTATTCGCCGGCCTGACTGCCCTGGACCGGCACACGGGCGAGCTGCGCGATTTCAGCCTGCCAGAGTGCAATTTTGCCTACCGCGACAGCCTGTTCAAGCACGAGACCGGGCGCTGGCTGATCCTGCGGGTGCGCTTTGCCCTGAGTCGCGCCAGCCACCTCAAGCTCGACTACGGCCCGGTGCAGCAGCGCCTGGCCGGGCAGGGCATCACCGAGGCGACGCCAAGTGATGTCAGCCGGGCAATCTGCAGCATTCGTCGCGAGAAACTGCCGGACCCGGCGGAGCTTGGCAATGCCGGCAGCTTCTTCAAGAACCCGTTGGTGTCCCAGGCGCTGGCTGCGCAACTGCAGGAGCTGTACCCGGACCTGGTGGCGTATCCCCAGGCCGATGGGCAGATGAAACTCGCCGCCGGCTGGCTGATCGACAAGGCAGGCTGGAAGGGCTTTCGCGAAGGCGATGCGGGCGTGCACAAGTTGCAGGCGCTGGTGCTGGTCAACTATGGCGCTGCGTCAGGGCACGACATTGCCAACCTTGCCAGGCGTATCCAGCAGGATATCGCCGAGCGCTTCAAGGTCGACCTGGAAATGGAACCCAACCAGTATTGAACCGCTGAAAACAAAAATGCCCCGTATCTTTCGATACGGGGCATTTTTTATTGCGCGGATGAATCAGTCATCGCGGCTCATGATGCCGAAGATCTGCAACAGGCTGATAAACAGGTTGTAGATCGACACATACAGGCTGATGGTCGCCATGATGTAGTTGCGCTCACCGCCGTGGATGATGGCGCTGGTCTGGAACAGGATGCACACCGAGGAGAACAGCACAAAACCTGCGCTGATCGCCAGTTGCAGGCCGCTGATCTGGAAGAACATGCTGGCGAGCACGGCCGCCAGCAGCACGAAGAAGCCCGCGGTGATGAAGCCACCCAGGAAGCTCATGTCCTTGCGGGTAATCAGCACGTAGGCCGACAGACCACCAAACACCAGGGCCGTCATGGCAAACGCCGAGCTGACCACTTCCGCGCCGCCGGCCATGCCGAGGTAACGGTTGAGGATCGGGCCGAGGATAAAGCCCATGAAACCGGTCAAGGCAAACGCCGACACCAGGCCCCAGGCCGAGTCACGCAGCTTGTTGGTCAGGAAAAACAGACCGTAGAAGCCGATCAGCACGACAAAGATGTTCGGGTAGCCGACGCGCATCTGTTGAGCCACGAACGCCATCACGCCGCTGAAGGCGAGGGTGAGGGCAAGCAAGCCATAGGTGTTGCGCAACACGCGGCTGACTTCAAGCTGCTCAGCCTGCGCGTTACCATTCACTGCGTAATTCTGTTCGCGCATGGCGACACTCCTTCGGTTTTGAAACGTTCAGTCGCAAAGATCATAACAGACGCTCTGTAACAAGCGATGGCGAGAGTTTGACAGTGTGTTTCATTCGGGTATTATGGCGCCCGCTGAGACGGGATAGGCTACTATAATCCTGTGATGCACAAGGGAAATTGGCAGAGTGGTTGAATGCACCGGTCTTGAAAACCGGCGGACGTTAATAGCGTCTCCAGGGTTCGAATCCCTGGTTTCCCGCCAAGATTTACACGAAAGCCCCGCAATGCGGGGCTTTTGCGTTTCTGGCGGTTGGCGGCTCTTTTAGTTAAAGCCCCGATCGTTTGCGCATCGTCTCAGGCAGTTTCCGCAACTCGATGTCAGCGGGTCGGTTTCAGGGTCTTTCCCAACACGTCTGCACCGGGCCGGGATTTAATCTGTAGAGCTCTTCGCAAGCTCCACTGCGGCGGTGATGGCTGCTCTGGCTTGAGGGCTGTTCTTCCAGCAAGTCGAGCCTAATGCCGCGGATGCTCGAGCCAGGATGTCACCCACATCTGATTTTCGGAGTTCGGCGAGCGATTCGATACCCATTTGCTCAAGTCGAGTCATTACGGTTGGCCCTACACCTTTGAGTGCGAGCAGAGCGGTTCTTTCATCCAATGAAAACGGCACTGTAAATTCCTTTTTTACCGACGAGTCCACGTGAGTGTGCCCGACGCTAGAGAGTGCCTCAATAGGCCGGCATCCTCGTTTTAAGGAGGATGGAGTGGAATTCTGGCTTGGATACTCAGGACCTGTGGGTGGCGAAACCCAAAACGCAGTTGCAGTTATCTTCTCCACGGAAGCTTGTAAGGGCTTCATTCAGATCGACAGACTCACACTCTATAAATTGGGTGAGACGCTCAGAAGCTCGCGGTGAGCCATCTATCATTGGATGGCTCAGTTTTAAAAGCCTGGGGGGATATACCCAGGTACGTAAGGGACGTTCGTGCACTTGCCATGGAGGATGCGCCCATCCTCGATTCTAAAAAGTACGATTTTTTTGGCTTTGTTGACCGTCGCCTCAAGTTTGCAGGAAGAGCTATGTCCGACCGTTTGATAATGTTCCGTGTACACCATGCCATTGCCCGTGTGGTTCATCGAGGTTCCTGCTGCTTCAGTATTGGTCCAACTTGAGGACTTATACCAAGTCAGTACCGCTAGCGCCTCGCCGTTCGGGCCTGTTTGCTTTTTCATTGAATCGGGCTTGCCAAATAAATCCAGTGCCTCCTGGAGGTCTCGCCCTTCCCAGCGAGACTGGGCAATGGTGCTACAACCATTCAAAAGCAGTACTGATGAAATGACCACCCCTAGCAACACTGTTTTAGCCAACTTCTCCATCCCGACGCCCTCTGTCTCGCTAAAAGTAAAAAACTACATCTGATGTCTGTATTGGGGTTTAGCGGATACTTATCCATCGCGATGCCCGTTCAAGTTAACGCGCTCGCAACCCCTAAGTATCCGTCTCCGTCAGCGTGCGGATCGATTTGCTATTTATTGCCCAGTATGGAGTCCAGGTCCTCCATCATCTGACTTTTCTCGCGGATGGGCGCCAGCTTAAAGAACATCTGCTGGGTAATATTAATCATCTGCATATATTCCATCTTGCCCATCGCAATCATATCTTTGCTCTTTGGCGAGCAGACGAACTCAGCACTGCGCTGGACCCAGGGGTCTTTCACGTCCTGCCATTTTTCCGATACTTTCAAGTGCCGCAGGCTACCCATGCGCGAGACAGATTGACCATTGATAAATCGAAACTTATGCGTTGGGCACTGGACCTCCATGTTGTAGACGTCAATCATGGGCTTGCCCAGTTCTTCATAAACTAAAGTAACGGCGACTAACTGGGCTCCCTTGGTTTTTTTAGAGGGTGTCACGGAAGTTCGATCTGCGACATAGGTCACATTCTTGCCGGGCGCGCCATCCCCGTAGATGATCCACCAATCTCCGGTGGGACTTGAGTCATTGGCCCATGCGCAAGTAAACACTGATAGGAGCGCAACCAATAGGAGACGACGTTGATTGATTCCAGAATAAAAAGACATCGGTTGTTCAACTCCTTGAACTTGCGAAGTGGCTATCTAAGGGGTCAAGAAACTAGCATCATGATGGGGGCAGTAACATAGAACAGATGTGCTAGTGGCATGTTGATGCCTAGGGGTGACGGATGCGCCGATCACATCCTTTTGGCCAAGGCATCTACGCAGCCCCAGAACCCTGGCCGCCGGCAGGCGAAGTTTCCAAATCGCACTACGGCGCGCATGATCTATCGCTTCCAACAGTGCCTGGGGTGGACGGATACACATGAAAAAGCCCGCATTCGCGGGCCTTTTTCACTGCGTGTTACGGACTACTTGAACAATCCGCCAATGGCGTTGATAGCATCCGCCGCCTTGTTGACGTTCTGCTGGCGTTGCGGGTTGGTGTCGACCTGCGCCTGGGCGTTGTAGGTAGAGTTGCTGCAGCTTTTGTTGGTTTGCGTGAGCGCCGCCTGGTAAGCGGTTGCGCGCAAGGTGTCGCCCTTGGCATTGGCGGCATTGATGTTTGCCTGCAGGTCGCGAACTTGTTGCTGGCAGGAGGCACTGTTGCTGTTATTGGCGTTGACGGTGCTGTTGTTGGCACCACCGAGGGCAGACGACAGCGCACCCGTGAGGGCACTCAGGTCGGCGGCATGGGCGGGCAGGGTGAACAGGCTGAACAGGGCGGCGGCGGGTGCGAGTTTGGAAAGACGCATGGCAAACCTCAATGTTTTATTGCCTGCGCAACGTAGAAGTCCCGAGCTGGCGCAGAACAATATCCGTATAAGAGGTGCGCCCGGGCGGGAAAAATACTATTGGGTCGGTTATTGGCCTTCAACGCTGAAGTTCCATAAGTGTGAATCCTTTCACGTTGTACACGACGCATGGCTGCAGGAGTGTCATTACGCCACTATCTATAGAAGGCTCCTGTGATTGCCTTATCAAATCGGAGAAAGTTCTCCTCGCAGTGACGGAGTCGTTCGAAGTTTGATGCCTGAAAAGGGGTTCGGCTTCATCCGAGGAACCCCGGCAATTTATCTAAACCATGGCTCCCGAGCCCCGCGACGCTGAAGTGGTGTCTGCGCTCGCCCGGGGCTGGTTTGAGTCCAGCGCCACCGGGCAATCTTCAACGGGGCCTGCGGTTGGCGTGCATGTTCTTAACATCCTTTGGACCGCACTACGCGCCAGTTTGCCTGGCGGGCGTAATCGGCGCGATTCCAGGTAAACGGCAACAGCCCTCCACGCCGCACCTGCAGCAGAGTTAAAAGGCAGTGACGCACTGCTCAGCAGAAAAGCTGAGCCACCGAAAGCAAGCAAATTACCTGAACAAAGATTTGAGCTCTAATGGGGTGTTTCATCGCCGCGACCCTCCAGTACAGTTGCTGTTAAGAGAGAGATGGGTGTTGTCAATCTTCCTTGGCTCGCCAAAGTCACTCGCAACTGTTCCTCTGAGTATAGTGCCTGCGCCGAATTCTTCACGTTTGATCCCCAGGCGTACGGTTTACAACTATCTGCCTGCCCCTATTGCACTTTTTTGCATTTCTCCTATCTATCTTTGTCGCAGCCCCGCCGATCCCCCGCGCGGGGCATGAGAACCAGATCGGGTGCCGATGGATCGCACGTTACTGTTATTCAAGATTCGATGGAGGCGCCAGCCACTGTGGCTGGCGGCGGTGTTAATGCTCTGTGTCGGCGGGTGTACGCAGCAGCAAGGGCAAGATATCGCCAAGCAGTTCAGCAATGGTAAACCCGATGAGTTTTTCCAGACGAGTGTCGATCGCATGGCCACCCTGGGCATGCGCGACAACTTGCAGAGCCTGTATTTGCTGATGAACAAGCTCTACCTGCGCAACCCTAACCAGTGGCGCCAGTCGGGTTACCCGGATGCAGTGAGCGCCGCGCGGGAAATACGCCAGGCCATTGAGCAGCGTCGCTCACTGCCGGCCCTTGGCGACCGCCGCGATTTGGCCGCGTTGAGTTATTCGCTGAGTCCGGAGTTCAAAGGCGACCGGGTCGGCGCCTTTATCTATGCCATCGGCAGCATGATTGTGACGGCCCACGGTGGCCGCACCGAGTTCTACATCACCGACTCGATCAACCCGCAGTTCGTCAGCAACGCCGCGCGCAATATCGAGAAGGCCACCTGGCTGCTCGGCAAGCGCCAGGATGCGAATGGCGTGCTGCTGCTGTTTTCCAACGAAATTTCGGAGGAGGGCAGCAACCTGAGCTTCGCCGTAGAGTTCGGCAAGATCGTCGCGCGCCTCGACCTGTTGACCCAGATGCTGGATGAACGCTACCGGCGCATTGGGCTCAATTACGCGCAGAGCCTGTTGCTGATGAATTTCCTGCCGGTGCAGTGATGCATTTCGTCGGCGTGGATTTAAGCCTCATCGCCAATGGCCGATGCAGGGGTGAGACCTGTCATGTGAGGAGCGTGTTATCAAACATCTAACCATTGAAGAGCTGGACGCGATCACAGAGATCGAAACCACTTCAAATATCTTGCGACTGACTTCGCGTTTGACCGGAATGCGCTTTTCAGCCATTTCCAAGATGACGGACACGCACTGGGTGGCGTGTGCGGTTCATGACGAGTTGCAGTTCGGGCTGGAGGCCGGCGACGAGTTGCTCGTGGAGGCCACGTTGTGTAACCAGTTACGCGCCAATCGCAAGTCGATCGTCATCGAGCATGCCAGTCGCGACCCGGTATTCTGGGAGCACCCGTTGCCCAAGGAGCATGGTTTCGAGAGCTATATCTCATTGCCCATCGTGTTCTCCGACGGCACTTTTTTTGGCACCTTGTGCGCGTTGGACGTGTTGCCCAGGCAGTTTGAAAACACCCAAATGCTCGAAATCCTGAGCATCTTTACGCGGCTCATCGGCACTACACTGGAATTGCAGCGCAGCAGAGCCTGAACCCATCAAGGTGGTTTGCTGGGTTATGTCTCTTTTATCTGTAGGAAAAGGCCTATCTTGCATCCCGCCGCTTGAATCACCCCTCAGTGCGCAATAGCCTCGGACTTTTCCGAAAAAATGAGGCCCTCCCTTGGGTAAGCGAAAAACGGTTTGGCCGACAGACCGCGAAATACGCCTGCGCTTTATGCTCTTTGCCGTGATCGATGCCGCGAGTGTCCAGGGTGTTCCAGCGGAGCTGTTACTGCCCGCGCACGCACTGCTGCAAGGTTCGCCAACCGAAGCGCAGCTGCTGGGTGCGCTGGTTGAAATCCTCGCCGCCGAAGAAATGTACGGGTTCAGGTTTGCGCCGGGATCAGAAGCGCAGGAATTGCTGGACTTACTGGCGCAGCCTAGCGATTGAACGCCGTCGTTAGACCGTTTATTTCCATAAGATTGGACGACATGCCTGGATCGAATATCCATGACGTCGAATTGGCGCGTGTCACGGACATCCACGACGTGATAACAACGAAATGCCCACCATCACAGCCGGCACAGCTGTCTTGATCGACTAAGCTTCCCTCCGAACATCCGATCCTGCTGCTCTGTCGCCGTCTTGCGCCGCTGCCTGGCGTCTCTAGAATCGGCCCCAGAACTTACTCATTTCCTGTCGATTACGGAGTTTCGAACATGATGAATGCAATGCAGATGCCGATGAACACTTCCATGCCAATGATGCCGATGATGGGCATGCCGATGATGATGGCCACCATGAAATGCGAAATGGCCGCTGACGCCATGATGTGCACCATGAAGCCGGCGGCGGGCATGGACATGGCTCAGTTCAAGACCAACGCCGAAATGATGGCGATGATGATGAACTGCGGCATGCCGATGATGATGCAGTGCGCCAACATGTCGATGATGTGCATGTCCGCCGAAACCATGGCGATGATGTCGGGCATGAATATGCCGATGAACATGCCGATGATGTCCATGGGCATGATGATGCCGATGATGAAGTGCGTGATGGAATGCACCGTGCAGGCTGACGGCATGATGTGCAAAATGATGCCGATGCCAGGCATGAGCATGGACATGATGAAAAACTGCTGCATGCTCATGAATAAAATGATGAACGACTGCGCCATGCCGATGATGATGAGCTGCAACGGTATGCCGATGATGTGCTGCACCTGCTGACAGGTAGCGCAATAAAAAACGCCCCGATGATTCGGGGCGTTTTTTTTGCCGGGATTAATCCAGGCGTTCGGGGTAGGTGATCACCAGGAACGCCACGGCTTCGCTGTCCGCCGGGTTGCGGTAGCGGTGGGGCTGGTCGGCATAGAACAGGATCGAGTCGCCGGTGGAGAGTAGGTAGCGCTCATCGTTGACACTGACCTCCAGCACACCTTGCGCCACGACCAGGTTCTCCTGGATGCCGGGGCCGTGGCCTTCGGAGACTTCCTCGCCAAGCGCACGCAGGCGAATCTCGTAGAACTCCGACTGGCGCGCCGTATCGTAGGGAAACAACGCGCGGCTGGTAAACGCGCCGTCGGCACTCACCAGGCGTTTGCTCTGGTGTGCCGGCAGCACCTCGACGCCTTCGAACGCGCGGTCCTCCAGGAACGCCGCGACCGACACCTTCAAGCCCTTGGCGATCTTGCACAGCACCTTGATCGACGGCACGCTGCGCCCGGATTCAATCTGCGCCAGCATCGCCCGGCTGACCCCGCACACACGCGCCAGGCCATCCAGTGACAGATGGCGCTTGCTGCGCAGGCGTTGCAGGTTGTGCGCGACGCACAAGCTGATCACGTCGTCGTCAACAGTGGGTTTGGGCAGGGGTTCGGGTGGTTCGGGGAGCACGTGCAGGAAATTCATCGGCCTTACGCCCGGCGAGTATCGCTGGACGGCGTCACCTGTGCGGTAAACACCGCCAGCCCGGCACGCGCCGCGTACATCGCCCACATCAGCTCAGCCGCGGCACGCGCCTGGCGGCGTTTGCGGTGAAGCGTGAAGTCGATGACGGTGGCGGATGTTTGCATGGGGGCAGTCTCGTGCGGCGTGGTTGGTTCAGTGGCTCCACAGTAATGCCTGCCGGTTATTTCTTTAAATACTGAGTTTGCATGTGGTAATTCGATTTTGGACTTAACCCATAAATTGGGTCCGACACTGTTGTGGGAAGCGTCTGGTCCGTTAATAAGGCGTGACCTGGCGGGCGCGCGTGCCTTCCCAACACTGTTCGCGTGCCAGGTCCAGCCTGCCACGCCCCCGAATTCCAAGGATCTGCCTCGATGCTGCTGCGCCAACCCCCGCTCTTTTTTGCCGCCCTGACCTTAAGTTCGCTGGTGCAAGCCGAAGACCTGCAACTGGCCCCGGTCGAAGTCACCAGCAGCGAGGCGAGTGCTGGTGAAGTCGCCCAGGCACAACTCAAGAGCGTGCCCGGCGGCACCAATTTCATTGACATGAACAGCGTGCAGCAGGGGCGGGTGAGCACCAACGAAGATGTGTTCAAGTACCAGGCTGGGGTGTACGCCAAGGCGGCAAATAATGAAGGGGTGAAGCTGTCGATTCGCGGTTCCGGCCTCAATCGCAGCCCGGGTTCGCATGCCTCGGGGCTGTATGAAATGTTCGATGGCTTGCCGCTGACCGGCCCCGGCGGGACCCCCTATGAGCTCAAGGACCCCTTGTGGCAAAGCCGCGTCGAGGTGCTGCGCGGTGCCAATGGCTTTGACCAGGGGGCATTGGCGCTGGGCGGCGCGGTCAATTATGTGACCCGCACCGGCTACGATGCGCCCAAGCTGCAGCTGCGCTATGAGGCCGGCAGCCGTGGCTACGCCCAGCGCGAGATCAGCTCCGGGCAAGTGCTGGGGGATGCCGACTACTACATCAGCCTCACCGACTCCGAGTCCGACGGCTACCAACGCCAGAGCGCTGCCTCGGGCAAGGGCGTGGCGGCCAACTTCGGCTACCGCTTCAACCCGGACCTGGAAACCCGTTTCTATTTCCGCTACCGCGAAACCACCAACGACACCCCCGGCAAACTTACCCGTGCGCAGATCAGCCACGACCCGCGTGCGGCCAACAGCCTTAACGCCGCCCGCGACTCCAAGCGCCTGCAACCGGGCTCGACCTGGATCGCCAACAAGACCACCCTGCACTTGGACGACAGCTCCCGCGTCGAAGTCGGACTGGCCTACCACGACTATCCGATGGACCTGCGTGAAGGCACCAACCGCCTGAAGGTTGCCTACACCGACATCAGCAGCACCCTGAATTACATCCGCCAGGACACGCTGTTCGGCCACGACAGCACCACCACGGTCGGCCTGCGCACCACGCAGGCGATGCCCAACAACGGCGCGTCGGAATATGTACGCACGCCCGCCGGCAATACGGCCACCTACGCACCCGGAACCAAGACCCGCGACTACAGCTACCTGGGCTCCGACACCGTGCTGCATATAGGTAACGACCTGGAGCTGGTCCCGGACCTGTGGCTGACCACAGGCCTTGCGGCGATCTACACCCGCCGCGAAACCCAGGTGACCTACCCCGAAGGCCAGGCGCCGCTGAGCCAGCATGACTGGGACTACGCCCCGCGCATCGGCCTGCGTTATGACTTCACCCCGCAATTGCAGGTGTACGGCAACCTGAGCCGTTCGGTCGAGCCGCCGCACGCCTGGTCGATGATCTGGGGTTCCAACAAATACTTCGGCCCAGGCAGCGGCCCGGCTACTGGCCTGCAGCGTGAAGGCGTCAGCCTGAAAAACCAGACCGCGACCACCTTGGAAGTCGGCAGTCGGGGCGAGGCGTTGATCGGCCAGTGGGACCTCGCGCTGTACCGTTCAGAAGTGCGCCACGAGCTGCTCAGTGTGGAAACCCAGGCCCAGACCTCTTCCAGCAATGCCATCATT
This sequence comes from Pseudomonas sp. GW821-FHT05D12, assembly GCF_059419825.1. Lineage (NCBI taxonomy): Bacteria > Pseudomonadati > Pseudomonadota > Gammaproteobacteria > Pseudomonadales > Pseudomonadaceae > Pseudomonas > Pseudomonas sp. GW821-FHT05D12. The sequence continues at coordinate 18,377 of NZ_JBWKSN010000023.1, read as the reverse complement.
GCCGAATCCAACGCCAGCCCCACCGTGCACCAGGGCGTGGAACTGAGCCTGCTCAGCCCGTTATGGGAAGGCGGCCGCAGCGGCCAGGTGGCTCTGCGCCAGGCCTACACCTTCAGTGACTTCCACTACCGCGACGACGACCGTTTCGGCGACAACACCTTGCCGGGCATTCCCAAGCACTACTACCAGGCCCAACTGCGCTACAGCCACCCGACCGGTTTCTACACCAGCCTCAACACCGAGTATTCCTCGCGTGTGGCGGTGGACTACGCCAACTCGTACTACGCCGCGTCCTACACGACCCTGGGGGCGACCTTCGGCTACGACGCGCCCAAGCAGGACTGGCAAGCCTGGGTCGACCTGCGCAACCTCACCAACCGGCGCTACGCCAACACCGTCACCCCTGGCTACGACGACAAAGGCCTGGACACGGCCCGCTCGACCCCGGCAGACGGTCGCGGCATCTACACCGGCGTCTCATGGAGCTGGCGTTAACCCGCCGCGACCGCCCCGCCGTGGTGAGCTTGTGGTGATGAATGGGCTTGATGTGGCTGCCAGGCTTGTGGTGGAGGTTGGGCTTGTTGTGGAAGTCGAGCTTGTTGTGATGACCGAGCTCATTGTGATGACGGGCTTGGCTTGTTGTTGCTGCCAGGCTTGTTGTGGCGAGCGGGCTTGCCCCGCGTTGGGTGGCGAAGCCGCCCCATTAAGACTCAACGCAATAAACCTGACACTCATCGCCAGCAGTGACAGGGGCCGCTTCGCCACCCAACACGGGGCAAGCCCGCTCACCACAAGGAGGCGAAACTTTCCCTGGTGCATCGGGCGGGCGCTCTTGCTCCTACACCGATTTACTGGCATTGTTTGCGCAATTGGTAACTCTTCCCATTTGAGATCTTTTTGCGCATGCATGACATTCCGGCCGCGCTGGGCGATTCAGAGCGTCAGCAGACCCTTACGGCGATGTACAGCGAGCACCACGGCTGGTTGCACGGTTGGCTGCGCAAAAAACTCGGCTGCTCCCAGTATGCTGCCGACCTGGCCCACGACGCGTTTATCCGCGTGTTGATGCTTGCCGAACCGCAGAATATCAAGGAACCACGGGCGTTCCTGGCCACCACGGCAGGGCGGTTATTGATCGACGGCGCGCGGCGTCGGCGCATCGAAAAAGCCTACATGGAAGCCCTGGTAATCCAATGCGAAGACGCCGGCATGCCCGACCCGGCCGCCATCCATGTAGCACTGCAAGCGCTGGAGCGCATCGCCGAAATGCTCGCCGGCCTGCCGGCCAAGGCGCGCGAAGCCTTTCTGTTGAGCCGCCTCGACGGCCTGACCTACAGCGAAATCGCCACGCGCCTGGAGGTGTCCTCCAGCACCGTCAAAAACTACATCTCCAGCGCCCTGGTGCACTGCTACCACAGCCTGCATGCGGCAGATCCGCTGGCATGAACTCCGAACAGATCATTCAACAAGCGGCGAATTGGCTGACACGCCTGCACGACGAAGACGTCAGCGACGCCGAGCGCCAGGCATTCAACACCTGGTGCCAGGCCGATCCACGCCATGCGGTGGCTATCGAACGCATGCGCGTCCTGTGGGGCAGCCTCGATGCTGTGCCTGCGCAACCGGCACGCGTGGCACTCAACCGGGCCTTCGCCCCGCGGCGTCCGCGGGCTACTCAGGTGGTGGGGCTGCTTGGCGTCTTACTGTGCGGCTGGCTGGGCCTGGAACACCTGCCGGTATGGATGGCCGACCAGCGCACCGGCGTCGGCGAGCGTCGCCAGATCGCCCTTGAAGACGGCAGCCAGCTGCAGCTCAACAGCAATTCGGCAGTCGACGTGAAATTCGACGGCCACCAGCGCGTCATCGAGTTGTTACAAGGCGAACTGTGGGTCGAGGTCGCCAAGGACGCGCAACGGCCCTTCGTGGTGCGCACCGACCAAGGCACCGCGACCGCCCTGGGCACGCGTTACCTGGTCAAGCGTGCGCCGGACGGCACCACTGTGGTGACCGTGATCGAGTCCACCGTCGCGGTCAAAGGCCAGACCAGTGAAGGGGTCAGCGTCACCGCCGGCCAGCGCTCGGTCCTCGACCATGGCCGCGCCCAACCGCCACAAGCCGTCGGCAACACCGACGCGGACGCCTGGACCCGTGGCCTGCTCAAAGTCAACGACCAGCCGCTGAGCGAGGTGCTGCAAACCCTGGCCAGTTACCGTCACGGCCTGGTGCGCTACGACCCGCAGGCCCTGCAGAACCTGCGCGTGTCCGGCGTATTCAAGCTGGACGACACCGCTGCGGCGCTCTCGGCCCTGGCCGACAACCTGCCGATTCAGGTGGAGTACTTCACCGACCTGCTGGTGGTGGTCAAGCCGCGCTAGCCTTCGTGCTGGCGCAGGCGCTTGTACAAGGTGTTGCGGCTCACCCCCAGCTCCCGCGCCAGGTGGGAAATATTCCCGCCGGCCGCTTTCAGGCGCTGGGCCAGGTCGATGCTGTCATCCAGGTACTCGCTGGTGGGCGGCGGCGCTGCGACATTCAGGTCGACAAAGAAATCATCCGGCAGGTGCTCCGGGCGAATCGGCTGCTCCTCAGCCATCGCCAACGCCACCTGCAACACACTGCTCACCTGGCGCAAATTGCCCGGCCAGGGGTGCTGCTCGAACAGGGCCAGCACCTCGGCACTGAGGCCGGCCCATTGGGTCGGCTCGCGATGTTGCTGCCACAGTTGCTGGAACAGCGCGCGCTTGTCGCTGCGTTCGCGCAGCGGCGGTAGCTCAAGGGTCAGGCCGCCAATGCGGTAGTACAAATCCTCGCGAAAACGCCCGGCCTGCACCTGCTCGCGCAGCGCCCGGTTGGTGGCCGAGATGATGCGCAGATCCACCGGGAACAGCTCACTGCTGCCCACCGGCTGCACGCAGCGCTCCTGCAACACCCGCAGCAGGCGTGCCTGGGTGGGCAGCGGCATGTCGCCGATTTCATCCAGAAACAGTGTGCCCTTGTCGGCCTTGCGGATCAGGCCAATGCTGCCTTTTTGATTGGCGCCGGTAAACGCGCCTTTTTCGTAGCCGAACAGTTCCGATTCCACCAGCTCGGCAGGAATTGCCGCACAGTTCACCGCGATAAATGCCTGCTGACTGCGGGAACTCGCCTGGTGCAGGGCCTTGACGAAAACTTCCTTGCCCACGCCGGTTTCGCCGTGGATCAGCAGCGGGATGTCCTTCTCCAGCAAGCGTTCGGCTTGGCGCACGGCCTTTTCCACGCGCGCATCACCAAAGTGCAGGGTGTTCAGGCCAATCGCCGCCGGCTTTGGCGGCGTGGGTTGGCTGAACACCCGCGCCTGCACCGGCATTTGCTTGGGCCGTTTCAACAGGCACTGGAATCGGTTGCGTCCAGCCGCCTGCAGCGAAAACGGCAGGCCCTCGGGCTGATTGAGCAACTCCAGCAGCGAGACCTTGAACAAACTGTCGATCATCACCCGTGACAGACTGATGCCCAGCAGGTTGTCGGCGCGACGGTTGGCCGACAGCACCTGGCCGCTTTCATCGAAGATCAGCAGGCCGGCCCATTGGCTGTCGAGGTTGCTCAGGCCGGTGTTGAAGGTCAGTTGAAAATGCTCGCCGCGAAACAGGTTGAGGATCAGCCGGTTTTCCACGGTCTGGCTCATCATCTTGACCATGCCCAGGGTGTGGGAGGGCGGCAGGTAGCTGTCGCTGGACACATCCAGCACCGCGATGATCTCGCGCTGCGCGTCGAAGATCGGCGCGGCCGAGCCGGTCATGAAGCGGTTGGCCTTGAGAAAGTGTTCGTCATGTTCGATATGCACCGCCTGCGCACAGGCCAGCGCAGTGCCGATGGCATTGGTGCCACTGGAGCGCTCCATCCAACTGGCGCCAGCGCTGAACCCCCGGGCCAGCTTGGGCTCGATAAAACGCTGGGTGCCCCAACTGGTCAGCACCTGGCCCTGGTTGTCGGCCAGCATGATCAGGCAGTTGGAGTTGCTGAGGATGTTTTCGTAGTAGGGCAGCACCTCCTGATGGGTGGTCTGCACCAGGGAATGCTGGCTTTCGAGCAATTGGCTGATGCCCTCGGCAGGCAGCTGATCGAAGCTGGGCGTGCTCTGATGGTCCAGCCCAAACGCGCGGCAGCGGCGCCAGGATTCCTGGATAAGGGTGTCGTGAGCCAGTGGTTCGGCCATGGGGTGACCTGCATTTTTATTGTTATGGGGTGTTGCACAATCCAACCATTGAAACCGGATCGAAATGCGGGAGCGGGCTTGCTCGCGAATGGGGTGTGTCAGTCCCTGGAAATGTTGACTGATTTACCGCATTCGCGAGCAAGCCCGCTCCCACATTTGTCCTGTGTTGGTGGTGAGAGTGTTGTTCAGAACTGTTCATTGTCAACCCCGTGACTGTTCAGTTGTTCACCTGGAGTGTTCAAACACGAACATCGGGTTTTCCCATTTCCTTACACATCAAGCCCTTGCGGTTTTGGCACGAAACTCGCTCTGACAACTGGCCAGATTCATTCCAATAATAAAAAGGTCGTGTCATGTCATTGACCCTGGAAAATGTCTCCCGCGTCGTCGAAGGCCAAACCTGGATCGACGAGGCCAGCCTGCGTTTCGAAGCCGGCTCCTTCAACGTATTGCTCGGCCGCACACTCTCCGGCAAGACCAGCCTGATGCGCCTGATGGCCGGCCTGGACAAACCCGACAGCGGCCGCATCCTGATGAACGGCGTGGACGTCACGCAAAAGCCAGTGCGACTGCGCAATGTGTCGATGGTCTACCAGCAATTCATCAACTACCCGACCATGACGGTGTTCGAAAACATTGCCTCGCCGTTGCGCCAGGCCGGTGTCTCCAACGAGCTGATCCAGAGCAAGGTGCTGGAAACCGCGAGGATGCTGCGCATCGAGAAATTCCTCCAGCGGCACCCGCTGGAGCTGTCCGGGGGCCAGCAGCAACGCACGGCCATGGCCCGCGCGCTGGTCAAGGATGCCGAACTGATCCTGTTCGATGAGCCGCTGGTCAACCTGGACTACAAGCTGCGTGAAGAGCTGCGTCAGGAAATGCGCGAGCTGTTCAAGGCGCGGCATACCATCGCCATCTACGCCACCACCGAGCCCAACGAGGCCCTGGCCCTGGGCGGCACCACCACGATTCTTCATGAAGGCCGGGTGATCCAGAGCGGCAAGGCCGCCGAGGTCTACCACCAGCCGCAGTCCGTGCTGGCCGCCGAGCTGTTTTCCGAACCGCCGATCAACCTGATGCCGGGGCGCATCAGCGGCAATGAAGTGAGTTTCGCCAACTTTGTGCACTTCCCGCTGAACGTCGACCTGCGCCCGATTGGCGAAGGCGAATTCCGCTTCGGCGTGCGCCCCAGCCATATCAGCCTGGTGCCGAGCAACGACGATGACCTGGAGCTGGCAGTGACCGTGGAAGTCGCCGAAATCAGCGGCTCGGAAACCTTCCTGCATGTGCGCAGCGAGCACTTCCTGCTGGTGCTGCACCTGCCGGGCGTGCACGAGTACGACGTCGACGCGCCGATCCGCGTGTATATCCCCACCCATAAACTGTTTGTGTTCGATGCCCAGGGCCGTCTGGTCCAGGCTCCCGGACGCCGTGTCGCGAGGGTTGCCTGATGGCCGAGATCCATTTGCAGAACCTGGCGCACAGCTACAGCCCTACACCGACAGGGCCTGAAGACTACGCGATCCGGGAAATGAACCACGTATGGGAGCAGGGCGGTGCCTACGCCTTGCTCGGGCCCTCGGGCTGCGGCAAGTCGACCCTGCTCAATATCATCTCCGGGCTGCTCAGCCCGTCCGAGGGCCAGGTGCTGTTCGATCACAAGGTGGTCAACGAGCTGACGCCTGAACGGCGCAACATCGCCCAGGTGTTCCAGTTCCCGGTGGTGTACGACACCATGACGGTGTTCGACAACCTGGCCTTTCCTCTGCGAAACCAGGGCATGGCCGAGGCGAAGATTCACAGCAAGGTGCAGGAAATTGCTGAGGTGCTCGACCTGCAAAACCTGCTGACCAAGAAAGCCCGCAACCTCACCGCCGATGAAAAACAGAAAGTTTCCATGGGCCGTGGGCTGGTGCGCGACGATGTGTCGGCGATCCTGTTCGATGAGCCGCTGACGGTGATCGACCCGCACCTCAAATGGAAGCTGCGGCGCAAGCTCAAGCAGATCCATGAGCAGTTCAACATCACCATGGTCTACGTCACCCACGACCAGTTGGAGGCCTCGACCTTCGCCGACAAGATCGCAGTGATGTACGGCGGGCAGATCGTGCAGTTCGGCACGCCGCGTGAGCTGTTCGAGCGGCCGAGCCACACCTTTGTCGGCTATTTCATCGGCAGCCCTGGGATGAATCTGATCGAGGTGCAGGCCGAACCCGGCGGGGTGCGCTTTGCCGGTACTCATCTGCCCCTGTCCGCGGCACTGACCCAGCGCATTGCCGATACGGACTACAAGAAACTGCAGGTAGGCATCCGCCCGGAATTTATCCACGTGTGGGACGAGTACAACCCTGACGCCTTGCAGGCCGCTGTCACACACGTCGAGGACCTCGGCACCTACAAGATCATGACCCTTACGCTGGACGGTGCGCCACTGAAAGTGCGTCTGGCCGAAGACAAACCGGTGCCTGAAGGCACGGCGTCCATCAGTTTCCCGGCGCAATGGCTGATGGTCTACGCCGACGATTACCTGCTGGAGGTGCTGCCATGAACAAGGTGCAGAACAACAAGGCCTGGTGGCTGGTATTGCCGGTGTTCCTGCTGGTGGCGTTCAGTGCGGTGATCCCGATGATGACCGTGGTCAACTACTCGGTGCAGGACATTTTCGACCAGTCCAGCCGCTATTTCGTCGGCGCCGACTGGTACAAGCAGGTGCTGCTCGACCCGCGCCTGCATGACTCATTGCTGCGCCAGTTCATCTACTCGGCGTGCGTGCTGCTGATCGAAATCCCACTGGGCATCGCCATCGCCCTGACCATGCCGACCAAGGGGCGCTGGTCGTCGCTGGTGTTGATCATCCTCGCCATTCCGCTGCTGATCCCCTGGAACGTGGTCGGCACCATCTGGCAGATTTTCGGCCGCGCCGATATCGGCCTGCTCGGCTCGACCCTCAACGCCATGGGCATCAGCTACAACTACGCGGCCAACACCATGGACGCCTGGGTCACCGTGCTGGTGATGGACGTGTGGCACTGGACCTCGCTGGTGGCGCTGCTGTGCTACTCGGGCCTGCGCGCGATTCCGGATGTGTACTACCAGGCGGCGCGGATTGATCGGGCCTCGGCCTGGGCGGTGTTCCGACATATCCAGTTGCCGAAGATGAAAAGCGTGCTGCTGATCGCGGTGATGCTGCGCTTCATGGACAGTTTCATGATCTATACCGAGCCTTTCGTGTTGACGGGCGGCGGACCGGGTAACGCGACTACCTTCCTTAGTCAGACGCTGACCCAGATAGCTGTAGGTCAATTCGATCTGGGCCCGGCGGCCGCGTTTTCCCTGGTGTATTTCCTGATCATCCTGTTGGTGTCCTGGCTGTTCTACACCGCCATGACCCACTCCGACGCCAACCGCTGAGGCCGCCAACATGAGCAAGAGAAAGCTGATTCCGCTGCTGATCTACATCCTGTTCCTGCTGGTGCCGATCTACTGGCTGCTGAACATGTCCTTCAAGAGCAACACCGAAATCCTCGGCGGCCTGACGCTGTTTCCGCAGGATTTCACCCTGGCCAACTACAAGGTGATCTTCACCGATCCCAGCTGGTACACCGGCTACCTCAACTCGCTGTACTACGTGAGCCTGAACACGGTGATTTCGTTGAGTGTGGCGCTGCCGGCGGCGTATGCGTTTTCGCGCTACCGCTTCCTCGGCGACAAGCACCTGTTCTTCTGGTTGCTGACAAACCGCATGGCGCCGCCGGCGGTGTTTCTGCTGCCGTTTTTCCAGCTGTATTCGTCCATCGGCCTGTTCGACACGCACATCGCCGTGGCCCTGGCGCATTGCCTGTTCAACGTGCCGTTGGCGGTGTGGATCCTGGAAGGCTTCATGTCCGGCGTGCCCAAGGAAATTGACGAAACTGCCTACATCGATGGCTACAGCTTTCCTAAGTTCTTCGTGAAGATTTTTATCCCCTTGATCGGCTCCGGCATCGGCGTGACGGCGTTTTTCTGCTTCATGTTTTCCTGGGTCGAGTTGCTGCTGGCGCGCACCCTGACTTCGGTCAACGCCAAGCCCATCGCGGCGGTGATGACGCGCACGGTCTCGGCGTCGGGCATCGATTGGGGCGTGCTGGCAGCGGCGGGGGTGTTGACCATCCTGCCGGGCATGCTGGTGATCTGGTTTGTTCGCAACCACGTGGCCAAGGGCTTTGCCCTGGGCCGGGTCTAGAGGAATCGATGATGGAATGGATGGCCTGGACCACCCCCACCGCGCTGTTCTTTGGTGGTATCGCCCTGATTTTGGCGGGCATGACCACCTGGGAGCTGCGTTCGCCGAGCATCCCCCGGCGCGGTTTTCTGCCGATCAGCACCACCCGTGGTGATCGCTTGTTTATCGGTCTTCTCGGCAGCGCCTACCTGCATTTGCTGGTCATCGGCGTTACCGACTGGAGCATCTGGGTGGCGTCCGCGCTGTCCCTGGTATGGCTGTTGAGTGTGATGCGTTGGGGCTAGTACTCGCTCTGCAGGCGCCGGCAAGCCGGCGCCTGCAGGGATTGTGTTCGCAGGTCCCGTTTGAAACTAACCAGGAGGTCTCTATGTTCGATAAAAACAATAAGCTGCGACATAGCATTTCATTGGCCGCCGTATTGGCCCTCAGCGGTTTGAGCGCCACGGCCTGGGCCGATGCGTACGAAGATGCGGCGAAAAAATGGATCGGCAGCGAATTCAAACCGTCCACCCTCACGGCCGACCAACAGCTCGAGGAGCTCAAGTGGTTTATCAAGGCCGCCGAACCGTTCCGTGGGATGAAGATCAATGTGGTGTCGGAAACCCTTACCACCCACGAGTACGAGTCCAAGGTGCTGGCCAAGGCCTTCACGGAAATCACCGGGATCAAGCTGACCCACGACCTGCTGCAGGAAGGCGACGTGGTCGAGAAGCTGCAGACGCAGATGCAGTCCGACAAGAATATCTATGACGGCTGGGTCAACGATTCCGACTTGATCGGTACGCACTTTCGCTATGGCAAGACCGAATCGATCACCGACCTGATGGCCAACGAAGGCAAGGATTTCACCTCGCCGACCCTGGATATCAAGGACTTTATCGGCATCTCGTTCACCACCGCGCCGGACGGCAAGATCTACCAGCTGCCCGACCAGCAGTTCGCCAACCTCTACTGGTTCCGCGCCGACTGGTTCGAGCGCCCGGAGCTGAAAGCCAAGTTCAAGGAAAAATACGGTTACGACCTCGGCGTGCCGGTGAACTGGTCGGCCTATGAAGACATCGCCAAGTTCTTCAGCGAAGACGTCAAGGAAATCGACGGCAAGCGCATCTACGGGCACATGGACTACGGCAAGAAAGACCCATCCCTGGGCTGGCGCTTCACCGATGCCTGGTTCTCCATGGCCGGCGGCGGCGACAAAGGCCTGCCCAACGGCTTGCCGGTGGACGAGTGGGGCATTCGCGTGGAGGACTGCCATCCGGTGGGCTCCAGCGTGACCCGTGGCGGCGACACCAACGGCCCGGCGGCGGTATTCGCCACGCAGAAATACGTGGACTGGATGAAAGCCTACGCACCACCGGAAGCGGCGGGCATGACCTTCTCGGAATCCGGGCCGGTGCCGTCGCAAGGCAATATCGCCCAGCAGATTTTCTGGTACACCGCGTTTACCGCCGACATGGTCAAGCCGGGCCTACCGGTAGTGAATGCCGACGGTACGCCGAAGTGGCGCATGGCGCCGTCGCCGGTCGGGCCTTATTGGGAAAAGGGCATGAAGAAGGGCTATCAGGACGTGGGTTCCTGGACGTTCCTCAAGTCGACCCCGGAGAAACAGAAACTCGCGGCCTGGCTGTATGCGCAGTTCGTGACCTCGAAGACCGTCTCGCTGAAGAAAACCATCGTTGGCCTGACACCGATTCGTGAGTCCGATATCAATTCCCAGGCCATGACCGACATGGCGCCCAAACTCGGCGGCCTGGTGGAGTTCTACCGCAGCCCGGCCCGCGTGGAGTGGTCGCCGACCGGCACCAACGTGCCGGACTATCCGCGCCTGGCACAACTGTGGTGGAGCAACATCGCCGCCGCCGCCAGCGGCGAGAAAACCCCGCAACAGGCCCTCGACAACCTGGCCAAGGAGCAGGACGCGATCATGACGCGCCTGGAACGCTCCAAGGTGCAACCGGTGTGCGGTCCGAAGATGAACCCCGAGCGTGACGCGCAATACTGGTTCGACCAACCGGGCGCGCCGAAACCAAAACTCGCCAACGAGAAACCCAAGGGCGAAACCGTGGCCTACGGCGATCTGCTCAAGCAGTGGGAGGCAGCGCGTAAATAAACGCGCCAGTTAGCGGATGTAGGAGCGGGCTTGCTTGCGGTAGCGGTGTGTCAGTCGCTGAATTGGGTGACTGATCCACCGCCTTCGCGAGCAAGCCCGCTCCCACATTTGGGGTGTGTTCCAAGGTTGGAGTCGGGTTGTACCGTCTGCTCAAATGCCGTTGCAGCACCTCGACCTCCAGTCCGAACACCAATCAAAACTGTGGGAGCGGGCTTGCTCGCGAAAGCGGTGTGCCAATCGCTGAGGAGGGTGACTGACCCACCGCCTTCGCGAGCAAGCCCGCTCCCACATTTGGCGTGTATTCCAAGGCTGGGATGGGGTTGTACCGTCGTCGAAACTATTGTCGAAACGCCTCTAATCTCAAGCCCAAACACCGACCAAAACTGTGGGAGCGGGCTTGCTTGCGATAGCGGTGTGTCAGTCGCTGAATTGGGTGACTGATCCACCGCCTTCGCGGGCAGGCCCGCTCCCACATTTGGCGTGTGTTCTAAGGCTGGAATCGGGTTGTACCGTCGTCGAAACTGTTGTCGAAACGCCTCTAATCTCAAGCTCAAACACCAATCAAAACTGTGGGAGCGGGCTTGCCCGCGAAAGCGGCTTTCCAGTCGCTGAAAAGGTTGGCTGACCCACCGCCTTCGCAAGCAAGCCCGCTCCCACAGTTGACCTTTATGTACCAGGAGCCCAGACCTGTTCCTCGACAAAGCGCCTGGCCAGGAATCCATACAGCAAATACCCGAATGCCAGCACCAGCATCGCGCCAAATACGGCCTCTTCGCCGCAGGCATAAATCGCGTACAGCGAGTACCCCACGGCCACCAGCACCACCAGCGTATTACGCGCCTGCACCGCTGCAGTGGCGCGTGCCTTGTGCATCATTACCAGCAAGCCGGTGAGGGCGGTCACGTAGGGCACCAGGTTGGTCACCACTGCCAGGTTCACCAGTTTGCTGAATTGCGCGCTGGCTGTTGGCGAGATGGTCGACAGGGCAATCAGGCTCTGCAGCGTCGCACACGCGAGCAGCCCGAGTACCGGCGCATTCGCCGCGCTGACCCGGCTGAAAAAGGCCGGAAACAGACGCTGGTCCGCCGACATCTTGGCCGTCTGCGCCAGGGTGAACTGCCAGCCCAGCAATGAACCGATGCACGCCACCACCGCCAGCGCCATGATCACTTCACCCACCCAGGGCGTGAACATCTGCGCATACACCAAGGCAAACGGCGCCGAAGACTCGGCCAACTGCGCATTCGGCACGATGCCCTGGATCACCGCCGTCGACAGCACGTACACCAACGCCGCGCCCAGGGTGCCGAGCAGGCAGGCCAGCGGCACGGTGCGCTGGGGCTCTTCCACCGCGTCATAGCCTTGCGCCGCCGACTCCATGCCGAGAAATGCCCACAGCGTCAGCGGAATACTCGCACCGATGGCGTCCCACAGTTCCAGCTGATTGGGGTTCCAGGCCGCCACAAACACCTCGGCATTGAAGTAGAACCAGCCGACCACACACAGCCCCACCACGGGAATGATCACGCCCCACACCGTCACCACCCCGATGCGCCCGGTCAGGCGCGGGCCGCCGAAGTTGGCCACGGTGGTCAGCCAGATCAGCGCCAGACTGCCGATGAACAACGGCAGCGGCCCGCTGCCCAGCCACGGCACAAATGACGACAGATAACCCACGGCTGAAATGGCAATCGCCACATTGGCGATGATCAGCGACAGAAAATACAGAAACGAGCACAGGAAAAATCCCGACTTGCCGTGGGCCTCTTCGGTATACGCCGACATCCCGCCGGTGCGCGTACAGAACAGTCCGCACTGGGCAAAGCCATACGCGATGGCCATCGAGCCCACTGCCGTGATCACCCACGACAACAACGAAATCGCGCCCAGCTGCGCCATGCTCGCCGGCAACATGATGATGCCCGAGCCCATCATATTGATCGTGACCAGCGTGGTCAGGCCCAACAGGCTCATCTTTTTGCTTGGCTCGGGCATGGTCGTTCCTTGGATTGGCGGGGGAACACTGCCCCAGTGGTGAGGGGCACCTTGTGTAGAGGCAACTTACTGCGTTGCGTGGGCTTTGTGTATCAAGTGAGCTTTTTTTGTGCGGAGTAACGTTTTTCCAGTACCCATTGGCTCGCCGGAGCACCCATCCACGCCTCGGCGGGTGTACGGGCTGGGCCATCTGTAACCGCCGATCCGCCCCTTCTTAACCTCGATTGAATTTTCCGCACACCCTGATGCTCTGCACTGTTAGAAGCGTGTGGTTTTCAGCGCTCTTGTGGGGCTTCCTTGTTGGGAGGCCTGTTGCATCGGACTTTGCGGACACTGCCATCATGACGCTTTTTACAGCGCTGTCGGGCCAACCGGCCTCCCTTACCCAGCCGGGCCAGTGCCAGCGGGTGTATCAACAGCTGCATGGCGAAACTGCGGGTGCAGAAGAGGTCGCGCAGGCATTTATTCGCACGCAATTGGCACAGTTGCGCGATGTGCCCGGCGAGTTGCCCGAGGCGCCCGAGCAATTGCCCGCGTGGGTCGAGCAGCGCTGCGCCGAGGTGGCCCAGGCCTATGCCGATTACCTGGAGCAACGCCAGCAAGGCCAGTCACGCCGCTATTTCCAGAACAAGGCCCATGCGCTGTACTTCCTGCAGCGCGTGGCGCCGACCAAACACGTCGACGGCGCCTGGCTCAACGGCCTGCTGCGCTATTGGCAGGACCCGCGTTTCGACGGCCTGCTCACCACCTACCTTGAAGAGTTGGGCGACGGTGAGGCGGCGCAGAATCATGTGCTGATCTACCGCAAATTGCTCAGCGAACACGATGCCGACAGCGACGCCGGCCTGGAAGACAGCCATTACCTGCAAGGCGCGCTGCAACTGGCGCTGGGGCTGTGTGCCGAGGAATTCCTGCCGGAGATCATCGGCTACAACCTGGGCTATGAGCAGTTGCCCTTGCACCTGTTGATCACCGCGTACGAGCTGAGCGAGCTGGGCATCGACCCGTATTACTTCACCCTGCACGTGACCATCGACAATGCCAGCAGCGGCCACGCGTGCAAGGCCGCGCAGTCGGTGCTGAATTTATTGCCGCTGGGCGAGGGCAGGGCGGACTTCTATCGCCGGGTGGCCGACGGGTACCGGCTCAACGACCTCGGCCTGGGCACCACCGCGGTGATCAGCCGGTTCAATCTGCAGGACGAAGTGGTGGCGATGCTCGAACGCAAGCGCACGTTCGGCCAGCACATGCATTCGGACTACTGCCGCTTCGAGGGCCAGACCGTCAATCAGTGGCTGGCCCAGCCGGGGCAGATAGGCGCCTTTCTCCAGGCCCTGGAAGACAAGGGCTGGATCAAGCGCAACCAGGACCCGGCCGACAGTCGTTTCTGGCAATTGATCGAAGGCGCCGGCGCGGCGATGTTCGGCGTGTTCAGCGGCTACGAAAAACAGCTGCTGCATGACTGGATCGCCGGTGAGTGGATCAGCAGCCAACGCGTGCCGCCGGTACGGCCAGGGCGCGGTAGCCGCTTCTCGCGCGAGCAGCACCGCCCGGCGGATCCGGACACCCAGGCGCTGGTGGATTCGCTGTGGAACCTGTCCGACGAGCAGCAGCTCCAGGCATTGATTCCCTGGCTGTCGGCGCGGCGCCATTGCACGCCCGCCGGTTTGTACGCCACCCGACGTTTTATCCAATTGCGCGCGCGCCTGCGCTGAGGTCCTTGCCCATGTCTGCACAACAACTCGCCGACCGCGCCTTGCTCAACCTGGGCCGGGGGTTGAAGGAGCACGGCTACCGGTTCATCACGCCGACGCCGTTGACCCATGAGCGGGTCTATCAACGCCTGCCCACGCCACTGGCGGTCGACCTGCGTGATGTCTTTGGCTGGTCGATGCCGTTTGACAATCAGCTGTTGCCCGAAGCATTCCGGGAAGAGTTGCAGCAGGCCGATGTGATCGAGAAGCACGACGCGCTATGGCGCAGCGCGGTGCGTTGGTCGAGCCTGGATGATCTGCTGCTGGCCCACTCGGCGTACCCCACCACACAGTCGGATGCGGTGTTTTTCGGACCGGACAGCTACCGCTTCGCGCACCTGCTCGAAGCCCATCTGCAACAGCGCGGCGAGCCGATCACCCGCGCCGTGGACATCGGCTGCGGCGCCGGTGTTGGCGCGCTGGTGGTCGCCCGCGCGCGGCCCGACGCCGAGGTGCTGGCAGTGGACATCAACCCGCGTGCCTTGCGCCTCACGGCGGTGAACGCGGAGCTGGCGGGACTGGCCAACGTCAGTGCCTACCACAGCGATGTGCTGGGCAGTGTCGAGGGCGAATTCGACCTGATCGTCGCCAATCCGCCCTATATGAACGACGACCGTCAGCGCGCCTATCGGCATGGCGGCGGCGCGCTGGGTGAGCAACTGTCGGTGCGTATCGCCAGCGAATCACTCGGGCGCCTGGCCCTTGGCGGCAGCCTGGTGCTTTACACCGGCGTGGCGATCGTCGCCGGTGAAGACCCGTTTCTGGCGGCGGTCAAGCCGCTGCTTGCCAGCGACGCTTTCGGTTGGACCTACCGCGAACTCGATCCCGATGTGTTCGGCGAAGAGCTGGGCAAACCCGGGTATGAGCGCGTGGAGCGAATTGCCGTGGTCGCGCTCACCGTCACCCGTTTGCGCTGACCACTCATCAGGTATGGACGCACGCTGAAGGAACGCTCGCCGGCTCAACCGCCCTTATCTATAACCCCTTCAATGGCAGGAGTGCAGAGCATGCGAGCGATGACTTTCCAGGGCACCCACAAGGTGCAGGTGGACACGGTTCCCGATCCGATCATTGAGCAACCGGACGACATCATTTTGCGCGTCACCGCCACGGCCATCTGTGGTTCGGACCTGCACCTGTACCGGGGCAAGATCCCCACGGTGGAGCACGGGGATATCTTCGGGCACGAGTTCATGGGCATCGTCGAGGAAACCGGGCCGGCGGTGACGGCCGTGCAGCGCGGCGACCGTGTGGTGATCCCGTTCGTGATTGCCTGTGGTGACTGCTTCTTCTGCCAGCTCCAGCAGTTCGCCGCCTGCGAAACCACTAACGACGGGCGCGGCGCGATCCTGAATAAAAAGGCGATCCCGCCGGGCGCGGCGCTGTTTGGCTATAGCCGTTTGTACGGCGGCATTCCCGGTGGCCAGGCCGAGCTGGTACGGGTGCCCAAGGCCAATACCGGGCCGTTCAAGGTGCCTGGCACCCTCGCGGATGAGAAGGTGTTGTTCCTTTCCGACATCCTGCCCACCGCATGGCAGGCGGTGACCAATGCCGGCATCGGCGAGGGCTCAAGCGTGGCGATCTATGGCGCCGGCCCGGTGGGACTGCTCAGCGCCGCGTGCGCACAGATGCTTGGGGCCGCGCAGATCTTCATGGTCGACGATCACCCGTATCGCCTGGCCTATGCACAGAAAACGTATGGCGTGATCCCGATCAACTTCGAGGAAGACGATGACCCTGCCGACACCATCATCCGCCAGACTGCCGGTATGCGCGGCGTCGATGGCGTGGTCGATGCGGTCGGCTTCGAGGCCAAGGGCAGCACCACCGAAACCATCCTCACCACCCTCAAGCTCGAAGGCAGCAGCGGCAAGGCCCTGCGCCAGTGCATCGCCGCCGTGCGCCGGGGTGGCACGGTCAGCGTGGCCGGGGTGTATGCCGGGTTTATCCATGGCTTCATGTTCGGCGACGCGTTTGACAAGGGCCTGACTTTCAAGATGGGCCAGACGCATGTGCAGCGGTTCCTGCCGGAGCTGCTGGGGCACATCGAACTGGGGCACTTGAACCCGGAGGCGATCGTCACCCATCGCCTGTCGCTGGAGCAGGCGGCGCGTGGCTATGAGCTGTTCGACAAGGCCGAGGAGGATTGCCGCAAGGTGATCCTGCTGCCGGGGATCGACGAGCGGCCACTGGTCGAGCCGCTGGAAGAACTCACGCCGGAGATTCGCGTGCAGGGCGTCCCCGGGTTCTAGGCGATCCCTTGCAGGAGCCGGCAAGCCGGCTCCTGCAGGGAGTTGATCAGGCAGCAGCTTGTGGCTGCAGGCGCAACTCGCCGTCGACATCCTTGACCAAGCCGCTGGCCAGGAACAGCGGTGCCAAGCGCTTGTGCAACTGCGGTTCGACGAATTCCTTTACCGTGTCCAGCGCCAGCGCACCACTGAGCGGCAGCTCGGCCTTGGTGTACGACAGCCAGGCTTTCTTGAGCATCTGCAACACATCACTGCCGGCCGTCGAAGCGAAGCGGCGGTGGCTCGGTTTACCGTCGAAAGCGAACGAGTGCTGGAACTCATAGCCCGTCTCGTCACCGCCACTGGCCGTGCAGCGCACGCAGGTGCAGGGGCCGTCGCCGAACGCGCTGCGCAGGTAGGCGTTGAAGTCCACCACGGGTTTGAGTGACAGGCGCTTATCCACCTCGAACAGGTCCCCGGTCATTTTTTCGTCAGTGTTCAACGTCCATTTCCTCGCAGTCTGCGGCAGTTTTACAAAGCGCGGCACAATACCAGCCGCACGCCAATTTGGGGATTATTTGCATAACAATAGACCCCAATATTCTTTTGCTGTCTTAAAAACCGCCGCTACGCTCCAGCACCTTCCCGAAACGCGGCAGACCCCCATGACTTTCAAGCGTTCCTCCCAGACCCTCCTGGCGGCATCCCTCGCCGCCGCCACGGCCTTGCTCAGCCCCGGTGCGCAGGCCGAAGGCACCATCAGCATCGCCCAGCAATTCGGCATCGGCTACCTGATCCTCGACGTGGTGCGCGATCAGCACCTGATCGAAAAACACGGCAGGGAGCAGGGCCTGGATATCAAGGTGGAATGGAACAGCATATCCGGTGCCACCGCCATGAACGAATCGCTGCTGGCCGGTGCCCTGGATGTGGTCTCGGCCGGTGTGCCGCCGATGCTTACGCTGTGGGACCGCACCAAGGGCAAGCAGAACGTCAAGGCCATCGCCTCCCTCGGCTCGATGCCCAATTACCTGCTGACCAACAACCCCAACGTGAAGACCCTCAAGGACTTCACCGAGAAAGACCGCATCGCCGTGCCCGCTGCCGGCGTGGGCTTCCAGTCGCGTACCCTGCAGATCGAAACCGCCAAGCAGTTCGGCGACGCCAACTACAAGAAGTTTGATGACATCTCCATCAGCCTGGCCCACCCCGACGCCACGGCGGCGCTGATTGCCGGCGGTTCGGAGATCAACTCGCACTTCTCCAGCCCGCCGTTCCAGTACCAGGAGCTGTTGAATCCCAACGTGCACAAGGTGCTCAGTTCCTACGACATCCTCGGCGGCCAGGCCACGTTCAACGTGCTGTACACCACGCAGAAATTCCACGACGAAAACCCCAAGACCTACAAGGCGTTCTATGACGCACTGGCCGAGGCCGAGAAAATCATCAAGGCCGACAAACCGGCTGCTGCCAAGGCGTATATCCGCGTAGAGCAGTCGAAGTTGCCGCTGGACCTGGTCGAGAAAATCGTCCAGGACCCGGAAATCGACTTCACCATCGTGCCGCAGCGCACCTATATCTACGCCGAGAAATTGCAGGAACTCGGAGTGCTGAAAAACAAGGCGGCGAGCTGGAAGGACTACTTCTTCGAAGAAGCCCATGGCGGCAACGGCAGCTGACCCGCCAAGACCCTGATGTCGAACACCGCCAAATGTGGGAGCTTTAGCGAGGCCGCGAAAGCGGTGTGTCAGGCACAGCAGGGCTATCAGTACCGCCGCCTTCGCAGCCTCGCTAAAGCTCGACATCTCCCACAGTTGACCGGTGTTGTAGCTGAAATTTCAACCACATAGCAAACCCGGCTCCTGCTCAAATCCCAGCCACA
>NZ_JBWKSN010000022.1:0-67171 GCF_059419825.1 Pseudomonas sp. GW821-FHT05D12 | reverse complement strand
CGGTGTGTCAGGCACAGCAGGGCTATCAGTACCGCCGCCTTCGCAGCCTCGCTAAAGCTCGACATCTCCCACAGTTGGGCGGAGTGGTGGCTGGAATCTCAGCCACATAGCGAAACCTAGTGGTCGCTGGGATCCAGCTCACCCAGCGACACTCTGCAGAAACTGCAATCAGCGAAACCCGGTGCTTGCTCAAATCCCAGCCACACAACTGCCCCCCCCTGTGGGAGCCGTCGAGCCCCAGCGAGGCCGCGAAGGCGGTGTGTCAGGCACAGAAGATCTGTCAGCCCCACCGCCCTCGCAGCCGCGCTATTACTCCACCGCTCCCATCGTTCAAATCGCGCTCTACACCGCGATCAAGCTGCGCTTGATCCAGTCATACAAGTCATTCCCCTCGCTCGACAATTCGCTGTTGGCCCGTCGGCACAGGTAGTACTGGCGGCCGTCGTTGACCTGCAGGTCGAACAGCTTCACCAACTCACCACTGGCCACATGTGGCGTCACCAGCGGCTCGCGCAGCAAGGCGCAGCCGAGGCCGGTGAGGGTGGCCGTGAGGGCCAGTTGGCCATCTTCCAACAGCAACCCATTGAGCGCCGTGGCGTCGACTTCGGCGGCTTCGAACCATTGGCCCCAGGTGCCGCGTTCTTCGTCGTGCAGCAGGGGCAGTTGGCTCAGGGCCTGCGGTGTGTCGATGGGGCCGTGTTGTGCCAGGAATGCGCGACTGCAATAGGGTGTGACCGCGCCGCAAATCAACGGCTCGCTGTGATAGCCCGGCCAGTGCCCGGTGCCGAAGCGGATCGACAGGTCGGCCGCGTCGCTGGGGTAGCTGCGGTGGTTGGCGTAGGTCACGTTGATGTCCAGCGCCGGGTGATCCTTGAGGAAGTCGGCCAGGCGCGGGATGAACAGGTTGATGCCAAACAACGGGATCAGACTGATGGTGACCTGGCGCGTGGCGCTTTTCTCGCGCACGTGTTCGGTGGCGCTGCGCAGTACCGCGAACGCCGAGCGAATCGCACGGTAATACTCGCGGCCTTCATCGGTGAGTACCAGGTTGCGGCCCTGGCGCAAGGTCAGCGGCTGTTGCAGGAAATCTTCGAGCAAGTGCAGTTGATGGCTGATCGCCGAGGCGGATACGTCCAGCTCGCGCGCGGCGGCATTCACCCCACCATGGCGCGCAAACGCTTCGAAGGTGCGCACGGCGCGCAGGGGAGGGTCATTGGCTAACTGTTCTAATTTATTCATGTGTTGAATTAAATACCAACTCTTTGCGTAAATAAAGAGCCATAAATGCCGTAAGCATGGCGTAAATAACCTGTTATCGCTTTGGTATAACCATATGACTTTCTGATATTTGATAAAAACAGAATAGATGCTTAGTGTGCCGCCCTTGTACGCACTGAGGTTCAGGGTCCTGATGGATGGGTTTATCCAACAACTGCTCAATGGCTTGATGACGGGCAGTCTCTACGCGCTGGTGGCCCTGGGTTACACCATGGTCTACGGCATTTTGCGCATCATCAACTTTGCCCATGGCGATGTCTTGATGATCGGCGCGCTGGTGGGCTTGTCGGTGATCCGCCTGCTGCAAGCCACCTGGCCGACATTGCCGCCGGTGCTGGTGTTGCTGTTGGCCACGCTGGTCGCGATGGCGTTCTGTGCGCTGCTGGCCGTGGTGATCGAGCGTGTGGCCTATCGCCGCCTGCGCCACGCCCCGCGCCTGGCGCCGCTGATCAGTGGTATCGGCGTGTCGCTGCTGCTGCAGACCTTCGCCATGCTGGTGTGGACGCGCAACCCGCAGATGTTCCCGCAACTGCTGCCGCTGGAACCCATCGAAGTGCTGGCCGGCGCTTCGGCGCACCCGGCGATCACCAACGCCACCGCGCTGACCACCATCGCCATCGCGTTGTCGGTGATGGTCGCGCTGCTGGTGCTGGTCGAGCGCACCCGCTTTGGCCGGGCCATGCGCGCCGTGGCAGAGAACCCGCAAGTCGCCAGCCTGATGGGCATCAACCCCAACCGCATCATCGTGCTCACCTTCGCCATCGGCGGTGCCCTGGCGGCGCTGGCCGGGGTGATGATGGCCAGCAACTACGGCAGCGCGCATTTCTACATGGGCTTCCTGCCGGGGATCAAGGCCTTTACCGCAGCGGTACTGGGCGGAATCGGCAACCTCAAGGGCGCGATGCTCGGTGGCCTGCTGCTGGGGCTGATCGAAGCCCTGGGCACCGGCTATCTCGGTGCCGCCACCAACGGCGTGTTCGGCAGTAATTACCAGGATGTGTTCGCCTTTATCGTGTTGATCGCGGTGCTGGTATTCCGGCCGTCCGGGCTGCTGGGCGAACGCTTGGCGACGCGCGCATGAGCCACTCTCTGACCGCCAACAAACGCGCGACCCTCGGCCTGCTGCTATTCGCCGTGGCCCTGGTGCTGGCGCCGTGGATCGTCGGGCATGCCGGCGGCAACACCTGGGTACGCACCCTGGATTTTGCCTTGCTGTACATCATGCTCGCCCTCGGGCTGAACATCGTGGTCGGCTACGCCGGGCTGCTGGACATGGGCTTTATCGCGTTCTACGCGGTGGGCGCCTACCTTGCCGCGCTGCTGTCGTCGCCGCACCTGTTGCAGCAGTTCCCGGCGCTGGTGGCGTGGCTGCCGGCGGGGATGCACACCTCGATCTGGCTGATCCTGCCATTGGGCGCTTTGCTCGCCGCCGGCTGCGGGGTGGTGCTCGGGGCGCCGACCTTGCGCCTGCGTGGCGACTACCTGGCCATCGTCACCCTCGGCTTTGGCGAGATCATCCGCATCCTGCTGCGCAACCTCGATCGCCCGGTGAATATCACCAACGGCCCCAAAGGCATTTCGCAAGTCGATCCGGTCAGCCTGCTGGGCGTGAACCTGGGGCGCACCCAAGAGCTGTTCGGCCTGCGCCTGCCGTCGGTGTACCTCTATTACTACCTGTTTGCCGCGCTGGTGGTGCTGATCCTGTTCGCCTGCATTCGCCTCGAGCGCTCGCGCATCGGCCGCGCCTGGGTGGCGATCCGCGAAGACGAAGAAGCGGCGCAGGCCATGGGCGTGAACACCGTGCGCCTCAAGCTGCTGGCGTTCGCGATTGGCGCCGCGTTCGGCGGCGTGAGCGGCGCGCTGTTCGCAGCGTTCCAGGGTTTTGTCTCGCCGGAATCGTTCACCCTCAATGAGTCCATCGCGGTGCTGGCGATGGTGGTGCTCGGCGGCATGGGCTATATCCCCGGGGTGATGCTCGGATGCGTGCTGCTGGCTGCGCTGCCCGAAGCCCTGCGCGCGAGCATGGGCCCGCTGCAGCAGGCGTTGTTCGGCCAGGTACTGGTCGACCCGGAAATCATCCGTCAGTTGTTCTACGGCCTGGCGCTGATCCTGGCGATGCTCTACCGACCTGCCGGGCTATGGCCCAAAGGAGTGGCACGATGAACGCACCGTTGTTGCAGATTGACCACGTCAACAAGCACTTCGGCGGCGTCGCGGCGCTGACCGACGTGAGCCTGAGCATCCAGCCCGGCGAAATCTACGGGCTGATCGGCCCCAATGGCGCCGGCAAGACCACCTTCTTCAATGTCATGACCGGCCTCTACACCCCGGATTCCGGGCGCTTCCAGCTGGACGGGCGCGAGTACCGGCCGACCAGCGTGCACCAGGTGGCCGAAGCCGGCATCGCGCGCACGTTCCAGAATATCCGCCTGTTCAATGCCATGAGCGCGCTGGAAAACGTCATGGTCGGGCGCCATGTGCGCACCCGCAATGGCCTGTGGGCCGCCTTGAGCCGCCATCGCCGCGCCCGTGATGAAGAGGCGCAAACCCGCGCGCATGCCCACCGTTTGCTCGCCTATGTGGGCCTGGCCGGCTTTGCCAACTATCGCGCCGACAGCCTGAGCTACGGCCACCAGCGCCGCCTGGAAATCGCCCGCGCGCTGGCCACCGAACCGCGCCTGCTGGCGCTGGACGAACCGGCGGCGGGCATGAACGCCAGTGAGAAAGTGCAACTGCGCGGCCTGCTGGAAAAAATCCGCGACGACGGCCACACGCTGTTGTTGATCGAGCACGACGTCAAGCTGGTGATGGGCGTGTGCGACCGCATCAGTGTGCTCGATTACGGCCAGGTCATTGCCGTCGGGCCACCGGCCGAGGTACGTCAGCACCCGGCCGTGATCCAGGCCTATTTGGGAGCCAGTGCACATGTCTGAAGCCCTGTTGCACGTCGACGGTTTGCAGGTGCGCTACGGCGCGATCGAGGCGGTCAAGTCCCTGGACCTGCAGATCGCCGAAGGCGAACGCGTGACGCTGATCGGTGCCAATGGCGCCGGCAAGACCTCCAGCCTCAAGGCGTTGACCGGCATGCTGCCGGCCGCCAAGGGCACGATCCGGTTTGCCGGGCGCTCGATTCGGGGCCAGGCACCGGACCAACTGCTGCGCCAGGGCATCGCCATGGTGCCGGAAGGGCGCGGGATTTTTGCGCGGATGAGTGTGCTGGAAAACCTGCAGGCCGGTGCCTTTGTGCGCCGCGACCACGCGCAGGTGCAGCGTGAAATGCGCCAGTTGTTCGAACACTTCCCGCGCCTCGAAGAGCGCCTGCAACAGTCCGCCGGGCTGCTGTCAGGCGGTGAGCAACAGATGCTCGCCCTGGCCCGTGCGCTGCTGTCGCGCCCGCGCCTGCTGATCCTCGATGAGCCGTCCATGGGCCTGGCGCCGATCATGGTCGAGAAGATCTTCCAGGTGATCGACGACGTCTGCCGCCAGGGCATGACGTTGTTGCTGGTGGAGCAGAACGCTCGGCTGGCGCTGCAGGTCACCGACCGCGCGTACGTGATGGACACCGGGCGCATCAGCCTTGTCGGTCCGTCCGCCGCATTGCTTGAACACCCCGAGGTGCGCAGCGCCTACCTCGGTGAATAGAACCCAACCATGACGCTACCGGACGCCCGGCGTATTTCGACCCGCCCGAAAAGACACAGGAACGACTGATGAAGACTTTGAAGCAAACCGTATTGATAGGCCTGGCCCTGAGCAGCCTGGCAAGCGCCGTGGCCCAGGCCGACCAGACCGTGTTGATTGGCTTGGCGGGCCCGCTGACCGGCCCGTCCGCGCGGATCGGCAAAGACCTGGAAAATGGCGCGCAACTGGCCATCGACCGGGCCAACGCCCAGCACCCGAAGATCAACGGTGAAGCGGTGACTTTCAAGCTGGTGTCCGAAGACGACCAGTCTGACCCGCGCACAGCCGTGACCGTCGCCCAGCGCCTGGTGGATGAGGGCGTGGTCGGCGTGGTCGGCCACTGGAATACCGGCACCAGCATCCCGGCGGCGCGGGTGTACCACGACGCCGGCATCGCCCAGGTCGCGCCGGTGGCCACCGGGCATGCCTACACGCAGCAGGGTTTCGACACCAGTTTCCGCATCATGGGCCATGACGACGATGGCGGTCAGGTGGCCGGCGCCTATGCCTTGAACACGCTCAAGGCGCAACGCATTGCCGTGATCGACGACCGCACCGCCTTCGGCCAGGGCCTGGCAGACCAGTTCGTCAAATCCATCCAGGCCGGGGGCGCCAAGGTGGTTGCCCGTGAATATGTCGACGACAAGACCATCGACTTCAGCGCGGTGCTTACCAACATCCGCAGCCAGAACCCCGACCTGATCTTCTTCGGCGGCGTTGACGCCCAGGCCGCGCCGCTGGCCCGACGCATCAAGCAGTTGGGCATCAAGGCACCGTTGATGGGGGCCGGCGGGTTTGTCAGCCAGACCTTCCTGCAACTGGCGCAGAACGAAGGCGAGGGCGTGATTGCCCTGGAGCCGGGCCTGGCGGTTGCACAGATGCCGGGTGGCAAGGCGTTCGAACAGGCCTATAAAGAACGCTACAAAACCAATATCGAACTGCACGCGCCGTTTGCCTACGACGGCGTCGGCGTGCTGGTGGCGGCGATTGAAAAGGCCGATTCGGTTGATCCGCAGAAGTACCTGCCGGTGCTGCGCGCCATCAGTTACCCGGGCGTGACCGGCACCATTGCCTTCGATGCCGAGGGTAACTTGAAGAAACCGTCGTTCACCGTTTACCAGGTCAAGGCCAATCAATGGCAGCCGGTGAGTGTGGCAGGCGGTCAATAACCGCCGACGTCTGGCCGGCGAACTGCTGGTGTGGTGAGTGGGCTTGTCCCGCGTTGGGTGGCGAAGCCGCCGCAAAATCAGCTGCCGAGGTGGATCTGAGACAACGCGGCGTGCTTATTGGGGCTGCTTTGCAGCCCCACGCGGGGCAAGCCCGCTCGCCACAGAAAAGCCTCTCAGTGTGGGGGCAATCAATAGGTTTTGTGGAGCTGACGGAGGCACACAATGAGCAATCTGGAAGGTGAACTGGGCATTCTTGCCCGGCGGCGGATCGAAGCCGAAATCATCAAGCCGATCTACGAGATCCTGGTGCGCGAGCAGGGCAAGGCTTTTGCCGCCGCCGTGATCGGCGAGGCCGTGGGCAACGCGGCGATTCAGGCCGGCAAGCATTTTGCCGCGCTGGAAGAGCAGGGCGCCGACCTCAAGAGTTTTGTCGAACTGCAAGTGTTGTGGGAAAAGGACGACGCGCTCAAGGTCGAGATCATCGCCAGCGATGCCGAGCACTATGACTACGACGTCAAGCGCTGCCGCTACGCCGAGATGTACCACGAGATGGGCCTGGGCGAGATTGGCCACTTGCTGTCGTGCAACCGCGACGAGTTGTTTATCGTCGGCTACAACCCGGACATCGAACTGACCCGCACCCAGACCATCATGGGTGGCGCGCACCACTGTGATTTCCGCTATCGGGCCAAACCCCATGAGTAACCTGGCGCGGGTCAATGGCGATCGCCTGTGGGTATCGCTGATGGAAATGGCGCAGATCGGCGCCACCGAAAAGGGCGGCGTCTCGCGCCTGGCGCTGACCGACGAAGACCGTCGTGGCCGCGACCTCTTCGTGCAGTGGTGCGAAGCCGCCGGCTGCACGGTGCGGGTCGACGCCATGGGCAATATCTTTGCCCGCCGCGCCGGCAAACATGACGACCTGGCGCCGGTGCTGACCGGCTCGCATGGCGACTCGCAACCCTTCGGCGGCAAGTACGACGGCATCTACGGCGTGCTCGCCGGTGTGGAAGTGCTGCGGACCCTGAATGACCTGGGCATCGAAACCGAGCGCCCCATCGAGGTGGTCAACTGGACCAACGAAGAAGGCTCGCGCTTTGCTCCGGCGATGATTTCTTCCGGTGTCTACGCCGGCGTGTTCGACCTGGAATACGGGCTGTCCCGCGCGGACAAGGCCGGTGTGACCATTGGCGAGGCCTTGCAGCAGATCGGCTATGCCGGGCCTCATCCGGTCGGCGGCCAGGCCGTGCATGCCGCGTTCGAACTGCATATCGAACAAGGCCCGATTCTCGAAGCCCAAGGCATCACCATCGGCGTCGTCACCGGCGCCCAGGGCCAGCGCTGGTATGAAGTCGAATTGAGCGGGCGCAGCGCCCACGCCGGCACCACGCCGATGGACCATCGCCTGGATGCGCTGCTCGGTTTTGCCCGGGTGGTCGAGGCCGTCAATGGCCTGGGCCTGGAGCAGGGCGCCGAAGGGCGGGCGACGGTGGGCATGGCGAACATCTTCCCCAACTCGCGCAACGTGGTGCCGGGGCGGGTGTTTTTCAGCGTGGAGTTTCGCCACCCGGACGAAGCGGTGCTGGCGCGCCAGGACCAGCAATTGCGCGACGCCGTGGCACGCATCGCCGCGGAGATTGGCTTGCAGCACAGCGTGAAGCAGATTTTCCAGTACGCGCCGATTGCCTTTGACGCTGACTGTGTCGAGGTGGTCCGGGCCAGCGCGGAAAAGCTCGGCTACAGCCAGCGGCCGATGATCTCCGGCGCCGGGCATGACGCCTGCTACGTGAACCAGGTAGCGCCGACCGCGATGATCTTCGTGCCCTGCGTGGACGGGCTCAGCCACAACGAGGCGGAAGAAATTTCCCCCGAATGGTCGACGGCAGGGGCGGACGTGTTGCTCCAGGCGATCCTGGCCAAGGCCTCTGCCTAGCAGACACATGCAATTCAAAATGTGGGAGCGGGCTTGCTCGCGAATACGCGGTATCAGCCACTGCAGAGGTCGACTGACACACCGCTTTCGCGGGCAAGCCCGCTCCCACACTTGGATCTCCTTCACCTCATGGTCAGCGAAAGAACTCACCGGGCGTCGCATCAAACTGCTGGCGAAACGCATTGATGAATGCCGAGGTGGACTGGTATGCCTGGCAGGTACAGGCAATGTCAAAATGTGGGAGCGGGCTTGCTCGCGAATACGCTGGATCTGCCACTGCAGAGGTCGACTGACACACCGCTTTCGCGGGCAAGCCCGCTCCCACATTTGGATCTCCTTCACCTCATGGTCAGCGAAAGAACTCACCGGGCGTCGCATCAAAATGCTGTCGAAACGCATTGATGAATGCCGAGGTGGATTCGTATGCCTGGCAGGTACATGCAATGTAAAAATGTGGGAGCGGGCTTGCTCGCGAATACGCTGGATCAGCCACTGCAGAGGTCGACTGACACACCGCTTTCGCGAGCAAGCCCGCTCCCACATTTGGATCTCCTTCATCTTATAGTCAGCGAAAGAACTCACCGGGCGTCGCGTCAAACTGCTGTCGAAATGCATTGATGAATGCCGAGGTGGATTCGTAGCCACAGCCCAGCGCCACATCCGTCACCCGCTCGCCTTGCTCCAGGGCGGGCAGGGCGGTCAATAGCCTCAGGCGCTGGCGCCAGGCCCGGAACGTCAGGCCGGTGTCCCTCAAGAACAAACGGCTGAGGGTTTTCTCGCTGACGGCCAGCTTCTGGCTCCACTGCCCCAGGGTAGTCTGCTGTTCCGGGTGCAGGTTGAGGCTGCGGTAGATCTGGCGCAGGCGCGGGTCGTGGGGCAATGGCAGCATCAGGTCGACCTGCGGCGCTGCCGCCAGTTGGTCGAGCACCACCTGGGCCAGCCGACCGTCCGGTCCATCCTCGGCGTACTCCACTGGCAGTTCACTGAAGCTGCGGATCAACTCACGCAACAGGTTGCTCACCTCCAGCACCTGGCAACGCTCGGCTGCCCAGGTGGTGACGCTGCAATCGAGGTACAAACTGCGCATCTCCGTGTGCGGCGAGCTGAATACCCGGTGCGGCATGCCCGCTGGGATCCACACCGCGCGTTGCGGCGGGGCGACGAAGCGGCCGACGCTGGTCTGGATCTCCAGCACCCCGGAGATCGCGTAGGACAATTGCACCCACGGGTGGCTGTGCCGACGCGTCAGCGCGCGGTTGGGCAGCGATTCGGTACGGCCATACACCGGCCGTGGCAGGCTGGAAAGCCCGGGCACGCTGCGGCGCACGGTGTTGGCATGTCCTTTAGGCGGCATTTACTGGCTCATTGGCGTTAGTCGGTAACAGGCCGTTACGTTAGAGTCGCGATGACGCTCTTGGCAACCCCCGGAAGATCCGCTTATGACTCGCCCTCGTTTTCTGCCCGACAACTTCACCCTGACGCTGATCGCCACGGTGATCCTCGCCTCACTGCTGCCCGCCAGCGGCCAGACCGCCGTGGCTTTTGGCTGGGTCACCAACCTGGCCATCGCGCTGCTGTTCTTCCTGCACGGTGCCAAGCTGTCGCGCCAGGCCATCGTGGCCGGTGCGGGGCACTGGCGCCTGCACTTGCTGGTGTTCAGCCTGACCTTCGTGCTGTTTCCGCTGCTGGGCCTGGCGCTCAAGCCGCTGCTCTCGCCGCTGATCGGCAAAGACCTGTACATGGGCATGCTCTACCTTTGCGCCTTGCCGGCCACGGTGCAATCGGCGATTGCCTTCACCTCGCTGGCGCGCGGCAATATCCCTGCGGCGATCTGCAGCGCGGCGGCCTCTAGCCTGTTCGGCATCTTCCTCACGCCGTTGCTGGTGACCTTGCTGCTCAACGTGCATGGCGACGGCGGCTCCACGGTCGATGCGATCCTCAAAATCAGCGTGCAATTGCTGCTGCCGTTTGTCGCCGGGCAGATCGCCCGCCGCTGGATCGGCGCGTGGGTGGGCCGCAATAAATCCTGGCTGAAGTTCGTCGACCAGGGCTCGATCCTGCTGGTGGTGTACGGCGCGTTCAGCGAAGCAGTCAACGAAGGCATCTGGCACCAGATCCCGCTGTGGGAACTGGGTGGCCTGGTTGTCGCCTGCTGCGTGTTGCTCGGCCTGGTGCTGGTGGCGTCGACGCTGTTGGGCAAGGCCTTTGGTTTCAACCAGGAAGACCGCATCACCATCCTGTTCTGTGGCTCGAAGAAGAGCCTGGCGACCGGCGTACCGATGGCCCAGGTGCTGTTCGCCGGGGCGACCATGGGGGTGCTGATCCTGCCGCTGATGCTGTTTCACCAGATCCAGTTGATGGTCTGCGCGGCGCTGGCCCAGCGCTATGCCAAGCGCCCGGAAAGCATTCCCGAGATGATGGGGCAGGTGGATCCTTGATCTAGCGCAAACCTTTGGACGCGGCGCCTCAAGTTAACGCTCGGGCAGACGACTTACTGGGTAAGAGCCCAATAAGGAGTGTCGACATGAGCGTCAAGCGTCTTTCGGTAATGGCAGGCCTCCTGGGTGTCTGGGCGAGTACGTGCGGCGCCGCGCAGATCGTGGGGCAGGGCAGCATTGAGTTCCACGGCAGTATCGTCGAAGGCGGGTGTGCGACAAATACGCACAGTGGCGCGGTGATGGAATTGCACGAGTGTGCCGTCGCCAGCCGCGGCAGCCACTTCGATGTACGCGGTGTGGCGCCGGTGGCCAGTGTCGACGCGGCCCACGTGCTGCTGGTCGCGGACAGTGGCAACGGGCGGTATTACGACCAGCGCTATGTGCTCGTCGATGGCGCCGGCAAGCCGATCCGGTCGGGGAACTACGTGGTGACCATGACCTTACCGTGACCCCGCTGAGGGTATTTTGAGGGGGATGGGCGTCAACAGCCGGCCGAGAAACCTATAGAATGCTCCGCGGCGGCGCTTGTCCTGGGTGGCCGCTTGATCATCGCCAGAGTACCTCGCCCTTCAATGAGCATTTCAGCCGCAACCCCCCAAGCCAACTGGCAACCGGTCATCGCCCTGGCGCTGGCCGCGTTTGTGTTCAACACCACCGAATTCGTGCCCGTGGGGCTGCTCAGCGCCATTGGCGCCAGCTTCGACATGCCCATCGCCAGTGTCGGCCTGATGCTCACCATCTATGCGTGGATCGTGTCGCTGACCTCGCTGCCGGTGATGCTGCTGACCCGCAACGTCGAGCGGCGCAAGTTGCTGATCGTGCTGTTCGGCATGTTTATCGCCAGCCATATTCTGTCCAGCGTGGCCACCAGCTTCGGCATCCTGATGCTCAGCCGGGTCGGCATCGCCTTGTCCCATGCGCTGTTCTGGTCGATCACCGCGTCCCTGGCCGTGCGCCTGGCGCCGGAAGGCAAGCAGGTGCAGGCGCTGGGCTTGCTCGCTACCGGCACCTCGCTGGCGATGGTACTGGGCATTCCGCTGGGCCGCCTGCTCGGCGAAGCCATGGGCTGGCGCACGACCTTCCTGGTCATCGGCGCCTTCGCTGCTGCCCTGGTGTTCTGGCTGGCGCGCACCTTGCCGCCGTTGCCGAGCCAGAACTCCGGCTCCCTGCGCAGCCTGCCGCTGCTGTTCAAGCGTCCGGCGCTGGTGGCGCTGTACGTGCTCACGGCCATGACCGTCACCGCGCAATTCACCGCCTACAGCTATATCGAACCCTTCGTCGAAGGCGTGGCCGGCATGAGCGGCAGCGCGGTCACCCTGATCCTGCTGGTGTTCGGTGGCGCGGGCATCATTGGTTCGCTGCTGTTCAGCCTGGTGCACCGCTTCAACCCTCACGTGTTCGTGGTCGGCGCGGTGTTCCTGCTGGCGGCGTGCCTGTCGCTGCTGCTGCCGTTGAGCGGCGCCGAATCCTACCTGGTGATCCTCAGCGTGTTCTGGGGCATGGCGATCATGGGCTTCGGCCTGGCCATGCAATCCAAGGTGCTGGTCCTTGCGCCGGACGCCACCGACGTGGCGATGGCGATGTTCTCCGGCATCTACAACATCGGTATCGGCGGCGGTGCGCTGATGGGCAGCTGGGTCGGCAGCCACTTCGGCTTTGCCTGGATCGGCGCGGCGGGCGGCTTGCTGGCGGCGGTGGCGTTGATCGGCTATTGCCTGGCGATTCGTCGGTTCGGCACGGGTGTGCCCGCGACCCCGCGGTAAAACGCTAAAACCAGACAAGTCTTACAGGGCGCCATGATGCCCATTGCTACCGTCGCCCAGGACCGCCCACGTCCTGTGGTGACGGCACCTGAACAGCAATGGAGTCACTTGTGCAAAGACGTTTGACCGCAGAATTCCTCGGAACCTTCTGGCTGACTTTCGGCGGATGTGGCAGCGCCATTCTGGCGGCTGCGTTCCCTGGGTTGGGGATTGGCTTCGCCGGCGTGTCACTGGCGTTCGGCCTGACCGTGTTGACGATGGCCTACGCGGTGGGCGGTATCTCCGGTGGGCATTTCAACCCGGCGGTGACCCTCGGCCTCTGGGCCGGGCGCCGCCTGTGCGGGGGGAAAGTGCTGCCCTATATCGCGGCGCAAGTGGTTGGCGCCATTGCGGCTGCAGCGACGCTGTATGTGATCGCCAACGGCCAACCCGGTTTCGAGATGGGCGGCTTTGCTGCCAACGGCTACGGCGAGCTGAGCCCGGGCCTGTTCGACATGAAGGCTGCACTGCTGGCCGAAGTGATCGCTACGTTCTTCTTTGTGCTGATCATCATGCGCGTGACCGCGCCGGGCGCGCCCGCAGGCTTTGCGCCGATTGCCATCGGCCTGGCGCTGACCCTGATTCACCTGGTCCTGATCCCGGTGACCAACACCTCGGTCAACCCCGCGCGCAGCACCGGCCCGGCGTTGTTCGCCGGCGGTGAGTACATTGCGCAGTTGTGGTTGTTCTGGCTGGCGCCGATGGTCGGCGGGGTATTGGGGGCATTGGCAGCTCGTGGCCTGACGGTACATACACCACAGAGTTGATAGCTGCCGCCCCAGGCGCGGTCAGGCCACCGGGATCAGCGGGTCAGCCGCCGCCAGGGCGGTGGCCCGATCAGCAACGGGTGGGTAGATCCACACGGTGTTGATCTGCTGTTTAAGCTCCTTGGCTTCCTGGCCCACCAGTTTGAGCTGACGATCCCAGCCCTCGGTGTACACCGCGCCCCAGGCACCGAGGTCGAGGCAGGTGACGTATTTGGGCTGGCTGTAGGTCATCGGGGCCACACCGATCAGGTCGGCGGCGACGTTGTTGCCGGCGTAGCGGCCCAGGGCAATGGCGTGCTGGCAGGACATGCCGGCGAAGTGACCCAGGTCATCGGTGGCGGCGTAGGCCACATCACCGGCGGCAAAGACATCGGCCAGGCCCTTGACCTTGAGGTTGCCGTCCACATGCAGGCGGCCCTGGGGATCAAGGGTGCCGCTGACCTGTTCGGTCAGCGGGTTGGCGCGAAAGCCGATGGTCCAGATCACGGTACTGGACTCAATGCGTTCCCCATCGGCCAGGGTCACGCCGCCGGCATCCACCGCGGCCACTGAGGTGTTCAATCTCCATTCCAGGCCCAGGTGTTCGCTGGCTTGAACGATGGACGGGCGAATACCATCGCCCATGGAAGCCGCAATCTGCGGGCCGCGGTCCACCACGATCACACGAATATCGGCGTTGTCACCCAGTGTTTCGCGCAGGCGTGCCGGCATTTCGGTCGCGGTCTCGATCCCGGTAAACCCGCCGCCGGCCACCACCACAGTGTTACGTGCCGGGCTGTCGGGCAGCTTGTTCAACCCCTTGATGTGCGCTTCGAGGCGCGTGGCATCTTCGATCTGGTCCACATCGAACACGTGCTGGATGCCTTCCATCTGTGGCCGATTCAGACGGCTGCCAGCGGCTAGAACCAGGCGATCGTACGTGAGGGTGGTGGCTATGCCAGCCGCATTGCGGTAGGTCACCTGCTTGCCATTTTCATCGATGCGGTCGGCGGCGCCCTCGATGAAGTCCACGCCGACCGCCGCAAACAACGGCCCCAGCGGTGCTTGCATGGCATGCACGTCGGCTTCGTAGAAACGTGGACGAATACGTAGCGCCGGCTGTGGGGCCAGCACGCTGATCTGCACGTCATGGCGATCATGTTTGTCCAGCAGGCGTGCGGCGCTCAAGGCGCTCCAGACACCGCCGAAGCCGGCGCCGATGATAAGGATGTGCTGCTTCATGGGGATGCTCCAGGGACCAGGTCGATACGATTGCTCAAGGTGCAATGCGTTACCGGCCTACTCTAAGAGCGCGGTTGTTTGTCGGGTAGGACACAAAACCCTGAATTACTGCCAACCGGCCCGCTGTCAGCGGGAAAAGCGCGCGCGGTAGTCGCGAGGGGAAATCGACAGGTGGCGATGGAAGGTGTAGCGCATCCGTTCTTCATCGCCAAAGCCACACAGGTGCGCGACTTGGTCGATGTTGCGCTGGGAGTCTTCCAACAGGCGTCGTGCCGCCTCCACGCGAAACAACTCGATGGCCTTGGCCGGGGTGCGCCCGGTTTTTTGCTTGTAGACCCGGGCGAAATTGCGCGGGCTCATGCGGCTTTGTTCTGCCAGGCGCTCCACCGTAAGCTCGCTGTCGCTGAGGTTATCGGCGATCCACAGGTGCAAGGCGTCGAAACCCGCAGTGTCATCGGTCTGCGCTTGCAGCAGTTGGCTGAACTGGGCCTGGCCACCGGGCCTTTTGAGAAACACCACCAGCTCCCGCGCCACTTGCAGGGCGACGTGACGCCCGCAATCGGCCTCGACCAACGCCAGCGCAAGGTCGATACCGGCACTCACGCCTGCCGACGTCCACACATTGCCTTGTTGGACAAAGATCGCGTCCATGTCCACTTCGATGCTCGGGAACCCGCGCTTGAGCATGTCGCACATCGCCCAGTGCGTGGCAGCACGCCGGCCTTGGAGCAAGCCGGCCTGGGCCAGCAGGAACGTGCCGCTGCACACTGAAGCCGTGCGCCGGGCCTGGGTGGAGGCATGACGCAGCCAGTCCACCAGATCGGTGTTGGCGGCCATCGCCTGTTGAATGGCGGGGGCGCCGGGTACGATCAAGGTGTCGAGGGTGGCGGGGTCAAATTGCGCCAGTGGCAGGGTATCGACGCTCAAACCTTCGGCTGTTGGCATCAAGCCACCCGCCAGGCTGGCGGTGTGCATCACATAGCCCGGCAGGCCACGCTCGACCATGGCCTTGGTGGCCGCCCAGAACACGGTCTGGGCGCCGGTCAGGTCGAGCAGGCCCATGTGCGGGTAGGCCAGGAACACCAAGGTGCGCGACTGGCCGAGCGGCTGGACGGGGGTCATAGCGACGACAACACCGCCTCCAGTTTTTCCTGGTCCCGCGCAAACTGGCGAATGCCTTCTGCGAGTTTCTCAGTGGCCATCGCGTCTTCGTTCGAGGCCCAGCGGAACTGTGCCTCGGTCAACTGCAGGCGCGCTTCGCCGTCGGCGCCCGGGGTGAGTTTGCGTGCCAGCGGGCCCTGGTCTTCATCAAGCTTTTGCAGCAGTTCCGGGCTGATGGTCAGGCGGTCGCAACCGGCCAACTGTTCGATCTGGCTGAGGGTGCGGAAGCTGGCGCCCATCACCACGGTCTTGATGCCGTTGGCCTTGTAGTAGTTGTAGATGCGCGTGACCGACTGCACGCCGGGGTCTTCGGCGCCGGTGTAGTCCAGGCCGGTGTTCTTGCGGTACCAGTCGTAGATGCGGCCCACAAACGGCGAGATCAGGAACACGCCGGCGTCGGCACAGGCAGCCGCCTGGGCGAAGGAGAACAGCAGCGTCAGGTTGGTCTGGATACCGGCCTTTTCCAGGCGCTCGGCGGTGCGGATGCCTTCCCAGGTCGAGGCCAGCTTGATCAGCACGCGATCGCGGCCGATGCCGGCCTGGTCGTAGAGGGCGATCAACTGGTTGGCCTTGGCCCACAGCGCGTCTTCGTCGAATGACAGGCGCGCGTCGACCTCAGTGGAGATGCGCCCCGGAATCACCTTGAGAATCCCCGCACCCACCGACACCGCGAAGTGGTCGCCGGCCAGGCCCACATCCCCTTTGGCATGGCTCACGGCGCGGCGCAGCAGGTCGGCGTATTCCGGGATGGCGGCGGCCTTGAGCAGCAGCGAAGGGTTGGTGGTGGCGTCCACCGGGCGCAGGCGGCTGATGGCTTCCAGGTCGCCGGTGTCGCAGACCACGGTGGTGAATTGCTTGAGTTGTTCGAGCTTGGACGTCATGAGCGGCAGTCTCCAAAAGAGGTTATTGGTTGAGGGCCTGTGCGGTATCCAGGTCGGTAATCAGGATGTCCAGGTAGCCGCCCTTGAGCGCGCCACGAATCGCCTGGACCTTGTTCAGCCCGCCGGCCAGGCCCAGCACGCGGTGGATGCTGCGCAGCTTGGGCAGCGCCACCGACACCACGAACTCCTCATCTTCTTCCAGTACCGGCTTGCCCTGGGCGTCGAAGTAGCGCAGGCAGATATCGCCGACGGCACCGCGCTCGGCCAGCAGGCGTAGCATGTCTTCGGTGTAGTAGTTGCCACTGTTGCGCAGCAGTTGCGAAGGCTCCAGGTCGCCGATGCCGACGATGGCCAGGGTGATGCTGTCAAAGCGTTGCAGCACTTCCTTGACCTCTTCCATCTGCACGATGCGCTGCTTGCTCTCCACCGATTGCTCGATGCTTTGCGAGGGCAGCAGGAACGCCGGGCAGTTGAGCAGGGTGGCCAGGCGCTGGGTCAGCAAGGTCGCTTCAAACGCGCCTTTGTTGCCGACGCCACCCAACAGTTGTACCACTTCCTGGGCGCCTTGTTTGCCCGGTTGTGCATGCAGGTGGCCGACCATGGCGCGAATGGTGCTGCTCCACGACGAAATGCCGATGTGATCCTGCGGCGACAGGCTGGTCTCCAGGTAATGCGCGGCGGCCGAGCCGATGGCCTGCTTGATGCTTTCGTCATTGCCCGGTTCGGTGGCTTCGACCACGATCACCCGGCGCACGCGATAGCGGCGCTGCAACTGGGTTTCCAGCTCCAGGTGCAGGCCTTGCAGGCGCATCACGCTGATCTTCACCACGCCTTCCTGCAGCGCCCGACGCAGCGCGCGGCTGATAAAGGATTGGGACAGGTCGAGCTGTGCGGAAATCTCGGACTGCTTGAGCCCTTCTTCGTAATAGAGGCTCGCGATCTTGGTGATCAGGCGCTGTTCTTCGATTTGGCTCATGAAGGCCTCAGTGGTGACATCAATGCGGGTGAGGATACCAAACCCTTACGACATGATCAGGCCGCCGTCGATATTGATCGCCTGGCCGGTCAGGTAGGCGGCATCGTCGGAGGCCAGGAACGCCACCAGGCCTGCCACATCCGAGGGTTTGCCGGCACGGCGCAGGGGGATGTTCTTGACCCATTCGGCCATCAACTCGCCTTTGCCGTAGCGTTTTTCCTCGGTGCTGAGGATCTCGCCCCACACGCGGTCGTTGTAGTCCCACATTTCGCTTTCGATGATGCCGGGGCAAAACGCGTTGACCGTGATGTTATGCCGCGCCAGTTCCAGCGCCAGGCTCTGGGTGATGCCGATCACGCCCATTTTGCTCGCGGCGTAGTGCGGCGTATAGATGAACCCCTGGCGGCCCTGGCCGGACGAGGTGTTGATCAGCCGCCCGCTGCCTTGCTTGACCATGTACTTGGCCGCTTCCCGGCAGCCCAGCCACACGCCGGTGGTGTTGACCTGCAGCACCTTGTCGAAGTCGGCGCGGGGCATTTTGTCGTAGTGGTCGATGGTGATGATGCCGGCGTTCTGTACCGACACGTCGATGCTGCCAAAGCGCGCGTGGCCTTCGCGGTAGAGCTTTTCAATGTCGTCTTCACGGGTGACGTCGATAGCCAGGGCCAGGGCGTCGACCTTGTATTCCTGTGCCAGTTGGTCGGCGGTGAAGGTCACGCGTTCCAGGTCATTGGAAGCCAGTACCAGGTTGGCGCCTTCCTGGGCGAAGCGCTCGGCAATGCCGGCGCCGATGCCACGGCAGGCGCCGGTGATCACGATGGTTTTACCGCTGAAACGTTGCGACATCACAAGACTCCTTACCAGCAGACGAAGCCGCCATCGACCAGCAGGTCGACACCGGTGCAGAAAGACGAGGCCTGGCTGACCAGGAAAATCGCCGGGCCGACCATTTCTTCCACGCTGGCCATGCGGCCCATGGGCGTGGTCTGTTCAAAAATCTTCACCTGGTCGGCGACTTCCGGGCGCGAGTTCATCGGCGTCGCGGTATAGCCGGGGCTGATGCAGTTGACCCGCAGGCCCTTGTCGGCCCATTCCATCGCCAGGCTTTTGCTCAGGTGGATCACCCCGGCCTTGGAGGTGTTGTAGTGCGCCTGCAGCAAGCCGCGGTTGACGATGCTGCCGGACATCGAGGCGATATTGACGATGGCGCCTTTGCCGCGCGGCAACATGACGGCGGCCTGGGCCTGGCAACTGAGGAAGATGCCCGTGAGGTTGATGTCCAGGGTGGTCTGCCAGCGCTGCAGCTCGAGGTCTTCGGCGGCCTGGGCGTTGGCGATACCGGCGCAGTTGACCGCCACGCTCAGCGGGCCTAGTTCGGTTTCGGTGCGAGCGACGGCGGCGTCCAGCGCGGCGCGCTCGGTGACGGTGCCGCTCAGGGCCAGGGCACGACGGCCCAATGCCTGGATGCGTTCTACGGTGCTGGCAATGCCGGGGCTGCCGGGCAGGTCAAAACACGCCACATCGGCACCGGCTTCGGCCAGCCCGACGGCGATGGCCTGTCCGATCCCGCTGCCTGCACCGGTGACAAAAGCGACTTGGCCCTGAAGACTGAAAAGTTGCATGGATGACTCCGTTATTCATGGTTAGCAATACACCCCGCCTCGATCTGTCATTGGGGTGTGTCTGATTCAACGCGGGTGCCTGAGGGGGGGCTGCTGCGCAGCCCAACGCGGGGCAAGCCCGCTCACCACAAGGGTCGCGCTTTTACCGTTGGATAGATGCCACTGTCGGTCCCGGTGACGAAGGTGACTTGGCCCTGAAGACTGAAAAGTGGCATGGATGACTCCCTTACTAATAGTTAGCAATACACCTCCCACCATGTGGTGAGCGGGCTTGCCCCGCGTTGGGCTGCGAAGCGGCCCCTCGATCTGCCACCGGGGTGTGTCTGATTCAACGCGGGTGTTTGAGGGGGGGGCTGCTGCGCAGCCCAACGCGGGGCAAGCCCGCTCACCACAAAAAGGGTGGCGCATCCATCGTTCGTGGTCATGCGGTGGCCATTTCCATCACCGAAACCGGTGTGGCCTCGCCACGTTCCAGAATCCCCATCTGTCGCCCCCGGCTCATTACCATCACCCGATGGGACAGCCCGAGCACTTCATCCAGGTCGGAACTCACCACAATCACAGCCATGCCCTTGGCTGCCAGGTCCGCGATCACTTCATAAATCGCCGCGCGTGCACCCACGTCGATGCCGCGCGTGGGTTCGTCGAGGATGAACACCTTGGGATTGCGTGCCAGCCATTTGGCAATGATCACCTTCTGCTGGTTACCCCCGGACAGGCTGGAAATCCGCGACTGCGGTGCCCCTTTAACACCCAGGCGTGCCACCGCCGTGCGCGCGAATTCGCGCAGCGGGGCAGGGAACACCCAACCGCGTTTATCCAGCAGGTCGGTGTTGCCGTAGATCAGGTTGTCTTCGATCCGATGCTCCACCACCACGCCTTGCTGCTTGCGATCTTCGGGCACCAGCACCACGCCGGCCTGGATTGCCTCGAACGGCGAGCGCAACTGGCGGACTTCACCGTCCAGCACCATATGGCCTTGGATATCCCGCGCCGCGCCGGCGATGGTGCGCACCAGTTCGGTCCGCCCGGCGCCGACTACCCCGGCAATGCCGAACACCTCGCCGGCGCGCACGCTGAAGTCGATGCCGTGCAAGGCAAATTCGCGGCAGGTCAACTCCCTGACCTGCAGCATCACCCGCGCCTGCGGTGCTTGCAGCGTCGGGAAAATCCGCTCCAGGCTGCGTCCGACCATCTGCTCGACCAACTCACGCACCGGCACCTGGGCCGTGCCGTGCAGGGCGATCTGGCGACCGTCGCGCAGCACCAGCACGCGGTCGGCGATGCGCGCGATTTCTTCCAGGCGGTGACTGATATAGATGAACGAAACGCCCTCGGCCTTGAGCCGTTCCACCTGCTTGAACAGCAGCTCGGTTTCGTCGCCGCCCAATGCCGCGGTGGGCTCGTCGAGGATCAACAGGCTGGCCTTGAGGGTCAGCGCCTTGGCGATTTCCACCAGTTGCTGGGCCGCCACGCTCAGGCCTTCGACCTTGCGCGACGCCGGCACCTTGAGCCCCAGGCGCTCGAGCTGAATCTGCGCCTGGGCCTCCATGTACTCGCGGTCGACCCGCCCGTGACGCATGGGCAGGCGGCCGACGAAGATGTTTTCGGCGATCGACAGTTGCGGCAGCAGACGGATTTCCTGGTGGATCAGGCCGATCCCCGCACCCAGCGCGGCACCCGGTGATGCCGGCGCGTAGGGTGCGCCGAGCCAGGTCATGCTGCCGCCGGCTTCGGGTTGCACCAGGCCGGCGATGATCGATGACAAGGTCGACTTGCCCGCGCCGTTCTCACCGAGCAGGGCCAGTACCTCGCCAGGGCGAATATCCACGTTGACCTGCGACAGCACCTGCACCGGCCCGTAGGCCTTGCTGATATTGCGCAGGCACAGCACCGCGTCAGGTTGAGCGGTGTCCAGAGCGGCTGCTTGCATGACGACCTCCGAGGCTTACGGGTGCTGTTGCAGGAACGGCGCGACGTTGTCTTTGGTGGTCAGCACGGTGGGCAGCAGTTGTTCCTTGGGCACGTCTTTGCCGGCCTTCAGGTCAATTGCCGAGGCCACGGCCAGGCGCCCCATTTTCTGCGTCTGCTGGGTCATGGTCGCGTTGAGCACACCACTTTCCACGGCCTTGAGCCCGGCGACGTCGCCGTCAAAACCGACCACCACGACTTTGTGATCGAGGTTGCCGACTTTCACTGCCTGGGCCGCGCCCAATGCCATGGCGTCGGCGCGCCCGAAGAATACGGTGATGTTCGGATCACGCTGGAGCAGGTCCTGGGCCACCGCGAACCCTTTGTCCTGGGCCCATTCGGCGGGTTGCTGGGCGACCACCTTGAGGTCCGGGAAGGCTTTGAGACCTTGCTCAAAGCCTTTGGCGCGGTCGTTTTCCGGCGTGGTACCGAGCTGGCCTTGCAGGATCGCGATGCGCCCCTTGCCGTCGGTGATCTTGCCCACGTACTCGGCCAGGGTCTTGGCGCCGGCCACGCTGTCGCTGGCGATAAACGTATCGCCGGGTGCGTCGGGGGCATTACGGTCGACGGCGATCACCGGGATGCCGGCGGCCTTGGCGGCTTTGACCGGCACACCGGCGGCGGTAGCACCGGCCGGAATGTAGATCAGCACGTCGATCTGGCGGGTGATCAGGTCTTCAATCTGGCTGACCTGGGTCGAGGAGTTGCCCTGGGCGTCCACGGTGATCACCTTGATCCCCTTGGCCTTGCCCTCGGCTTCCACCGACTGCTTGATCTGGTTGAAGAAGTCGGCCTGCAGGTTGGCCACGGCCAGGCCGATGGTCAGGTCCTTGGCCCAGGTGGTGCCGGCGGCGCTGAGGGTCGCGGCAGCCAAGGCAGTGGCGATAAGCAGTTTCTTGGGGCTGAACATGTCGGTGACTCCTGGTTTTATTGTTGGAGGGTGTCAACTGTCGAACAGGTTTAACGGGCAGTGCTGGAGCGGCGTCGCAGGGTGTCGATGGTCACGGCGAGGGCGATGACCACGCCGATCACCACTTGTTGAATGAACGGCGAAACGCCAAGCAGGTTGAGGCCATTGCGCAGCACGCCAATGATCAGCACCCCCACGAGGGTGCCACCGATACTGCCGACGCCACCGCTGAGGCTGGCGCCGCCAATCACCACGGCGGCGATGGCGTCCAGTTCCAGGCTCAGGCCGGCGCTGGGTTGGGACGAGTCGAGGCGGGCGGCGAGGGTCACAGCGGCAATGCCGGCGAGGGCGCCGCTGATGGCGTACACCCACAGCGTGATCGCGCGCACCTTGATGCCCGACAGGCGCGCCACTTCCGGGCTACCACCCATGGCGTAAAGGTTGCGGCCGCCGGCACGAAAGCGCAGGAACACCCACGCCACCACCAGCATCACCAGGAACAGCCCGACGGTGGCCGAGAGAAAACCGAAATGCCGCACCGTCGCCAGGCTGGTGAACCAGTCCGGGTAACCGACGATCTGCCGGCCTTCGGTGAGGATATTTGCCAGGCCACGGGCCACCGACATCATGGTCAGCGTGGCAATGAACGGCGGCAGCTTGGCGTAGGTGATCAAGCCCCCGGAGACCAGCCCGGCCAGCATGCCGCTGGCAATCGAAATCGGGATGGCGAAGCCCAGCGGCACCGCCTGGTCCTGATAGAGCCAGCCGAGCATCATCATCGAGAAGGCCAGCACCGAGCCGACCGACAGGTCGATGCCGCCGATCACGATCACCGCCGTCATGCCGATCGCCAGGATGCCCAGCACCGTGACCTGATCGAGAATGTTCAGGCCATTGCGCAACGAGAAGAAGAATTCGGAACTGAAGGAGAAGACCAGCACCAACAGCACCAGCCCGATCAACGGGCCGCCGATATTGCTGGGCAGCAGTTTCACCAGCCGTGGGCGGTGGGGCGGCTTGAGTTCGGCCGGGTGCTGGACAATCGCTTTGGCGTCCACAGTGTTCTCCTGATTTATTTTTTTTGGAGTGCTTTCAGGTCGCCTGAATATTTATGCGAGCCTGACTGTTAATTCAGATTCCAGTGCCACCGCGTCAAAGTCAAGCGCTTAATTTTTCATGTGCGCCTCTAAACCGCAGCTTTTATACGCCTCAAAGCCACGGCATAGATAACCCCGGGTGGGATTTTGGCCGTCTGTCCGAGCGGTTTTTGCGCGACTTATTTCATTTTTCAGCGAATCACTCACTTGACCTGCTGGCTGATCGGCGTCTAAATAGAAATATATTGTCACTGCTGAATAAATATTCAAAACAGCTTTCGACACTTTCACCTCGCGTGGTCAGCCCACAGGAGCCGCTGCATGAATGCCTTCCAGTACGACGCCCACCAGATCAAAGAACAGGCCCGCCTGATCCGGCGCCACGTGATCCGCCTGAATGCTGACTCACCGGCCGGCGGGCACACCGGGGCCGATCTGTCGGAAACCGACATCCTCGCCACGCTGTATTTCCGCATCCTCGATACCGGCCCGGAACGCACCGAAGACCCTGAGCGCGATATCTATATCCAGAGCAAGGGCCATGGCGTCGGCGGTTTGTATTGCTGCCTGGCGCAGGCGGGCTACATCCCGACCGACTGGTTGCCTACCTACCAGCACTTCAATTCGCACTTGCCGGGTCACCCGGTGCGGCAGAAAACCCCCGGTATCGAACTCAACACCGGCGCCCTCGGCCATGGTTTGCCGGTGGCGGTGGGGTTGGCGTTGGCGGCGAAAATGTCCGGCAGCAAAAAACGTATCTACGTGCTGACCGGCGACGGCGAGCTGGCTGAAGGTTCCAACTGGGAAGCCGCAATGGCGGCGGCGAAGTACGGCCTGGATAACCTGTTTGTGATTGTCGACAAGAACAAGCTGCAGCTGGCGGGGTTGACTGCCGAGATCATGCCGCTGGACCCGCTGGACGTGAAATGGGCCGCCTTCGGCTTTCGTGTCAGTGAGTGCGACGGCAACGACGTCGGCCAGTTGATCGACGCCCTCGAAGACATGCAGACCCACACCGGTGCGCCGCAGGTGCTGATCGCCCACACCATTAAAGGCAAGGGCGTGTCGTTTATCGAAGCCCGTCCCGAATGGCACCACCGCGTGCCCAAGGGTGACGAAATCAATGCGGCACTGGAGGAGTTGAGTCATGGCGAGTGAACATCTGGCGAGCGTCATGGTGCAGGCGTTTATTGATGCGGTCGATGCAGGGCTGGACGTGGTGCCCGTGGTCAGCGACTCCACCTCCACGGCCAAGATCGGCCCGTTTGCCCAGCGCTTTCCCGAGCGCCTGATCAACGTCGGCATTGCCGAACAGTCGCTGGTCAGCGTCGCGGCGGGCCTGGCGCTGGGTGGCAAGATCGCCGCCACCTGCAACGCGGCGCCGTTTCTGATCTCGCGCGCCAATGAGCAGATCAAGGTCGACGTCTGCTACAACCAGGCCAACGTCAAGATGTTCGGCCTGAATGCCGGCACCAGCTATGGTCCGCTGGCCAGCACCCACCACAGCCTTGACGATATTTCGGTGATGCGCGGCTTTGGCAATGTGCAGATTTTCGCGCCGGCCGACGCGATCGAGTGCCGCCAGATCGTCGATTACGCGCTGCGCTACCACGGCCCGGTGTACATCCGTCTCGATGGCAAAGCCTTGCCGGATGTGCACGGCGCCGATTACCAATTCGTGCCGGGGCAGGTGGATATCCTGCGCCAGGGCGCCGATGTGAGCATCGTCGCCCTGGGGTCGGTGGTGCACGAGGCAGTGGATGCCGCGGCGTTGCTGGCGGAGCAGGGGATTCAGGCGCAGGTGATCA
Organism: Pseudomonas sp. GW821-FHT05D12; assembly: GCF_059419825.1. Taxonomy (NCBI): domain Bacteria; kingdom Pseudomonadati; phylum Pseudomonadota; class Gammaproteobacteria; order Pseudomonadales; family Pseudomonadaceae; genus Pseudomonas; species Pseudomonas sp. GW821-FHT05D12. The sequence goes on along the minus strand of NZ_JBWKSN010000022.1, from coordinate 42,456 downwards.
ATCTGTCGTCGGTCCGGCCGCTGCAGCGTGACGTCTTGCTCAGTGCCTTGAGCGGCACCCATGCGGTCATCACCGTGGAAGAACACAACATCAACGGCGGCATCGGCAGCCTGGTTGCCGAAGTGCTGGCCGAGGCCGGGCTGGGTATCGCGCTGATCCGCCTGGGCATCGGTGATGGCGAATACGCCGCCGCCGGCGCCCGTGAACCGACCCGCGCCTTGCATAACATCGACGCGGCTGGGATCGTGGCGGCTGCCACTCGGTTGCGGTGACCCCCATGAATAACCACACTCCGCTGATCCTGGCGATAGACGAAGGCACCAGCAACGCCAAGGCGGTGCTGGTCAACGCGCTCGGGCAGGTGATTGCCCGCGGCTCGCGGCCGTTGAGCGTCAGCCATCCGCAGGCCGGGTTTTCCGAGCAGGATCCGCTGTTCATCTGGCACAGCACCCTGGCCGCGATTGAAGAATGCCTGGCCCAGGTGGATCGTCCAATTACCGCCTTGGCCATCAGCAACCAGCGCGAATCGGTGGTGGCCTGGGACAGGCGCACGGGCGAGCCGGTGTCGCCGTGCATCAGTTGGCAATGTCGACGCTCCACCGCGTTGTGCGCCCAGTTGCATGAGCAGGGGCATGAAGCTGTGATCCTGGAAAAAACCGGGCTGGCGCTGGACCCGATGTTCTCCGCCGGAAAGTTTCGCTGGATTCTCGACACCCTTGAAGACGGTCACGCCCGCGCGGCTGCCGGCGAGATTTGCCTGGGCACCGTCGACAGCTGGCTGCTGTGGAAACTCAGCGGCGGCCAGGTGTTCGCCACCGATTATTCGAATGCCGCGCGCACCCAGCTGTTCAACCTGCACACCTGCGCCTGGGACCCTGAGTTGCTGGCGCTGTTCGACATTCCTCTGGCGGCCCTGGCGCCGATCCGCCCGAGCGCCGGTTTCTTTGCCGAGACCGTCGCGCTGGGCGGCTTGCCTGCGGGCATCCCGGTGATGTCGATGATCGGCGATTCCCACGCCGCGCTGTACGGGCAGGGCGGTTTTGCCCCGGGCTTGGTCAAGGCCACCCTCGGCACGGGTTCTTCGTTGATGACGCCCATGAAGGGGCCGATCGCGTCCACGCACGGTCTTTCGACCACGTTGGCCTGGCATGACGGCAGCCAAGCCACCTTTGGCATGGAAGGCAATATCGTGCACACCGGCGCGGCGGTGCAGTGGGCCTCGCGCCTGGTGGCGGGTGAGTCGCTGGATGCGTTGACCGAACAGGCCGCGCAACTGCCGGACAATGGCGGCGTGTACTTTGTGCCGGCGCTGTCCGGGTTGGGCGCACCGCACTGGAAGGCCGATGCGCGCGGGTTGATCTGCGGGCTGACCGAAGCGACGTCTGGTGCGCATATCCTTCGTGCTTCGCTGGAGTCCATCGGCTATCAGATTCGCGATGTGTTCGAGGCGATGCAGCAGGACATTGGCAGTCCGCTCAAGGAGTTGTGGGTCGACGGCGGCGCCACGCGCAACCGCTGGCTGATGCAGTTCCTGGCCAACCTGCTGCAACGCCCGGTGGTGCGCAGCCTATCGCCGGAAGTCTCGGCGCTGGGCGCGGCGCACCTGGCGGGACGAGCCTTGGGCGTGTGGGCGAGCGATGCAGCGCTGGCGCAATTGGAGCGACAGCGCGAGCGGTTCGAACCGCAGGATGACCCGGCGATGGCAGGTCGTTACGCCGAATGGAAAAAGGCCCTGGCCCGCACACTGCTCTAAGGGTGTATGCAGCTCAAAAATGTGCGAGCGGGCTTGCTCGCGAATGCAGTCTTTCAGTCGAAGATGTATTCATTGAACCACCGCATTCGCGAGCAAGCCCGCTCCCACAGTTGATTGAGTCACTGCTTGGAGAGGGCATGGAGATCAAAACTGTGGGAGCTGGCTTGCCAGCGATAGCGGTGGTTCAGCAATGAAGAGATGGCTGACGGGTCGCCATCGCAGGCAAGCCAGCTCCCACAGTTGATCGGGTCACAGCGTGGAGGGTGTATGCAGATCAAAAATGTGGGAGCGGGCTTGCTCGCGAATGCAGTCTTTCAGTCGAAGATGTATTCATTGAGCCACCGCTTTCGCGAGCAAGCCCGCTTGTTGATTGAGTCACTGCTGGGAGGGGGTATGGAGATCAAAAATGTGGGAGCTGGCTTGCCAGCTCCTACAGTTGATCAAGTCACGGCTTGGAAGGGGTATGGAAATCAAATTGTGGGAGCGGGCTTGCTCGCGAATGCAGTCTTTCAGTCGAAGATGTATTCATTGAACCACCGCTTTCGCGAGCAAGCCCGCTCCCACAGTTAGACCGTGCCCGGCCTCAGGGCTTCCAGGTCTGCACATCCTTGGCGTCTACCGCCTTGGGCAGCAAGCCGGCCTTGAAGAACGCATCGGCAATCTTCTGCTGCTCACCCAGCTGATCGAGCGTCACCGGTTGCACCTGATAACTGCGGTGCGCATTGGCCGCTTCTACGGTGGCCACGTCCAGGTTGCCCCACAACGGGCCGAGGATTTTCGCTGCGTCCTGCGGGTTTTTCTTCACCCACTCGCCGGTTTTCTCCAGCTGCGCGTACACCACTTTCAACACCTGCGGATGCGCCTTGGCGTACGGCGTCCCGGTCAGGTAGTAACGCTTGTAACTGGCCAGCCCTGCGCCGTCGGCCAAGGTGCGTGTCGACAATTGACGTTGCACGCTGGTCAGGAAGGGTTCCCAGGTGACCCATGCATCCACCTTGTTGTTCTCGAACGCCGCGCGACCATCGGCCGGCGACAGGTACGCAGGCTCGATATCCGAGAAAGCCAACCCCGCCTTGGCCAGCGCCGCGATCAGCAAATAGTGGGTGCCGGCCGCCTTGGTCACCGCGATTTTCTTGCCTTTCAAATCCGCCAGTTGCTGGATCGACGAATCCTTGCGCACCACGATGGCCTGGGCCGAAGGCGAGGGCGCTTCCTGAGCGAAGTAGGTGAGTTTGGCCTGGGCGGCCTGGGCGAAGATCGGCACGGTATCCGCCACATCGGCGCTGATGTCGACGTTCCCCACGTTCAGCGCTTCGAGCAGCGGCAGGCCGCTGGGGAACTCGTGCCAGCTCACATCAATGTTGTCGGCCTTGAGGGCTTGTTCCAGGGTGCCCTGGGTTTTCAGCAGGGTGATCAGGGTCGAGGATTTCTGGTAGCCGATGCGCAGGGTTTCCTGGGCTTCGGCGCTGATGGCAACGGAAAAGGCCAGCAACCCTAAAACGACGGCGAGGGGACGGCGAATGGACATGGCGAGCTCGATCTTCAGCGAAATATCGCCAAGCATAAAGTTCTAAAAACTATTCGATAAATACTCTTTCGATCTTAGCTTAGGGCGCTTTTCGCACCGTCCTGCGAATTCGGCATAACCATAGAATTATAGAGTTCTTTCATAATCGCTCGTCATTAATATAATCAAGTTCGCTTATTTGCCAGGCCTTATGCCGCGTTTTGGCATATGCAGCTTCTTTCACTTCTTCTATGCCAAGGCCTTTTCATGACGTTCAAAAAACTCATTCTCGCCGCCAGCCTGCTGTTTGCCGCAGCGGCGGCCCATGCCGAGCAGACCCTGGATATCAGCTACCAGCGCTCATCCACCCTGTGGATCCTGCTCAAGCAAAATGGCCAGCTGGAGCAGCGCCTCAAGCCGCTGGGGTTCACGGTCAACTGGCATGAATTCAGCACCGGCCTGCTCAGCTCGTTGAACGCCGGCAGCGTCGACCTGCATGCCGATGTGGCCGACGCCTTCGCCCTTTTCACCCAGGCTGCCGATGCGCCGCTGACCTACTACGCGCAGGAAAACGCGTCGCCCGGCGCGCAGGCGATCATCGTGCAGGATAAATCGCCGATCCACAGCGTTGCCGACCTCAAGGGCAAGACCGTCGCCGTGTCCAAAGGCTCGGGCAGCAATTTCCTGCTGATCAGTGCGCTGAAAAAAGCCGGGCTGACCCTTGCCGATATCACCCCGCGTTACCTCGAAGCCCCCGACGGCGGCGCGGCGTTCGCCAATGGCAGCGTGGACGCCTGGGTGATCTGGGACCCGTTCTACGCGACCCAGCAACTCGACCACCACGCGCGCGTGATTGCCGACGGCAGCGATGGCCTGGCCAGTTACAACCGCTTCTACCTGGCCACGACCCGGTTCGCCAAGGCGCATCCGGACGTGTTGCAAGTGACGTTCGACACCCTGCGCGAGACCGGCCAATGGGTCAAAGCCCATCCCAAGGAAGCCGCTGAAATCCTCGGTCCGCTGTGGGGCAACATCGCTCCGGCCACGGTTGAGCGCGCCAACAGCCGACGCAGCTACGACATCATCCCGGTCAAGGTGGACAACCTCGCCGAACAGCAACGCATCGCCGACTACTACTACGCCGCCAAGCTGATTCCCAAGCCGCTCAAAGTCTCTGATATCACCGTGTGGACGCCGAAGCCATGAGCCGCCAGATCCACTTGTCAGCCTTCCTGCTGAGCGGCCCCGTGGTGCACAGCCATGCGGTGTGGCGCCATCCGGAAACTGTCGGCAATTACCTCGATCCCGAGTACTACGCGCGAGTGGCCAAGGTGGTGGAGGAGGGGCTGTTCGACTTTCTGTTCTTCGCTGATCGCCTGGCGGTGGGTGACCAGATGGGCGGCTCCCGCGAGTTGGCCTTGCGCTACGGCGCCCAGGACGCCACGCGCCTGGACCCGCTGCCGATCCTCTCCTACCTGATCGGCCAGACCCGCAAGTTGGGCCTGGGCGCGACGCGGTCCACCACCTATTACGAACCGGCACACATCGCCCGCGAGTTTTCCACCCTCGACCACCTGTCCAAGGGCCGCGCGGCCTGGAATATCGTCACCTCGATGAACGACAGCGAAGGGCGCCTGTTTGGCAAGGACAAGCACCTGGAACACGACCTGCGCTATGACCGCGCCGATGAATTTGTCGAAGTCGCGCTGAAGCTCTGGAACAGCTGGGGCAAGGATGCATTGAAGCTCGATCGTGCCAGCGGCGTGCTCGCCGACCCGGCGTTGATCCAGTCGGTGCAGCACCAAGGTGAGTGGTTCAAGGTCGAGGGCCCGCTGAATATTCCGCGCACGCCCCAGGGGCGGCCGGTGCTGATCCAGGCCGGTTCCTCCGGACGTGGCCGTCGGTTTGGCGCGCGCTGGGCCGAAGCGATTTTCACCATTCACCCGCACCTGGCAGCCATGCGCGCGTTTCGCGATGACGTGCGCGCGCAAGTCGTGCAGCAAGGCCGCGAGGCCGACAGTTGCAAGGTGCTGACAGCGGTGATGCCGTTCATTGGCGGCAGCGAAGCCGAAGCCCGCGCCAAGCGCGACCAGCACAACGCCCTGGCGCGTCCCGAGCTGGGCCTGGTGACGCTGGCTTCGCAGTTGAATGTGGACCTGTCGCCCTTCCCGTTGAGCGCCACGCTGGCGGAAATCGCGCAGTCGCCGCTGATCCATCCGGCTGCTGCGGAAAAGCTGCTGATGCAAGGCCCGCAGACCACCCTGGAACAACTCGGCCGGATCTTCGCCAGCAGCGTGCGCGTGCCGCAACTGGTAGGCACCGGGGCGCAGATCGCCGACCAACTGGCCGAACTGTTCGAGCAGGGCGGTTGCGACGGGTTTGTAATTTCGCCGGGGTATTTGCCGGGGTCGTTTACTGAGTTTGTCGAGAGTGTGATTCCGCACCTGCAGCGCAAAGGCGTGTTCCGCAAAGCGTATGAGGGCTCCACGCTGCGCGAGCACTTGGGACTGGCTGACCTGCAGGCCTGACCGCAACTTGCGCGACACACGCGCTTTTTTGTGGGGACCGAGCTTTTTTGTGGTGAGCAGTTTTTTTGTGATGAACGGTTTTTTTGTGGCAAGCCCGCTTTTTTGTGGCGAGCGGGCTTGCCCCGCGTTGGGGCGCGCAGCGCCCCCAAAACCCAACCCCGCAGTGTACCTGAAAGAACGCGGTGACTGTATTTGGGGCCGCTGCGCAGCCCAACGCGGGGCAAGCCCGCTCACCACAGGTAAGCCCGCTCACCACATCCAAGCGGGCTCTCCACAGACAAGCGGGCTCACCACAGGCAAGCCCACTCACCACAGGCAAGCGGGCTCACCACAGGCAAGCCCACTCACCACAGACGAGCGGGCTCACCACAGAAAAGCCGCTTACCGCATAACCAAGAACATCAATTTAAAAGGGATATTGAGCATGGCCACTTTCGATCACTTGACCCGTCGCCGCCTGCTCGGCATGGCCGGCCTGACCCTGGCTGGCCTGTCGCTGCCCGGCCTGGGCTTTGCCGCCGATGAACACGCCGGCCACAACACGCCCCAGGAGCCCGCCGGCACCGGAGACTTCATCCGCCTGGACTCGCCGCGCAAGTTGAAACTGGCCGTCAACCTCAACGCCGTGTGCCTGGCCCCGGTGGTGATCGCCCACGGCCAGGGGTTTTTCACCAAGCACAACCTCGACGTGGAGCTGGTCAACTTCGGCAACTCCACCGAAGTGCTGCTCGAAGCCATCGCCACCGGCAAGGCGGATGCGGGCGTGGGCATGGCGCTGCGGTGGCTCAAGGCGCTGGAGCAGGGCTTTGATGTGAAGCTCACTGCCGGCACGCATGGCGGTTGCCTGCGTTTGCTCAGTGCCGTGAACGGCGGCGTGAGCAAGCTCGAAGACCTCAAGGGCAAGGCCATCGGCGTGACCGACATGGCCAGCCCGGACCGCAATTTCTTTTCGATCCTGCTGAAAAAGCACGGCGTCGACCCGGTGCGCGATGTCGAATGGCGCCTCTACCCGGCCGACCTGCTGGGCACTGCGCTGGAGCGTGGCGAAGTGCAGGCGGTGAGCGGCAGTGACCCGTTCATGTACCGCCTGATCAAGTCCGGCGTGGCACGCGAGCTGTCCACCAACCTGGTGGAGGAATACGCCAACCTCAGCTGCTGCGTGGTCGGTGTCACCGGCAAGCTGGTGCGTGAAGACAAACGCGTAGTGGCGGCGCTGACCCAGGCGATTCTCGAAGCCCATGACTATTCCGTGCAGCACCCGGAGGCCGTCGCCAAGGGCTTCCAGGCCTATGCGCTGAACACCTCCACCGAAGAAGTGCAGGCGATCCTCCACGACCACACCCACGGCCACCATGCGGTCGGCGCGGCGTTGACCCAGGAGATCACCACCTACGTGACTGACCTGAAAACCGTCGAAGTGATCAGCAAGGGCACCGATCCGGTGGAATTCGCCAAGGAGATCACCGCCGATGTCTTCAGCTGACGCCACAACCCTCAATCCGCCCGTGGCTCTCAAGGTCGGCTGGCAGGGCGCCGCCGTGGTGGCGGCCTGGGTGGCCGTCGCGCTGTTGATCAGCTATTGGCCCAACGCGACACGCAATTGGCCGATGACCCAGGGCCTGGCGAATCTGTGCGTCGGCGTAGCGGTCGTGTTTATCCTGCTGAGCCTGCTCGGGCGCAAATTGACCAGGCTCGGGCTGCGCCTGCACACGGCGGCGCCTTGGCTGATCGCCTTGCCGGCGCTGCTGGGCCTCTGGGAGTTGCTCACCGCCAAACTGGCGCTGTTGCCGGTGCCGTTCTTTGCCCCACCGCAGGCCTTGCTCGCGGTGTACCTCGAAGACTACGCGCGGCTGGCCGACAGCCTGCTGCATTCGGCAGTGTTGCTGGGCTCCGGCGTGGCGCTGGGCGCCGCCACCGGTTTTGTCGCCGGCGTGGCCATCGGCTGGTCCACGCGGATCGGTTACTGGCTGCACCCGGTGTTGCGCATCCTCGGTCCGGTGCCGTCGACGGCGTTGTTGCCGCTGTGCTTTTTCCTGTTTCCCAGCAGCTGGAGCGCCAGCGTGTTCCTGATCGCGCTGGCCACCTGGTTTCCGGTCACGGTGCTGACCTGGTCCGGCGTCGCCAGCGTCGATAAAGCTTATTACGACGTGGCGCGTACCTTGGGCGCGAAGCAGGGCTTTCTGATTTTCAAGGTGGCGATTCCTGCCGCGTTGCCCCACGTTTTCGTCGGCCTGTTCATGGGCCTTGGCGCGTCGTTTTCCACCCTGGTCGTGGCGGAGATGATGGGCGTGAAATCCGGCATCGGCTGGTACCTGCAGTGGGCCCAGGGCTGGGCCGCCTACGCGAATATGTACGCTGCACTGTTGATCATGGCGTTGGCCTGTTCGGGGTTGATCACCGGGTTGTTCCTGGTGCGCGATCGGTTGTTGGCCTGGCAAAAAGGAACGATGAAATGGTAGCCCTGGCAACTGCAGTCGCCGCATCCACGGGATTGGCACTGCGTATTGAAAACCTCAGCCATGGCTTTGCCCTGGACGGTCAGCACCTGCCGGTATTGGAGCGGGTCTCCCTGGATGTTGCACCGGGCGAGTTCGTGGCGTTGCTCGGGCCTTCGGGCTGTGGCAAATCCACCTTGCTGCGCCTGGTGGCCGGCCTCGAACCTGCGGATGCCGGCAAGCTGCTGGCCGACGGCGAGGCCATCCTCGGCCCCGACCCGAGCCGCGTGGTGGTGTTCCAGGACCCGACCCTGTACCCGTGGCGCCGCGTGTGGGACAACGTCGCCATTGGCCTGGAAGCCCAGGGCCTGCTCAAGACCCATGCGGCCAAGGTCGACGAGGCGCTGGAAAAAGTCGGTCTCAGCCAGTTTGCCCGTGCCTACCCTCGGCAATTATCCGGCGGCATGGCGCAACGTGTCGCGCTGGCGCGTGCGCTGGTCAACCAGCCGCGCTTGCTGATCCTCGATGAGCCCCTGGGCAAGCTCGATTCGCTGACGCGCATCACCATGCAAAAGGAACTCATCGACCTGTGGCAACGCCAGGGCTACACGGCATTGCTGGTGACCCACGATGTGGAGGAGGCGCTGCTGCTGGCCAATCGGGTGATTGTGTTCAGCGACCGCCCGGCAAAAATCCAGGCGCAACTGCACATCGACAGGCCGTATCCGCGGCACCGCGACGACCCGTACCTGGTCGACTTGCGGCGGCAGATTCTTGGCCTGCTGGGGCTGGGGGAAAGCTGGTAGTCAGCGCGCGTCTTTCAGCGCAATGGTCTGGCTGGTCGCGCTCAACACACCGGCGCGCTCGGCCAGGTAGCGCGCCGGCGGCTGGCCCACCGCCTTGCGGAACATGGTGATAAAGCCGCTGGCATTCTCATAGCCCAGGTCCAGGGCCACGGCTTGCACGCTCTGACCTTTGGCGAGGCGCTGCAACGACAGGATCACATGCAACTGCCGTCGCCAACGGCCGAAACTCAAGCCCAATTCCTCGAGCAGCAGGCGCGTCATGCTGCGCTCGCTCATGCCGATGCGCACCGCCCATTGGCCAAGCGTGGCCTTGTCGGCGGGTTCGGCCAGCAGGCTGTCGGCCAGGCGCCGCAGCCTCGGGTCCCGGGGCATTGGCAGGTGCAGCGCTTCGATGGGGGCAGCGGCCAGCTCGTCCAGCAGCGTGTTGATCAAGCGGCCCTGGGCGCCGGCCTCGTCATACAACTGCGGGAAACTCACCGCCTTGCTGATCAACTCATGCAACAGGCCGGACACTGCCAGGGTGCAGCACTGCGGGGGCAGGGCGCAGGCGGCATCGGGGTCGATCAGCAGGCAATAGACTTCCGCCTCACCCGAGCCGCGCGCCGCATGGCAGGTGCCGCCGGGAATCCACAGTGCGCATTGCGGCGGCACGATCCAGATCCCCGCTTCGATTTCGCAATGGATCACCCCGCGCAGGGTGTACATCAACTGGCCTTTGCGGTGCGCGTGTTGCGCGTGTTCCCAGGTGTCCGAGGCGCTGGTGGCACCCACCGCGACCACGGCACGCGGGAACACGTCGGCATCCTTGGCCATCAGTGGGTCGTGCAAGTCCAGGCGGTGGTGTCTCATGGCGCGTTCGCAGTTTGGCTGAATTGCGAAACAGTCTGGCTATTCTGTGCAATGCCGTCCAGTGCCGGGCTCATTATAGTGAGAGTCACTCTCATTAAGGAGCTTGGCCATGCGACTCGACAGTACAACGTTCCCCGTGGTGAAAATCGTGTTTGACGCCCCCAACGAAGGCGGGCCGGAGGATGCATTCCTGGCCTTTGAACGCCTGTTGGCGAGGGAGCAAGCCTTCATGCTGCTGCACGAAAAATCCGCCGATGAAAACAACCACGAGCACTCCCACGAAGAGCGCAAGCAGGCGTCGATCTGGATGAAAAAGAACAAACAGGCGCTGCGCACGTTCGTCAAAGGCATGATCCAGGTCGAGCCCAGCGCCGCGCAACGCCTGGCCCTGAAGCCGTTCGCGGTCATGTTCGGCAAGGCCTGGGGCTACCCGCTGCTGGTGGTCGAGTCCAAGGACCAGGCTTGGGCACTCGCGCGCGATGTGCTGGATGAGCAGGTGTCGGATGTGGCGCATTTCTGAGTTGCGCCATACAAGCCCGCTACCAGAGGGGGATTGGAGTGGGCCTGGGCATCCGGGTGCATGGAGATCAAAAAGTGGGAGCTGGCTTGCCTGCGAAAGCGGTGTGTCAGGCACCTCATGCATCAACTGACACACCGCCTTCGCGAGCAAGCCCGCTCCCACATTGGATTGGGGTTTTGCCTAGGCATCCGGGTGTATGGAGATCAAAGGTGGGGATTGGGGTGGCGCCTAGGCACCTGGGTGTATGGAGATCAAAAAGTGGGAGCTGGCTTGCCTGCGAAAGCGGTGTGTCAGGCACCTGATAGATCAACTGACACACCGCCTTCGCGAGCAAGCCCGCTCCCACATTGGATTGGGGTGGGGCTTAGGCATCCGGGTGCATGGAGATCAAAGGTGGGGATTGGGCTGGCGCCCAGGCACCTGAGTGTATGGAGATCAAAAGGTGGGAGCTGGCTTGCCTGCGAAGGCGGTGGGTCAGGCACCTGATGCATCAACTGACACACCGCCTTCGCGAGCAAGCCCGCTCCCACAGGGGGGAGCGGTGGGGGCCTTAGTCCACGCAGATCGCGCGGCCCAGCTGGCCTTTTTCTACGGTTGCCGAGCAGCCGAAATGTCCGTTGTCCACCTGGCATGCGCCGGTTACCGGGCCGTTGCCGGATTGGGTCGTCACGCTGGTCTGGCACTCGCCTTCGCACTGGCTGGAGTCGGTACAGGCCTTGCCGGCGTCCTTGTACGGTGTAACGCACTTCCAGCTCTGCAGCTTGCCAACTTGCTTCATGGTGCCGCCGCCGGCCAGGCAGGCAGACGCGGTGGAGTCTTGGGCCGGCGGTGTTGCAGAGCACGCCGATAGCAACAGCAGGGCGGCCAGGCCGATCATCAATTTCATGCAAAAGTCCTCGTGGAGTAAGCGCAACGGTGCAGTGTACGGGCAATTGGACTACTTTGAATGACGAGCGATCCCTCCCGGTACTGACCCATGCACACGTTATGGAAACGCTATGTGGCACTGCTGGAAAACGACCTGAGCACGCAAATCTTCGACAATGTGAAGAACCTGCTGGTGTGCGCACTGCTGTTTGCAGCGGGGACTAATACAGTGCTCGGGCAGCGTGACTTGTTTATCGGCGTGTTCGCCTCCAGCGTGGCCGGTTGGGGGCTGATCATCCTGTCGTCGCTGTTGTTGGTGCTGAACGTGAGCGACGGCATTCGCAGGCTTTCCAAACTGCGCTACCACCTCGTGCTGCAACTGCTGATGATCCTGGTTTACCTGGTGATTGCCGAACGCATGGTCGAGATAGTCTGGGGCTTCCGCGCGCATTGAAGTATCCTCCGCGGCCCGCTTCCCATTGATTCAAAGACAGATGACAGGACAAGACATGCAGGCGATGCTTTCGTCGATCCTCGACGAAGTGCGCCCACTGATCGGCCAGGGCAAAGTCGTCGACTATATTCCCGCCTTGGCCGATGTACCCGCCAACCAGCTTGGCATTGCGGTGTACGGCAACGACGGTTCGGCGTACTGCGCAGGCGATGCCGATACGCTGTTCTCGGTGCAGAGCATTTCCAAGGTATTCAGCCTGGTACAGGCCATCGACCACGGCGGCGAAACCATCTGGGAGCGCCTGGGCCACGAGCCGTCGGGGCAGCCGTTCAACTCCATGGTGCAGCTGGAATTCGAACGCGGCCGCCCGCGCAATCCCTTCATCAACGCCGGCGCGCTGGTGATCTGTGACATCAACCAGTCGCGCTTCGCCGTGCCGATCCTGTCGATGCGCGATTTCGTGCGGCGCCTGTCGGGCAACCCGCAGATCCTGGTGAACAGCGTCGTCGCCGACTCCGAAGCCCAGCACGGCGCGCGCAATGCGGCCATGGCTTACCTGATGAAATCCTTCGGCAACTTCCATAACGATGTCGACGCGGTGCTGCACAGTTACTTCAACTACTGCGCGCTACAGATGAGCTGCCTGGACTTGGCCAAGGCCTTCAGCTTCCTGGCCAACGAAGGCGTGAGTGCCCACAGCGGCGAACAGATCCTCACCGCGCGCCAGACCAAGCAAGTCAACTCGATCATGGCCACCAGCGGGCTGTACGACGAGGCGGGCAACTTTGCCTATCGCGTCGGCTTGCCGGGCAAGAGCGGCGTCGGCGGCGGGATCGTCGCGGTGGTGCCGGGGCAGTTCACGGTGTGCGTATGGTCGCCGGAGTTGAACGCGGCGGGGAACTCGCTGGCGGGGATGAAGGCGTTGGAGTTGTTGAGCGAGCGGATTGGTTGGTCGGTGTTTTGAGGTTATAAAGGTGTTCCAGGCCGTTCCTGCGCTGCGTGGGAACGAGCATTTCTGCAGTGTCCAGATAGGAATCTTCATGGCTTACGAACTTCACATCGCCCGTGCCGACAGCCATGCAATTGCGCCTGAAGAGTGGCGCGCGTTGTGTGCCAGCGATCCAACCCTGGAGCTGCAGGACGAGGTGACCGGCATTAATCCCACTACCGGTGCGGTGATTTCCATGGGCGGAAATCAAACCGCCTACTGGACCTCTCCCACCACGCAGCAGGCTTACTATTTTGACTACCGGCGTGGTGAGATTGCCTTTGTGTACAGCGATGAAGCGATCGTGAAAGCCAAGGCTATTGCTCAATCGCTTGCCGCGACTATCAGGGGCGACGAGGGTGAGGCGTACTGACAGGCCTAGGCTTTGCGCGGCTTCATGAACACATCCATCATCAAATACAGCGCGCCCACGGTGATTGCGATATCGGCAATATTGAACACGCCGGTATGGGCCGGCCCGACGTTCAGCACCATGTAATCAACCACGTGCCCGTCGCGAAAAACGCGGTCGATCAGGTTGGCGATGCCGCCGAGGGCGATGGCGTACAGCGGCAGGACTTTGCGCAGGGGCTGGTTCCAGTTCGAGAGGGACCACCACAGTGCCCAAGCCACTACGACAGCCACGCCGACGATGAAAATCAGCTGTTTGACCTGCGGCGGCAACGCGGCGCCCAGGCTGAGGAACGCGCCGGGGTTCAGGCTCAATTCGAGTGCCAGGTTGATCGGGTTGGCGCCGATTTTGAAGCTGTGGGCGTGCAGTGAAACCAGGGCCAGCAGTTTGACGAGTTGGTCCACGGCAATAAAGGCGAGGCCGGCGAGGAGGGCGAAGGTGCGGCCTCGCAGTAGGGGCGACGTGCTCAAGCGGTAACTTCCTGTTTCAGGCTTTCGATAGAGCGCCCGAAGATAGCTCAGGCGCTGTATCGCGTCCATTGTCACGCCGCCGGATGGGCCACGCTCAGTGCCTTGTCCACCAGCAGTTGTACCCCGTCGAGCATACGGCAGATACCCAGCGCGACATTGCGTTGAGTACCGTCGATCTCGAACGCCAGGTGAGTGGCGATGTCGCTGATGCAGGCCAGGTCCTGGGAGGCGTTGACCAGCAGGGTTTCGGTGCCCAGGTTGGCGCGCACGGTGAAGAGTCCGTCGCTGGCTTCGGACGTGGCGGGTTGTGGGTTGAGGTAGTGATCGATGGCGCGGTAGGCCACTTCGTGCAGGGTGCTGGTGTCGAAGTCGGGATGGCTTGGGGGATTGGGGCTGTCTTTAATCATGGCGTAGCTCCTTTATAAATGGAGCTGCCACGCTTCGCGGTCAAACGAAGGAGGGTGGCAGCGATACGCGGGTTGACCGACCGGCCAAAGGAGCAAAACCGGCATACCCGAAGGTATCCCGCGTACAGCTGCCGCGACACAATACATCAGACGTAGAAATAACGCCGAAGATCGGTGTTGGCACAGTTGCTCTTTTGAAGTCGGACGGTCAAATCCGGCCGCTGAATTGGCAGCGACGACGAGAGGTTAGCCAGCACCTTGGCGAGCCACAACCTGAAAGCCTTGTCGGAAAAGTCCGAGAGCCGCATGCGCGGGGCACCGTTTATCGGGGTTGGGCTGGAAACAGCGGGAGTGCTGCGCACTCCAACGCGGGGCAAGCCCGCTCACCACAAAAAAAGGGGGGAGGGCTAGTTTTTGGGTTTTTTCGGGGGCTTTGACCCGGGGATAATCATGGCGACCTCTTGCTGGTAGCGTCGGTACCGCTCACCGAACAGCGTCACCAGGTCCTTTTCTTCAAAGCGTGCGCCGATGAAGATGTAAACCGTCATTCCGACCGCAAACAACAGATGCCCGGCGGTCATGTGTGGCGTTGCCCAAAAGGCAATCAGGAAACCCAGGTACAGGGGGTGACGCACGAGCTTGTAAAACAGTGGCGTCGTGAACACCGGCGGCTGTGACGTGGGCTTGCGCCAACGGTCGATGGCCTGCTTGAGCCCGAACAGCTCAAAGTGGTTGATCAAAAACGTTGCCAGCAACGCGATGCCCCAGCCCAGCCAGAACAGGCCCATCAACAGGGCCTTGGCCCAGGCGGCTTCAACCTCCCAGACACTCGCCGTAATGGGCTGCCACAGCCAGAACATCAACCCCAGCACCAGGCTGCTGAGCAGCACGTACGTGGAGCGTTCAACTGGCGCTGGGATGAACCCTGCCAGCCATTGCTTGAAACCCCGGCGCGCCATGACCGTGTGCTGGGCGCCGAACAGCATGATCAGCGCGGCATCGATCAACACGGCGGTCGGCCACTCACCGGGTGGGCCGTCGTTGATGTGCTTGGGCACCCCGATCTCGCCGACAAAGCCGATCAGGTACACGCAGGTGCACAGGAATACGAGGTAGCAGCAGGCGCTGTACACCAGCCCGAGCATTCGGGCGGTGTGTGGAGGATGTTCGAGGTTCATGGATGTCCTTCTCACTCAGTTGATCGCCCGCAATCCCAGCAGGCCAGCCAATGCATCTGGGCTAAGCCTAGCGAGTTTTGCGCGCGCGGTAACCTGTGAGAATTGACAGTCTGCAGCGTGCCCGGGAATAGGATTCAGCTGATATTGAGCCGGTCCAGCAGGCTGTACCACGCCACCCCCGCGCCAATGTAGAACCGCTGCAACCCGTGCATCGGCAAGCGTTGCAACGGTGTCACCGGGTAGGCGAACTCCGCGTGGCTGTCGCACAAGCGTGCGGCCAATTGCTGCCCCAGGCTGGTACACAGCGCGATGCCGCGGCCATTGCAGCCCAACGCCAGGGTGAGCCCCGGCGCGGGTTGGTGCACGTGGGGCATGAAGTCGCGGGTGATTGCGATGCGCCCGGCCCAGCGGTACTCGAATTCCAGCCGGCCCAATTGCGGAAACAGCAGCGCCAGGGAGCGCTCCAGGTGGGCAAAGTCGGCCGGTGATGTGGGATCGTTGAACAGCCCGCGCCCGCCCATCAATAAGCGTCCATGACTGTCTTTGCGAAAGTACAGCAGCAGCCGTTGCGCGGTGGACACGGTTTCCTGTCCCGGCAGGATGCACTCTGCCGCGCGCCCACTCAGCGGCTTGGTGGCGACGATAAAACTGTTCGCCGCCAGAATGCTCTGCGCCATCCCCGGCCATAGGTTGCCGCTGTAGCCGTTGGTGGCCAGCACCACTTGATCGGCCGTGACCTGAGCCCCGCCAGCCGTCTGCAGTTGCCATCCGCCGCCCTGGCGCTGCAACCCTGTCACCGCGCTGTACCCATGAATGCGCACACCCGCCGCCAACGCCGCGCCGACCAGCCCACGGGCATACGCCAGCGGCTGAATCGCCCCGGCACGGCCGTCCAGCCAGCCGCCAGCGAACGCCTCGCTGCCCATGCGCGCGGCCACCGCTGTTGCATCCAGGCGCTGCACCGGCACGCCGCGTCGCGCCCATTGCTCGGCTCGTGCATGCAGCCCGGCGACGCCCTTTTGCGTGTACGACACCTGCATCCAGCCCTTGCGCACCGGCGCGCAATCAATGCCGTGCTTGTCGATCAACCTGAACACCAGGTCCGCCGAGTTCGACACCGTCGAGATCAGTGGCTCGGCGCGCTCCGGTCCGAACATCTGCACCAGTTGCTCCGGGTCGTATTTGAGTGTCGGATTGACCTGCCCGCCGTTGCGCCCCGAGGCGCCCCAGCCCGGCTCGTTAGCCTCCAGCACGCACACACTGACCCCGCGCTCGGCCAAGTGCAGCGCCGTCGACAGGCCGGTATAGCCTGCCCCGACAATCGCCACGTCGACCTTCAGCGACTCCGCCAGCGCGGGCGTTGGCAGCACGGACGGCGCCGTCGCCGACCACAACGACTTCATGACAGGCTCCTTGCAGTGCCGGTGGGGTGCAGCACGCGTCGCAGAAAGTCCTGGGTGCGCGCGTGCTGCGGGTCGCCCAGCACCTGCTCGGCCGGGCCGCTCTCGACGATGTAGCCGCCATGCAGGAAGCACACGCGGTCGGCCACTTCGCGGGCAAAGCCCATCTCGTGGGTGACCACGATCATGGTCATGCCTTCGTCGGCCAGGGTGCGCATCACCGCCAGCACATCGCCGACCAGTTCCGGGTCGAGGGCCGAGGTGGGTTCGTCGAACAGCATGGCTTCGGGTTTCATCGCCAGGGCGCGGGCGATGGCCACGCGCTGCTGCTGACCGCCGGAGAGTTGTTCCGGGTAGGCGTCGGCCTTGGCACTCAGGCCGACTTTTTCCAGCAGCACCAGGGCTTCCTCGCGCGCTTGCCCAGGCGACTCGCCCTTGACGTACACCGGGCCTTCCATCACGTTTTCCAGCACCGTGCGGTGTGGGAACAGGTTGAAGCGCTGGAACACCATGCCCATGCGGCTGCGCAGGGCGTGCACGGTCTTGCTGCCGCGCTGCACGGTTTCTCCGAACACGCTGATCGTGCCGCCGTCATAGGCTTCCAGTGCATTGATGCAGCGCAGCAGGGTGGATTTGCCCGAGCCCGAGGGACCGATCAGGCACACCACTTCGCCCTTGGCCACGTCGAGGTCGACGCCGTGCAATACGCGGTGGCTGCCGTAATGTTTTTGCAGCTGACGAATCTCGATCACGCTTTTTTCCTCCGGCCCAGGTGCTGCTCCATACGGCGCAGGCCATACACCAGCGGCAGGCTCATCAGCAGGTAGAGCAGGGCGACCAGGGTGTAGACGGTCATGTTCTGGAAGGTCGACGAGGCGATCAGTTGGCCCTGGCGGGTCATCTCGGCGACGGTGATGGTCGACACCAGGGACGAGTCCTTGAGCATCATCACCAGGGTGTTGCCGTAGGGCGGCAAGGCAATGCGAAACGCCTGCGGCAGGATCACCCGGCGCATCATCAACGCCGAGCGCATGCCCAGGGCTTCGGCGGCTTCGCGCTGGCCCTGTTCGACCGCAATGATGCCGGTGCGAAAGTTCTCGGCCTGGTACGCCGAATAGGCGATGCCCATGCCGATCACCCCGGCGTAGAACGCCGTGAGGTGCACGCCCATGTCCGGCAGGACGAAGTAGATGTAGAACAGTTGCACGATGATCGGCAGGCCGCGGATCACGTTGATGATGGTGCTCGCCGTCCACGACAGCGCGCGGATCGGCGACAGCTTGAGCAACGCCAGCACCAGGCCGATGGCGCTGCTGAGCAGGAACGACAGCACGGTGATCTGGATCGTCACCCAGGCGCCCTGCAGCAGAATCGGCAGGAAATCCTGGGCGTTCTGCAGGAACTCCGCCAGGTTCATGGGCGCACCTGGGTATCAAGTCCCCACTTCTTGAGGATGCTGTCCAGGGTGCCGTCGGCCTTGATGCTGGCGATGGCAGTGTTCAGGCGTTCGAGGGTTTGTGCGTCGCCCTTGCGCACCACCAGGCAGACCTCGCCGACATTGACCGGTTGGTAGTCGGCGGCGAGTTTCACGCCTTTGAACAGCTTCTGGCGGATCTGGTACGCCACCACCGGCTGGTCGCCAACGGCGGCCTTGATGCGGCCCAGGGACAGGTCGCGGACCATCTCGCCAATCGAGTCGTAGGTGCGGATCTCCTTGAAGATGCCGAGCTTGTTCAGTTGATCGTAAAAGATCGTGCCGGCCTGCACGCCGACCACCTGGTCCTTCAACGGGGTGAGGTCGGGGTAGGCGGTATTGTCCTCGGCGTTGATGATCAAGCCTTCACCGTAGGCATACACCGGGGCGCTGAAATCGACGACCTTGGTGCGTTCTTCGGTCTTGAGCATGCCGGCGGAGATGAAGTCGAGCTTGCCGGAGGTGAGGGAGGGGATCAGCGCGGCGAAGTTGGTCTGTTCGATCTGGCTGGTGAAGCCGCCGGCCTTGCCGACGGCTTCAGCCACGTCGACCATCACCCCCTGGATGCTGTTGCTCTTGATATCGAGGAAGGTGAACGGCGAACCACTGGCCGTTGCACCGACTTTGTACGTGGACGCACTTTCTGCGTGCGCGGCGCTGACGCAGAGCGTGGCGCACACGGCGAAGGCGAGGCGGCGAAACACGGGCGAAAGACTGTTCATCGGGTTACTCCAAAAGGAAAACGGAAAGTCAGTAGCGCAAGCGGCTGCCGATGAAACCGCAAGCTCTGTGCCATTTCGATTGGAGTAAATCGAATATCGCCACGTAAATTCAACAAAATGAACTTGGCGTATCGATATGCGATATTTTGTGGTCTATTTTTGCGATTTAGGGTAGAAATATCGCCACGCCTGATCGTCCTGACCGCGAGTCCGCCATGTCCGAAGAACGCAACAGTTTGCACAACCAATCCCTGGAAAAAGGCCTGTCGGTACTCAAGGCATTCAGCGCCCAGCGCCGCAGCATGAGCCTTGCAGAGGTGGCCGAGGCCGCTGGCATGACCAAAAGCTCGGCCCAGCGCATGGTGTTTACCCTCGAAAGCCTGGGTTACCTTCGGAAACACTCGCGCACCCGGCATTACCAACTCACCCCGCGCGTGCTGGAGTTGGGCTTCAGTTACCTGGACGCGCATTCGCTGATCGAAGTGGCCAACCCATTCCTGTCCGAACTGACGCGGCTGACCGGCGAAACCTCATGCCTGACCGAGCCTGCGGGCTACGACATGACCTATATCGCGCGGTTCGTCAGCGCGGGCTTTGTGCCGGTGCACATGCCGATCGGCTCGCGGGTGCCGATGTACTGCACGGCGTCGGGGCGCGCGTATTTGAGCGCGTTGCCTACGGATGAAGCGTTGGCGCTGATCGAGCACAGCCAGCGCATTGCGCACACCAGCCAGACATTGACCGAGGTCGACAGGATCCTGGAATCGTTGCAGCAGGTGCGTGAGCAGGGCTATGCGGTCAATGCCCAGGAACTGTTCCTCGGCGACATGACCATCGGCGCACCGGTGCTGGGCGCGAATGGCCGGCCAGTGGCGGCGGTGCATGTGGTGGCGCCGACCAGTCGCTGGAGTCGGGCGGACGCGGAGAAGCAGTTGGCGCCGGCGTTGTTGCAGTGCTCCAGGGCGTTGAGCAATTCGGCGCGCAATCTTGAATAGCCCCATTCTCAAGAACACGGCCAATTCAATGTGGGGGCTTGCTCGCGAATGCGGTGTATCAGTCGCCAGATGCAGTGACTGGCACACCGCATTCGCGAGCAAGCCCGCTCCCACATTTTGATCTTCATTATTCTTTGATAGTTATGTGAGCCCCAACAAAAAATGCGCCCCTTGGGGCGCATTTTTTTGTTCGGTCAGCCATCGCCTATCAGGCAATCGCATCCCAAGCCCGATCACCGTGCTCGTCTTTGATTCGAGTCGGCAGGCCCATCACGTCCAGCGCCTTGAGGAACGGCTCAGCCGGCAGTTCCTCGACGTTGGCCATGCGTTGTACATCCCATTCACCACGGGCTACCAGCAGCGCAGCAGCGACCGGAGGCACGCCTGCGGTGTAGGAGATGCCCTGGCTGTCGGTCTCGGCGAAGGCTTCTTCGTGATCCGCCACGTTGTAGATGAACACCTCGTGCGGCTGGCCGTTCCTGGTGCCCTTGACCAGGTCGCCGATGCAGGTCTTGCCGGTGTAGCCAGGCGCCAGCGACGACGGGTCGGGTAGCACGGCCTTGACCAGTTTCAGCGGCACGACTTCCAGGCCTTCGGCAGTGGTGACCGGCTTTTCGGAGAGCAGGCCGAGGTTTTTCAGCACGGTGAACACGTTGATGTAGTGTTCGCCGAAGCTCATCCAGAACCGCACGTTGGGCACGTCGAGGTTTTTCGACAGCGAGTGCACTTCATCGTGGCCGGTCAGATAGAGGTTCTGCGAGCCGACTACTGGCAGGTCGTCGGTGCGCTTGACTTCGAACATGGTGTTGCTGGTCCACTGGCTGTTCTGCCAGCTCCACACCTGTCCGGTGAATTCGCGGAAGTTGATTTCCGGATCGAAATTGGTGGCGAAGTATTTGCCATGGGAGCCGGCATTGACGTCGAGAATGTCGATCGAATCAATGCGGTCGAAATGCTGTTGCTGCGCCAGCGCGGCGTACGCGTTGACGACACCCGGGTCGAAGCCCACGCCAAGGATGGCGGTGATGTTCTTCTGTTTGCACTCTTCCAGGTGGTTCCATTCGTAGTTGCCGTACCACGGCGGGGTCTCGCAGACCTTGCCCGGCTCTTCGTGGATGGCGGTGTCGAGGTACGCGACGCCCGTGTCGATGCAGGCACGCAGGACCGACATGTTGAGGAACGCGGAACCCACGTTGATGACGATCTGCGATTGTGTCTCGCGGATCAGGGCCTTGGTCGCTTCCACGTCCAAAGCGTTCAGCGCGAAGGCCTGGATGTCGGCGGGTACCTTGAGGCTACCCTTGGCCTTGACGCTGTCGATGATGGCCTGGCATTTGGAGATGTTGCGCGACGCGATAGCAATACGACCGAGTTCGTCGTTGTGCTGCGCGCACTTGTGGGCCACCACCTTGGCGACACCTCCTGCACCAATGATAAGAACGTTCTTTTTCAATTGCTTTATCTCTCCTTTATCCGCCAGCTTACGAAAGGCTGGACAGGTAGTCGTCGTAACCAAATTCACGAACCACTTCGACTGTACCGTCGAGTTGTTTCACTACGATGGACGGCATTTTCAGGCCGTTGAACCAGTTTTTCTTGACCATGGTGTAGCCCGCGGTGTCGATGAACGACAGCCGATCGCCGATGGCCAGCGGACGATCAAATTGGTACTCGCCGAAGATGTCCCCGGCCAGGCAGGATTTGCCGCACACCATGTAGGTGTGTTCGCCCTCGCTCGGTGCCAGCTTGGCGTTGAGGCGATAGATCAGCAGGTCCAGCAGGTGCGCTTCGATGGAGCTGTCGACCACGGCCAGGTGTTTGCCGTTGTAGAGGGTGTCGAGCACGGTCACTTCCAGCGAGGCGCTGTTGGTGATCGCCGCTTCGCCGGGTTCCAGGTAGACCTGCACGCCGTACTTCTCGGAGAACGCCTTCAGGCGCGCGCAGAACGCGTCCAGCGCATAGCCTTCACCGGTGAAGTGGATGCCGCCGCCGAGGCTGACCCACTTGACCTTGTGCAGCAGCGCGCCGAAGCGTTCTTCTATGGTGCCGAGCATTTTGTCGAACAGGCTGAAGTCGCCGTTCTCGCAGTTGTTGTGGAACATGAAGCCTGAGATCTGCTCGATCACGCCTTCGATCTTCTCCGGGTCCCATTCGCCCAGGCGGCTGAACGGGCGCGCCGGGTCGGCCAGCAGGTAGTCGGAGCTGCTCACCTGCGGGTTGACGCGCAGGCCACGGGTCTTGCCCTCACTGCGTTCGGCAAAACGCTGCAGCTGGCTGATCGAGTTGAAGATGATCTTGTCGCAGTTATCCAGCATCTCTTCGATTTCATCGTCGGCCCAGGCCACGCTGTAGGCGTGCGCCTCGCCTTCGAACTTCTGGCGACCGAGCTTGAGCTCATACAGCGACGACGAGGTGGTGCCGTCCATGTATTGCTGCATCAGGTCGAACACCGACCAGGTGGCAAAGCACTTGAGCGCCAGCAGGGCCTTGGCGCCGGACTGTTCGCGCACGTAAGCGATCTTCTGCATGTTGACCAGAAGCTTCTGTTTATCGATGAGGTAGTACGGCGTTTTGATCATTTTTGAGAGCCTGCGGCGGTGCCTGCCAAAAAAGGACACGCATTGTGCCCGCACTTGGATCAGATCGAAAGGTTAGTGGGCGGATTTTGCTGCGCCGCCTTTAATCTGGCCTGCGAATATGACAGCCCGTGAGGATGATGAACGGTCATGGTGATTGAACCAGCTTGGAGCGACGAGAGGTGAGAATGGACGCATGGACAGTGCACTGTCTGGAGGCTTCGGGCTGCCTGGCCGAGTTTCGTCAGGCATTGACGGGAGAATTCGACATCGCCTGTCAGGCCATTTCCCGATACCTGCCTGCCCAGGACCTCCTGGCGATCGCACTCGACAAAGGATGGCTCCACACCCCCCCTGTAGGAGCCGGCAAGGCGGCTCCTGCAGGTTATCGGTGACATCAAACCGTCATCTGCCCACCATGTGACTGCCATATTCCCTCGCTACTGTCCTCGCCAATGAGATCGATCTCAAGCGAGTGACGATGACTGACCTGAAAGACGTTGCGCGGTTGGCCGGGGTGTCCCGTGCCACTGCCGCCCGCACCTTTGCTTCTCCCGACCAGGTGCGCCCGACCACCCGCGAGCAAGTGTTTGCCGCCGCCCGCGAGTTGGGCTTTCGCCCGAATCTGCTCGGCCGTCAGTTGCGGCTGCAAACCACCCAATTGATTGGCGTGGTGGTGCCCAACCTGCTCAACCCGGTGTTCGCCGAGCAGTTCCAGGCCATGGAGCGTGCGGCGCGGTTGCGCGGCTACAGCCTGGTGCTCGCCACCACGGACTACGAAAGCGAGCGCGAAAGCAGCGTGGTCGAAGAGTTGTTGCGCCAGCGCGTCGACGGCCTGGTGCTGACGGTGACCGACGCCGAAAGCAACACCGTCCTCAGCAGCCTGAACAGCGAAAAAACCCCGTTCGTGCTCGCCTACCACCAACCGGGCAACCCCAACTACAGCGCCGTGTCGGTCGACAACCGCGCGGGCATGGCCCTGGCTACCCGCTACTTGCTGGAAGCCGGTCACCGGCGCATCAGCATGGTCGCCGGGCCCGCGTTGCAGTCGGACCGGGCCCGGCTGCGCTATGCGGGCTACTGCGATGCGATGAGCGAATACGGACTGGCCAGCCGGCCGGTGATCGAAATGCCGGCCCACACCCAGGCCGAATTCGCCGCTATCGAAGCCTGCCTGCAAGGGCCCCAGGCGCCGACTGCGCTGGTGTGTTCCAACGATTTCCTGGCTATCAGCCTGATCGCCGAACTGCGCCGCAATGCCTGGCAGGTGCCGCAGCAACTGTCGGTCGTGGGCTTTGACGGCATCGCCCTCGGCACCCAGATGCACCCGACCCTGTGCAGCGTGGTGCAGCCCATCGCACTGCTCGCCAGCACGGTGATTGATCAACTGCTGGCGCAGATCGCCGGTAACGACCCGATATCCCACTGCCTGCCTTGCCATATCCGGCCGGGCGACAGCACTCAACCCCATGAGGAGAGCTTCGATGCGCGCATTGCGTAAAACCCTGGCAGCCGTGCTGCTCTGCGGTATGGCCGGCCTGGCCCAGGCCGCCGACACCGCAATTTGCTACAATTGCCCACCGGACTGGGCCGACTGGGGCACCCAACTCAAGGCCATCGCGGCCGACACCGGCGTGCAGGTGCCGCTGGACAACAAGAACTCCGGCCAGTCCCTGGCGCAACTGGTGGCCGAGAAGGCCGCCCCCGTGGCGGACGTGGTGTATTACGGCGTGACCTTCGGCCTGCAGGCGCAAAAGGCCGGCGTGGTCGACGGCTACAAACCCAAGGGCTGGGAGCAGATTCCCGCCGGCCTCAAGGACCCGGACGGCCACTGGTTCGCGATCCACTCCGGCACCTTGGGCATCATGGTCAACGTCGACGCGCTCGGTGGCTTGCCGGTGCCGCACAGCTGGGCCGACCTGCTCAAGCCTGAATACAAAGGCATGGTCGGTTACCTGGACCCGTCCAGCGCGTTTGTCGGCTACGTCTCGGCGGTAGCGATCAACCGCGCCCTGGGCGGCGACCTCGACAACTTCGCCCCGGCCATCGACTACTTCCAGAAGCTTGCGAAAAACGCGCCCATCGTGCCCAAGCAAACCGCGTACGCGCGGGTGCTCTCCGGTGAGTTGCCGATCCTGGTGGACTACGACTTCAACGCCTACCGCGCGCGCTACAAAGACAACGCCAACGTGGCCTTCGTGATCCCCACGGAAGGCAGCATCAGCGTGCCCTACGTGATGAGCCTGGTGGCCAACGCGCCGCACCGCGCCAATGCGCAAAAAGTCCTCGACTTCGTGCTGTCCGACGCCGGCCAGGCACTGTGGGCCAAGGCTTATCTGCGCCCGGTGCGCCCGCTGAAAATGCCTGCCGACGTCGCCGCGCAATTCCTGCCCGACAGCGACTACGCCCGCGCCGGCGTGGTCGACTACGAAAAAATGGCCGCCGTGCAGGAAGCCTTCGCCGCCCGTTACCTGAACGAGGTCAAGTAAGTGGCAGCATCGGCAAAACACGCGGCTTGGGCGTTGGCCCCGGCCTGTGCGGTACTGCTCGCGTTCTGGCTGTTGCCGCTGGCCCACCTGATGCTGCTCGGCGCCGAGAGCCGCGACAGCCTCGGCAGCGGTTACTGGCAGGTACTCAGCAGTGCGCAGTACCTGGGCAGCCTGGGGCAGACGCTGCTGCTGGCGGTCGTAGTGACACTGGTCGCGCTGTTGATCGGCGGCATCAGCGGGGTGTTCCTCGCGCGCCAGCAGTTCTTCGGGCGTTCGGCCCTGGTCGCGCTGCTGACCTTTCCCTTGGCGTTTCCAGGAGTGGTGGTGGGGTTCCTGGTGATTCTGTTGGCGGGGCGCCAGGGCCTGCTGGCCTCCCTTGGCCTGCAACTGGCGGGTGAGCGCTGGATCTTTGCCTACTCGCTGGCCGGGCTGTTTGTCGGCTACCTGTACTTCTCGATTCCACGGGTGATCCTCACGGTGATGGCCGCGTGCGAAAGCCTCGACCGCAGCCTGGAAGAAGCCGCGCATTCGCTGGGGGCAGGGCACTGGCGCGTGGTCTGCGACGTGATCGTGCCCGGCCTGGCGCCGGCTTTGGCCTCGTGCGGGGCGATCTGCTTCGCCACCTCCATGGGCGCCTTCGGCACCGCGTTTACCTTGGGCACGCGCCTGAGCGTGACCCCGGTGGCGATCTACAACGTGTTCACCAACTACGCCAACTTTGCCGTCGCCGCCGCGTTGTCGGTGGTGCTGGGTGCGCTGACCTGGGCGGTCTTGCTGCTCACGCGCCGGCTGGTGAAAAATGCGGGGACGGTCCTGTGAAGCGCTCATCGCTGTTTGTGATTCAACTGCTGTTCACCTTGCTGGTGTGCGCCTTCATGTTGGTGCCGGTGCTGATGTCATTGCTCGCCGGGCTCACGCGCAATTTCTTTGTGGGGCTGTCCAGTGGCTTGACCTTCGACTGGTTGATCCAGGTCTGGCAGGCCTATTCGCCGACGGTGTGGCTGTCGTTGCAACTGGCGCTGGCGTGCGCGGTGTGCGTCTGCGTGATCGGCGTGCCGGCGGCCTATGCCCTGGTGCGCATGAACAACCGCTTCAGCCGCGCCTTCGAAGAGTTGATGGTGCTGCCGGTGGCGATGCCGGGGTTGGCCAGTGCGCTGGCCTTGCTGCTGACCTACGGCCAGTTCGGCACCTTCCGCAGCAGCTGGTTGTTCATCCTCGTCGGGCATGTGCTGTTCACCTTGCCGTTCCTGGTGCGCCCGGTGATGGCGGTGATGCAGCGCCAGCACTTGCCGGTGCTGGAAGAGGCGGCGGCGAGCTTGGGCGCCGGGCCGATCAAGCGCTTTTTCAGCGTGGTGGTGCCCAACTGCCGCGCGGGAATCCTCGCCGGTGTGCTGATGGTGGTGACCTTGTCCCTGGGTGAATTCAACCTGACCTGGATGCTCCACACACCGATGACCAAGACCCTGCCGGTGGGCCTGGCCGACAGCTACGCCTCGGCGCGCCTGGAAATCGCCAGCGCCTACACCCTTATCTTTTTGCTGATGATCGTGCCGCTGTTGATTGCGCTGCAGGCCATCAGCGCGCGTTTGTCCCGTGGAGAACGTCGATGACTGCTATCACTATTCGCCTGCAAGGCTGTCGCAAGGCGTTCGCCGACGGCACCGTGGCCGTGCATGACTTGAACCTGACCGTCGAAGGCGGCGAAACCCTGGCGATTCTCGGCCCGTCCGGTTGCGGCAAGACCACCACGTTGCGCCTGATTGCCGGCCTCGAACGTCCGGATGTCGGCCAGGTATTGTTCGGCGACCAGGACGTGACCCGCCTGCCCATCGAGCGTCGCGACGTGGGCATGGTCTTCCAGAATTACGCGCTGTTCCCCAACCTGGATGTGGCCGGCAACATCGTCTACGGCCTGAAGATTCGCGGCGTGTCGGCGTCCGAACGCAACAAGCGCTGCGACGAGTTGCTGGAACTGGTGGGCTTGCAGCACCACGGCAAGCGCAGCATTCACGAGTTGTCCGGCGGCCAGCGCCAGCGCGTGGCCCTGGCCCGTGCATTGGCACCGCGCCCGAAAGTGCTGTTGCTCGATGAGCCGCTGGCGGCTCTCGATGCGCAACTGCGTGAGCGCCTGCGCAGCGAGTTGGATCAACTGCTGCGGGGCCTGGGGATCACCTCGGTGTTCGTCACCCACGACCAGGGTGAAGCCATGGCGCTGGGTGATCGCATCCTGGTGATGGAACACGGCCGCGTGGCGCAGTTGGGCAGCCCGCGGGATATCTACCAGAAACCGGCCAACGCGTTCGTCGCCGGATTCGTCGGCAACCTGAATGCGTTCTCGGTGCTCGAAGCCTCGCCCCTGGGCCTGAAAGTCTGCGGCGGCGAACTGCCGTGGCAGGCGGCCAACCTGCCCGGCACGGTGTACTGCCGCCCTGAACACCTGCGCGTGATGGAAGGCGAGGGGCACCTGCACGGCCATCTGCTGGCGCAGTTTTTCCAGGGCGCGCAAAGTCGCCTGCTGGTGGATGTGGGCGGTCCGCAACCGTTGCTGGTCGACAGCAGCGACAACCAGCTCTACGCCGTGGGCGCGCCGATTGCCCTGGCGATCACACCGCACATGTTGTTCACCTTGAACGCCTGAGAACTTATGTCCAATCGTGCCTTTGTTGTTGCGCAGATCAGCGATCTGCACCTTAAAGCCGGCCAGCGCCTCACCTATGGCGTGGTCGATACCCTCGGTGCGCTGCGCCGCGCCGTCGATCATCTGAACGCCAGCCACCCACGGCCCGATATCGTGGTGGTCAGCGGTGACCTGGTGGACTTCGGCCGCGCCGATGAATACGCGGTGCTGCACCCTGAACTGGCGCGCCTGCACATGCCGGTCTACCTGGTGCCCGGCAACCACGACGCGCGCGGGCCGATGCTCGATGCGTTCGGTGATCACGCCTATTTGCCGGCCTCGGCCGAGGGGCCGCTGGACTGGGTGGTAGACGCGCATCCACTGCGCCTGATCGGCCTCGACTCGACCATTCCGGGCGGCCACGGCGGGCAGTTGCTGGACAGCCAATTGCAGTGGCTCGACAAGCAGCTGGCACTGCGCCCCGACGCGCCCACGCTGCTGATCCTGCATCACCCGCCGTTTATCAGCGGCATCGGGCATATGGACCGTGAGCCCTTCATCAACGCGGCGGCTTTGGAAGCAGTCGTGGCCCGCCATCCGCAAGTGGAGCGCCTATTGTGTGGGCACCTGCACCGGCCGATGCAGCGGCGTTTCGGCGGCAGCATGAGTTGCGTGTGTCCCGGCACTTCGCACCAGATCGTGCTGGACTTGCAAGATACCGCGCCGGCGCATTTCAACCTGGAGCCGGCGGGGTACTTGCTGCATCGCTGGGATGCACAGCAGGGGTTGATCAGCCACAACGGCGTGTTCGGGGAGTACCCGGGGCCGTACCCGTTTTATGATGCGAATGGGTTGATTGATTGAAGCATCGGGCTTTCCATGGCGGGGGCGGGCGCGCTGCGCACCTCAGCGGTAGCAGGCTCCCTCGCCACGGTCCAGAACGGGGCTCAGGCCACGCGGTTTCTGCCTGAACCCTTGGCCTCGTACAAGCGCATGTCCGCGCGTTTGAGCAACGCCAGGGAATCGCGGTCCGAGGGTTCGGCCACACCGACGCCGATGCTCACCGTCACATGGCCGACTGTCGGGAACACGGCGGCTTCCACGGCCGCGCGGATTTTTTCGGCGACCACTTCGGGGCTGTCCGGTTCCTCGACTTCGGGCAGTAGCACGGCGAACTCCTCACCGCCGTAGCGCGCGACGAAGTCGGTGGCGCGGGTGGTGTTTTCGATCAGCGCCGCGAGCTGGCACAGCACGTCATCACCGATGGCGTGGCCGTAGGTGTCGTTGACGCGCTTGAAGTAGTCGGCGTCGATCAGCAGCAGCGCGAAGGTACGCCCGGTGCGCTGGAACAGCAGGCTGTTCTCGGCCAGTTTTTCATCGAAGCGACGCCGGTTGAACACGCCGGTCAGGGCGTCGTGGGTCGCCAGTTTGAGCAGGTCGGCGTTGGCCTGGGTGAGGTCGGCGGTGCGTTGGGCCACGGTGGCTTCCAGGGAGGCGTTGGCCTCTTGCAGTTCGCGTTCCTTGGAGAGCAATGATTGCGTCATGCCGGTGAGGGAGCGACCCAGTTGGGCGATTTCCAGCACGGGGTGGTCCTGAGGGAAGACTGCGCCGGGCTGGTGGTTCTGCACCTGTTTGGCCGATTTGGCCAGGCGCTCGATCGGGCGGCTGAGGGAGGAGGCCAGGAAGTAGGCGGCAAGCACAAACACGACCGCAGCCAGCAAGCCCAGCACCAGCAATTTGTAGAGCAGGGTGCGCGCCGGCTCCAGCGCTACATCCAGCGGTTGGCGCACCATGATGTACCAGGTCATTTTCGCGTTGGACGGGCTCGGCACGGCGATGGAGGCGGTGACGTAGCCATTACCGGTCGACCAGCCGGACGCACTGCGCAACTGGTCTGGCGGCATTTGCTCGCCGGCCAGCAACTCCGGGTAGAGCACCTTGCCATCGAAGTCGACGATCAGCGCCTCGATCTGTGGGATCGCATCTTTTTGCATCACGGCCGAATCGACGATCTGCGTCACCCAGCGCCAGTGCGCATGAGCGCCCAGCACGCCGATGGTTTCGCCTTGTGCGTTGCGAATCGGCGCGGCAAAGTCGATGAAGCGCAACGGCTCGCCACTCGCCGAACCCGGCAACAGCTTGGCCAGCAGCACCGCCTCGTGAGGATCACCGGTGTACTCGCCGCGCAGGCCGGCCTGGAACCACGGGCGCTGCTGCACCGACTGATTGACCAGCAACCCGTTGACCGCCTGGCGCACTTGCCCGTTGGCGTCGGCCACGCCCATCCACGCGTATTCGGCGCGCGACTGGGTGCGCAGCTCCATCAAGGTCAGGATGTCCGGCGCGTCCAGGTCGCCCTTGCGCATGATCGGCGCCTTGCTCAGCAGCGAAACTTCCAACTGGCGTTCACGCAATTGCACCGCCAGCAACGCCGCCGTCGAGCGGGCCGTGCTCAACAGGGCGTTGCCGCTGGCCTGTTTCATCTGTTCGGTGGCGATATGGCCGACATAGACCCCCACGCTCAATAACGTGAGTAACGACAAACCGGCAAACCACAGGGTCAGGTGACTACGCAGACTGGCTTTGATCATGGGGGGCTTTCGTCGACTGGGCGTTATTACAGGGTAGGCGTAATACCACAGAGCGTGCCAGCACTTGGGACCACAAACGTTCAAGAAGCACGCCAGGGCGGCTCAGTAGACTCGCCTCACTTCTTCTATTGCAGGTTCCCCATGGATATTTTCCTCTACGCCTTCAGTGTCATGTACAGCCCAGGTCCGGTGAATTTCATGGGCCTGAATGCCGGGCTCACCGGCCAGTTCCGGCGCTCCACCGGGTTTTTCATCGGCGTTGGTTGCGCGATGCTGTTGTTGTTCGTGCTGTTTGGCTACACCGGCGAAGCGCTTATCTCCCCGGCGGTGCTGCCGTACATCTCGTTGATTGGCGGGGTGTACACGTTGTACCTCGCCTATCAGGTGTTCAACGCGCGCACCGAAGTTGAAGAGTCTGCAAGCCCTGCGACCAGGACCCTCACGTTCTGGAATGGCCTGGTGATCCAGTTGCTCAACCCGAAGGGCATCATGGCAGTGTTGCCGATCACCAGTGTGATGTTGCCGGCGGCGCACATTACCGGGGCATCCATCGCCGGGGTCTCGGCATTACTGGCGTTCGGGGCGTTTGGTGCGCCGTGGGTGTATGCGCTGCTGGGCGCGGTGCTGGGGCGGCGCATCAATGGGGCGTCGGCCTTCACGCTGTTCAACCGGAGCATGGGCGTGGCGCTGGCGGTGTGCGCGTATTTCATGTTTCACGCGTTCTATGTGCATTTGGTTTCAACGTGAGAATACATCTGGTACTGCGCTACCGCCTTCGCAGGCAAGCCAGCTCCCACATTAGGCTATGTTGAGTCAGAGGTATTTGAGTCCGGCCGGGTCGGGGGGGCTTGGCTTGTGTGCGTCCACCACACATCTGGCTGGCTGAACGCGGTCAAAAATGTGGGAGCTGTGTTGGGTCAGAGGTATTTGAGTCCGGCGAGGTCGGGCGCCTTGGCTTGTGTGCGTCCACCACACATCTGGCTGGCTGAATGCGGTCAAAAATGTGGGAGCTGGCTTGCCTGCTAAAGCGGTGGGTCAGTGAATACATCTGGTGCTGACACACCGCCTTCGCAGGCAAGCCAGCTCCCACATTAGTTCGTGTTGGGTCAGATGTATTGGAGTCCGGCCAGCTCCTACACTCGGCCGTGTTGAGTCAAAGGTACTTGAGCCAAGCCAAATCCCGCCGCCGGGCTTTCAGTCTGGCGAACCAACGCACTGGCACGTACAACGCCACAGGCAGCACTAACGCGACCAGCCAGATGGCGCCGATGCTGTCGGCGCCAAAATAGCTGCCCTGGTTGAGCCCGAACAGCGCCACACCGATGACATAGAGCATTTTCAGCACATAAAGATGCAGCAAGTAGAAGAACATCGGCGCCGCGCCGAAGGTGGCGAGCACGCCGATCCAGCGTTTTTGTCCGGCACGTTCAAACGCCAGTAACAGCAGCAACCCGAGCCCCAGGGTCAGCGCCAGAAACAATAGCGAAGGCGGGTACTTGGTGACGTTGAAAAAGCTCATCAGCGTCCGCACGCCGTCGTCATAGGCCTGCCAGGGTTTCTCGCCATAGCCATTGGCGGCGCGCGCCGCTACGAATCCCACCAACGCCGCCGCACCGCTCAGCAACAGGTAGCGCTGGCGCAGCGCCGGCTGCAGGGCATTCGCGAACCATGGGCCGAGGCCGTAGCCGAGGGCAATCACGCCGATCCACGGCAGCACCGGATACGTGATCCGCAGGCGCAACGCGTCGCCAATCTCGATCCAACCGCGCTCATGCAGAATCGCCCAGGCGTTTTGCAGCGCCGACCCCGGCGTGAAGTGCAGGCCATCGAGCAGGTTGTGCCCGGCGATGATCACCAGGGCGACCGCGATCAGCAACGGACGCGGCAGCCACACCAGTGCGGCGAGGGCGAGCATGCTCACGCCGATGGCCCAGATCACTTGCATATAGATCACGCTGGGCGGCAGTTGGAAGGTCCACGCGAAGTTGACCAGGGTGAACTCCAGCACCACCAGGAACAGCCCGCGCTTGAACAGGAACGCCGACACATCGCGCCGGCCCTGGTACTTCTGGCCGTACAGCCACGCGGATAAACCCGTGAGCAGCACAAACACCGGTGCACACAGGTGGGCGAGGGTGCGGCTCACAAACAACGCGGGTTCGGTGCTGTCGATGTTCATCGGGTCGCTGACCTGGCGGTGCAGCAGGAAGGTTTCGCGCACGTGGTCGAGCAGCATGAACAGGATGACCAGGCCGCGCAGGGCGTCGATGGCCAGCAGGCGTGGGCGTTGGGGAACAGCGTCGGTCATGGGCGGCATCACAGGGCAGGCGGGCGATGAGCGTTATCCTATAACATTAATTTGCGCGTTGCCGTGCTTCGTTGTGCAGATTAGAATGCGATCAATTCTTAATTACTCCTTGGCCCCGCGCCGGTGACTCGCATGTCGTCCCCCCTTAATCTGCCTATCCAGGACCTGTACTGCGAACACCACGGATGGTTGTACCGCTGGCTCGACCGCAAGCTGGGCAACGCCAGCGACGCGGCCGACCTGGCCCACGATACATTCATGCGCCTGCTCACCCGCCAGCCCGGCAACGGTTTTGGCAGTGAGCCGCGTGCGTTGCTCACGCATATCGCCAAGGGCCTGATGATCGACAGTTGGCGCCGCCAGGAAGTCGAGCGCGCCTACCTTGAGACCATTGCCCACCTGCCCGAGCAGGAAGTGCCGTCGCCGGAAACCCGCTGGCTGATCCTCGAAGCGCTGTACCGCATCGAGGCCATGCTGCGCGACCTGCCCGACAACACCCGCCAGGCCTTCCTGATGTCGCAGATCGACGGCTTGACCTACGCGCAGATCGCCGAGCACCTGCAGGTGTCGCTGGTGTCGGTCAAACGCTATATGCGCGATGCATTTCTCGCCTGCCTGAGCGTGGCATGAGCCCGTCGATCGACCCGCTGATCCTCGGCGAGGCCGCTGACTGGATGGTGCAGTTGCAGTCCGGCAGCGCCACCGACGAGGATCGCCGCGCCATCGCCCAATGGCAGTGCCGCAGCGCGCAGCACGCCCAGGCCTGGCAGCGGGCGGAAGCGATCCTCGGCGATTTCAACAGCGTGCCCGGCGCGATTGCCGGCGACACCCTCAAGCGCATCGGCCGCAAGAAAGCCCTGGGTCGGCGCCAGGCCCTCGGGCTGTTGCTGCTGGCGGGGCCGGCGAGCTGGCTGGCCTGGCAGCACAAGCCCTGGCAGGCCTGGACCGCCGACCAGCACACCGCCATCGGCGAGCAGCGCAACCTCACGTTACCGGATGGCACGCGCCTGCTGATCAACACCGCCAGCTCGCTGAATATCGTCTTTACCGATCAGGTGCGGCGCATCGAATTGCTGCAAGGCGAAGTGCTGATTACCACCGCCAAGGACCCGGCGCCGACGCACCGTCCGTTCAGCGTGCAGACCCGTCACGGCAGCGCGCGGGCGCTGGGGACGCATTTCAGTGTGCGGGTCGGGGAGCAGAGCAGCCGCGTGGCGGTGATCGACGGCGCAGTGGAAATGCTGCCGCTGCATGCCAGCCGGGGGCTGATCCTCAAGGCCGGCGAACAGAGCGCGTTCGGCAGTGACAGCGTGGCAGCGGTGGCGCCGCTGGAGGTGGGCGCAGTGACCTGGGAAAACGGCATGTTGCTGGCCCAGCAGATGCGCCTGGCGGATTTGCTCGAGGAGCTGGGCCGTTACCGGCAGGGCGTGTTGCGCTGTCACGCCAGTGTGGCCGGGT
Organism: Pseudomonas sp. GW821-FHT05D12; assembly: GCF_059419825.1. Taxonomy (NCBI): domain Bacteria; kingdom Pseudomonadati; phylum Pseudomonadota; class Gammaproteobacteria; order Pseudomonadales; family Pseudomonadaceae; genus Pseudomonas; species Pseudomonas sp. GW821-FHT05D12. Next base: position 8,652 of record NZ_JBWKSN010000022.1, on the reverse strand, counting down.
TGAGCGTGTCCGGCGCGTTCCCGCTGCGCGACACCGATGCCAGCCTGCGCCTGTTGCAGGACACGTTGCCGGTCAAGGTCAGCAGCCTGACCGGTTACTGGGTCACTGTTGAGCCACGCTGAAACTTTTTTGCCTGTTCGCTGATACCTTTTTCGTTGTCGTGCGGTGTAGGGGAGAACCCTCAACTTTGCACCGCGCCGACAGGAATGCCCATGACCTTCACATCGCACCCCATCCGCCCCTTGCAGGCCTTGAGCCTGGCCGTCGCGCTCGCGGCCATCGCACCGCTGCACAGCGCCGTGGCCGCCGAGCCGGCAAGCAGCGCGGCGCGCAGCTACAACCTCGGCGCCGGGCCGTTGGGTAATGTGCTGGCGCAGTTTGCGGCATTGTCCGGCGTGCCGTTGTCGTTCGACTCCAAGCTGCTCAATGACCAGCACAGCGCAGGCCTGCAAGGCAGTTACACCGCGCAGGCGGGCTTTATGCAGTTGCTGCAGGGCAGCGGCTATACCCTGCAGAGCACCGGCGCGAATGGCTACACCGTGGTGCCCCAGGCCAACGGCGATGCGGTGGAGCTGGGCGCTACCACCATCAGCGGCGAGGGCGGGGCACAGGCGGACACCTACGGCGGTGGCCAGGTCGCGCGTTCGGCGCGATTGGGCGTGTTGGGCAATCGTTCGATCAACGATGTGCCGTTCAGCGTGGTCAGCTACACCGCCAAGACTATCGCCGACCAGCAGGCGCGCACCGTGGGCGATGTGCTGCTCAATGATGCGTCGGTGCGCCAGTCTTCCGGGTTCGGCAACTTCTCCCAGGTGTTCACCATCCGTGGCTTGCCGTTGAACACCGATGACATTGCCTTCAATGGCCTGTACGGCGTGCTGCCGCGGCAGATCATCACCACCGAGGCGCTGGAGCGCGTCGAGCTGTTCAAGGGCCCCAACGCCTTCGTCAACGGCGTGTCGCCGGCTGGCAGCGGCATTGGCGGCAGCGTCAACCTGGTGCCCAAGCGCGCCGAAGACATCGCCACGCGCAGCGTCACCCTCGACACCACCACCGATGGCCAGGCCGGCGGCCACCTCGACGTGGGCCAGCGCTTTGGTGAAGACAACCGCTTCGGCGCGCGGGTCAACCTGGCCCGGCATGGCGGCGATACTGCCATCGAGGATGAATTCAAAAGCTCGCAGCTGGTGGCCGTGGCCCTGGATTACCGGGGTGATCGCCTGCGCCTGTCCACCGACTTCGGCTACCAGAAAGAACGCATCAACAATGGCCGCTCGGTGGTGTACCCCAATGGCACCAAAGTGCCGAAGGCGCCTTCGGCCAAGGACAACTATGCGCAGGATTGGAGCTGGTCGGAGCTGGAAGATACCTACGGCATGTTCAATGCCGAGTACGACCTGACTGAAAACTGGACCGCCTATGTCGGCGGCGGTGCCAAGCACACGCGCGAGAATGGCCAGTATTCATCGTTGTACGTGGGCAACGACGGCAGCGGCCGCGTCGGCTTCCTGTACTCGCCCCATGATGAAGACAACAAGAGCGCCATGGCCGGCCTCAACGGGCATTTCAACACAGGGCCGGTGACCCATCAGGTCAATCTCGGGTTGTCTGGCATCTGGGGTGAGCAGCGTTCGGCGTTCGAGGCGATCCTGCAGGCCAACCGTCGGCCGGGCAATCTGTACAACCCGACCCAGGTGCCTCGCCCGACCGTCACTTACTTCGGCAGCGACATTCACGACCCGCGTGTCGTCGGCAAGAACCGTATCAAGAGCGCCGCGGTTTCGGACACGCTCGGCTTTATCGACGACCGCGTGCTGTTGACCGTCGGCGTGCGTCGCCAGACCATCGAAGTGGATGGCTGGAACACCACCAGCGGCGCGCGCACGGCGAACTATGGCGAGTCCATCACCACGCCGGTGTATGGGCTGGTCGTCAAGCCGTGGGAGCACGTGTCGTTGTATGCCAACCGGATCGAAGGGCTGGCCCAGGGGCCCACGGTGCCGACGGCGGTCGACATCACCAACAGCGGCGACGTGTTCCCGCCGAGTCGCAGCAAACAGACCGAGGCCGGGGTCAAGCTCGATTGGGACAACTACGGTGCGACCCTCGGCGTCTACCGCATCGAACAGCCCAACAGCGCGACCAACAACAACCCCAACAGTGTGACGCCGCAGTTCCCCAACGGCACCCGCACGTTCAATGTCGACGGCGAGCAAATCAACAAAGGCGTCGAGTTGAACGTGTTCGGCGAGCCCATCGACGGCCTGCGCCTGCTGGCGGGCGCCACGTGGATGCACACCGAATTGCAGAACACCTCCAACGGCGCCACCGATGGCAACCGCGCCGCCGGCGTGCCGCGCTTCCAGTTCAACCTGGGTGCCGACTGGGACATCCCGGGCCTCCAGGGCGCCGCCGTCAACGCACGGCTGCTGCGCACCGGCGGGGAATACGTCAACGCCACCAACACCCTGAACATCCCGGCCTGGACCCGCGTCGACCTCGGCGCCCGCTATGGCTTCAAGGCTGACGACAAGTACATCACCCTGCGCGCCAACGTCGAGAACGTGGCGAACAAGGCGTACTGGGCTTCCGCATCGACGGCCAACAACTACCTGACCCAGGGCGAGCCGCGCACGATCAAGCTGTCGGCCACGGTGGACTTCTAAGCGCCCACTACGGTCCACTGTAGGTGCCGGCCAACCGGCGCCTACAGGAGATAGCCATCGTGAGTACGACCGAACACACGCCGCAGTCCGTCATCGATTTCTGGCAGCACGCCGGCCCCAAGCGCTGGTTCGCCAAGGACGACGGGTTTGACGCAAGCTTTCGCGACACCTTCCACGCCACCCACCTGCAAGCGGCCCGGCGTGAACTGGAAGGCTGGCTGGACACGGCTGACGGCGCGCTGGCGCTGTTGATCCTGCTTGACCAATATCCACGCAATGCGTTTCGCGGTACTGCGCATATGTTCGCTACCGACCCGCTGGCGCGCCTGTATGCCCGGCGCATGGTCGATGCCGGCCTCGATCAGCAGGTGGACCTCACGTTGCGTGCGTTCTGCTACCTGCCGTTTGAGCACTCGGAGGATGCGGCTGACCAGCAACGCTCTGTGGCGCTCAACGCGGCGTTGGACGCCAACACCTACCGCTGGGCAAAAGAGCATGCACGCATCATCGAGCGCTTCGGGCGGTTTCCGCACCGCAACGACGTGTTGGCCAGGGTCACCACACCCGACGAGCGCAGCTTTCTGGAGGAGGGCGGGTTCGCCGGCTGAGCGGCTATTCCCGCGAGGAATGCCCCCATAAAAACAGTGCATTGTCTTTCTCGGCGGACATCTCGTAGCGTGGGGTTTCACCCAAGGAGACCCTGCCATGCACCAGCCCCCGTTGCGCCTCTATGTTGATTCGCTCTACACCAGCCCCTACGCGATGTCGGTGTTCGTCGCCCTGCGCGAAAAGGGCCTGGGCTTCGATGTGGTGACCCTGGACCTGGACGCCGCGCAAAATCGCACGGCCGATTTCGCCCAACTGTCCCTGACCCAGCGCGTGCCCACGCTGGTGCACGGCGATTTTGCGCTGTCGGAGTCGTCAGCGATCACCGAGTACCTGGAGCACCTTTACCCGGACACGCCGGTGTACCCGGTCGAGCCAAGGCAGCGGGCACGGGCGCGTCAGGTGCAGGCGTGGCTGCGCAGCGACTTGCTGCCGATCCGCCAGGAGCGTTCGACGCTGGTGGTGTTCTGCGGGCAGACAATGCCGCCGCTGTCGCCGGCGGCCGAGGTCGCGGCAGGCACGTTGATCAGTGCGGCGCAGGCGCTGCTGGCGGGTAACCCGGAGTACCTGTTCGGCGCGTGGTCGATTGTCGATGTGGACCTGGCGGTGATGCTCAATCGCCTGATTCTCAACGGCGACAGCGTGCCCGCCGGGCTGGTTGATTACGCGCAGCGCCAGTGGGCGCGGCCGTCTGTGCAGGAATGGGTCAACCTGCCACGCCCTCCGCTTTAAGCCACCATTCATCCCCCGCCTGCGGTGGCGCCCTTGACAGGCGTCACCCGCGCGGCAAATACTCTCGCCATATTCATATATATGACTAAATAAAAAAGTGAATGTGGCCCCATGAATACGCTCTCCAGTGATGCCCGTCTGCCGCTCTACCAACGCCTGCGCGACCATCTGGTCGAACAGATCGCCAACAATCGCTGGCGCCCTGGCGAAGCGATTCCCACCGAAGCGGTGCTGTCCGCCGAATACGAGATCTCCACGGGCACCGTGCGCAAGGCGGTGGATGCGCTGGTGAGCGAGGGCATCCTTGAGCGCCAGCAGGGCCGTGGCACGTTCGTCCGCCGCCCGCAATTCCAGTCGTCGCTGTTTCGCTTCTTCCGTTTCCAAGGCCCCTCGGGCGAACGCCAGGTGCCCGAGAGCCGCATCCTCACGGTGGAATCCGTGACAGCACCGTCGGCGGTCAGCGAGGCCCTCGGCCTGAAAGCCGAAGCCCAGGTGATTCGTATCGTGCGTACCCGTCTGCTGGACGTGCAGCCATTGCTGGCGGAAGAGATCTGGCTGCCGCGCAAGCGCTTCCAGGCGTTGCTCGACATCGACTTGTCCGCGCAGGGCCCGTTGCTCTACCCGGTGTATGAAAGCGTCTGCGGACAAGTGGTGGCCTCGGCCGAGGAGACCCTTACCGCCGAGTCGGTCAACGAAGTGTACGCGCGGCTGCTGCAGGTGCCGGTCAACAGCCCGGTGGTGGTGATCGAGCGCCTGGCTCGCGATTACGCCGGGCAGCCGCTGGAGTGGCGACGCTCGCGCGGGCACGCCGAGCACTTCCGATACCGCGTGGATATCCGCTGACGCACCACCCGTAGTTTCACGTGTTTGCCAACACTGGCCTTGCAACGGCGCGGTTCGTGCTCGGCTGCCTCGCGTTTGACCTATAAGGATAAAAATCATGTTCAGTTGGTATCGCCAAGTCACTCCTCGGGAGCGCAAAACGTTCTGGGCCTGCTTCGGCGGATGGTCCCTCGATGCATTGGAAGTGCAGATGTTCGGCCTGGCGATCCCGGCCCTGATCGCCGCGTTCGCCTTGAGCAAGGGCGATGCCGGGCTGATCAGCGGGGTCACGCTGGTTACCTCGGCCATCGGTGGCTGGGTCGGCGGCACCTTGTCCGACCGCTACGGCCGGGTGCGCACCCTGCAGTGGATGATCCTGTGGTTCTCGTTCTTCACGTTTATCTCGGCGTTTGTCACCGGCTTCCACCAGTTGCTGATCGTCAAGGCCCTGCAGGGTTTCGGCATCGGCGGTGAGTGGGCGGCGGGCGCGGTGTTGATGGCCGAGACCATCAACCCCAAGTATCGCGGCAAGGTCATGGGCACCGTGCAAAGCGCCTGGGCCGTGGGCTGGGGCGTGGCGGTCGGGGTGTTCGCGCTGATCTATTCGTTTGTGCCGCAGGACATGGCCTGGCGTGTGATGTTCGTGGTGGGCCTGCTGCCGTCGTTCCTGATCATCTGGGTGCGCCGCAATGTGGAAGAGCCCGACAGCTTCCAGCGCCTGCAAAAAGAGCAGGTCATCCCGCAGAGCTTCTTCAAGTCGCTGGCCGGGATTTTTCGGCCCGAGCTGATCCGCGTCACGCTGTTTGGCGGCCTGCTGGGCCTGGGCGCCCATGGCGGTTACCACGCGGTGATGACCTGGCTGCCGACCTTCCTCAAGACCGAGCGCAACCTGTCGGTGCTCAACTCGGGTGGCTACCTGGCGGTGATCATTTTTGCGTTCTGGTGTGGCTGCGTGGTCAGTGGTTTGCTGATCGACCGCATTGGCCGGCGCAAGAACATCGTGCTGTTCGCGCTGTGCTGCGTGGTCACCGTGCAGGCCTATGTGTTCCTGCCACTGACCAATACGCAGATGCTGTTCCTCGGCTTCCCGCTGGGCTTCTTCGCCGCCGGCATTCCGGCCAGCCTGGGGGCGTTGTTCAACGAACTGTACCCGGCGGATGTGCGCGGTGCCGGCGTGGGTTTTTGCTACAACTTCGGGCGCGTGCTGTCGGCGGTGTTCCCGTTCCTGGTGGGGCATATGAGCGACTCGATGTCGCTGGGCTCGGCCATCGGCATTGATGCCGGGATTGCCTACGGGGTCGCCGTGATTGCCGCCCTGTGCCTGCCGGAAACCCGTGGCCGCGTGTTGGAAGCGGCGCCGGTCGACAGCATCCCCAGCGGCCAGCGCGCGCAGGCCTGAGACCTATTTACGGATGAAAGACGACCACCATGCTCGATAACTGCTCCACGCCCATCACCGGCATCGATGCCCACGCCCATGTGTTCAGCCAGGCGCTGACCCTGGCCGGTGAGCGGCGCTATACCCCTGGGTACGACGCCACGCTGGGGGATTACCTCAGCCACCTGCACGCCAATGGCCTCAGCCATGGCGTGCTGGTACAACCGAGCTTCCTCGGCACCGACAATCAATACCTGCTCGCGGCCCTGCAGCAGGCGCCCGGTCAGTTGCGTGGGGTGGTCGTCGTAGACCCGGACGTCGGTCGCGATACCTTGCAGGCCATGGCCCGCCTGGGCGTCGTGGGGGTGCGCTTGAACCTGGTGGGGCGTGCGCTGCCGGATTTTGCCGGGCCGGGCTGGAAAGGGTTTTTCGCGCTGATCGCCGAACTCGGCTGGCACGTGGAATTGCACCGCGAGGTGGATGACTTGCCGCAACTGGTTCGGCACTTGATTCCGTTCGGGGTCAAGCTGGTGATTGATCACTTTGGCCGGCCCGATGCCCGGCAAGGGGTTGAGCAACGCGGGTTTGCCGAGTTGCTGGAACTGGGACTCAGCGGCCACCTGTGGCTGAAAGTCTCGGGTATCTACCGCCTGGCCGGCACGCCCGCGCAGAACCTGGCGTTTGCGCGCGAGGCCATGCCGCTGCTGCTGCAAAGTTTCGGTCGGCATCGGCTAGTGTGGGGCAGTGACTGGCCGCACACCCAACATGAAGCGTCCACGGGCTATGCCAGTGTGGTTGAGCAGCGCCAGGCCTTGGGCTGTTCGGCGCAGGTCGAGCAGGCGTTGCTGGTCGATACGCCGAGCCGTTTATTCGGCTTCCACCACCCGTAGCCAGGCCTGCTCCACGCGGCGGTCGAGGTCTTCCCAATCCGCCATGCCCAGTACCCGTGTAGTGTTCAATCCGCGCAGATAGCCGCGCAGTTGCTGGGCGCTGGCGTTCACCTGCTCGGCATCGGCGGTGTCGTTCTGCAGCACGGTTTCATAGTCGACCAGGTAATCGGCGACCCGCTCGCGAAACTCCGGCAGTACGGCCTCGCGGATGCGGTCGAAGGTTTTCTGGTGGGGCTTCATGGCGTGGTCCTTATAAGTTTTATGTGCGCACTATCGGTTCAGATAATAGTCACCATCAAGCATCGCAAGTTCTGTTTTTACAGGAAAGGCGGAAAATCGCCTCATCAAGACGCTGCTCAAGGAAATGCGCGATGAGGACATTTATCCAACTGGCTTTGATGGCCCTGATGCTGGGCACTGTCGTCATGAACACGGCGGCAATCGCCGATGAACTGCCCACAGGCCATTTGCTACCTATCGTCGGTAGCGTAGACTCCCTGCAGCGTGCGCAATCGGTGGGTGTATTGCTGAGCGACAACACCCGCGACAATCTCAGCTACCTTGAACGCTACCACGACATGGCCTTGAATGGCGCCAAGGATGCCCTCGACGGGCGTATCCGCGAGGCGTTCGTCAACAGTTCCGACCCGGAACTGGCCATCGATTGGTTGATGAGCTCGCTGCAAGGCACCTTCCTGTCGGTCACCGTGTACGACAACCTGGATGCCCTGATGCAGGCTCACCCCGATGTGGTGGTGATGCTCGACACCCATAACCAACTGCTGACCCAGCGTAACGACCAGGTCGAGGCGCGTTTTATTGCGCGGTTCTATGACACGAACCTGCAATACATCGCCAAGGCCGAAGGCTCGGTGCACAAACAGCTGCCATCGGTGTGGGTGCACGACAAGGCCGCACCGGAGATTGCTGCGCAGATCGAACAGCAGCGCGATGTACAGCTTGATGCCTTGAAGCAGTTCGATGCATCGCTCAAAGCGTTGATTCGTGCCAGTTGATGTGACCTTTTTTAGTTATTTTCAGGAATTTTTCATGCGCTCTTTTTTCGTCCCGGCCCTGGCCTTTGCTTCCCTGTTACTGGCCGGTTGTGTTTCCGCTCCGAATGCACCCACCCTGACCCTGCAAACCAGCAAGGGCCCAGAAGCCTATGTGCAGTGTGTTGTACCGAAACTTGAAAAACACGGGATCACCTCGACGGTGACGCAAAACTCGCGTCACGCCAAAGTGGTACTGACCAGCAAGATCGCCGCCGATGACGTGCTGGAAGCCTACAAGTCGCAGGATGGCGGCAAAGTGTTCTTGTACGAGCGCAAGCCGCTGGCGTCGACGATCACGCCATCGCGTTTGGAGCTTGCCGCGCAGGAATGCAAGTAACTGCCGGCAGCGCATCGCCTGGTGTGGGGATGTGGACGCGCCAACCTTTGAGCGGATTGCACAACCCGGTTCCAACTTGAAATACATCCCCAATGTGGGAGCGGGGGGGGGGGGGGGGGGGGGGGGGGGGGGGGGGGGGGGGGGGGGGGGGGGGGGGGGGGGGGGG
>NZ_JBWKSN010000021.1:0-79347 GCF_059419825.1 Pseudomonas sp. GW821-FHT05D12 | reverse complement strand
AGAGTAGGTCATCGTCAAGATTAAATTCCAGAACCCCTGTTTGCTAACGCAGACAGGGGTTTTGTTTTGGGCGGTCGGAAATGCGCAGATGCCGTCGCGTAGTGCTAATCCTCCGCTGTTCTATTTGATACACGCGATGCGCGTTAACCGTAGCGTCCCGAGCCTGATACTGTCGCGACAGCCAAAATCTCCCCATATCCTGCATCCCAAGACCGCCAATACCGCCTTCAATGCTAAAGTCGCTCCCTCGATTTTGCTTTTCCCAAGGAAGCCGTTATGCCGGATGCGACGTCCCTCAGCGCTGGATTCATGGTGGTTCACGGCAACCGCCTGGATGAACTGCGCAGCCTGGTTGTCAGCTGGATGCGTCGATATCCGCTTGCGCCCCTGGAAAACGAAATCGCCCTGGTCCAAAGCAACGGCATTGCCCAGTGGCTCAAGTTGGCCTTGGCCGAAGACCCGGAAGAGGACGATATGGGCGGCTGTGGAATCGCGGCTGCCATCGATGTGCAACTCCCCGGCAGTTTCATGTGGCAGCTCTATCGCATGGTCCTGGGCCGTGACGAAATCCCGCCAAAATCCCTGCTCGATAAAGCCCCGCTGACATGGCGCCTGATGCGCCTGCTCCCGGAGTTGATCGATCAACCGTACTTCGAACCTCTGCAGCGTTTCCTCACTCACGACGCCGATCTGCGCAAACGCTACCAACTCGCTGAGCGCCTGGCCGATCTCTTCGACCAATACCAGGTCTATCGTGCCGACTGGCTGGAAGATTGGGCTGCCGGCCGCCATCAGTTGCGTAACGGCCGCGGTGAAACCAAGCCCCTGGACCCAGCCAACTGCTGGCAAGCTGAGTTATGGCGCGCGCTGTTGCTGGATGTAGGCGAGGAGGGCATGGCCCAAAGCCGTGCCGGTGTACACCAGCGCTTTATCGAGCGCATCAATACCCTTGAGAAAGCCCCACCAGGCTTGCCCTCCCGAGTGATTGTCTTCGGTATTTCCTCGTTGCCCGCCCAGGCTCTTGAAGCCCTCGCCGGCCTGGCGCGGTTCAGCCAAGTGTTGTTGTGCGTGCACAATCCATGTCGCCACCATTGGTCCGACATCGTTGCCGACAAAGACCTGCTACGTAACGAATACAAGCGCCAGGCGCGTAAAGCCGGCATGCCCGTCACCATCGATCCGCAGACCCTTCACCAGCACGCCCATCCGCTGCTGGCAGCCTGGGGCAAACAAGGGCGTGACTACATCAGCCTGCTGGACAGTTACGACGACCCCAATAGCTACCGCGCGGCCTTCCGTGACGGCCGCATCGACCTGTTCAGCGAGAGCGAACCCAGTACCTTGCTCAATCAGCTCCAGGACGACATCCTCGAACTGCGCCCACTCAACGAAACCCGTGAGCTATGGCCCGCTGTCGACCTGCAGCGTGATACTTCAATACGCTTTCATGTCGCCCACAGCGCCCAGCGTGAGGTCGAAATCCTCCACGACCAACTGCTCCAACGCTTCAGCGCGGACCCTGCGCTGCGCCCGCGTGACATCATCGTCATGGTTCCCGACGTCGACAGCTACGCGCCGCACATCCGTGCCGTATTCGGCCAGTTGGAGCGAACTGATCCACGCTTCATTCCCTTTACCCTCACTGACCAGGGCCAACGTGGCCGCGATCCGCTGCTGATCGCCGTCGAGCACCTGCTGAAGCTACCCGACAGCCGCTTTCCGGTCAGCGAAATCCTTGACCTGCTGGACGTTCCCGCGCTGCGCGAACGCTTCGCCATCAAGGAGCGCGACCTGCCCACATTGCATCGCTGGATCGAGGGTGCCGGGATCCGCTGGGGTCTCAATGCCGAGCAACGTGCCGGCCTCGGCCTGCCCAATGAGCTGGAGCAAAACAGTTGGCGATTCGGCCTGCGCCGCATGTTGCTGGGCTATGCCGTCGGCACGGGTCTCGCCTGCGACGGCATTGAGCCTTACGATGAAATTGGTGGCCTCGACGCCGCGCTGATCGGTCCCTTGGTCGCTCTGCTCGATGCGCTTAATGACGCGCATCAAGCACTGTCGCAACCGGCCGCGCCACACGAATGGGGCGAACGCCTGCAACGCTTGATGCAGTTGTTCTTCCTGCCCAGCAGCGAACACGATGACTTCCTGCTGGGCCAACTCGAACAACTGCGAGAAACCTGGCTGGAAACCTGCGAGTCGGTCGGCCTGTATGACGAGTTACCCCTGACCGTAGTACGTGAGGCCTGGTTGGCCGGTCTGGATGAAGGCCGTTTGTCCCAACGCTTCCTCGCCGGAGCTGTCAATTTTTGCACCCTGATGCCCATGCGCGCGATCCCGTTCAAGTTGGTCTGCCTGCTTGGCATGAACGACGGCGATTACCCGCGTGCGCAACCGCCGCTGGATTTCGACCTGATGGGCAGCGACTACCGCCCCGGCGATCGTTCACGCCGTGAAGATGACCGTTACCTGCTGCTGGAGGCGCTGCTGTCTGCCCGGGACCAGCTCTACATCAGTTGGGTCGGCCGCAGCATCCGTGACAACAGTGATCGCCCGGCCTCGGTGCTGATCGGCCAATTGCGCGATCATCTCGCCAGCGGCTGGCATAACGCACACACACAAGAGCCGTTGCTCGAAGCGATGACCCAGGAGCATCCGCTCCAACCCTTCAGCGCCCGCTACTTCCATGAAGGCGATCCATTGTTCAGCTATGCCCGTGAATGGCAGTTGCTGCACGCCGCAGTCGAGGCCATTGCCGTAGAGGACGAACTGGCGCCGCACCAGCAAGAAGAACCCTTGAGTCTCGGCCAGTTGCAGGACTTCCTGCGCAACCCGGTCAAACATTTCTTCAGTCAACGTCTGAAGGTGTTCTTTGAAGCCGCTGAGGTGCCGTTGGCCGATGAAGAGCCCTTCGTCCTCGACGCATTACAACGCTACAGCCTGAGCGACAGTCTCTTGAGTGCGGCGCTGAGCCATCCCGATCACCTCGACCAGGCCCTGAATGCCCAAGCCCTGCGCTTGCAAGGCAGTGGCCTGCTGCCAATGGTCGGTTTCGGCGAGTGCCTGCGCAACGAGCTGATTGAGCCATTGCCCGACCTGCTGCAGCGCTATCAGCAGCTTCTGGCGCTCTGGCCGCAGCCCCACACTACCGCCGAACCGATCAGTTTTGAGCATCAAGGTATCCAGCTGGAAGGCTGGATCAGCGGTCTGCATCGACGCAGTGATGGCGGCCTGCTGAGCGTGACCACCATCCCCAACAGCATCGGCTCGATCAAGACGCGCAAATGGCACCGCCTGATTCGGCCCTGGGTCAATCACGTGGTTGCCTGCGCCTGTGGCCTGCCGTTGAGTACAGGGTTGGTGGCCAGCGACGACACCTTGTTGCTGGCCCCATTGGATCCGACCACTGCCCGGGAGATCCTCGCCAACCTGCTCTTGGCCTGGCACCACGGCATGAGCAAGCCTTTGCCCGTGGCGGTTAAAACCGCGTTCGCCTGGCTTGGCCAGACCGATCCGGCCAAGGCCCAGGCCGCTGCCAGCAAGGCCTATGAAGGTGATGGCATGACCACTGATGGCGAACGCCGTGAAACCCCGGCACTCACACGACAATTCCCCGATTACGCCGCGTTGGTCGCCAGTGAAGAGTTCGAAGGCTGGTGCGAAACCTTGTACCGCCCACTGATCAACGCCGCATGGCGATCTCTCACCCGCGAGGAGGCCGGCGCATGAGCAGCAAACCCTTGGCCCTGGCCTTCCCGCTGCAAGGCAGCCAACTGATCGAAGCCAGCGCCGGTACCGGCAAGACTTTCACTATTTCCGCGCTGTACTTGCGCCTGGTCCTCGGCCACGGTGGTGATGAATGCGGTTTTGGCCGCGAACTGCTGCCCCCACAAATTCTGGTAGTGACCTTCACCGACGCCGCCACCAAGGAGTTGCGCGAACGCATTCGCATCCGCCTGGCAGAAGCGGCACGTTTCTTTCGCGATGAAATACCGCAACCCGATGCCCTGATTGCCGAGCTGCGAGATCAATACCCGCCTGAGCAGTGGCCCGCCTGCGCCAATCGCCTGGACATCGCCGCCCAGTGGATGGATGAAGCTGCTGTTTCGACCATCCACAGTTGGTGCCAGCGCATGCTGCGCGAGCACGCGTTCGACAGCGGCAGCCTGTTCACTCAAACCCTGGAAACTGACCACAGTGATCTGCTTGGCGAAGTCTTGCGCGATTACTGGCGGTTGTTCTGTTACCCGATGCATGACGACGCGCTCAATTGGGTGCGCAACAACTGGGGCGGCCCTGCTGCCTTGATGCCACGGGTACGCGCCTTGTTCGGCAGTGAACGACCCACGGATGAAGCCCGTGAACCTGCCGAGCTGATCAACGCCTGCCTGCAAGAGCGTCGAGCAGCGCTGATACACCTCAAGGCGCCTTGGCAGCAATGGGCCGCCGAGCTGCGTGACATCTGCCTGCAGGCCGTGGCCGCCAAAGCCGTCGACGGCCGCAAGATGCAGGCGCGTTACTTCGAACCCTGGTTCGAAAAGGTCAGCGCCTGGGCCGCTGACGAAACCCTTGAGCAACTGGACATCGGCACTGGCTTCACCCGCCTGACGCCCGAAGGCATGGCCGAAGCCTGGAAGGGCGACCCGCCGCAGCACCCCGGTATCGACGCTATGGCTGGCCTCAAAGCTGCGCTCGACGCACTGCCAACGCCTGACGCGGCGGTGTTGCAGCATGCTGCCGGTTGGGTGGGTAAACGCTTCGAAGAAGAAAAACGCCGTCGCGCCGAAATGGGCTTCGACGACATGCTGATTCGTCTCAACGCCGCCCTCCAGGCCGACGGTGGCGAGCGCCTGGCCAGCGTGATCCGCGAGCAGTTCCCGGTGGCGCTGATCGACGAATTCCAGGACACCGATCCGGTGCAATACAGCATCTTCGACAGCATCTACCGCATCGAAGAAAACCACCTCGACAGTGGCTTGTTCCTGATCGGCGACCCCAAGCAGGCGATCTATGCCTTTCGTGGTGCCGACATCTACACCTACCTGCGTGCGCGCCAATCCACCACCGGCCGCCATCACACCCTGGGCACCAACTTCCGCTCCAGCCACGCGATGGTCGAGGCGGTGAACCACGTGTTTCAACGTGCGGAAACTGGCCGTGGCGCGTTCCTGTTCCGCGAGCCGGACGGCCAGAACCCGGTACCGTTCCACTCGGTGCTGTCCCAAGGCCGCAAGGAGCAATTGCAGGTCGACGGCCAAGCAGTGCCAGCGATGAACCTCTGGCACCTGCCCACCGATCAGCCGGTTTCCAACGCGGTGTACCGCCAGCAACTGGCCGCAGCCTGTGCCACGCAGATTGTTGAACTGCTCAATGGCGGTCAGCAAGGCACAGCCGGTTTCCTACATCCGGAGGCGGGTTTTAAAGGCGTGCTGCCGTCAGACATCGCCATCCTGGTGCGCGATGGCAAGGAGGCCCAAGCCGTGCGCGCCGAGCTGGCCGCCCGGGGCGTGCGCAGTGTGTACCTCTCGGACAAGGACTCAGTGTTCGCCGCCCAGGAAGCCCACGACCTGCTGGCCTGGCTCAAGGCCTGTGCCGAGCCGGACGTCGAGCGCCCGCTGCGAGCCGCCTTGGCATGTGTCACCTTGAACCTGTCGCTGCCGGAGTTGGAGCGTCTGAATCAGGATGAGCTGGCGTGGGAATCCCGTGTCATGCAGTTCCGTGGCTACCGCGCCATCTGGCGCACCCAGGGCGTGCTGCCGATGTTGCGTCGCCTGCTGCACGATTTCAAACTGCCGCAAACCCTGATCGCTCGCAGCGACGGCGAGCGGGTGCTGACCAACCTGCTGCACCTCAGCGAATTGTTGCAACAAGCTGCTGCGGAACTGGATGGCGAACAGGCGCTGATTCGCCATCTGGCCGAACACCTCGCCTTGTCGGGACAGGCCGGCGAAGAACAGATCCTGCGCCTGGAAAGTGATGAACAACTGGTCAAGGTCGTGACCATCCACAAGTCCAAGGGGCTGGAGTACGACCTGGTTTTCCTGCCCTTCATCTGCTCGGCCAAGCCTGTGGACGGCAGCCGCTTGCCGCTTCACTACCACGACGAGCAGGGTAAATCCCACGTGAGCCTGCGGCCGACCGCCGAGTTGATTGCCCTGGCTGACGACGAGCGCCTGGCCGAAGACCTGCGTTTGTTCTACGTCGCCTTGACCCGCGCCAAACACGCCTGCTGGCTGGGTGTCGCCGACCTCAAGCGTGGCAACAGCAGCAGTTCGGTGCTGCACTTGTCGGCGCTGGGCTATTTGCTCGGCGCCGGTTCGTTGCTGGGCGAATCTGCCGGCCTGGCGCGCTGGTTGCTGGACCTGCAGGAAGGCTGCCCCGCGATTCACTACGCCCACGTGCCCGAAGCTCAAGCCATCCTGTTCCACCCGCCGCGTAACGAAGCCACGCTGCTTGCACCGTTGCTGCCCAAACGCAAGGCCGCGGAAAACTGGTGGATCGCTTCCTACAGCGCCTTGCGTATTGGCGACAGCATGAGCGCCGCCAGCCTCGAAGCGCCGGAAAGCCCACAAGCCCAGAAGCTGTTTGATGACGAGCGCCTCGACCCCGACGCACCGCGCGAAGTGCCGGCATCCGGCGGTGATATTCACCGTTTCCCACGTGGCCCGAACCCAGGCACCTTCCTCCATGGCCTGTTGGAGTGGGCCGGCGAAGATGGTTTCAACGTAACGCCCGAGGCGATCGAAAAAGCCGTGGGCGCGCGTTGCAATCGGCGCAACTGGGAGGGCTGGATCGTCACCCTCAGCGACTGGCTCGCTCACTTGCTGCAAACCCCGTTGCCCGTGGATAACGGCCAGGTCAGCCTCAGTGGCTTGCAGCACTACCAGATCGAAATGGAGTTCTGGTTCGCCAGCCACAAGGTAGACGTACTCGCCCTCGACAAGCTGGTGTGCCAGTACACCCACAACGGCGTGTCTCGCGTTGCCGCCGAACCGGTGTTGCTCAACGGTATGTTCAAGGGGTTTATCGACCTGACTTTCGAACACGATGGCCGCTATTACGTGGCTGACTACAAGTCCAACTGGCTCGGTCCTGACGATTCGGCCTACACCCAAGCCGCCATGGAACAGTCGATCCTCGAGCATCGGTACGACCTGCAATACGTACTTTACCTGCTGGCCCTGCATCGCCAGCTCAAGGCGCGCCTGCCGGACTACGACTACGACCGCCATGTCGGCGGCGCCCTCTACCTGTTCCTGCGCGGCACGCAGGCCGCTAGCCAGGGCGCGTATTTCACTCGGCCACCGCGCGAATTGATCGAAGGCCTGGATCTGTTGTTCCAGGGCAAGCCCATCCCGCCCAAGGTTGAGCCCGCCTGGGAACAAGGAGTGTTGTTATGAGCCTGTCGCCATTGCCGTTGGAGGAACTGGCGCCCCTCAGCCGCGCCGCCGACCTGCTGCAACTCTTGGAACGTTGGGTGGCGCGTGGCTGGTTGCGCGCCCTCGACAAAGCCTTCATCGGCTTCCTGCATGAACTCGACCCGCAGGCCGACCCCCTGGTGCTGCTGGCGGCCGCGCTGACCAGCCACCAATTGGGCCATGGCCACGTCTGTCTGGACCTGTTCGAGACCCTGAAAGCGCCGGACTTCGCCTTGTCCTTGCCGCCCGAAGGCGATCTGCAGACCACTGCCATGCTGCTGCCGTCGCAGTTGCTCGACGGTCTGGACGGCGCCCATTGGTGCCATGCCCTGGCTGCCAGCGGCCTGGTCGCGTTGGCCGTCGATGGCAGTGAATCAGCCCAAAGCCGTCCGCTAGTACTGTCCGGCAAGCGCCTGTATTTGCGCCGCTACTGGACCTATGAACGACGTATCGACACGGCACTGCGCCAGCGCCTCGCCACCCAGGAAAGCGTCGCTGCCGATTTGCCCCAGCGTTTGAATGGCTTGTTCGACCAGCCCGCGCCCGAGGGTGTGATCGACTGGCAAAAACTCGCCTGCGCCCTGGCGACTCGCGGGGCATTCAGCATCGTCACCGGTGGTCCCGGTACCGGCAAGACCACCACCGTGGTGCGCCTGCTCGCGTTGTTGCAGGCGCCTGCGGTGGAAGTCGGCACACCGTTGCGCATCCGCCTGGCCGCCCCCACCGGTAAAGCCGCCGCACGGCTTACCGAGTCCATTAGCCAGCAAGTACTGTCGCTGAAAGTGCCCGAAAGCGTGCGGGAAAAAATCCCGACCCAGGTCACCACGGTTCACCGCCTGCTGGGCAGCCGCCCGGGTACTCGGCATTTCCGTCATCACCTGGGCAACCCACTGCCGCTGGATGTGCTGGTGGTGGACGAGGCGTCGATGATCGACCTGGAGATGATGGCCAACCTGCTCGACGCCTTGCCGCCCCATGCGCGGCTGGTGCTGCTGGGGGACAAGGACCAGCTGGCGTCGGTGGAGGCGGGCGCCGTACTCGGCGATTTGTGTCGCGACGCCGAGGCCGGTTGGTACAGCCCAGAGACGCGTCAGTGGCTGCAGGCGGTCAGCGGCGAAGACCTCGACGCCAGCGGCCTGCAGGAAGACCTCGATGGCAGCCACCCGCTGGCCCAGCAAGTGGTGATGTTGCGTTACTCGCGGCGTTTCGGCGAGGGCAGTGGCATCGGCCAATTGGCGCGCTGGGTCAACCAGCAGAATGCCGAAGAAGCGCGCAAGTTGCTGGCCGCGCGCAGCCATCGCGACTTGTTCTGCGTCAGCCTCAAGGGCGAACACGACCACGCCCTGGAGCGGCTGGTACTGGACGGGCAGGGTGATGGCGCCGAAGGTTATCGCTATTACCTCAACCTGCTGCACAGCGCGCGCCCGTCCCTGGATACTCCACGCGAGGACGCTGCCTGGACCCACTGGGCGCAACAACTGTTGCAAGCCTTCGACGCCTTCCAGTTGCTTTGTGCCGTGCGCAAGGGACCGTGGGGGGTGGAAGGCCTCAACCTGCGCATCACCGCGGCCTTGCGCAAGGTGCGGCTGATCGAAGGTGACGAGCAATGGTACGAAGGCCGCCCGGTGCTGATGACCCGCAACGATTACGGCCTGGGCTTGATGAACGGCGATATCGGCATCGCCCTCAAACTGCCCGAAAGCGACGGGGGGCCGCAGGTATTGCGCGTGGCCTTCCCGCGCAATGATGGCCAGGGCGGTGTGCGTTTTGTACTGCCCAGCCGTCTGAATGATGTCGAAACCGTGTACGCCATGACCGTGCACAAGTCCCAAGGCTCGGAGTTCACCCACACGGCGCTGATCCTGCCGGACGCATTGAACCCGGTGCTCACTAAAGAGCTGATCTATACCGGGATCACCCGCGCCAAGCGCTGGTTCAGCCTGATCGAACCCCGTGGCGGCGTGTTTGAAGAAGCGGTACGACGCAAGGTCAAGCGCTTGAGCGGGTTGATGCTGGAACTGGGTCAGGAGACGGAAAAAACTGACTGACAGGTCATGCGATATTTCTGATTCAGTCGCCTGATTTTTCTGAAAAAATAGCGGCCCCCGCGAAAGCCTCGCTTCGCGGGGTTTTCCGTTGCTGTGCTATCGTTGCGGCATCACTTTGTACACACCTGAGAGAAATCGCTGCATGAACGTGGCTGTCTCGCCCACAGAGCGCCGTTTGAGCTGGGGACGCCTGTTGCTGGTGGCGGTTCTGTGCCTGCTTGCGCCCGGCGCCTTTGCCCAGGCGTCCAGCCCCGCCGACTCCCGCGCCCAGGCGGTGACCCAAGTGGTGCTGGGTATCCTCAGTTACGCGCGTTGGCCGGTGGAGCCGGCGCAATTGCGCCTGTGCATCGTCGGGCCGACCCAATACACCGACGACCTGGTCAAGGGCACCACCCAAGCCACCGGCCGCCCGGTGGTGGTGCAGCGCCTGCTCGCCGACCACCCTGATATCGTCAATAGTTGTGACGCCGTTTACATCGGCAAGCTCAGCGGCGATGAGCGCAGCCGTCTGTTCGCTTCGTTGATCGGGCACCCGGTGCTGAGCATCAGCGAAGGTGGCGACCAGTGCACGGTCGGCAGCTTGTTCTGCCTGCGGGTCGGCGATGATCAGGTGTCGTTCGAGGTCAATCTCGACTCCGTGGCGCGCAGCGGCGTGCGCATTCACCCCAGCGTGCTGCAACTGTCGCGCCGTCGAGCGCTTGCGCCATGAAGGTCGATAAGGTGCGACCGACGCTGCGCTCGGTCATCGGCCGGGGGCACCTGATCCTCGCGCTGGTGGCGGTGAGCCTGGCCAGTGTGTCGCTGACCCTGCTCGGCGTGCTGGCGCTGCGCGTGTACGCCGAGCACAACCTGCATTTGATCGCACGTTCGATCAACTACACCGTAGAAGCCGCGGTGGTGTTCAACGACAGCGCGGCGGCCACCGAAGCCCTCAGCCTGATCGCTTCCACCGAAGAGGTGGCCCAGGCCGAAGTGCTGGATGTCAACGGCAAGCTGCTGGCGCAGTGGACGCGTCCGGAAACCGGCATGCTCTCACGGCTTGAACTGGAGCTGGCGCACACCCTGCTCGAACAGCCCATCAGCCAGCCGATCCTGCACCAGGGGCGCACCATCGGCAGCATTCATGTCACTGGCCATGGCGGCAGCCTGTTGCGCTTCCTGCTGAGTGGGCTGGCGGGGATCCTGATCTGTACCGCCCTCAGTGCGTGGGTGGCCTTGCACCTGGCGCGGCGTCTGTTGCGCGGCATTACCGAGCCACTGCAACGCCTCGCAGCCGTGGCCCATGCCGCCCGCAGCGAGCGCGACTTCGACCGCCGCGTGCCGCCCGCGCGGATCGCCGAACTCGACAGCCTGGGCAGCGACTTCAATGCGCTGCTCGGTGAAATGGAGGCCTGGCAAAGCCACCTGCAAAGCGAGAACGAAACCCTTGCCCACCAGGCCAACCACGACAGCCTCACTGGCTTGCCCAACCGGGCGTTTTTCGAAGGTCGGCTGATTCGCGCCTTGCGCAGCGCGGCCAAGGTCAAGGAGCAGGTGGCGGTGCTTTACCTCGACAGCGACCGCTTCAAGGAAATCAACGACAGCTTTGGCCATGCCGCAGGCGATGCCGTCCTCGTGGCCGTCGCTGAACGCGTGCGGGCACAACTGCGCGAAGATGACCTGGTCGCGCGCCTGGGCGGCGATGAGTTCGCCATCCTGCTGGCGCCGTTGCATAAAGTGGAAGACGCCCAGCGCATCGCCGACAAGATTATCGCCAGCATGGACGTGCCGATTGCCGTGCCTGGGAATACCCAGGTGTTGACCTCCCTCAGTATCGGCATTGCCATCTACCCCGATCATGGCGCCACGCCCGGCACCTTGCTCAATGCCGCCGATGCAGCGATGTACCAGGCCAAACGGCAGGCCCAGGGCGGCCAGCAAACGGCGGAGTCGGAGAGCCCTGCCGTCAATGTTCAACACAGGAGTTGATCCCTTGTTTTCGACCGCGCGTTTTATCTTCATCACCGTGCTGGTGTCACTGCTGGCTCTCAGCGGTTGCCAGACCGCCCCACCCAAAGGCTTGACCCCGGCCCAGGTCGCGGTGCTCAAGCAACAAGGCTTTGAGCTGACCGACGAGGGTTGGGCGTTCGGTCTGTCCGGCAAAGTGTTGTTTGGCAGCGACGTCGAAACCCTCAACCAGCCCAGTACCGAGATCGTCCAGCGTATCGGCAAGGCCCTGCTCGGCGTGGGCATCGAGCGCGTACGCGTCGACGGCCATACCGACGCTTCGGGCAAGGAAACCTACAACCAGCAACTGTCCCTGCGCCGCGCCAAGAGCGTGGCCACGGTGCTGATCGGTGTGGGCATGAAGGAAGAAAACATCCAGCTACGCGGGTTGGGCAGCAGCGAGCCGGTGGCGTCGAACGCGACGGCGGCGGGACGTACGGAGAATCGGCGGGTGTCGATTGTGGTGAGTGCGGACTAAGCGGGTTTTCCACCTGCACTGCATTCAAGATTTGGGAGCTGGGCTTGGCTGCGAAGGCGGTGTATCAGTCAAGGCTAAGCTGGCTGACCCACCGCCTTCGCAGGCAAGCCAGCTCCCACACTTATTTGTGTCTTACCAAAAACTTGCACTCGCCGCAGCTTCCACACTTATTTGCGTCTGACCAAAATCTTGCACCCGCTGCAGCTCCCACACTTATTTGTGTCTGACTGAAATCTTGCACTCGCCGCAACTCCCACACTTATTTGTGTCTGACCAAAATCTTGCACTCGCCGCAGCTTCCACACTATTTGTGTCTAACCAAAATCTTGCATCCGCCGCAGTTCAAATGTGGGAGCTGGCTTGCCTGCGAAGGCGGTGTATCAGTCAAGGCTAAGCTGGCTGATACACCGCTATCGCAGGCAAGCCAGCCCCCCCATTTATTTTGCAGTGCGCTCGCTGCAACACCGCGCGCACCCCTTAATCTGCAAACTTGATCTCCCGCGTCTCCCCCATCAATAAGCCCTGGTTCTGTTCCGTCACCTCGCGGATGTAATCCCACAGCAAAGTGATGCGTTTCAACTTGCGCAAGTCTTCCCGGCAGTACATCCAGAACTGCCGAGTCAGTGTGATCTGCTCCCCCAGCACCGGCAGCAACCGAGGGTCCTGCGCCGCCAGGAAGCACGGCAATATCGCCATCGAGCGGCCTTGCTGCGCCGCCACGTACTGGGCAATCACGCTGGTGCTGCGCAGGCTGGCGCTGGCGCCGGGCACCACGTTCGCCAGGTAGAGCAGCTCGGAGCTGAACGCCAGGTCATCCACATAACTGATAAACGGGTGCTCGGCCAAATCCGTGGGTTTGCGGATCGGGGGGTGCTGGTCGAGGTATTCCTGGGTCGCATACAGCTGCAGTTTGTAGTCACACAGTTTGCAGCACACATAGGGCCCGTGTTCCGGGCGTTCCAGGGCGATGACAATGTCGGCTTCGCGCTTGGACAGGCTGATGAAGTGGGGCAGGGGCAGGATGTCCACCGAGATCGCCGGGTAAGTGTCGACGAAATGGCTGAGCTGCGGGGTGACAAAAAAACTGCCGAAGCCTTCGGTACAACCCATGCGCACATGCCCGGACAGTGCCACGCCGGAGCCGGACACCTGCTCGCAAGCCATGTGCAGGGTGCTCTCGATGGACTCGGCGTACCCCAGCAAACGTTGGCCCTCGGTGGTGAGGACGAAGCCGTTGGTCCGAGATTTCTCGAAGAGCAAAGTACCCAGCGACACTTCCAACGAGCTGATGCGCCGCGACACCGTGGTGTAGTCCACCGCCAGGCGCTTGGCCGCGACGCTGGCCTTGCGGGTGCGGGCCACTTCGAGGAAAAACTTCAGGTCGTCCCAGTTCAGGGAGCCCAATGATGTGATGTTTTTTTGCATATTGGATCGGCTTTTATGTGCGTTCTTATTAGAGATTTGCACATCTATACTCCAAAAACGCCTCATTCCCAAGGCGATTCACGCGCCTTGTCTCTGCATAACTACAAGATTGGAGACCACATGAACGCATCTGCCGATATTTCCGTGCAACAGGTCAAGCTGCTGATCAACGGTGAATGGGTCGAGTCCAAGACCACCGAGTGGCACGACATCGTCAACCCGGCCACCCAGCAAGTGCTGGCCAAAGTGCCGTTTGCCACTGCCGATGAAGTGAATGCCGCCATCGACGCTGCCCAGCGCGCCTTCCAGACCTGGAAGTTGACCCCGATCGGCGCGCGCATGCGCATCATGCTCAAGCTGCAAGCCTTGATCCGCGAACATTCCAAGCGCATCGCCGCAGTCCTCAGCGCCGAGCAGGGCAAGACCATTGCCGATGCCGAGGGCGATATTTTCCGTGGCCTGGAAGTGGTGGAGCACGCGTGCTCCATCGGCACTCTGCAAATGGGCGAATTCGCTGAAAACGTCGCCGGTGGCGTCGACACCTATACCCTGCGCCAACCCATCGGCGTGTGTGCCGGCATTACCCCATTCAACTTCCCGGCGATGATTCCACTGTGGATGTTCCCGATGGCGATCGCCTGCGGTAACACCTTCGTCCTCAAGCCGTCCGAGCAGGACCCGCTGTCGACCGTGCTATTGGTGGAGCTGGCGCTGGAAGCCGGCGTACCGGCCGGCGTGCTCAACGTGGTGCACGGCGGCAAGGATGTGGTGGATGCGCTGTGCACCCATAAAGACATCAAGGCCGTGTCCTTCGTCGGTTCGACCGCCGTCGGTACGCATGTTTATGACCTGGCCGGCAAACACGGCAAGCGCGTGCAGTCGATGATGGGCGCCAAGAACCACGCCGTGGTGCTGCCGGATGCCAACCGCGAACACACCCTCAATGCGCTGGTCGGTGCCGGTTTCGGCGCAGCGGGCCAGCGTTGCATGGCCACCTCTGTGGTGGTGTTGGTCGGTGCCTCCAAACAATGGCTGCCGGACCTCAAGGCGCTGGCGCAAAAACTCAAGGTCAATGCCGGCAGCGAGGCCGGTACCGATGTCGGCCCGGTGATTTCCAAACGCGCCAAGGCGCGCATCCTCGAGCTGATCGAAAGCGGTGTGAAAGAAGGCGCCAAGCTCGAGCTGGACGGCCGCGACATCAAGGTGCCGGGCTTTGAGCAAGGCAACTTTGTCGGCCCGACCCTGTTCTCGGGCGTGACCACGGACATGCAGATCTACACCCAGGAAATCTTCGGCCCGGTGCTGGTGGTGCTCGAAGTCGCGACCCTCGACGAGGCCATCGCGCTCGTCAACGCCAACCCGTTCGGCAACGGTACCGGCCTGTTTACCCAGAGTGGTGCGGCGGCGCGTAAATTCCAGAGCGAAATCGACGTGGGCCAGGTCGGCATCAACATCCCGATCCCGGTGCCGGTGCCGTTTTTCAGCTTCACCGGTTCGCGTGGCTCCAAGCTCGGCGACCTCGGCCCGTACGGCAAGCAAGTGGTGCAGTTCTACACCCAGACCAAAACCGTCACCAGCCGCTGGTTCGACGACGACACGGTCAACGATGGCGTCAATACCACCATCAACCTGCGCTGATTCCGGGAGACGACCATGAAGATTGCATTTATCGGCTTGGGCAACATGGGCGCGCCCATGGCCCGCAACCTGATCAAGGCCGGCCACGCGCTGAACCTGTTTGACCTGAACCAGGCCGTGCTCAAGGAATTGGCCGAGCTGGGCGGCACTATCAGCGATTCACCCCGCGATGCGGCGAAAGACGCCGAGCTGGTGATCACCATGCTGCCGGCGGCCGCGCATGTGCGTAGCGTGTGGCTGAATGAAGACGGCGTACTCGCTGGTATCGGCCAAGGCGTGCCGGCGGTGGATTGCAGCACCATCGACCCGCAGACGATCCGCGACGTAGCGGCTGCGGCGGCCAAGCAAGGTGTGGTCGTGGCTGACGCTCCAGTCTCCGGTGGCACCGGCGGCGCCAGTGCCGGCACCCTGACCTTCATGGTCGGCGGCACCCCTGAACTGTTCGCCACCCTGCAACCGGTGCTGGCGCAGATGGGGCGTAACATCGTGCATTGCGGTGAGGTCGGCACCGGGCAAATCGCCAAGATCTGCAACAACCTGCTGCTCGGTATCAGCATGGTCGGCGTCAGCGAAGCCATGGCGCTGGGCGATGCGCTGGGGATCGACACCCAAGTGCTGGCCGGCATCATCAACAGCTCCACCGGACGTTGCTGGAGTTCCGACACCTACAACCCATGGCCGGGCGTGATTGAAACTGCGCCGTCATCGCGCGGCTACACCGGTGGCTTTGGCGCCGATTTGATGCTCAAGGACCTGGGCCTGGCTACCGAGGCGGCACGTCAGGCCAAACAACCGGTGATTCTGGGCGCCGTAGCTCAGCAGCTGTATCAATCGATGAGCCAGCGCGGGGAAGGCGGCAAGGACTTCTCGGCGATCATCAACAGCTATCGCAAACCCAAGTAGAGTGCTGAACCCGCTTGTCGCGGCAAGCGGGCTTTCCGTCGCCAGCGGACTTTTCGTGGCCTGAGGACTTTCTGTGCCAAGCAGACTTTCCGTGGCGAGCGGGCTTTCTGTGGCGAGCGGGCTTGCCCCGCGTTGGGCTGCGCAGCAGCCCCATCAGGGTCACCGAATTTCTGCAGTCAGAACCCGGCGCCAGGCTCAGGTGCCGCTACGCACCCCAACGGGGCAAGCCCGCTCACCACAAATAACGTGGTTGCTCACGCAAACACAAAATACTTACGCACCGTCTCGACCACTTCCCACGTCCCCTTCATCCCCGGTTCCACCACAAAGATATCCCCAGCCCGCAAATGGATCGGTTCCAGGCCTTCTGGGGTGATCACGCAGTAGCCCTCCTGGAAATGGCAGTATTCCCACTTCACGTATTCCACGTACCACTTGCCTGGTGTGCAGATCCAGGTGCCCATGATCTTGCTGCCGTCTTCGCTGGTGTAGGCGTTGAGGTTGACGGTGTGCGGGTCGCCTTCGAGTTTTTCCCATTTGCAGGCATCCAGGACCGGCAGGGGATGGGTGTCGCGCAGTACGGTGATGGGCTTGGACATGATGACTCCGAGGCAGTGAATGCAAAGATGCACCCTAAGGCCTCGGGCGTCGTGCCAGTGGTCTGAACTCGACATCGGGATGTCCAGAAGCGCAAGTCCCGCGCAATACAAAACCCTCTAGGCGCCGGCTTGCCAGCGACGGGCCTCGTAGGAACGCCATCGCCGGCAAGCTGGCGCCTACATTTGCAATATCCAATCACAAATACGGCAATTCCTCGCAGTAAGTACGAAAGAAATCCCGCCTGGCGCTGGAATTCGCAAGAAAATTCACAGCTGGCCCTCGTATCATTCACCCCAGTAACCGCCGAGAGCCTTGAAATGAATCCAATAAAAACGTGGTGGGACATCAGCCCGCCCTTGAGTACGGCGACCCCGACCTGGCCGGGCGATACGCCGTTCCAGGAAGAGCGAGTCTGGCAGTTCGGTCCGGAATGCCCGGTGAATGTCGGGCGCATTACCTTGTCGCCGCACACCGGTGCGCATGTCGATGCGCCGCTGCATTACAGCGCGGACGGCGCGCCGATTGGCGAGGTGTCGCTGGATGTCTACATGGGGCCGTGCCGGGTCCTGCATTGCCTGGGCAGCGGCGCGCTGGTGCAGCCGCATCAGTTGGAAGGGCGTGTGGATAACCTGCCAGAGCGCGTGCTCTTGCGTACTTATCCACACGCGCCGCTGACCGAATGGGATTCGAATTTCACCGCCATCGACCCGCAAACCATCGAGTTGCTGGCGAGCCTCGGCGTGCGCCTGGTCGGGATCGACACGCCGTCCCTCGATCCGCAGCAATCCAAGACCATGGATTCGCACAACGCCGTGGCCCGTCATGGCATGGCGATTCTTGAAGGCATCGTGCTCGATGACGTACCGGAGGGCGACTATGAATTGATCGCGCTGCCGTTGCGCTTTGCCAACCTCGACGCGAGCCCGGTCCGCGCCATTCTCCGCCCGCTCAAGGAGCCCACGCGATGAGCCAATGTCCCTTCTCTGCTGATTACCAACCGCCGGAAGAATGGCATAACGCCGAGCTGAATTTTTCCGAGTCCATGAGCTATGGCGACTACCTGGACCTGGGCAAAGTCCTCAGCGCCCAGCACCCGCTGTCGCCGGACCACAACGAAATGCTGTTCATCATCCAGCACCAGACGTCTGAGCTGTGGATGAAACTGATGCTCCACGAACTCAAGGCCGCCCGCGAACATGTGCGCCTTGGCGAGTTGCCGCCGGCGTTCAAGATGCTGGCGCGGGTGTCGCGGATTTTCGATCAACTGGTGCACGCCTGGGCCGTGCTGGCGACGATGACGCCGTCGGAGTACAAGGCGATCCGTCCGTTCCTGGGGCAGTCGTCGGGGTTCCAGTCGTTCCAGTACCGCGAGATCGAATTTATCCTCGGCAATAAAAGCGCGGCGCTGTTGCGTCCTCACGCGCATCGGCCGGAGTTGTTGAACGAGTTGAAAGTGGCGATTGCCACGCCGTCGCTGTATGACGAAGCAGTCAACCTGATGGCCAAGGCGGGCCTGGCGATTGACCCCAAACGCGCTGAACGCGACCCGACGGCGGCCACGGTTCACGATGAATCGGTGGAAGCCGCGTGGCGTGAGGTGTACCGCGATCCGAGCCGGTATTGGGATTTGTATCAGTTGGCCGAGAAGTTCATCGACCTGGAGGATTCGTTCCGCCAGTGGCGCTTCAGGCATGTGACGACGGTGGAACGGATTATCGGCTTCCAGCCCGGTACCGGTGGTACTGAGGGCGTGGGGTATCTGCGCAAGATGCTCGACACCGTGCTGTTCCCCGAGCTTTGGCGAGTGCGTTCCACGCTATGAAAAAAGCCCCGGATAACCGGGGCTTTTTCATTTGGAATGCAATCAACAGTGGGAGCTGGCTTGCCTGCGATGCGGTGTGTCAGCCACCACAGCCATCGGCTGACCCACCGCCATCGCGGGCAAGCCCGGCTCCCACAGGTATCACTGTGCGTTGACTGGCGCGTTACTTCTGCGGACCCGCATCCGATACGCGATGTAGATAATCCCCACCCACACCGGCATCGCATACACCGACTCACGAATGCCCGGGATCGCCAGCATCACGCTGACGATCATCAGCATGAATGCCAGGCACAGGTAGTTGCTGAACGGGAACCAGAAGGTCTTGAACGATGGCACCACGCCTTGCTCGCCCATGGCCTTGCGGAACTTGATATGGGTGATGCTGATCAGCGCCCAGTTGATCATCAGCGAGGCAACCACCAGCGCAAACAGCAACTCCAGCGCACTCTGGGGCGCCACGTAGTTGACCACCACGCACAGCATCGTCACCAACGCCGAAATGGCCAGGGCACGCAACGGCACGCCTTGTTTGTTGAGCTTCATCAGCGCCTTGGGTGCATCCCCCTGCTCGGCCAGGCCGAACAGCATGCGGCTGTTGCAGTACACACCGCTGTTGTACACAGACAGCGCCGCGGTCAGGACCACGAAGTTGAGGATGTGCGCCGCGGTATCGTTGCCGATCAGCGAGAAGATCTGCACAAACGGGCTGCCGCTGTAGGCATCGCCCGACGCGCCGAGGGTTTGCAGCAATTGGTCCCAGGGGTACAGCGACAACAGCACAGTCAGTGCGCCGACGTAGAAAATCAGGATCCGGTACACCACCTGGTTGATCGCCTTGGGGATCACCTTGCGCGGCTCGCTGGCCTCGGCGGCGGTGATGCCCACCAACTCCAGGCCACCGAACGAGAACATGATGAACGCCATGGACATCAACAGCCCCATGCCGCCATTCGGGAAGAACCCGCCGTGGCTCCACAGGTTAGTGATCGAGGCCTGCGGGCCGCCGGTGCCGCTGAACAGCAGGTAGCAGCCGAGCACGATCATGCCGACGATCGCCACCACCTTGATGATCGCGAACCAGAACTCGGCTTCACCGAAGAACTTCACGTTGAGGGTGTTGATCAGGTTCACCGCGACAAAGAACACCAGCGCGCTGACCCAGGTCGGAATCTCCGGCCACCAGAACTGGATGTACTTGCCCACGGCCGTGAGTTCGGCCATGCCCACCAGGACGTAGAGCACCCAGTAGTTCCAGCCCGCCAGGAAGCCTGCGTAACCGCCCCAGTATTTGTGCGCGAAGTGGCTGAAGGAACCGGCCACCGGCTCTTCGACGATCATTTCGCCGAGTTGGCGCATGATCAGGAACGCGATCAAACCGGCAATCGCATAGCCGAGGATCATCGACGGTCCCGCCGACTTGAGCACGCCCGCCGAGCCGAGGAACAGCCCCGTGCCAATCGCCCCTCCCAAGGCGATCAGCTGAATATGCCGGTTCTTCAAGCCGCGCTTGAGGCCTACCGGGTTAACCATGTCATCCGCCATTAACATTCCCTTCTACTTGTTTTTCTCAGGGTTGATTGCACGCCGCACCAGCCCCTCAGAAGTGCTGAGGGTCAGATATTACTCTGCGTGAACTTTTCGTAATACAACTGAACGCCACCAAGTGCCTGATCTGCCAGCCATTGCTGGATGGATTCGACCATTGGAGGGGGGCCGCACACGTACATATCTGCCGATCTGTCCCGCAATTCGGCCAGGTCGAAATGTTCGGTGAGGTGACCGCGCTTGCCGGGCCACGCCGGCGATGGGTTGCTCAGCACCTCGGTGTAGCGAAAATCGAGGGTGGAGGCGTATTGGTCGATGCGTTCGGCCTCGCACAGGTCCTCGGCACCGCGTACGCCGTAATACAGGTGTACCGGTTGGTCACAGCCGCTGGCAACCAGTTCATCGAGCATGCCCAGCAAGGCCGACAACCCGGTGCCGCCAGCGACCAGCACCAGCGGCTTGGTTACCTGACGCAGGTAAAAAGCGCCCAGCGGCGCTTCCATCAAAAGGCGGTCACCTACCTGGCAGCGCTCACGCAGGTAATTGCTCATCACGCCGTCGGGCAACAGGCGGACCAGGAACTGCAGCTGATTGCCGGGCCGGTTGGCGAAGGAATACGAGCGCCAGCTGTCGGTGCCGGGAACGGACAGGCGCGCGTACTGGCCGGGCAGAAAATCCAGCGACGCGTCCAGCTGCACCTGCAGGATCGCTGTGCTGGCGGACACCAACTGCACCTTGCTCACCGTGCCTTGCAGCTGTATTGGGCCGGGCGCATTGCACAGGCTCGAATCAAAGTCGAAGTAGAACGTCGCGTCGGATTGCACCCGGGTCTGGCAACTGAGCATCTTGCGTTGCTGCAGGTCGAGGCTGGAGAGGGCTTCCTCGTCCACATAATCCTGGGTGTACTCGCCGGACTCGCAACGGCCCTGGCACGTGCCGCATACGCCTTCGCGGCAATCCAGGGGGATCTTGATGCCGTTACGCAGCGCCGCATCCAACAGGATCTCGTGGGCGCCCACCGGGAAAAACAGGGTCTTGCCATCGGCGAAGCTGAAGGCCACTTTGTGATTCATGTGTTGGTCTCCGCAGAGTCATGAGCGTGTCGAGTGCGCCTGTCGCGGCGAGCGGGCTTGTCCTGCGAGCGGGCCCTGGTCCAGGCACCGTTGTTTGACTGAAGAGATGCGGTGACTGTATTGGGGCCGCTGCGCGGCCCAACGCGGGGCAAGCCCGCTCGCTACAACAATCCTGCTCAGCACAACAATCCTGCTCGCCACAACAAGCGCGTTTAGAGGTGATAGAAATCCAGCACCGAGTTGATGGTGTCGTTGAGCAGCAACGCGTGCTTGCGGGTGATCAGCCAACTGTCGCCATGGGGTTTGAGGCGGTAGGTGGCGTGCCCGTAGAACTGCTCCGAGGTGGCCAGGCGATAGAACAGCGTGTGCCAGTTCAGGCGCACTTCCAGCGTGCCGTCCGCCTGCTCGTTGATGCGCACGTTATTGATCAGGTGCAAGGTGCGCGGCATCGGCGTGGCGGATGCCGCCTTGCCGGTGCGCAGGCGGAAGACGCGGTCCTCCAGGCCCGAACGGTTGGCGTAGTAGATCAGCGACATCTCGCGCTTGGGATCGCGGGTGTAGACGTGTTCGGAGTCCCATTGCGGCAGATGGAATTCACTCTGCGGGTCGAACAGCTCTACATAGGCGTCCCAGTCCTGGGCATCGCAGAGCTCGGATTTACGGTAGAAAAACTGCTCGATCTGGTACTGCAATGGCGCGCTCATCATTGCACCTCCCGCAGTTTCAACGCGTGTCGATCAAGGCCGTCGAGCAGGAACTGCTGCCAGTTGCGGTGCTGGTTGACGTACAAGCCTTCGTGGGTGAATTCGGTGCCGGTCATGGCCGGCTGGATGCCGATAGCCTCGCTGTTCGGCGTCGGGCCGGTCTCCCAGCGGTGGCTGCCACGCGAGATGTCGCTCCAGCGCTCCAGGCGGCCCTGGAAGCCACGCTGGGCTTCGCGGAACTCCACGAGGTCGTCCGGTGTGCCCATGCCGGACACGTTGAAGAAATCCTCGAACTGGCGGATACGGTTCTCGCGGTCGGCGTCGGACTCGCCCTTCACCCCCAGGCACTGGCTGATGATCTCGGTCTTGTTCCACGCCACCGGGCGGATGATGCGCAGCTGTGAGCTGATCTGGTCGAGGAAGAACAGGCTCGGGTAGATGTTCAGGTTGCGCAGGCGGTGCATCATCCACTCGGCTTTTTGCTGGCCGTGCTCTTCGACCAGGCGCGGCATGATCGTGGCGTAGCCGGAGCGCACGCTGGGGTTGGGCATGTCGCTGAACAGCACGCTGTGCCCGTTGTTGAAAGCGAACCAGCCGTCATCGGTATTCGCGTCGCCGGCGCCAAGCTTGCTGTAGTCCAGGGTGCTGGCGGACCCGCTGCCGTTCTCGGTATTGACCTGCTGGCGATGCTGCACCGTGGCCACGTAGTTATAGTGCACGGTGCTGACGTGGTAGCCGTCCAGGCCGTTTTCGTTTTGCAGCTTCCAGTTGCCGTCATAGGTGTAGGCGGACTTGCCCGGCAGCACTTCCAACTCACCGGTGGCGGACTGCGCGACCATCATGTCGAAGAACACTTTGGCATCGCCCAGGAACGCTTCCAGGCTGTCCGTGCCGTGCACGTCCAGGCTGATGAATACGAAGCCCTTGTAGCTGTCGATGCGTGCCTTTTTCAACCCGCGCGTGGCCTTGTCGAAACCTTCCGGGTATTCCCCCGGCGCCTTGACCTTCACCAGCCGGCCGTCACTCTTGTAGCACCAGGCGTGGAACGGGCAGGTGAAGGTGGACTGGTTGCCCTTGCCAACCCGGGTCAGGGTGGTACCGCGATGCTGGCAGGCGTTGATCAGCGCATTCAGTTGGCCTTCGCCGTCGCGGGTGATGATCATCGGCTGGCGCCCGGCGCGCATCGTCACAAAGTCGTGGTTATTCGCCAGCTCGCTTTCATGGCAGGCGTAGATCCAGTTCTTCTCGAAGATCAACTCCATCTCCAGGTCGAACAGCTCCGGCTCGGTGAACATGTCGCGGGCGATACGGAACACGGCATCGGCCGGGCGAAAATCCAGGCAGCTTTCGATAAAGCTTTTCCATTGCTCGACGCTTCTTGCACCACTCATGGGAGGCACCTTTTGATAATGGCTAAACAGGTGGGCCATTAAGAGGCTGCGACGCGGCGAGGGGCTATCCGGTTAATGGGCAAAGGCAGGCCGCAAAGTTGGGCAGCAAATACCCACGGCGGTGCAGGGCGGTGACGTGATGCGCTACTGTCTTGCAGGGTGAGGGTCGAAAAAGCCGGCGGCTTATCCACTTAGTCGACGGTTGCTATCCACCCAGTGGCAATACGGCTGGCGTGGCGTAAAACTTGCTGTCGATCAACCAGGACGCGCCGTCAGAGCGCGCCGGCCACAATTGCCGTGGGTGCCCCGTGATGAGTAGCAATACACGCGATATACGTATCGAGCGTTTCGACCTTGAAGGCGCCTGCAGCTGGATGTCCGGCATCTGCGGGCCGCACCGGCTGCAAACCGCGACGCCGGAGCGCATCCGCTTTCACCACAGTGCCAATGTGTTCAAGTCCCGCGCCACGACGCTGGGGATTATCGAATACGGCACCGACGTCACCATCGACATCGAGGACGCCGAGCACTTCAGCAGCTACAGCCTGACCCTGCCGCTGGTGGGCGAGCAGGAGCTGAGCAAGAACGGCAAACGGCTCATGTCCAACCGTGACCAGGGCGTGATCATCTCGCCCAACGAACATCAGGTGCTGGAAATCTCGGGCGACTGCCGCAAGCTGCAGGTGGTGATCACCCGCGCGGCCATGAGCGAGTCGCTGGAAGGCTTGCTGCAACGGCCGATTGAGGCGCCGCTGCGCTTCGAAGCGGTGATGGATGCAGTCGACGGCGCTTCTGCGTCGTGGTGGCGCATGGCGCGATATTTCATCGCCGAGCTGGAGCGCAGCAGTGAGCTGTATGACCAGGCGGCGTTTACCCGGGACCTGGAAAGTTCGCTGATCAAGGGCTTGATCCTGGCCCAGCCGAACAACTACTCCGAAGAGCTGCGGGACATGCTGGGCGTGAAGCTGCCGCACTATTTGATCCGCGCCCGTCAGTACATCCACGACAACGCCCGCGAAGCGGTGCACCTGGAGGATCTGGAAGCGGCGGCCGGGGTGTCGCGTTTCAAGCTGTTCGACGCCTTTCGCAAATACTTCGCCCTGTCGCCCATGGCCTACCTGAAGAAATACCGCCTGGGCGCCGTGCGCCAGCAAATCCTCGAACACGGCTCAACCCACACCATCTCCGAAATCGCCCTGGGCTGGGGGTTTACCCACCTGGGCCGATTCTCGGCCGAGTACCGCAAGCTGTTCGATGAATCCCCCAGCCAGACGTTGCAACGCAACGACGCCCGGCGCATGCGTGGATGAATACCTTACTCAAAAACAACGGAGATCAACTGTGGGAGCGGGCTTGCTCGCGAATGCGGTGCATCAGCCAACTCATTCGGTGACTGACACTGCGCATTCGCGAGCAAGCCCGCTCCCACATTGGATGTGTGGTGTTCTTTCAGATCAACTCTTCCACCAAGTGCAAACAATGACTCAGCCCCGGCGACTGATCATTCACCCGCCGGCTGAGGATGATCGGCGACGTCGCGGTGGCTTCCACAATCGGCGTGTAGCCGATGTCCGCGCGGTGCAGCACCTGCACCGAGGCCGGTACCAGCGTCACGCCCATGCCCGCGCCGACCAGGCCGATGGCGGTCTGCAATTCGTTGGTCCACTGCGCCACCTTGAGGCTCAAGCCGTGCGCATCGAACAACGCAATCACGTGGTCGGCATAGCTGGGGCGCGGGTTGCCGGGGTACAGCACGATCGGCTCGGCGGCCAGTTGGGCAAGGGTGGCGGGCGCCTCGAGCAGAGGATGGCCGGCGGGCAGCACGGCCACCAGGCGGTCCTCCACCAGCACGCGCTGGACGATGGCCGGGTCGTCGATGCGGATACGCCCGAAACCCACATCAATGCGCCCGGCCTTGAGCGCTTCGACCTGCTGCAGGGTGGTCATCTCCGACAAGCCCAACTCCAGCTCCAGCGCGTCATGGTTGCGCAGGCGCCGGATCAGTTCGGGCAGCACGCCATACAGCGTCGACGGGGCAAAGCCGATGCCCAGCCAGGTCTTCTCACCCTGGCCAATGCGCCGGGTGTTGTCGCAGACCTTGCCCAATTGTTCGAGCAACACATTGGCGTGCTCATAGAAAAACCGCCCGGCTTCGGTCAGCCGCAGGGGCCGGCCGCGTTCGAGCAGGACCACGCCCAACTCATCCTCCAGTTGCTGGATCTGCCGGCTCAACGGCGGCTGGGCGATGTGCAGGCGTTCGGCGGCGCGGGTGAAGTTGAGGGTTTCCCCCAACACCTGGAAATAGCGCAGGTGACGCAGTTCCATGACGGCTCCTTTCATACCTTGAGGGTATTGTGCGAGACCCATTCTATATTGGAAGCCTCGAAAAATAGGGTACAGAATCGGCCAAAACCAATAAAGAACCCAACGGGTATTGCCATGCCGATTTGCGCCATCGAGTCGATCGACACCGTCATCGTCGACCTTCCTACCATCCGCCCGCACAAGCTGGCGATGCACACCATGCAAAACCAGACCCTGGTGATTATCCGCGTGCGCTGCGCCGACGGCATCGAGGGCATCGGTGAAGCCACCACCATTGGCGGCCTGAGCTACGGCAACGAGAGCCCCGACAGCATCAAGGTCAACATCGACCGCCATTTCGCACCGCTGCTGATCGGCCAGGACGCGAGCAATATCAACGCGGCGATGCTGCGCCTGGAGCGCAGTATTCGCGGCAACACCTTTGCCAAGTCAGGTATCGAAAGCGCCTTGCTCGACGCCCTGGGCAAGCGCCTGGACCTGCCGGTCAGCGAGCTGCTCGGGGGCCGCGTGCGCGATGCCTTGCCGGTGGCTTGGACCCTGGCCAGCGGCAACACCGAACAGGACATTGCCGAGGCCGAAAAGATGCTCGACCTGCGTCGCCACCGCATCTTCAAGTTGAAGATCGGTGCCGGTGAAGTCGGGCGCGACCTGGCCCACGTCATCGCGATCAAGAAAGCGTTGGGCGAGCGCGCCAGTGTGCGCGTCGACGTCAACCAGGCCTGGGACGAAGCCGTGGCCCTGCGCGCGTGCAAGGTGCTCGGCGACCACGGTATCGACCTGATCGAACAGCCGATCTCGCGCAACAACCGTAGCGGCATGGCCCGGCTCAACCTGTCCAGCCCGACGCCGATCATGGCGGATGAATCCATCGAGTGCGTGGAGGATGCCTTCAACCTGGCTCGCGAAGGCGCGGCGTCGGTGTTCGCGCTGAAGATCGCCAAGAACGGCGGCCCCCGCGCGGTGTTGCGCACGGCGGCGATTGCCGAGGCCGCGGGGATCGGCCTCTACGGCGGCACCATGCTCGAAGGCGGCATCGGCACCCTGGCCTCGGCGCATGCCTTCCTGACCTTGAACACGCTGGCGTGGGACACCGAACTGTTCGGCCCCTTGTTGCTCACCGAAGACATCCTGGTCGAGCCGCCGGTGTACCGCGATTTCCAGTTGCATGTCTCCACCGCTCCGGGCCTGGGCCTGGCCATCGATGAAGAGCGCCTGGCGTTCTTCCGTCGTGATAAACACTAAGAGGCGCCTGCCATGCTGTTCCACGTAAAAATGACCGTGAACCTGCCCGTCGACATGAATCCCGAGCGGGCCGCCAGCCTCAAGGCCGACGAAAAAGCCCTGGCGCAGCGCCTGCAACAACAGGGCAAATGGCGCCACCTGTGGCGCATCGCCGGGCACTACGCCAACTACAGCGTGTTCGATGTCGACAGCGTGCAAGAGCTGCACGACCTGCTGATGCAACTACCGCTCTACCCCTACATGGCCATCGAAGTGAATGCCCTGTGCCGGCACCCTTCGTCGATCCATGAGGACGACCGCTGAGCCTGTTCTGCACCCAATAATTACAAGATGAGGATTGCACCATGTCCATCCGACTGTCCCAGACTGCCCACGCCCAACAGTTCCTCGAGGAAGCCAGCGGCAACCTCAACGACGGCGGCAGCCCGCGCACCAAGGCGCTGATCTACCGGATCCTGCGTGATACGGTAAACATCATCGAAGACCTCGAAGTGACCCCGGAAGAGTTCTGGAAGGCGGTCAACTACCTGAATGAGCTGGGCAAGAACCAGGAGGCGGGGCTGCTCGCCGCCGGGCTCGGCCTGGAGCATTACCTGGACTTGCTGATGGACGCCGCTGACGAGCAAGCCGGTAAATCCGGCGGCACTCCGCGCACCATCGAGGGCCCGCTGTATGTGGCGGGTGCGCCGCTGTCCAAGTACGAGGCGCGGCTGGACGATGGCACGGACGCCGCGGTGCCGCTGTTCATGCGCGGGCAAGTGCGTGACACCGATGGCAAACCGTTGGCCGGGGCGATCGTGGATGTGTGGCAGGCCAACACCGGCGGCACCTATTCGTGGTTTGACCCGACGCAATCGGCGTTCAACCTGCGTCGGCGCATCGAGACCGACGCCCAGGGCAACTACCGGTTTCGCAGCATCGTGCCGTCCGGCTACGGCTGCCCGCCGACCGGGCCGACCCAGCAGTTGCTTGATCAACTGGGGCGTCACGGGCAGCGGCCGGCGCACATCCACTTCTTTATCTCGGCCCCGGGCCATCGGCACCTGACCACGCAGATCAACCTGTCGGATGATCCGTACCTGCATGATGATTTTGCCTACGCCACGCGGGATGAATTGATCGCCGAAATTCGCTTCAGCGACGATCCGCAACTGGCCCGGGAATTTGGCGTGGAAGGGCGGTTTGCGCAGATTGATTTTGACTTCGAACTGCAGGTGGCTGATGCACCGGTAGAGCAGAAACGCATGCAGCGCGTGCGCGCCCTCGAGGACTGAACGCGGTAAACAATGTGGGAGCTGGCTTGCCTGCGATAGCGGTGGTGAATGACACACCGCCATCGCAGGCAAGCCAGCTCCCACAGTTGATGTGGGGTGTTCGTGCTATTTGCGCACTACCAGATCCAGCACCTCATCCCGGTCCTTGATCTTCTGCAACACGATCTCCGAGCGAATATCCATCACCCCCGCCGTGCGGTTCAGGTGGTTCACGATGAAGTCCGAAAAATGCTTGAGGTTGCGTGCCTGCACCCGCAGCACATAGTTGCTGGCGCCGGTGATCACATAGGCACTGGCGACCTCCGGCCAGCCTTGCACCTTCTTGATGAACGTCTCGTGCCAATCCTCCACATCCTGGCGCAATGACAGGTGGACGATGGCCTCCAGCTCAATCCCCAGCTGCTCGGCATTCAGGACCGCGCGGTAGCCGCTGATGATTCCCTCGCTCTCCAGCAGGCGCAACCGGCGCAGGCAGGCGGAGGGCGACAGGGCGACCTTTTCCGCCAGTTCCTGGTTGCTGATACGCCCATCCTGTTGCAGGAAATGCAGGAGGCGAAGGTCGGTGGCGTCAAGAATCATGGTTAGAATAAATCCGCGTATTTGGAGGTTAAATTCGAATTTCCTACAGCTTAATTAGCCTGTTACCCACCACTTTGCACGAAAATTCTCTAAAGCTTCGTTCATTATTTGGTCCATATTCCTTATAAAAACCAGGACAGCCCATGACCCTTCGAAGCCATTGCCAAGCCCTAGACGGCCAGGACCCCCTGGCGCCGCTGCGTCAACAGTTCGCCTTGCCGGCGGGCGTGATCTACCTCGACGGCAACTCCCTCGGTGCACGCCCGGTGGCCGCGTTGGCGCGGGCGCAGGCGGTGATCGCCGAAGAGTGGGGCAACGGCTTGATTCGCAGTTGGAACAGCGCGGGCTGGGCGGATCTGTCGCAGCGCCTGGGCAATCGCCTGGCACCACTGATCGGTGCGCGCGACGGCGAAGTGGTGATCACCGATACCACCTCGATCAACCTGTTCAAAGTGCTCAGCGCGGCGCTGAGCGTGCAGCGCCAGCGCACGCCGGCGCGCAAGGTGATTGTCAGCGAAGCGAGCAACTTTCCCACCGACCTGTATATCGCCGAAGGCCTTGCCGAACTGTTGCAACAAGGCTATTCCCTGCGGCTGGTCAACAGCCCCGACGAGCTGCCCGAAGCCATCGACCAGGACGTGGCAGTGGTGATGCTCACCCACGTCAACTACAAGACCGGCTACATGTACGACATGCAGGCACTCACCGCCTTGAGCCATGAGTGCGGCGCGTTGAGTATCTGGGACCTGGCCCACTCGGCGGGCGCGGTGCCCATCGACCTGCACGCGGCGGGGGCTGATTACGCGATTGGCTGCACCTACAAATACCTGAACGGCGGGCCAGGCTCCCAGGCGTTTGTGTGGGTGAATCCGGAGTTGGTGGATGTGGTGCGCCAGCCATTGTCGGGCTGGTTCGGGCACACTCGGCAGTTCGCCATGGAGTCGACCTACGCGCCCAGCAGCGGCATTGCACGCTACCTGTGCGGCACGCAGCCGATCACTTCGTTGGCCATGGTCGAATGCGGCCTGGAAATTTTTGCCCAGACCGACATGGCCAGCTTGCGCGCCAAGTCGCTGGCCCTGACCGACCTGTTTATCGACCTGGTGGAAGCCCGTTGCGCCGCCCACGACCTGGTGCTGATCACCCCGCGTGAACACGCTCGGCGAGGCAGCCATGTGAGCTTCGAACACCCTGAAGGCTACGCGGTGATCCAGGCGTTGATCGCCCGTGGCGTGATCGGCGACTACCGCGAGCCGCGCATCATGCGCTTTGGCTTTACCCCGCTGTACACCAGCTTTACCGAGGTGTGGGACGCCGTGGAGATTCTCGGTGAAATCCTCGACAACGCCACGTGGGACCAGGCGCAATTCAAAGTGCGCAACAGCGTTACTTAAGGGCAGCATCTTTCACATGTGGGAGCGGGCTTGCCTGCGATGGCGATGGTGAATTCACCGACGTCATCGCAGGCCAGCCAGCTCCCACAGGGTCCAACACCGGCAGTAACCATCACAATAATAAAGGGGCACCCCACGTGACCACGCCAGACAACGGCTTTGCAGAGATTACCCACCGCGAACTGGGCCTCAGGCGCCAGCTCACTTCCGGCCAGATGAGCATGATCGCCATCGGTGGCGCGATCGGTACCGGGCTGTTCATGGGCAGCGCCTATGCCATCGGCTATGCCGGGCCGAGTGTGCTGATCAGCTACGCCATCGGCGCGCTGATCACCTTGCTGCTGATGGGCTGCCTGGCCGAAATGACGGTGGCCCATTCCACCTCCGGCTCGTTTGGCGCCTACGCCGAGTTCTACATCAGCCCGCTGGCCGGATTCCTGGTGCGTTATGCCTACTGGGCGGCGATTGTGCTGGCGGTGGGCGCCGAGGTCACAGCGGTGGCGATGTACATGAAGTACTGGTTCGCCAACGTACCGGAGTGGGTATGGATCGTGTCGTTTTCCAGCGTGCTGATCCTGCTCAATGCGATCAGCGTAAAGACCTTCGGCACCTTCGAATACTGGTTCTCGACCATCAAGATCAGCGCCATCGTCGCCTTCATCCTCCTCGCCGTCTACGTCGTGTTCGGCTCCGGCAACCCGGAATACGGCGTACAGAACTACACGGCCCACGACGGCTTTTTCCCGCATGGCCTGAGCGGCATGTGGATCGCGGTGATCGTGTCGATCTTCAGCTACCTCAGCGTGGAGATGATCGCTGTCGCCGCCGGTGAAGCGGCTGACCCGGAACAAGCGGTGAAAAAGGCCTTTCGCGCGACCATCGTGCGGCTGGTGGTGTTCTACCTGCTGACCCTGGCGCTGATGCTCGCCATCGTGCCGTGGAACCAGGCGGGCCAGACCCAGAGCCCGTTCGTCACGGTGATGCAGACCATCGGCATTCCCGGGGCGACCGGGGTGATGAATTTCGTGATCCTGATCGCGGCGCTGTCGGCAATGAACAGCCAGCTCTACATCACCACGCGGATGATGTTCAGCCTGTCTCGCGCAGGTTTTGCGCCCAAGTCCATGGGCGCCCTGAGCAAGAGCGGCATCCCGTTGAATGCGCTGTTGCTGTCCAGCTCGGGCATCGCGCTGGCGACCTTGCTTAACGTGGTGTACCCGGAAAGCTCGTTCACCCTGATGATGGCGATCTCGATGTTTGGCGCGATCTTCACCTGGTTCATGATCTTCCTCACGCACCTGTTCTTCCGGCGCTATCGCCAGCGCCATGGCGGCGCGAAGCTGTCGTTCGAACTGCGCCTGTTTCCCTACAGCACCTTGCTCGGCCTGGTGCTGATGGGTGCGGTGATGATTACCACGTACTTCACCGACGCGTTCAAGATGACCCTGGTGTTTGGCGTGCCGTTCCTGCTGATCCTGTCGGCGGTGTATTACGGGTTTTTCCGCAAGGGCAGGGCCAAGGCATCGAACAAGGCCCTGGCGTAACCCGGCAGTTGTTCGAACGAGCGTGCGCATAACAGCAATCGGCGACAGGCCCAGTCCTCTTTGAGCGGCAGGGCCCTGAAGCGGTGCTCCAGCGGCCAGCGTTCCAGCGCGGCCTGGGGTACGATGCCCAGCCCGGCGCCGCCGGCGACCATGCGAATCAGCCCATCAAAGCCATCGGCGCGAATGCGCGTCTGCAGGCGAAAGCCCGCGTGCAGCGCCTGCTCCTCCAGGTACACCGCGAGTGCGCTGTTGGCGGCCAGGCCTACGTAGTCGTATTGCAGGCTGTCGATGAAACTCGCCGTGGTTAACGGATGATCGAGGGGCATGATCAGCACCAGCGGGTCGTCGCGAAACGC
This sequence comes from Pseudomonas sp. GW821-FHT05D12, assembly GCF_059419825.1. Classification (NCBI taxonomy): domain Bacteria; kingdom Pseudomonadati; phylum Pseudomonadota; class Gammaproteobacteria; order Pseudomonadales; family Pseudomonadaceae; genus Pseudomonas; species Pseudomonas sp. GW821-FHT05D12. The sequence continues at coordinate 47,599 of NZ_JBWKSN010000021.1, read as the reverse complement.
CAGCGTCTGCAAACCATGGGTGTCGACCGCATCAGAGATGATTCCCAGGTCGGCCGTGCCTTGGCGCAAGGCCTGGGTGATGCGCAGGCTCGGCAGCTCCTGCAGGTCGATATCCAGGTTGGCGTGTTCGCGCAGGAAATCCGCCAGCAGTTCCGGCAGGTATTCGCTGAGCGCGGTGGTGTTGCACAACAGGCGCACCTGGCCTTTGACGCCATTGGCGTATTCCGCGAGGTCCTGTTGCAGGTGGTCGGCTTGTTGCAACAGCAGGCGCGCGTGGCGGGCCAGGGCTTTGCCGGCCGGCGTTGGGGTGACGCCACGACGGCCGCGCTCGAGAAAGGCGATGCCCAGCGAGGCCTCCATCGCCCGGATGCGCGCGCTGGCCGCTGCCAGGGACAGATGACTGCGCGTGGCGCCGGCGGTGATGTTGCCGGTGTCGAGAATGTGCAGGTAGAGGCGCAGGTCGATCAAATCAAAGTGCATGGCGGCTGTTCTCGGGTGATTGGCTCGCCAGCGATGGCGTCCTCAGCCTCACGCAAAACAAGAGGCTGCCTCAGTATATGGCGAATTTCCCGCCGCATCGAAACCCCTCACAATCGCCCCATGAATACCTTCCTGACCTTCTACCAAAACCTCGGCCCAGCCCTGACGCTGCTGGTGATCGGCACCTTTCTGCTGGCCGGCACCGTCAAGGGGGTGATCGGCCTCGGCCTGCCCACCGTCGCCATGGGCATGCTCGGCCTGGCTATGCTGCCGGCGCAGGCTGCGGCGTTGCTGATCATTCCCTCGACAGTCACCAACCTCTGGCAACTGGCCTTCGGCGGGCACCTGCGCGCGTTGTTCAAGCGCCTGTGGCCGCTGCTGTTGCTGATTTTTCTCGGCACCGGGCTCGGCGGCGTGTGGCTGGGCATGGACGGCGGCCATTGGGTGGTGCGTGCGCTCGGCGGGGCCTTGCTGGTGTACGCATTGAGCGGGCTGTTTTTGCCCACGTTCAAGGTCAAGCCCGAGACCGAACGCTGGCTCGGCCCGCTGTGTGGGCTGATCACGGGGGTGATCACCTCGGCCACCGGTGTGTTTGTGATTCCGGCTGTGCCGTACCTGCAGGCATTGGGCTTGAACCGCGATGAGTTGGTGCAGGCGCTGGGCCTGTCGTTCACGGTTTCGACGCTGGCGCTGGCCGCCGGTTTGGCCTGGCGCGGCAACCTCGGCGGTGGCGAAATCAACGCCTCGATGTTGGCGTTGGTCCCGGCGCTGCTGGGGATGTGGCTGGGCCAGACGCTGCGCCAGCGCATCAGCGCGGTGGTATTCAAACGCGTATTTTTCATCGGCATGGCGCTGTTGGGGGGTCACCTGCTGATTAGCGGATAATTCACGAGTACGCAGTTATTCGTGCGTAGGGGTCAAATGTATTTTGCTGCATCACCGCTTATTCCCAGGGTTGCGAGTCGCTAGTCTGCCGCCAGACATTTCTAACCCCTTGGATCCCTACGATGAAAAAAGTCCTCCTGCTCAACGGCGGTAAAAAGTTCGCCCACTCCGATGGTCGCTACAACGGCACCCTGCACGACGCCGCCGTGGCTGTGCTGGACCGTGGCGGTATCGACGTCAAGGTCACCCACATCGACGAAGGCTACGATGTCGCCGAAGAAGTGGCCAAATTCCTCTGGGCCGACGTGATCATCTACCAGATGCCCGGCTGGTGGATGGGCGCACCGTGGATCGTCAAAAAGTACATCGACGAGGTCTTCACCGAAGGCCACGGCAGCCTGTACGCCAGCGACGGCCGCACCCGTTCCGATTCGTCCCAGAAATACGGCAGCGGCGGCCTGATCCAGGGCAAGCAGTACATGCTCTCGCTGACCTGGAACGCGCCGCAGCAAGCCTTCGACGACCCGAGCGATTTCTTTGAGGCCAAGGGCGTCGACGCGGTGTACTTTGCGTTCCACAAGGCCAACGAGTTCCTCGGCATGACCGGCCTGCCGACCTTCCTGTGCGTGGACGTGATGAAACGCCCGGCCATCGAGGCCGACGTGGCGCGCTACGAGCAGCACCTGGCGCAGGTGTTCAACCTCTCGGTGTAAGCTGGCAGGAATCGATAAAGAGGACAGCCTGTGAAAGCCCGATCCGATGAGCTCCAGATCTTTGTCAGCGTGATTGAATGCGGTTCGATTTCCGCCGCAGCGGAGCAGGTCGGGCAGACGCCCTCTGCGGTCAGCCGCACCCTGTCGCGCCTTGAAGCCAAGCTCGACACCACGTTGATCAACCGCACCACGCGGCGCATGGACCTGACCGAGGAGGGTAAATACTTCTTCGAGCAGGCCAAGGTGATCCTGGCGCAGATGGAGGAGCTGGAAGAACGCTTGTCGTCGCGTCAGAAAAATCCGGCCGGGCGCCTGCGCATCAATGCTGCCGTACCGTTCATGCTGCATGGGATCGTGCCATACATCGACGAGTTTCGCCGTTTGTACCCGGATATCCAGCTGGAGCTGAACAGCGATGACTTGATCATCGACCTGCTGGAACAGAGCACCGACATCGCCATTCGCATCGGCGTGCTGGCCGATTCGACCCTGCATGCGCGCGCCCTCGGCTGGTCGCCGCTGCATATCCTCGCCAGCCCTGAATACCTCAAGCAGCACGGCGCCCCGGCAACGGTGGCCGAGCTGGCCGACCACACATTGCTGGGGTTCACCCAGACCGAAACCCTGAACCACTGGCCATTGCGCCATGTGGAGGGCGACCGCTGGCTGATCCAGCCGGGGATTGCTGCGTCGAGTGGCGAAACCCTGCGTCACCTGGCGTTGGCAGGGCAGGGGATTTGCTGCCTGTCGAATTTCATGACCCTGGAAGACATAAGCGCCGGACGCCTGGTGCCGGTGCTGGAAGCGTTCAATACCGGTTATCGCCAGCCGATCCACGCGGTGTTCTACCGCAACTCGCAACTGGCGCTGCGCATCCAGTGTTTCCTGGACTTCATCCAGGCCAAATTGGCGCGTTATGCCCGTTGATTCGTGACCTGCGCGCAAGAGTGAATTGGGCATCAGGGGCTTATTCGCCAGGGAGGGGTCCGTAACAATGGGCCCATCACTTACCCAGTCAGGAGCACACTCCATGAACGTATTCGTCACCGGCGCTGCAGGTTTTATCGGCGGCTCCATCGCCACGGGCCTGGTCAAGGCCGGCCATCACGTTACCGGCCTGGTGCGCAGCGCCGAGCAAGCGGCTGAAATGAGCGCCCTGGGCATTACCCCAGTCATCGGCACCCTGGATGACGCCGGCGTATTGACCGAGCAGGCCAAGCGCGCCGATGCGGTGATCAACGCCGCGAGCAGCGACCATCGTGCTGCCGTGGAAACCTTGCTGGCCGCGTTGAAAGGTTCGAACAAGCCATTCCTGCACACCAGCGGTTCGAGCATTGTTGGTGATGCATCCGGCGGCAAGGCCAGTGATGTCATCTACTTTGAAGACAACCTGCCGGCGCCGACGGTCGACAAGGCCGCGCGCGTAGCCATCGACAACCTGATCCTGGCGGCTGCCAACGACGGGGTGAATTCGGCGGTGATCTGCAACACCTTGATCTACGGGCACAGCCTGGGTGTGAAGCGTGACAGCGTGCAATTGCCGCGCTTGCTCAAGCAGGCCCGCAAGAGCGGCGTGGTGCGCCACGTGGGGACCGGGCAGAACATCTGGTCCAACGTGCACATTGACGACGTGGTGGCCCTGTATCTGCTGGCGCTGACCAGGAACGTGCCGGGCACCTTCTACTTTGTGGAAAGCGGCGAGGCGGCGTTTATCGACATGACCACCGCGATTGCCGCCGCCCTGAACCTGGGCCAGCCGCAGGATTGGCCATTGGCCGAGGCTGAAGCCGAGTGGGGCTATGAAATGGCCAACTATGGCCTGGGCTCCAACAGCCGCGTGCGCGGCAAACACGCGCGTGAACTGCTGGGCTGGGCGCCGAAGCGTACGTCGGTGGTGGAGTGGATTCGCCACGAGATGGTCTGAGTTTTCTGCCGCTCAACTTGTGGCTGTAGCTGTGGCTCTGGCTGCAGTTGTAGTTGTAGTTGTAGTTGGGCGGGCGGGCGGGCTTTTTGTGGCGAGCGGGCTTGCCCCGCGTTGGGCTGCGAAGCAGCCCCATCCCAGCCACCACCTATATTCCGACAGATATGCGCTGAATGGTTTGGGGGGCTGCTTCGCAGCCCAACGCGGGGCAAGCCCGCTCGCCACATGGAACGCGTCCGCCACACACAATTGCCTATCACACCAAGCCCGTCCGCCACACACGCGTGCTTGTCAGAACGACTCCGTTTGTCACAACCGGCCCGTTCCCCACCGGGGATTGCCTGCCTGAAAAATCTGGTTCTGCCGCGTTCAATTCCGTACCATTCCCGGCCTTATCCCCGCAATGCCCTGGTACCTCATGAACCTCACCCGTCTGCGCGCCGACGCCCTGGCCGGCCTCACCACGTCTTTTGCGTTGCTGCCCGAATGCATCGCCTTTGCCCTGGTCGCCCACCTCAACCCGCTGATGGGCCTCTACGGCGCCTTTATCATCTGCACCCTCACGGCGCTGTTTGGCGGCCGGCCCGGCATGGTGTCGGGGGCGGCGGGCTCGATGGCGGTGGTGATCGTCGCGCTCGTGGTACAGCACGGCGTGGAGTACCTGCTGGCGACGGTGCTGCTGGGCGGGCTGATCATGGTCGCGTTCGGCCTGTTGCGCCTGGGCAAGCTGGTGCGCATGGTGCCGCACCCGGTGATGCTGGGGTTCGTCAACGGCCTGGCGATCATTATTGCGCTGGCGCAACTGGAACACTTCAAAAGCGGTGACACCTGGCTCAGCGGTACGCCGTTGTATGTGATGACCGGCCTGGTGCTGGTGACCATGGCCATCGTCTACCTGCTGCCGCGCATAACGCGCGCCGTGCCGCCGGCCCTGGTGGCGATTCTCGGCGTGGGCCTGGCGGTGTACCTGCTCGGCCTGCCGACCCGCACCCTCGGCGACATGGCCCACATCGCCGGCGGCCTGCCGACCTTTGCCCTGCCGCAGATCCCCTGGACCCTGGAAACCCTCGGCATCATCGCGCCCTACGCGTTCCTGATGGCCATGGTCGGCCTGCTGGAAACCCTGCTGACCTTGAACCTCACCGACGAAATCACCGAAAGCCGGGGCTACCCCGACCGCGAAAGCGTGGCCCTGGGGGCGGCGAATATGGTCTCGGGCCTGTTCGGTGGCATGGGCGGTTGCGCGATGATCGGGCAAACCGTGATCAACCTCAGTTCTGGCGGGCGCGGGCGTTTTTCCGGGGTGTTTGCCGGGGTGATGATCCTGTTGTTCATTCTGTTTCTGTCGCCGCTGATCGAGCGGATCCCGCTGGCGGCGCTGGTGGGGGTGATGTTTGTGGTGTCCCAGCAGACCTTCGCCTGGGCGTCGCTGCGGGTCATTAACAAAGTGCCGTTCAATGACGTGCTGGTGATTCTCGCGGTGACGGTGATCACCGTGTTCACCGACCTGGCCACCGCCGTGCTGTGCGGCATCGTGATTGCCGCGTTGAATTTTGCCTGGCAACAGGCGCGGGAGTTGTATGCCGATGAGCACCTGGAGGCCGACGGCAGCAAGCTCTATCGCCTGCACGGCACCTTGTTCTTCGCCTCGACTACGCCATTCCTGAACCAATTCGATCCAGCCAACGACCCGGCCCAGGTGACGCTGGACTGCCGTCACCTGAGCTTTGTCGACTATTCAGCGATTGCCGCGCTGATGACCCTGCGCGAGCGCTACACCAAGGCCGGCAAGCACCTGCGGGTGCTGCATTTGTCCGAGCGCTGCAAGAAGCTGCTCAAGCGCGCCAAGGTCCATCACGATTAACCTGCCGGCTTCTACAAGGGGAGTTATGGCCCGACCAGGTCTTCGAGTTCCTGGGCGCGGGTCTGGGTCATGTCCAGCACGCAGCCGGAGCCATTGACCTGGTCGATCGTGCCGCCGGTGGCACTGCCCGCGAAGGCGCAATTGGCGTCGCGGTATTTTATCCACAGGCGCTGCACGTCCTGCAGCTGCTGTTTGCGCGCGCCTTCCTGGGCCGCGAGGGCGGTCTTGTAGGCGCGGTTCAGGCGATCGTCCTGCACCTTGGCTTCCTTGGCGTTGCAACCGACCATGTCGGCGGTCGTGTTGGCGCCGTCCATGCATTTTTTCAGCGCCGCGTTATCGTCGGCCGAGGCAGCGCCGCACAAGGTCAGAAACAGCGCGCCGGCGGCGAGGGAGGTGCGAATCATGGTCGATTTTCCTGGGCATGAGTGGATGCGCATTCTATGACTCAACGCCCGCCCCTGAGTTTCCGGCAGTTGCTGATCTTCATGTAAGAACACACCTTGAATTTTCATGCGTGCGTGTCGGGCATATCCCAACGCGACAGCACGTGTCTGTGGGCGAAAATTACTTTCATAAAATTTGAAAATACTCCTCGGTAATGATTTATGAGTTTCACAACCAATTCGACGTGACCCTTTCCGAGGAGTACCGCATGGCCGCATTACCGGGCTTCGGGCTATTGGCATACGCTGCCATTGCCATCATTGCATTGATCGTGCTGATTGCACGTTACCGACTCAACCCGTTTATCGTCATCACCCTGGTGTCCATCGGCCTCGCGCTGATGGCCGGGATGCCGGCGGACACCATCATGGGGTCTTATGAGGCGGGTGTCGGCAAGACGCTGGGGCACATCGCCCTGGTGGTGGCGCTGGGCACCATGCTCGGCAAGATGATGGCCGAATCCGGCGGCGCCGAGCAGGTGGCGCGCACGCTGATCAACCGCTTCGGCGAGCGCAATGCCCACTGGGCCATGGTGTGCATCGCCTTCCTGGTGGGGCTGCCGCTGTTTTTCGAGGTCGGTTTTGTGTTGCTGGTGCCGATCGCCTTTACCGTGGCGCGGCGCGTGGGCGTGTCGATCCTGATGGTCGGGCTGCCGATGGTCGCCGGCTTGTCGGTGGTGCATGCGCTGGTGCCGCCGCACCCGGCGGCGATGATGGCGGTGCTGGCCTATAACGCATCGGTGGGGCAGACCGTGCTCTACGCGATCCTCATCGGCATCCCGACGGCGATCATCGCCGGTCCTGTGTATGCCAAATTCATCGTGCCGCGTATTCACCTGCCGGCGGAAAACCCGTTGGAACGCCAGTTCATCGAGCGCGAGCCTCGCGAGCGTTTGCCGAGCTTTGCGCTGACCATGGGCACCATCCTGTTGCCGGTGGTGCTGATGATGATCGGCGGTTGGGCCAACGTCATTTCGACTCCGGGCACCGGGTTCAACCAATTCCTGTTGTTTATCGGCAACTCGGTGATCGCCCTGCTGGTGGCGACCCTGGTGAGCTTCTGGACCCTGGGCCTGGCGCAAGGCTTCAACCGCGAGTCGATCCTCAAGTTCACCAATGAATGCCTGGCGCCGACCGCGAGCATCACCTTGCTGGTGGGCGCGGGCGGTGGCCTGAACCGGATCCTCGTGGATGCAGGCGTCACCAATGAAATCCTTGGCCTGGCCCATGCGTTCCAGTTGTCGCCGCTGGTGATGGGGTGGCTGTTTGCAGCCCTGATGCGCATTGCCACGGGTTCGGCCACGGTGGCCATGACCACCGCATCCGGCGTGGTAGCGCCGGTTGCCCTGGGAATGGGTTATCCACACCCTGAATTACTGGTGCTGGCCACCGGTGCGGGCTCGGTAATCTTTTCCCACGTCAACGACGGCGGCTTCTGGCTGATCAAGGAATACTTCAATATGACGGTGATCCAGACCTTCAAGACCTGGACCGTATTGGAGACCCTGATTTCGGTGGTCGCCTTCGGTCTCACGTATGGTCTGTCCTGCATTTTGTAACCCGGAGACCCCATGGACATCCTCTACCAGATCCGCGCCCGCCAGGATTCCTTCAGCGCCGGCGAAGGGCGTATCGCCAGGCTGATGCTTGAGGATGTGGCATTTGCCGCGTCGGCCAGCCTGGAAGAGTTGTCCCAGCGGGCCGAAGTCAGCACCGCAACCTTGTCGCGGTTTGCGCGCAGTGTCGGCTGTCGCGACTTGCGCGATCTGCGCCTGCAGCTGGCCCAGGCCAGTGGTGTCGGCAGTCGCTTCCTGGACCCGGCGGGGCTGCCCGAGCAGTCGGCGTTTCATCGGCAGATACTCGGCGATATCGAAACGACGTTGCGTCAGCATTTGTCGGGGTTCAACCAGGCGAGCTTTGTCGATGCGGTCAACCTGCTCGGCAAGGCGCGGATGATTCACGCCTTTGGCATGGGCGGCCCGTCGAGCCTGTGCAGCGACGAGTTGCAGGTGCGCCTGGTGCGCCTGGGGTACCCGATTGCTGCCAGCCATGACCCGGTGATGATGCGGGTCACGGCCGCGACGCTGGGGCCCGAACAGGCACTGATCGTCTGCTCGCTGACCGGCCTCACGCCCGAGTTGCTGGAGGTGGTGAAGCTGGCGCGCAACTATGACGCGCGCATTGTCGCTATCACCCTGGCCGATTCTCCACTGGCCGAATTGGCGGATGTCCTGCTGCCGCTGCAACCGGCCGAAACCAGTTTTATCTACAAACCCACGGCGGCGCGCTACGGAATGCTGCTGGCCATCGACCTGCTCGCCACCGAGCTGGCGCTGGCCATGCCGGACGACAACCAGGAACGCCTGCGCCGGATCAAGCTGGCCCTGGACGATTATCGCGGCGGCCCTGACAGCCTGCCGCTTGGAGACTGATATGAAGTACGACACGCTGATTCGCCAGGCGCTGATCATCGATGGCAGCAACACCGAAGGCTATGTTGCCGATGTGGGGCTGCGCGACGGGCGCATCGAAACGATCGGCGATTTGTCGGCAGCACGCGCCGAGCATGAAATCGAGGCCGCGGGCCGGGTGCTGGCACCGGGTTTCATCGACGTGCACACCCACGATGACACGGTGGTGATCCGCCATCCGCAGATGCTGCCCAAGCTCAGCCAGGGTGTGACCACGGTGATCGTCGGCAACTGTGGCATCAGTGCGTCGCCGGTGAGCCTGCGCGGCGCCCCGCCGGACCCGATGAACCTGTTGGGCACGCGTGAAGCCTTCGCCTATCCGCGTTTTATCGATTACCGCCTGGCGGTGGAAAACGCTCACCCGGCCGTCAACGTCGCCGCGCTGATCGGCCACACGGCGCTGCGCAGCAACCATATGGACGATCTACACCGCACCGCCACGCTCGGTGAAATCGCGCACATGCGGGCGCAGTTGCAGGAAAGTCTCGAAGCCGGCGCGCTGGGCTTATCCACAGGCCTGGCCTACGCCAGCGCGTTCAATGCCGAGACCGATGAAGTGCTGCAACTGAGTGAAGAACTGACGGCCTTCGGTGCGGTGTACACCACCCATCTGCGCAGCGAATTCGAGCCGGTGCTGGAGGCGATGGACGAGGCTTTCCTGATCGGCCGGCATGCCAAGGCGCCGGTGATCATTTCCCACCTCAAATGCGCCGGTGCCGGTAACTGGGGGCGTAGTCCACAGCTGTTGGCGGCGCTGGAGATGGCGGCGAAAACCCACCCGGTGGGCTGTGATTGTTATCCCTATGCGGCGAGTTCTTCGACCCTGGACCTCAAGCAAGTCACCGATGCGTTTCGCATCACCATCACCTGGTCCACGCCGCATCCGGAGATGGGCGGGCGTGACTTGCAGGACATCGCTGCCGAGTGGGACGTTTCGCTGATGGACGCGGCGCGTCGCCTGCAACCGGCAGGGGCGGTGTACTACGGGATGGATGAAGCGGATGTACGACGCATCCTTGCGCATCCGCTGTCGATGGTGGGGTCGGACGGCTTGCCCGAAGACCCGTTTCCGCACCCGCGTTTATGGGGCGCGTTTCCACGGGTGCTGGGGCATTTCAGCCGTGACGTGGGGTTGTTTCCACTGCACACGGCGGTGCACAAAATGACCGGGTTGTCGGCGGCGCGTTTTGGTCTGGCTGAGCGCGGTGAAATCCGTGAAGGGTATTGGGCTGACCTGGTGTTGTTCGATCCCCTGCGGGTGCGCGATGTGGCGGACTTCAAAGCCCCGCAACGTGCCGCCGAGGGCATTGACGGTGTGTGGGTCAATGGCGTGCTGAGCTACAGCGACGGGCAGGCCAATGGTCAGCGGCCGGGACGGTTTTTGGCGCGCAGCGGGGATTTGCGCGGCGGGTTTTCGTCTCTATAGTGGGCGATCTCATACACGGAGCGAGCGCAATGCACTTAGGAAAAGTCACCCCCATCCTGCGGATCTTCGACGAGGCCAAGGCGTTGGAGTTTTACGTCGATTTCCTCGGGTTCAAGGTGGATTGGCAGCATCGCTTCGAGGCCAATTTCCCGCTGTATTTGCAGGTGTCGTTGGGCGACTGCGTGCTGCATTTGTCCGAGCACCACGGCGATGCTTCGCCCGGCTCGGCGGTGCGGATTCAGGCGCAGGGCGTGGACGCGTACCAGCAGCAATTGCTGGCCAAGGATTATCGGTATGCCAAGCCTGGGGTTGAAGCAACGCCTTGGGACTCGCGGGAGATGAGCATCGGCGACCCATTTGGCAATCGGCTGGTGTTTGTCGAGGAAGGCGAGGGCTGATCGGTCAATCGCAGGCAATAAAAAACCGCCTGGGCAGGCGGTTTTTTTTTGCAATCCCAGTGAGTGGCCGGGGTTGCTATCTAAAAAGACGCAATCGACCCGCAGACGGATACTAGGCCGGTTATGTAATCACGCCACTAATCACGTGTGGACATTCCTGCGGGACAGCTTCGATGACCTCTAAGGTCTGAGAAGTGGAGCCGCCTCGGCTTAAACCGAGGCGGCTTTTTGTTGCTTAAACCCGGAAGTGACTGACCATCTGCTGCAATTGGCTGCCCAAACGCGCCAGCTCAACGCTGGACTTGGCCGTCTCGTCGCTCGCCGTTGCAGTCTGCTCCGACACATCACGCACGTTGACAATGCTGCGGCTGATCTCTTCCGCAACGGCGCTCTGCTGTTCGGCGGCGGCGGCGATCTGCTGGTTCATCGACTGGATATTCGACACCGTGCGGGTGATGTTCTCCAGCGACACACCGGCCTTGCGCGTCAGCTCGACGCTGCTGTCGGTGAGGCTGCGGCTGTTGTTCATCACATTGGCGACTTGCTGGGTGCCGTTCTGCAAACCGGCCACCAGGCCTTCGATTTCCTCGGTGGATTTCTGTGTGCGCTGGGCCAGGCCACGCACTTCATCGGCCACCACGGCAAAGCCGCGACCGGCTTCGCCGGCACGCGCCGCTTCAATCGCGGCGTTGAGGGCGAGCAGGTTGGTCTGTTCAGCTACGGCCTTGATCACGTCCATCACGCTGCCAATCTTGTTGCTCTCTTGCTGCAGGTGCGTCATCGCGTCGGTGGAGCGCGCCACTTCGGTGGCCAGGCGCTCGATCTGGGCGATGGCTTCCGCCACGACCTTGTCGCCTTCGCGGGCCTGGCCGTCGGCTTCGGAAGCCGCCTGGGAGGCTTGCTCGGCGTTGCGCGCCACTTCCTGCACGGTGGCGGTCATTTCATGCATCGCGGTGGCGACCTGGTCGGTCTCGATCTTCTGGCTGTTGACGCCGGCGCTGGTCTGCTCGGTCACGGCCGACAGCTCTTCGGCGGCGCTGGCGATCTGGGTGACGCCATCACGAATGCCGCTGATCAGCTCGCGTAGGGTCGTGCCCATGCGCTGGATGCCTTGTTGCAACACGCCCAGTTCATCGCGACGGGTCACCTGGATGTTGTGGCTCAGGTCGCCGGAAGCGATGCGCTCCACCACGGCCAGGGTTTCCTGCAAGGGGCGGGTGATCTGGCGGGTGATCACCAGGGCGGCAATGACACCGACCAGCAGCGCCAGCAACGTGCTGATCAATTGCAGGCTGCGGGCCTGGGCGCTTTCGGCGTCACGGCGATCCAGTTGGATGTCGTACAGCTTGTCGCTGATGGTGACAATGTCGGCGCCTTGGGTGGTCATTTCGGCGCGGGCGGCGACGATGTTGGCGTTGGCAGCCTTGTAGTTCTGCACGGCGCTGCGGTAGTCGCCCAGGGCGGTTTCCAGCGCGCTCAACGCGCTTTGCTGGCCGGCACCGAAAACAGCGCTGAGGCCCTTCAGGCCGTTGATGGCTTTTTCGATTTGTGCGGCGGCGCGGGCTTCGGTCTCCGCGTTGACGTTGCCGGTATAGCCGCGCACTTCATAGCGGGCCAACTGGAATTGCATCTTGGCATCGGCGACGGCCTGGAACTGTGCAAGGTGCTCGGAGCTGTCCGGGGCTTGCTTCACGCTGGTTTCCAGCGCGTTGATTTGTGCATTGGCGATGTCGGCCTTTTCGCCCATCAGCTGGCGAGAGGCATTGCCGTTTCGGTAGGCCTCGCGCATTTTGTTCAACGACTGCTGGTAGGCGGTGATGATGTTTTTCTGCTCGGTGAGCAGCTTGCGGTTTTCCGGGCTCTTGAAGCTGTCCAGCAGTTTCTGCTGTTGAGCCGTGAACGCGTCCAGGTTGGTCTGTACGTTCTGGGCCACGGCTTCGTCGCCGTTGGCGAGCATGTACTGCAGGCGCACGATCCGCAGTTTGGTCAGCGACGCATTGAGCTGGGTGATGTCGCTCATCCAGTTGCTGCGGTCGATCAGGCCGCCCAGGCTGGTCCAGCCGGTCAGGGCCAGGATTGACGTGAGGACCAGCACCAGGCCGAAGCCCAGGCCGAGTTTGAGATTGACGCTAATGTTGCCGAACCAGCTGTTCATCGAATGCTCCGCAAAAATTGATGTCTGTCTGCTGGACGGTGTTGTTCTTTGAGCCAGCCAAGTTGTGTAGGGCTGTATCGGCGGGGGGCAAGGAATCTGAACCTTTATTCGTAAGCCGATAGGCATCGCCGCCGCATAACCGACCAGCGGCGCTCGGTCGGCGGGCTGCGCGCGGCTGATCCCGGACTGACATTCTGTGCTAGTCTGCTGGCCCTTTTAGTTTCGGGCAGTGCAGGAAAACAGTGTTTTCAGCCCTGCCCTACAGCGGAGCCTCTTCATGTCCGAAGTTAATCTGTCCACCGACGAAACCCGCGTCAGCTACGGTATCGGCCGTCAGTTGGGCGACCAACTGCGCGACAACCCGCCACCGGGCGTCAGCCTGGACGCAATCCTGGCTGGCCTGACCGACGCGTTCGCCGGCAAGCCAAGCCGCGTTGACCAGGAGCAAATGGCTGCGAGCTTCAAAGTCATCCGCGAAATCATGCAAGCCGAAGCCGCTGCCAAGGCTGAAGCCGCTGCAGGTGCCGGCCTGGCATTCCTGGCGGAAAACGCCAAGCGTGACGGCATCACCACCCTGGCTTCCGGCCTGCAATTTGAAGTGTTGACCCAAGGTGACGGCGCCAAGCCGACCCGTGAAGACCAAGTGCGTACCCACTACCACGGCACGTTGATCGACGGCACGGTGTTCGACAGCTCCTACGAGCGCGGCCAGCCTGCAGAATTCCCGGTGGGTGGCGTGATCGCCGGCTGGACCGAAGCCCTGCAACTGATGAATGCCGGCAGCAAATGGCGCCTGTACGTGCCGAGCGAACTGGCTTACGGCGCTCAAGGCGTTGGCAGCATCCCGCCGCATAGCGTTCTGGTGTTCGACGTCGAGCTGCTCGACGTTCTGTAAGACCTGCTTCATGTGGGAGCCGGGCTTGCCCGCGATGCAGACGACTCGATCCGAGCTGTTATCGAGTGGAAGACATCGCAGGCAAGCCAGCTGCCACACAGGGCCTGTGTGTTGGCTGGTTCATGGATGGAACTTGCCATTGAGTTCCGTGGCCGGGCGCAACGCTCGGGCATAGCAGAACAGAAACAGATTGCGCACCACTTCCTTGAGTACACCGGGTTCACTCGAACTCAGGCCATTCACGTCCAGGTCGCCCTGGTCCTGCAGTTCATTGAGTGCCTCTTCTTCCAGCACCGCACAGACTTCGCCGGTTTCCCGATGCAGGATCCGCAGGTAAGGGTGTGGACGATCCAGCCAGGCATCTATCAAATAAGTCATGGTCGTTCTCCTTGATGAGTTTCAATGAGAATAATTCTTATTCGTAGAATAGCAAGTGCCTATTGGCGGTTTCCGGGTTTTTCTGTGTGGATATTGCGTTCGATCAACGCAGAGGGCGAAACGCCATCCCGCGGCGGGCGCGGGATGGGGGCAGCAGATTCAGACTTTGCGCACGAACTCGGACTTGAGTTTCATCGGGCCAATGCCGTCGATCTTGCAATCGATATCGTGGTCGCCGTCGCACAGGCGGATGTTCTTGACCTTGGTGCCGACCTTGACCACCAGGGACGTGCCCTTGACCTTGAGGTCCTTGATCACGGTGATGGTGTCGCCGTCCTGCAGGACGTTGCCCACAGAGTCTTTCTTCACGGTTTCATCGCCCGCCACTTCGGCCTCGCCATTGGCGGACCATTCATGGGCGCATTCCGGGCAGACCAGCTGGGCGCCGTCTTCGTAGGTGTATTCGGAATTGCATTTCGGGCAGGGTGGCAGCGTGCTCACTAAAGCTCCTTGAAAGTCAGGGATGGCTAAAAGTCGCACATTATATAGGGATTTGTAGGGGGAGGGGGCGATGTGGTCTTAATGTGGGGGCTGGCTTGCCTGCGATGACTGCAGTGAATTCACTACCGCTATCGCAGGCAAGCCCGCTCCTACATCAAGTGCGGCGCAATCAGTGCGTCCGCGCGACCGCAAACTCACTCAGCTCAACCAGGGCATCCCGGTATTCGCTGGCCGGAAGGGCTTCCAGGCATTTGATCGCACGGGCCACGTAGTCACGCGCCAATTGCGCGGTGTACTCGAGGGAACCGGAGGCTTCCACGGCGACGCGGATGGCCTCCAGGTCCTCGATCCCGCCTTTCTGGATCGCCTTGCGCACCAGGGCGGCCTGTTCCGGCGTGCCTTCGCGCATGGTGTAGATCAGCGGCAAGGTCGGCTTGCCCTCGGCCAGGTCGTCACCGACGTTCTTGCCCAGGGTCTCGGCGTCGCCCTTGTAGTCGAGCAGGTCGTCGACCAGCTGGAACGCCACGCCCAGGTGATCCCCGAAGGTACGCAGGGCTTCGGCCTGTTCGGCCGTCGCGCCACACAGGGCGGCGGCGCTGTGGGTCGAGGCTTCGAAGAGCATCGCGGTCTTGCCGCGAATCACTTCCATATAGGTTTCTTCGGTGGTGCTGGCGTCGCGGACCTTGGACAGCTGCAACACTTCGCCTTCGGCGATGATGCGCGTGGCCTGTGAAAGAATCTTCATCACCGGCATCGAGCCCAGTTCGACCATCATTTCGAACGAGCGCGAGTACAGGAAGTCGCCCACCAGCACGCTCGGGGCGTTGCCCCACATCGCATTGGCGGTCTCACGGCCACGGCGCATGCCGGACATGTCGACCACGTCGTCATGCAGCAGGGTGGCGGTGTGCAGGAACTCGATAGTGGCGGCCAGCAGGCGCACGTCATCGCCTTCGCGACCCAGGGCCTTGCCGCACAGCAACACTAATAAAGGACGCAGGCGCTTACCGCCCGCCGACGTAATATAGTCGCCAATTTTGGAGACCAGCGGCACTTTAGACGTCAGCTGCTGCTTGATGATGCCGTCGACGGCGCTAAAATCGTCCGCGACCGCGCGGTAGAAAGCTTGGGGTTGCATCAGCGACAGTCGCTCCAGAAGGGTTGCGCGGCATGCTAGGACCCTGACCCCCGGGTGTCAAGGCGCGATAGGCGGCCACTTGCAACGTATCAAAGCCTTGCGTACAATCGCGCACCCTGAACTTCCTGGGCAGCACCTGCCTTACGCAATTGCATTCGGGACGTCCATCCCATGCAGCCATGCCAGCCAATACCTCTTCTTATAAAGCGCTGGGTGAGCAGGATTATCGGAGAAATACCATGTCGTACGCAGTAATTGTTACTGGTGGCAAGCAATACAAGGTCGCCCCAGGTGAATACCTGAAGATCGAAAAACTGGAAGTCGCTACCGGCGAATCCGTTACTTTTGATCGCGTTCTGTTGGTCGCCAATGGCGATGACGTGAACATTGGCGCTCCAGTTGTTGCTGGCGCTACCGTTGTGGCTGAAGTGATCTCCCAAGGTCGTCACGATAAAGTCCGCATCATCAAGTTCCGTCGTCGTAAGCACCACATGAAGCGTATGGGCCACCGCCAGTGGTACACCGAGATCAAAATCACCGGTATTCAGGCTTAATTTCAGCCTAATTCCTCACTAGGAGAATTGACTCATGGCACACAAAAAAGCTGGTGGTAGTACCCGTAACGGTCGCGACTCAGAAGCCAAACGCCTTGGCGTGAAGATGTATGGCGGCCAGGCTATCAAAGCGGGCAACATCATCGTGCGTCAGCGCGGCACCCAATTCCACGCTGGCTACGGCGTTGGTATGGGTAAAGATCACACCCTCTTCGCTAAAGTCGAAGGCGTGATCAAGTTCGAAGTAAAAGGCGCCTTCGGTCGTCGTTACGTAAGCGTTATCGCAGCTTAATTGCGAGACCGCTGGAAAAGCCCTGTCTTGCGACGGGGCTTTTTCGTTTGTGGGGTGAGTCTCTTGCAAAGCTGTTTGTAATGGGCGAGAGCAGCTGGATGTGTGGTCGTTGCTTGAGGTCGCTGCGCTCATTTTTGCAAGAGTCTTATGTCTTGGTTTTTTAAGCTCGTCCGTGCGGCGAGAGGCGTTTTGTTATGAAGTTCGTTGATGAAGTTTCCATCCGAGTAAAAGCAGGCGACGGCGGTAACGGTTGCATGAGTTTCCGTCGCGAAAAATTCATCGAAAACGGTGGTCCAAACGGCGGTGACGGCGGTGACGGCGGTTCCATCTACATGATGGCCGACGAAAACCTCAACACCCTGGTCGACTACCGTTACACCCGGCACTTCGATGCCGAGCGTGGCTCCAACGGCGGCAGCACCGACTGCACCGGCAAGAAAGGCGAAGACCTGGTACTGCGCGTACCGGTCGGCACCACCATTATCGACTCCGCGACCCAGGAAGTGATTGGCGACCTGACCAAGGCCGGCCAGAAGTTGATGGTAGTGCAGGGCGGCTGGCACGGTCTGGGTAACACCCGATTCAAGTCCAGTACCAACCGTGCACCGCGCCAGACCACGCCGGGCAAGCCAGGCGAGCAGCGTGACCTCAAGCTGGAAATGAAAGTACTCGCCGACGTGGGCCTGCTGGGCCTGCCGAATGCCGGCAAGAGTACCTTCATCCGCTCGGTCTCGGCCGCCAAGCCGAAAGTCGCCGACTACCCGTTCACCACCCTGGTGCCGAACCTGGGTGTGGTCAGCGTCGACCGCTGGAAAAGCTTCGTGATCGCCGACATTCCCGGCCTGATCGAAGGCGCTTCCGATGGTGCTGGCCTGGGGATTCGCTTCCTCAAGCACTTGTCGCGTACGCGTTTGCTGCTGCACCTCGTCGACATGGCGCCGCTGGATGACACCAGCGCACCGGACGCCGCCGAAGTGATCGTCAGCGAGCTGACCAAGTTCAGCCCGTCCCTGGCTGAGCGTGATCGCTGGCTGGTGCTGAACAAGTGCGACCAGATTCTCGAAGAAGAACACGAGGAGCGCGTCAAGGAAATCGTCGATCGCCTGGAGTGGGAAGGTCCGGTCTACGTGATCTCGGCCATCGCCAAAGAAGGCACCGAGCGCCTGACCCGAGACATCATGCGCTACCTCGAAGACCGTGCCGACCGCCTGGCGGCCGATCCGGTGTTCAAGGCCGAACTGGCCGAACTCGACCAGCGCATCGAAGACGAAGCCCGCGCCCAGCTGCAGGCCCTGGATGACCAGCGTGCCCTGCGCCGCAGTGGCGTGAAGTCGGTCCATGACATCGGCGACGATGATTGGGACGAAGAAGACGTGGATGATGAAGACGGTCCGGAAATCATTTACGTGCGTGACTGATCCGTTGCGATAAACTTGAACGCCGCTCCCTGGAGCGGCGTTTTGGTATCCGGGTATAACGTTATGGGCGGCGCTGGGTCGCGTGCAGCCCTCACTCTAAGGTTGAAGAAGATGCGGAGCAAAGTGACAGGTGCGCAGCGCTGGGTCGTAAAGATCGGAAGTGCGCTGCTGACGGCAGACGGCAAGGGGCTGGATCGCGCAGCCATGAGCGTCTGGGTCGAGCAGATGGTGGCCTTGCATGAGGCGGGCGTGGAGTTGGTGCTGGTGTCGTCCGGGGCGGTTGCCGCCGGGATGAGCCGCCTCGGCTGGACCGCGCGACCCAGCGCGATGCACGAACTGCAAGCCGCCGCCGCCATCGGCCAGATGGGCCTGGTGCAAGCCTGGGAGTCCAGCTTTGCCGAGCACGGCCGCCACACGGCGCAGATCCTGCTGACCCACGACGACCTGTCCGACCGCAAGCGCTATCTCAATGCCCGCAGCACCCTGCGCGCGCTGGTGGAGCTCAAGGTCATCCCGGTGATCAACGAAAACGACACCGTGGTCACCGACGAAATCCGCTTCGGCGACAACGACACCCTGGCCGCCTTGGTGGCCAACCTGGTGGAAGCCGACTTGCTGGTGATCCTCACCGACCGCGACGGCATGTTCGACGCCGACCCACGCAACAACCCCGATGCCCAGCTTATTTATGAAGCGCGTGCCGATGACCCGGCGCTGGACGCCGTGGCCGGCAGCGTCGGCGGTGCATTGGGCCGTGGCGGCATGCAGACCAAGCTGCGCGCAGCCCGTTTGGCCGCACGCTCCGGCGCCCACACGATTATCGTCGGCGGGCGCCTGGAGCGCGTGCTGGATCGCCTCAAGGCCGGTGAGCGCATCGGTACGCTGCTGTCGCCGGAACGCGGCATGCTGGCGGCGCGCAAACAGTGGCTGGCCGGTCATCTGCAGACCCGTGGCACCCTGGTGCTGGATGAAGGCGCGGTATCGGCGTTGTCCCAAGGCAACAAGAGCCTGCTGCCAGTCGGCGTCAAATTGGTCCAGGGCAGCTTCCGCCGTGGCGAAATGGTGGTGTGCGTGGCGCCGGATGGTCGTGAGATCGCCCGTGGCCTGGCCAACTACAGCGCCCTGGAAGCGCAGAAAATTATCGGACAATCGTCTGATGCGATTGTCGGACTCTTGGGTTACATGGCGGAACCGGAATTGGTGCACCGCGATAACCTGATCCTGGTTTAACCAAAGGAATACACGATGCGTTTAATGAAGGGATTGCTCGGCCTGCTGCTGGCCATGCCGTTGCTGGCTTCGGCTGAAGAGATCGGCCAGGTGTCGACGGTGTTCAAGTTTGTCGGCCCCAATGATCGAATCGTGGTCGAAGCGTTTGATGACCCCAAGGTCGACGGCGTGACCTGCTACCTGTCGCGTGCCAAGACCGGCGGCGTCAAGGGCGGCCTGGGCCTGGCCGAAGACCGCGCCGAAGCTTCGATTGCCTGCCGCCAGGTCGGCCCGATCCGCTTCAAGGGCGAACTCAAGGACGGCGACGAGGTCTTCAAGGAACGCACCTCGTTGGTGTTCAAGACCATGCAGGTCGTGCGCTTTCTCGACAAGAAGCGCAACACCCTGGTGTACCTGGTCTACAGCGACCGCCTGATCGAAGGCAGCCCGCAGAACGCGGTCACGGCGATTCCAATTTTGCCGTGGCCGACCGCTCAGTAATCCGCAGGCGAGTTTTGTAATCGGCGTCTATGATTGCAGGCTTGCGGGTTGTAATCTCGATACGTCGCAATGCGAAGAACATGGGATATCTGGAGTTCGTCATGAGTGCTTTCCACGACCTGAAACTCAAAGCGTTGGACGGACAAGAGCTGCCGCTGGCGCCCTTCAAGGGGCAAGTCGTGCTGGTGGTCAACGTCGCCTCCAAATGTGGCTTGACCCCGCAATACGCGGCGTTGGAGAACCTCTACCAGCAGTACAAGGACCAGGGGTTCACCGTGCTGGGCTTGCCTTGCAACCAGTTTGCGGGACAGGAACCGGGCACCGAGGATGAAATCCGCGAGTTCTGCAGCCTCAACTATGGCGTGACGTTCCCGCTGGGCAGCAAGCTCGATGTGAACGGCCCTGAGCGTCACCAGCTGTACCGCCTGCTGGCGGGCGAGGGCGCCGAGTTTCCTGGGGATATCACCTGGAATTTCGAGAAATTCCTGCTTGGTAAAGACGGCCGGGTCCTGGCGCGTTTCTCGCCACGTACCCCCCCGGAAGACCCGTCGATCATCCAGGCCATCGAAAAAGCCCTGGCTTGAACACCGGGCTGGCTTCGAAGAGCGGCTTTTTATGGTGAGCCGGCTTGTTGTGCCTGGCAGGCTTGATGGGGTGAGCAGGCTTGTTGTGGCTAGCAGGCTTGATGGGGTGAGCAGGCTTGTTGTGGCTAGCATGCTTCATGTGGCGAGCGGGCTTGTCCCGCGTTGGGCTGCGAAGCAGCCCCAAACCCTCCACCTCGGGGTCTCTGAAAAACTGCGCTGACTTGATTGGGGCTGCTGCGCAGCCCAACGCGGGGCAAGCCCGCTCGCCACAAGGTGCCTGCTCAATTAGTGGGCTCACCCCAGCCCAACAGCTACTACGCTCCCCTGCTTTTACCCTTTCATCACCCCCATCAATGTTGTGGTGAGCCGGCTTGTTGTGGCTAGCAGGCTTGATGGGGTGAGCAGGCTTGTTGTGGCTAGCATGCTTCATGTGGTGAGCGGGCTTGACCCGCGTTGGGCTGCGCAGCAGCCCCAAAACCCTCCACCTCGGAATCTCTGAAAAACTACGGTGACTTGATTGGTGCTGCTGCGCAGCCCAACGCGGGGCAAGCCCGCTCGCCACAAGGTGCCTGCGCAATAAGCGGGCTCACTCCAGCCCAACAGCTACCACGCTCCCCTGCTTTTACCCCTTAATCACCCCCATCAATAGTGCTACCCAGCGCGGTGCACTGCTCATATTATCTACATCATAAACCCGTCTTTCGTGGAGTGCCCCCATGCCTGTCCAAGCCTTGTTCAAACCGTTCCAGCTCGGCGCACTGCAGCTGTCGACCCGCGTGGTCATGGCGCCGATGACCCGCTCGTTTTCCCCCGGTGGCGTGCCCAATTCCAAAGTGATCGAGTACTACCGTCGCCGTGCCGCTGCCGGCGTCGGCCTGATCATCACCGAGGGCACTGTGGTCGGCCACAAGGCTTCCAATGGCTATCCCAATGTCCCGCATTTCTATGGAGAAGCGGCACTCGCCGGCTGGAAGAAAGTGGTCGATGCCGTGCACGCCGAGGGCGGCAAGATCGTCCCGCAGCTGTGGCACGTGGGCAGCGTACGTCGCATCGGCACCGAGCCTGACGTCAGCGTGCCGGCTTACGGCCCGATGGAAAAACTCAAGGACGGCAACGTGGTCGTGCATGGCATGACCGTCCAGGACATCCAGGATGTCATCGCCGCCTTCGCCCAGGCCGCCAAGGATGCCCAGGGCATCGGCATGGACGGCGTGGAAATCCACGGCGCCCACGGTTACCTGATCGACCAGTTCTTCTGGGAAGGCAGCAACCAGCGCACTGACGAATACGGTGGCAGCCTGGCCAACCGTTCGCGCTTTGCCATCGAGCTGATCCAGGCCACCCGCGCCGCTGTGGGCCCGGATTTCCCGATCATCTTCCGTTTCTCGCAGTGGAAGCAGCAGGACTACACCGCGCGCCTGGTGCAAACCCCCGAGGCATTGGGGGCGTTCCTCAAGCCTTTGTCCGACGCCGGCGTGGATATTTTCCACTGCTCTACGCGCCGTTTCTGGGAGCCGGAGTTCGAAGGTTCCGACCTCAACCTGGCCGGCTGGACGCGCAAGCTGACCGGCAAGCCAACCATCACCGTCGGCAGCGTCGGCCTGGATGGCGAGTTCCTGCAGTTCATGGTCAATACCGACAAGGTCGCGCAACCGGCAAGCCTGGAAAAGCTGCTGGAGCGTCTGAACAACGACGAGTTCGACCTGGTGGCCGTTGGCCGTGCGTTACTGGTCGATCCGGATTGGGCGCTGAAAGTGCGCGAAGGTCGTGAAGGCGACATCCTGCCGTTCAGTCGTGAGGCGTTGACGACTTTGGTTTAAGCGGTGACAGGACGGGCAGCGGATGCCCGTCCTCGCACACCCCGCGCAACTGACGCTCGAATTGCTCGATAATCGCCGGCCAGCCCTGGCGGCTCGCATGTTGGCGCGCATTCAGTCGGGCCCTGCGCAAGGTCTCGCGTTCTTCCAGCAGCCAGATCGCGGCATCGCAAAATGCATCCTCATCCCCGGGCATCGCCAGCACGCCGTTGTAGCCATGGCGAATATGCTGGGTGGCGGCCGCCTGGTCGTAGGCGACCACGCCGAGCCCGGAGGCCATGGCTTCCAGCACCACGTTGCCAAAGGTTTCGGTCAGGCTGGGGAACAGGAACAGATCCCCTGAGGCGTAATGCCGGGCCAGCTCTTCGCCACGCTGGGTGCCGCAGAACACGGCGTCAGGGAGCTCCCGTTCGAGCAGCGCGCGTTGCGGACCGTCACCGACGATGACCAGCTTCAGGCGGCGCCACGGGTAGGTCGCCTGCACTGCATCAAAGCAGCGCTTGAGCAGGCCGAGGTTTTTCTCCTGGGCCAGGCGCCCGACGTGCAGCACTGCGATATCGTCGTTTTCCAGGCCCCAGCTTTCGCGCAGGGCACTGTCGCGCCTGGCCGGATGGAACAGCTGGCTGTCGACGCCGCGCGACAACATCCCCAGCCGCTCGAAATGCCGGCGCTCCAGTTCCAGGCGCTGGCTGGCGCTGGGGACCAGGGTCAGGGTCGAACGGTTGTGAAACCAGCGCAGGTAGTGAGTGACCATGCGGCTCAGCAGGCTCAAGCCGTACTGGTTCGAGTACTGCTGGAAATTGGTGTGAAAGCCGCTGACCACGCTGATCCCCAGGCGCCGCGCGGCACGCAATGCCGACAGTCCCAGCGGGCCTTCGGTGGCGATGTACAGCACGTCCGGGCGCTGGCGCGTCCAGCGGCGCAGCAATTTGTGCATCGACGACTGGCCCCATTGCAGCCCTGGATACCCCGGCAACGGCCAGCCGCGGCACAGCAGCAGGCCATCGTCGCTGGGACGGCTCTGGTCCGCGCCCTGGCGCGGGCGCACCAGTTCGACCTGATGGCCGCGCGCGCGCAAACCGTCGCACAGGCGGCCAAGGGTATTGGCCACCCCGTTGATCTCTGGCGGGAAGGTTTCGGTGATCAGGGTGATGTGGAGCGAGGCTGTCGTCATGACCCACAGTGTCGCCGTGGGCCATGTCGTCATTGTGTCATCCAGATGATGGATTTATGACTTGGCGATCTGCTGCGCCGCCATTGCCTCGGCGCCTTGCTCACGCACCCAGAACAACGTGGCGCCGGCCACCGCCGCCGGCATCATCAGCAGGTTGACCACCGGCACCAGCAGCACCAGGTAGACGATGCCGCCGAAGCTCATGCTCTGCCAGCGTTTCTGGCGCAGCCAGGCGAGCATTTCGTTCCAACCCAGCTTGTGGTTGTCGGCCGGGTAGTCGATGTACTGGATCGCCATCATCCACACGCCGAACAGCAGCCACAGCGGCGCCGCGATCAGGTTGACCACCGGGATGAACGACAGGATAAACAGGCCGATGGCCCGTGGCAGGAAATAGCCCAGCTTGCGCATTTCCCGGGCCAGGGTACGTGGGACCATCGCCACCAGCTCGCCCCAACTGAACGGGGGGAAGTCATCGGTACCGCGCACCACCACTTCGACCTTCTCGGCCAGAAAGCCGTTGAACGGCGCGGCGATGATATTGGCGAGCATGGTGAAGGTGAAGAACACCATCAGCACCACCAGCACCACGAACAGCGGCCACAGGATATAGCTGAGGAAGCTCAGCCAGCCGGGCAGCGTCGGCATCAGCGTGTCGACCCACAGGCTGAACTGATGGCCGGCAAAATAGATCAGGCCGACGAACAGCACCAGGTTGATCGCCAGGGGCAGCAGCACAAACAGGCGCAGGCCGGGGCTCAGGACCAGTTTGAGGCCTTCTCGCAGGTATTGCGGGCCGGAAAGAGCGGGGGCGGGCATGGAGAACTCCGAGCAGGATGACGAACGCGCCGACCTTACCGGCTTTGCATCGACGGCGAAAGCGTGGCCGGTGTGACGACATCAACGGTAACAAAGGCGTCGATTAATCGATCTGACTGCATAGAGACCCGCTATGAGCTGGATTGTTATTGCGTATTTCCTTAATCTTGCCCCCCTCGATACGCTGCACCCATTATTTTTCAGGGCCTGCGAGTTCAAGCCTTCCCCAAGTGCTTCGTGGTCCCTTTTTTATTCCAGCCGCCTTGTTGTCCGGGCGGTCGACAGGAGTGAGTCATGTCTGATACCCGTCATTCGCGAGTGATTATTCTCGGTTCCGGCCCTGCCGGTTACAGCGCTGCCGTCTACGCTGCCCGCGCCAACCTCAAGCCGCTGCTGATCACCGGCATGCAGGCGGGCGGTCAGTTGACCACCACCACCGAAGTCGACAACTGGCCGGGCGATGTCCACGGCCTGACCGGCCCGGTGCTGATGGAGCGGATGAAAGAGCACGCCGAGCGTTTTGAGACCGAGATCGTCTTCGATCACATCAACCAGGTCGATTTCTCGAAAAAGCCTTACAGCCTGACCGGCGACAGCGGCGTGTACACCTGTGACGCACTGATCATCGCCACCGGCGCCAGCGCCCGTTACCTGGGCCTGCCGTCGGAAGAAGCATTCATGGGCAAGGGCGTTTCCGCCTGCGCGACCTGCGACGGTTTCTTCTACCGCAACAAGCCGGTCGCCGTGGTCGGTGGTGGCAACACTGCCGTTGAAGAAGCGCTGTACCTGGCCAACATCGCCAGCACCGTGACCCTGGTTCACCGTCGCGAGACCTTCCGCGCCGAGAAGATCCTGATCGACAAGCTGCACGCCCGTGTCGCTGAAGGCAAGATCATCCTCAAGCTCAATGCCACCCTGGACGAAGTCCTCGGTGACAACATGGGCGTGACCGGTGCCCGCCTGAAAAACAACGACGGCAGCTTCGACGAGCTGAAAGTCGACGGCGTGTTCATCGCCATCGGCCACACCCCGAACACCTCGCTGTTCGAAGGCGTGCTGGAGGCCAAGGACGGTTACCTGGTCGTGCAGGGCGGCCGTGAAGGCAACGCCACGGCGACCAACATCGAAGGCATCTTCGCCGCCGGTGACGTGGCTGACCACGTGTACCGCCAGGCCATCACCTCGGCTGGCGCCGGTTGCATGGCCGCCCTGGACGCCGAGCGTTACCTCGACGGCCTGCAGAACGCTTCGTTCTGAACCCGTTGAAATGAAAAAACCGGCTGCGAGGCCGGTTTTTTTATGCGCGGGATTTGACGATCCAGCGCTATCTCAACGTGGTAATCCAATCACTGTGGGAGCTGGCTTGCCGGCGATAGCGGTGTGTCAGTCACCGACGTCATCGCAGGCAAGCCCGCTCCCAGATTAAATCGGGTTGGCAAATTGAATCAGCGGCGCGTCAATGGCTGCTGAGTGAACTTCACACCGGCCAATCCATGCTCGATCAGTGCACGAATGTTGCCGTGGTCACTGCCCTCTGGCGTGGCCAGTACCGAACGGTAGTGCTCACCAAACGCGAGTAACGCTTCCTGATCGCTCAAGCCTTCCAGCAGGGCCAGGCCCAGGGTCTTGCACGAGCCTTCGTTCTGGCCGGCGGCGTTTTCCACCGGGCCGTTGGTGAAGGCCTGTGGTTGGTAGTCGTAGCCAGCAGCCACAAAAGCCAGGGTATCGGCGAAGACGTGTTCGCCACTGTTGAGGCTGGCGCGCAGGGTGTTCAGGTCAGTCATGGGTTTTTCCTTTGGCGAACGCCGCCTGTTGGTCGGCGCTGGCTTCTTTCTGGTATTGGGCTTTCCACTCGGCGTACGGCATGCCGTACACCACTTCACGCGCGTCATCGAGGCTCAGCTCGATGTGGCGCTCATCGGCCTCGGCCTTGTACCACTTGGACAAGCAGTTGCGGCAGAAACCGGAGAGGTTCATCAGGTCGATGTTCTGCACATCCTTGCGGCTGTCCAGGTGCGCCACCAGCCGGCGGAAGGCGGCGGCTTCGAGTTCGAGGCGTTGTTGGTCGTTCATGACGGTCTCTTCGAGACAGCTTCAAGCGGGTAAGCTTCAAGCTGCAAGTGGGAATGAGGTTGGCTTTAACGTGTGGCCTGAAGCTTATCGCTCGAGGCTGGGCGGCTCGCCGCGAGCGTTATCGAAACCGACTCGGCAAAGCGCAGCGCATGCGGCTTGTCGACTTCGACTTCGGCGTACAACACCGATTCGTTGCTCATCACCAGGTCCAGCAGCTCCTGGGTCAGGCGCTCCAGCAGGGCAAAACGATTGCCTTCGACGTGGGCGATGATCGCCTTGGTGATGGTGCGGTAATTCAGGGCATGGTCGATGTCGTTGTCGCGCACGGCTTCCTGGGCGGCATACAGGATGGTGAGGTTGATCAGCACGTCCTGCTTGTTGAGGATTTCGTCCTCGTTGATACCGATGAAAGTGCGCAGGCACAGGTCCTTGACCCGGATGCGCGCCATGCCTGGTTGAAGTTGTGGCATTGCTACTTGCTCCGTCCAATCAGTTGCAGGAACTCCATGCGCGTGGTATTCGACTCGCGGAACGCGCCGAGCATCACCGAGGTGTTCATGGTTGAATTCTGTTTTTCCACACCGCGCATCATCATGCACATGTGCTTGGCCTCGATGACCACGGCCACGCCGGCGGCCTGGGTCACGTCCTGGATGGCGTCGGCGATCTGCCGCGTGAGGTTTTCCTGGATCTGCAGGCGCCGGGCGAACATGTCGACGATGCGCGCCAGCTTCGACAGGCCGAGCACCTTGCCGGTCGGAATGTAGGCCACGTGGGCCTTGCCGATAAAGGGCAGCAAGTGATGCTCGCACAGCGAGTACAACTCGATGTCCTTGAGGATCACCATCTCGTCGTTGTCGGAGGCGAACAGGGCGCCGTTGACGATTTCTTCCAGGTTCTGCTCGTAGCCATGACACAGGTACTGCATGGCTTTGGCGGCACGCTTGGGGGTGTCGAGCAAGCCTTCGCGTTCCGGGTCTTCGCCCAGGCCCTTGAGGATCTCGCGGTAGTGGTGGGGCAGGGATAAGGTCATACAACATCCTCACAAACGGCTTACTTGATATGCCGCCCGCCGTTGACGGTCAGGGTGGTACCGGTGACATAAGGGTTGTCCAGCAGGTAACGCAGGCTCTGGTAAATCACTTCGGGCCCGGGCTCGATGCCCAGTGCCGACTTGGCCAGGACCTTGGCGCGGTAGGCCGCGTCGTCGTGCTCGTTGAACATCACCATCGCCGGGGCGATGCCGTTGACCTTGATCAGCGGCGCGAACTGCGCGGCAAACGACAGCGTAAGGCTGTCGAGCCCGGCCTTGGTGGCGCAATAGGCGATGTGCTGGCGGCTGCCCTTGCGCACCACATCGTCGCTGATGTGCACGATGTCGGCGGGCGAAGAGCGTTGCAGCAAAGGTGAACAATGCAGGTTGATCAGGTACGGCGCAAGCATGTGCACGCTGAACATGTCGGTAAAGGCGCGGCTTTCGTCGCCGGGTGTTTCCGCGACCCAGGCCGAGGCGTTATGCACGATCGCACGCAGGCGCTGGGTATGCGTGTTCAATTCATCGATGAACGCCAGGATCCCCGCTTCGCTGGAGAAGTCGGCAAACACGCCGATCGCACCGCGTTCGCGCAAGGCCTGCACGCCGGGACGTTCGCTGCGGTAGCTGAAAATCACCGCATGGCCTTCGTCCAGCAGGCGCTGGGCACAATGCAGGCCGACACGCTGGCCGGCGCCGGTGATCAGGATCGGGGCGGGGGTGGATGTCATGGGAGGCTCGAGTCGCTGGCAGAGTGAAACTATACCAGCGACCGGCCGCCCCTGTACTCACGCGGCGGCTTCTGTCGCCTTGCGCGGAGTGGGCGCAGGATGCAGCCAGTTGGCCAGCAGATGCGTGGACAACGGGATGAACCAGTAAACCATCAGTGGCGTCAGCGCCATAGTGCTCACCAGTACGCGCGGCGCCAGCTCCAGCTCGCTGAGCAACGGCCCGAGCACGAAGTTGAACAGCAGCGACACCGGGAAAAACGCCAGCCAGATCGCCACCGCCTGTTTCCAGCGCGGCGGTCGTGCGCCGACCGCGCCGAACCAGCCATCGATACCGCTGACGCGATGTTCGGACGGGTCGGCAAACAGTTCGCTGCCACGGCTCAGCCAGGCACTGCGCGAGGCCGAAAACTCCCAGGCATGCAGGGTTTTCTCGTCGGCGAAGCGGAAAATAATCTGGAATTCATCGTCATTGGGCGGCGGTGCGAGCACGCCGGAACCCAGGTAACCGGGGAAGTCAGTCGCCAATTGCTCGCCTTCGCGCAGCCAGGCCATCAATTCTTCATAGCGACCTTTGGCCACGCGGCGCGCAACCATCAGGGTGACGGGTGAGGTAGACATTGTGTATCTCCAAGTAATCAGGTGCGCTGGGCCGGGTAGGCGGCGCACAAACGTAGCGCCCGGGTAGGGCGGCTACGTAAAAACAGGCAAGGATTATTCCTGTTTCCGCGAAATACGCCAGATACTTTGGTCGGCTCGCGGCACAGCTTGAATCAGAGGCTTGAATCAGCGTTAAATGAGGTCCACATCGACACGGATGTTTTTCAACGCTGATGCCCGAAATTACTGCTCCTCACGCCGAAATGGCGCACGCCAGCGTCATCGATCCCGCTGATCTTTTTCCGATTCGCGAAGTCGCCCGGCTGACCGGCGTCAACCCGGTCACCCTGCGTGCCTGGGAACGTCGCTACGGTCTTATCCAGCCAACCCGCACTGAAAGCGGGCATCGGCTGTACTCAAGCACCGATATCGACACCGTGCACCGCATTCTCGACTGGATCGAGCGCGGCGTCGCCGTGAGCAAAGTGGGCAAGATCCTTGCCCGTGACACCTTGTGCAGCGAACACGCCACGCCTTCGCGCGTCGATACCGAACGCGAATGGAGCCAATGGCAGGTGCAGCTGCGCCTGGCCATCAGCGCTTTTGACGACCGCCAGCTCGACCGCCTGTACGGCCAGATTTTCGCTGCCTACCCGGTCGCGGTGGTGTTCCAGAGCATCATTATGCCGCTGTGGCAGCAATTGCTGCGGCATCAGGGGCACTTCGGCCAAGCCAGTGAGTGGCTGTTCTTCGACGCCTTCCTGCGCGCCCGTGTCGCGCAACGCCTGCACCTGGCCAGCGCCTCGGCAACGCCGCGGATCCTGCTGTCGGCGATTGTCGGTGAATGTCGGGAGCTGGAGCTGTTGGTGGCCGGGGCATTGATCGGCTCCGATGACCTGGCGGTAAAGGTGTTTGCCGTTGGCCAGCCGTTCGACGAGTTGACCCTGGTTTGCGAGAAGACCCGGCCGCAGGCGTTGGTGCTGTTTTCCAATCGCTCGCCCGGCGCCGATTTGCCGCTGCGGCTGCAGCGCCTGGCGCTGACCCTCGATTGCCCGTTGCTGCTTGCCGGTGACGCCTCGGACCTGGCCGAAGCCAGCCTGGCGGGCTCTTCCATCGGCTGCCTGGGCAATGAAGGGCGCTCGATGCAGCACCGCCTGCAGCAATTTCTGCGCGGCAGCCTGGACACCTGATCTCAGGCGTGGACTTCGGGGTGGATCAAGCGATGCTGGTGCAGGATGAACTGGCGCAGGCGCTCGGTTTCACTCACGTCGCTCTGGTCCAGGCGGTAGGCAAACAGGCCACGCGCGGTTTCGCGTTCCAGCGTGCCGCGCAGTGCGATTCGCTCATAACCCGAAGGGCTGAACCACAGGGAAAAGGTTTTCGGCGGCTTGATCCGCCCGCGGATCTCCACCAGCACGCCTTTGAATGACACTTCATGCACCCACAAGGCGCTCAGGTTGCCCCTGATGTTCTCCAGCGCCACCGGAGTTTCCAGGGCCAGGCGCCAAGGCCGGATCATCGGCCCGTCCTCGAAAATCGTCGGCACGCCCAGGCGCAGATGCAGCGCATGAAACTCGTCCTCCACCAGGTGCAGGGGGAAGGTGAGTTGCTGGTTGTCGAACTGCGCTTGAATGGTCAGTTGATCATGGGCGGCCAGGCGCGTGAGCAAGTCGCGAATCTGCGCGCCGCCGTTGACGGTCAGGCTCGACGACGCGTCCCGCAGGTTGAGCTGCGGGTTGTGTTGCATCATCTGAATAAAATCCAGCTCGTCCTGCGTCAGAAGTGTGTCGCGGTGCATGAGGCGTGCTCACGGGGAGGTATTAAAACGCCATTATCCTCTTAATGGCCGGTTTTTCTAAGTTTTGTTCGATCCGCTCGTCGCTTTGAGCGCCGCCAGCTCGGCCTTGACCTGGGCCAGCTCGGCTTCCAACTGGGAAACCCGCTGCTGCGCCTTGACCTGCACGGTGACGTCCTTTTGAACGCCGACAAAATAGGTCTGCTTGTCCGCCTGGTTGCGCACCGTGGACAATGACAGCTCGTTCCAGAAGTGGCTGCCATCCTTGCGGTAATTGCGCAGGGTTTCACGGCACGAACCGCCGCTCTCCAAGGCCTCGCGGATGGCCATCAGTGCCGGCTGGTCACGGTCGCCCGATTGCAGGAAGCGGCAATCCTGGTAGAGGATTTCATCGAGGGTGTAGCCGGTCATCCGTTCAAATGCCGGATTGACGTAGATCAGCGGCTTGTCCTTGCCTTCGCGTTCGGCGACGACGATGCCGTCGTTGGAAGCGTTGATCACCATTTGCATCAGGTGGGCGTTGATCATTGAGCGGTCCATGGCGTGTGGGGGGTGCTGGCAGTTTATGACAGGCGCCGAATGTTGCACGGTGTGCACCGAAATATTTGCCACAGCTGCTAATATCCCACGCTTTCGCTCAACTACAGGATCAGATTGATGAAAGTCGCCATCCTTTCCGGCTCGGTGTACGGCACGGCTGAAGAAGTCGCCCGCCACGCCGCAGGCATCCTCAACGCGGCCGGTTTTGACGCCTGGCACAATCCACGCGCGAGCTTGGCGGACGTGCAGGCGTTTGCCCCCGAGGCGTTCCTGGCGGTGACCTCGACCACCGGCATGGGTGAGTTGCCGGACAACCTGCAACCGTTGTATTCGACCATTCGCGACCAATTACCTGCTGCCTGGCGCGGGCTGCCCGGTGCGGTGATCGGCCTGGGCGACGCCAGCTACGGCGACACCTTCTGTGGCGGCGGTGAGCAAATGCGCGAGCTGTTCGCTGAGCTGGGCGTGCGCGAAGTGCTGCCGATGCTGCGCCTGGATGCCAGTGAAAGCGTGACCCCCGAAGCCGACGCCGAGCCGTGGCTGGCCGAGCTGGTCACAGCACTGCGCGCTTGACCGGAAACTCACGCAGCAGCGCCAGCCAGGCTTGTGCGGCTCTCGACAGATAGGCGCCTTCACGCCAGATAAAGGCAATGTCCCAGCGCAGGAAGTCGGGCGCCTTCAGTGTCAGGCGCACGACGCCCGGTCGCACCAGTCCACGGGCGACCACGCTGGGCAACAGCACCACGCCCTGGCCTGCCGCGACCAGCGCCGCAAGAAAGTCGGCCTGGCCGCTGCGCCCGATTTCCTTCGGGGTAAAGCCCAACTGGTGACACGCCTGCATCAGCCGGTCGTTGAGGACGAAGCTGCGTTGGTACATCAGGAACGGCGTGTCGGCCAATTCCTCCAGGCGCACCTGGGCGTTGTCCGCCAGCGGGTGGTCAATCGGCAGCAGTGCATCCAGCGGCTCATCGCAGAAGGCTTGCCAGGCGAACGCCGGGTCGCTGGGCTTCAAGCTGCCGCCGACTTCCAGTTCACCGCTGAGAATCGCCTGCTCGATATTGCGGCTGCCGCCTTCCAGCAACTGGATGGTGACGTTCGGGTAGCGCCGCCGATACTCGGCAAACAGCCCGGCAAACAACGTATCCCCCGCCAGCAGCGGCAGGCCCAGGCGCAACTCGCCGCGGGTGAGCTGGTGCATATCGTCCAGCTCGCTCAGCAGTTCGGTCTGCAGGCGCAGCATGGCCTCGGCGCGTTGCAGCACCACCTGGCCGGCGGCGGTCAGGCGCACCTGCGAGCCGATGCGGTCGAGCAGCGGCGTACCGAGGCTTTGCTCCAGCTGCGCCACTTGCTTGCTGACGGCGGACTGACTGATGTGCAGGGTTTTCCCGGCCTGGGTAAACCCGCCACGGTGGATCACTTCGACAAAGCTGCGCAGCTGTTTGAATTCCATGGGTGTGCATCCCGCTCGCTATTCCAGGGTGGAATAGCTGGCAGTCTAACAATTCGCTGTGGGGATGGAAGGCGGCTCTCTAAAATGGGCGTACTGCGAGGATCCAAAGCCCATGAAACGTTTCACCTTCAAACACCTTGGCCGTTTGTTGACCGAACTGGTTGTGTTGTTGGCTATCTACCTGCTCGGCACTCAACTGGCGGTGTGGCTGGCCTGGCCGATCCCCGGTGGCGTGGTGGGGCTCGGGCTGTTGCTGGCGACCTTCGCCAGTGGCCTGGTCAAGCCGGCAGCCCTGCAACTGGGCGCCGGGGTGTTGATGGCGGAAATGCTGCTGTTCTTCATTCCGGCGCTGATGAGCCTGCTCGATTACGGCGGTTTGCTGCGCAACGACGGCTGGCGCATCCTGCTGGTGATCGGCTTCAGCACGCTGGCGGTGATGCTGGTGACGGCCTTTACGGTGGAAGCCGTGTGCCGCTGGAGGCTGCGCCATGAAGCTTGAGCTGATGCCGGTGTTCTGGCTCGCGCTGACCCTTGGCGCGTATGTGTTCAGCCGCTGGATCTATCGGCGTACCGGTCGCTACCTGTTGTCGCCGCTGATCCTGGTCCCGGTGCTGTTGCTGGCGGTGGCCGTGCCCATGAAGACCGCCTACGCCGAATACGCCACCGACACCCACTGGCTGATGCTGGTGCTGGGCCCGGTGACCGTGGCGTTCGCCGTGCCGATCTGGCAACAGCGGCGCTTGCTGGCGCGGCACTGGTCGGCGTTGCTGCTGGGCATGGTGGCGGGCAGCGCGGCCTCCATCGGCACCTCGTTCGGGTTGGCCAAGGCGCTGGCGCTGGACAGCTCGGTGACGATGTCGCTGGTGCCGCGCTCGATCACGACGCCGTTTGCCATGCCGGTGTCTTCCGACCTGGGCGGCGTACCGGAGCTTACCGCCGTGTTTGTGATGTTCACTGGTGTCTTCGGCGCAATGCTCGGCGGCGTGCTGCTCAAGTGGCTGCCGCTGCGCACGCCACTGGCGCGTGGTGCGTTGTTTGGTGTGGGCGCCCACGGCGCCGGCGTGAGCCGCGCCCATGAAGTGGGCGGTGAAGAAGGCTCGGTGGCGGGCCTGGTGATGGTGTTGACGGGCTTGCTCAACCTGTTCGCCGTGCCTTTGTTGGCGGCACTTCTCTGACGCGACACGGGCTACTTTCAACTATTCTGCGTAGTGACTCGCTCGGTCATCAAGCTGGCTGCGAAGGCAACTACGCCTGCCATGAGGTCTGACTAGACTGGCCCTTCACCCAAAAAAACAATAAGAAAGCGCGCCAAGGAGGTCATTGCCGTGAGCCTAGCCCCCGTTCTATCGCCACAGAATGTCAAAGACCAGGTCAGTGCTGCCGAATGGCAAGCGCGTGTCGACCTGGCCGCCTGCTATCGCCTGGTGGCGCTGCATGGCTGGGATGACCTGATCTTCACCCATATCTCGGCCAAGGTGCCGGGCACCGATGATTTCCTGATCAACCCGTACGGGCTGATGTTCCATGAGATCACGGCGTCGAGCCTGGTCAAGGTCGACCAGGCCGGCAACAAGCTGATGGACAGCCCCTATGAGATCAACCCGGCGGGCTACACGATCCACAGTGCCATCCATGAAGTTCGCCACGATGTCACCTGCGTGCTGCACACCCATACCGCCGCCGGTGTAGCGGTGGCCGCGCAGAAACAGGGCGTGCTGCCGATCAGCCAGCAATCGATCTTCGTGCTGTCGAGCCTGGCCTATCACGCTTACGAAGGCGTGGCGCTGAACCACGAAGAGAAGGCCCGCCTGCAGGCCGACCTTGGCGACAACAATTTCCTGATGCTGCACAACCACGGCCTGCTGACCTGCGGCAGTACCATCGCCGACACTTTCCTGATGATGTTCACCTTCCAGCGCGCCTGCGATATCCAGGTGCTGGCGCAAAACGGTGGCGCCGAGTTGATCCCTATCGGGCCGCAGATTCTCGCCGGTGCCAAGGCGATGGTGGCTGCTGTCACCAAGAGTGCACAAGGTATGGGGGGCGCGCTGGCGTGGCCGGCGCTGCTGCGTAAGTTGGATGCTCAAGACCCTGGATATAAAAGCTGATGCCACTCGCCGAGATCCCGCTGAGAGCCTGGCGCAAGCGCGGGCAGGAATTCGTCTTTCGTGGCCGCACCATCCGTTATTGGGTGGCGGGGCAGGGCGAGCCGCTGCTGCTGATCCATGGCTTCCCCACCGCCAGTTGGGACTGGCATTACCTGTGGCAACCGCTGGCCCAGCGCAACCTGGTGATCGCCTGCGACATGCTCGGCTTCGGCGACTCGGCCAAGCCTTTGAACCATACCTATTGCCTGCTCGAGCAGGCTGACGTGCAACAGGCTTTGCTCGAACACCTGCGGGTGGAGCAGCCGGTTCACGTGCTGGCCCACGACTACGGGGACAGCGTGGCCCAGGAACTCCTGGCGCGGCACTATGAAGGTCGGTTTCACATGGCCAGCTGCGTGTTCCTCAATGGTGGGCTGTTCCCCGAAACCCATCGCCCGGCGCTGGTGCAAAAACTCTTGCTCAGTCCCCTGGGCTGGATGATCGGCCGCGCCTTCGGGCGCAACGCCTTGTCCGACAGCTTCAGCCAGATCTTCGGCCCCGACACGCGCCCCAGTGAAAGCGCCCTGGATGATTTCTGGAGCCTGATCAACTGCAACGACGGCACGCGCATCCTGCACAAACTGATTGCCTACATCCCCCAGCGCCGACGCCTGCGTGAGCGTTGGGTGGATGCCATGCAGCGCGGCGAAGTGCCGCTGCGTGTGATCGATGGCGAGGTAGACCCGATCTCCGGCGCGCACATGGTCGAGCGCTACCACCAATTGGTGCCCCACGCCGACACCGTGCTGCTGGCCAATATCGGCCACTACCCGCAGATCGAGGCGCCCGTGCAGGTGCTCAAGCATTACCAGGCGTTTCGGGACCAGGTTGGGCATCCGGTGTTGGAACTGGCTTGCCTGCGCTAGGGGCATTCGCCCAGAACCCGCAATCATCCCGCTGCCTTATCGAGCACCATTCAGCCCTGGCCGTATTTATTGTGACCAGGCGCGCCTTGCCGGACACTCGACCCATTCCCATTGTCGCCTTTGGAGTTCGGTATGAGTGAGTCAGTGCAGTTCCAGGATAAGGTCGTGATCGTCACCGGCGCCGGCGGCGGATTGGGCCGCGCCCATGCGCTGCTGTTCGCCCGGCACGGGGCCAAGGTGCTGGTCAATGACCTGGGTGGTTCGACCCAGGGTGAGGGCGCCAATGCATCCGCTGCCGATCGCGTGGTCGCCGAAATCCGCGCCGCCGGCGGTGTCGCCGAGGCCAACCATGACTCTGT
The DNA here is from genome assembly GCF_059419825.1 of Pseudomonas sp. GW821-FHT05D12. Classification (NCBI taxonomy): domain Bacteria; kingdom Pseudomonadati; phylum Pseudomonadota; class Gammaproteobacteria; order Pseudomonadales; family Pseudomonadaceae; genus Pseudomonas; species Pseudomonas sp. GW821-FHT05D12. The sequence continues at coordinate 11,972 of NZ_JBWKSN010000021.1, read as the reverse complement.
CACCGAAGGTGACAAGATCGTACAGAACGCCCTCGACGCCTTTGGCCGCATCGATGTGGTGGTCAACAACGCCGGCATCCTGCGTGACAAAACCTTCCATAAAATGGACGACAGCGACTGGGACCTGGTTTACCGGGTGCATGTCGAAGGCGCCTACAAAGTCACCCGCGCCGCCTGGCCGCACCTGCGTGAGCAAGGCTATGGCCGGGTGATCTTCACTGCGTCCACCTCGGGCATCTACGGCAACTTCGGCCAGTCCAACTACGGCATGGCCAAGCTCGGGCTGTATGGCCTCACCCGTACCCTGGCCCTGGAAGGGCGCAAGAACAATATCCTGGTCAATGCCATCGCACCCACCGGTGGCACGCGCATGACTGAAGGCCTGATCCCGCCGCAGGTGTTCGAGCGCCTCAAGCCTGAATTGGTCAGCCCGCTGGTGGTGTACCTGGGCAGCGAGGCGTGCCAGGAAACCTCGGGGCTGTTTGAAGTGGGCGGCGGCTGGATCGGCAAGACCCGCTGGGAGCGCAGCCTGGGTGTGGGCTTTGATCCAGAAGCCGGTTTTTCGCCGGACGATGTGGCGGCGCATTGGGCGCAGATCTGCGACTTCGAAGGTGCGGCCCACCCCAAGGACAATATCGAGGCCTTGAAGGAGATGATGGCGAATTTGCAGAAGTACAGCCTCTGATCGTTGCCTGAAAAAGATTGAATCCCACGGGGCGCTGATGGCGCCCCGTTTTATTTCGGGCAAAAAAAAGCCGCTGCAAACGCAGCGGCTGAAGTCAGACGTTGGATCAAGGAGCGACAAATCAACGTCAGTGAACACGGGTAACGGACTGAAAACAGGCATCAATCCATTTAAAACTGGCTGTTCTTCCTGTCGAGGAAGCGGGCCGTTTGCCCTGAAAGCCCGGTAAGAATAGTCGCTTGTTACAAAATGAGTAATGCCGGTTCATGACAAGGACTGTTACCGAAGCGGCAATAATCAGTGCCCATGCCATCCATGCGCCTGATAAGCCGCCATCCACCGCGATCATGGCCCGGCCAGGACCCCGGCCAGAGCGCCTCGTCATCCTTTCGAGCGACAACACGAATCCCTCCTTGGTGCGCTTATCGCTCCTGACAGGCGGCAGTAGGGTGGGGCCTTCTGTCACTCACCGGGGAAGACGCATGACAAGAACAACAATGCGCGCCATCTTCAGGCCACAGGCGCTGGCCGCTGCGGTTGCGTTGGGGTGCTGTGCCCAGGCACAGGCTGTTTCATTCAACATTGGCGAGATCGAAGGGCAATTCGATTCCTCGCTGTCGGTCGGCGCGAGCTGGGGCATGCGCGATGCCGACAAGAAGCTGGTAGGCGTGGCCAACGGCGGTACGGGCCAGGCGTCGACCGGGGATGACGGGCGGCTGAACTTCAAGAAGGGCGAGACCTTCTCGAAAATCTTCAAGGGCATCCACGACCTTGAACTCAAATACGGTGACAGCGGCGTGTTCGTGCGTGGCAAGTACTGGTACGACTTCGAACTGCAGGACGAAGACCGCGAGTTCAAGCAGATCAGCAATCACCATCGCGACGAGGGCGCGCGCTCCTCCGGCTACGAATTGCTCGATGCCTTCGTCTATCACAACTATTCCATCGCCGACCTGCCGGGCAACGTGCGGGTGGGCAAGCAGGTGGTCAGCTGGGGCGAAAGCACCTTTATCGGTAACTCCATCAACAGCATCAACCCGATCGACGTTTCCGCCTTCCGCCGCCCCGGCGCGGAGATCAAGGAAGGCCTGATCCCGGTGAACATGCTCTTCGCCTCGCAGAGCCTGACCAACCAGCTGACGGTGGAAGGTTTCTACCAGTTGAACTGGGAAAACACCGTGGTGGATAACTGCGGCACGTTCTTTGGCAACGATGTGGTCGCGCACGGGTGCAACAATAACTACACCGTGGGCAGCGCGGCGGCGGCGGGCTTTCAGCCGGCGGCCAATCTGGTCGGGCAGGGTTTTGAAGTCACCCGGGAAGGGATCGTGGTGCAGCGCGGCAAGGACCGTGAAGCCCGCGACGGCGGCCAGTTTGGTGCAGCGTTGCGCTGGCTGGGGGACGACACCGAGTACGCGTTGTACTTCATGAACTACCACAGCCGTACGCCCACCGTGGGCACCACCAGCGCCGGGCAGGCCACGCTCAATGGCTTGGGCGCGTTGCTGCCCGGCACGCCGGCAGCCCTGCGTCCGTCACTGGTTTCCGCGCTGATGCTCGGCCGCGGCCAGTACTACCTCGATTACCCGGAAGACATTCGCCTGTACGGCGCCAGCTTCTCCACCACCCTGCCCACCGGCACGGCCTGGAGCGGCGAGATCAGCTACCGGCCCAATGCGCCGGTGCAGTTGAACACCACCGACCTGACCCTGGCGCTGGTCAACCCCGCCGTGCCGGGTACCTCGGTGATCAGCTCTTCGGCCGGCGCCGACAACAAAGGTTATCGCCGCAAGCAAGTCACCCAGGCGCAGACCACCTTCACGCAGTTTTTCGACCAGGTCATGGGCGCCGACCGCCTGACCCTGGTGGGCGAGGCGGGCGTCACCTACGTGGCGGGCCTGGAGTCCAAGAGCAAACTGCGTTACGGGCGTGATTCGGTCTATGGCGTCTATGGCTACCAGGGCGATACCGATGGGTTTGTGACAGCGACCTCGTGGGGCTACCGCGCCCGGGCGATCCTCGACTACAGCAACGTGTTCGCCGGGGTCAACCTCAAACCCAACCTGTCCTGGTCCCATGACGTGAAGGGCTACGGCCCCAATGGCCTGTTCAACGAAGGCGCCAAGGCGGTGAGCATCGGCGTCGATGCCGACTACCGCAACACCTACACCGCCAGCCTCAGCTACACCGACTTTTTCGGCGGCCATTACAACACCCTGACCGACCGCGACTTCCTCGCCTTCAGCGTCGGCGCGAACTTCTGATCACGGCTTGAAAAGGATGCTTTTATGCGCAAGATGATTCTGCAATGCGGCGTGTTGGCCCTCAGCCTGCTGGCCGCCAACGTGATGGCGGCGGTGTCGCCGGAAGAAGCGGCGAAGCTCGGTACCACCCTGACCCCGGTCGGTGCCGAAAAGGCCGGGAATGCCGATGGCTCGATCCCGGCCTGGACCGGCGGCATCCCGAAAAACGCCGGCGCGGTGGACAGCAAGGGCTTCCTCGCCGACCCGTTTGCCAGTGAAAAACCCCTGTTCGTGATCACCGCCGCCACCGTCGACAAGTACAAGGACAAGCTCTCCGACGGCCAGGTCGCGATGTTCAAGCGCTACCCCGACACCTACAAGATCCCGGTGTACCCGAGCCACCGCACGGTCAATCTGCCGCCGGAGATCTACGAGTCGATCAAGCGCAGCGCGTTGAACGTGCATGCGATCAACGACGGCAACGGCCTGGAAGGTTTTACCGGCAACCGCTACTACGCGTTCCCGATTCCCAAGAATGGCGTGGAGGTGCTGTGGAACCACATCACTCGCTACCACGGCGGCAACCTGCGCCGCATCATCACCCAGGCTACCCCGCAGACCAACGGCAGCTACACGCCGATCCGCTTCGAGGAGGAAGTGGCGGTGCCGCAACTGATCCCGGACATGGACCCGGCCAAGGGCGCCAACGTGCTGACCTTCTTCAAGCAGTCGGTCACGGCGCCGGCGCGCCTGGCGGGTAACGTGCTGCTGGTGCATGAAACCCTCGACCAGGTGAAGGAGCCGCGCCTGGCCTGGATCTACAACGCCGGCCAGCGCCGAGTGCGCCGCGCGCCGCAAGTGGCCTACGACGGGCCGGGCACTGCCGCCGACGGTTTGCGCACCTCCGACAATTTCGACATGTTCTCCGGTGCGCCCGACCGCTACGACTGGAAACTGGTGGGCAAGAAGGAGATGTACATCCCCTACAACAGCTACAAGCTCGATTCGCCGTCACTCAAGTACGACGACATCATCAAGGCCGGGCACATCAACCAGGACCTGACCCGCTATGAGCTGCACCGCGTGTGGGAAGTGGTCGGCACCGTCAAGCCGAGCGAGCGACACATCTACGCCAAGCGCCACATGTACATCGATGAAGACAGCTGGCAGGTGGCGCTGGTGGATCACTACGACGGGCGCGGCCAGCTGTGGCGTGTCGCCGAAGGCCATGCGCAGTTCTACTACAACCACCAGACCCCGGCCTACACCGTGGAAACCCTGTACGACATTATTGCCGGGCGCTACATCGCCCTGGGCATGAAGAACGAGGAGAAGAGCAGCTTCGTGTTCGGCTTCGATGCCAAGGCGGCGGATTACACGCCAGCGGCGTTGCGCGCCTCAGGCGTGCGCTGACCGACACCTTCATCTGCAGGAGCCGGATTGCCGGCGATAGCGGTCTGTCAGCCACCGATCGGGTGGCTGGTCTATCGCAATCGCCGGCATGCCGGCTCCTGCGGTTTTCGGCGCTTTTTTATGCTTGCCAATCACCCTGCTGAATACTTCTTCAACAACCGCCGGCCACAGGACTAGGGTAGGCGCCAGGTTGCACAACAATAAAAACGCAGGATGCAGCTATGACCGCCATGACACGCTGCCTGGACCGTCCTGGATTCATGCCTCGGCTGTCCGCCCACCATCTGCTGCGCCCCCGCCTGGCCGAGCCTTTGCTGGCGGCGCAGGCCCGGGTCAGATTGCTTTGCGCGCCGGGCGGCAGCGGCAAGAGCGCGCTGCTCGGCGAGTGCGCATTGCAGGCACCACCGGGGTGCCAGGTGTATTGGCTGCCGCTCAATGGCGCGGCCCTCAGCCCATTCGAGTTGTGCCAGCGCCTGGCACAAAACCTCGGCCTGGCGTTCAGCGATGAAGCCACGTTGCTGCTGGACCTCAGCCGCTGGCAATCCCCTGCGTGGTTGTTCCTCGATGATTTTTGCCGCCTGCCCACACCCGACACCGACGCCTTGCTCGACCGCCTGCTCACGGCCAGCAGCCCGGCGCTGACCTGGTGGCTGGGCGCGCGACGTCGCCCGGTGTGCAACTGGCCGCGCCTGCTGCTCGACGATGAGTTGCTGGAGTGTGGCGGTGAGCTGGCGTTCAGTGCGGCGGAAATCCAGCAACTGCTCTGCCAGGCGCCCGGGCAGTCGGTCGACAGCGTGCTGCAGTTCAGCGCCGGTTGGTGCGCCGGGGTGCGTATCGCCTTGCTCGGCGATGGCCACCCCGACAAGACCTTGCTCGACTACCTGCAACACGAACTCTTCAGCACCCTGCCGCCGGAACTCGCCGAAGCCTGGCGGGTGCTGGCCCATTTGCCGCGCTTCAATGCGGGGCTGTGCGAACACCTGTTCGGCTTTGGCGATGGGGTTCAGTACCTGCGGGATCTGCAGGCCCTCGGCGCCTTCATCCAGCCGTGGGAGGACACCGATTGGCTGCAGGTTTTCCCGCCGCTGGCGCAACTGCTGCGCGCCGAACCCTGGGCGGCGAAGCGCTCCTGGCATCGGCGCGCCTGCCAGTGGTTCACCGCCGAGCAGGACTGGCAGGCCGCCTTCGAACAGGCGCTGCTGGCCGAAGAATATGAAGTCGCCGTCAGCTTGTTGCAGCACTTCAGCTTCGAGGACCTGTTCCGCCAGCAGAACGCCGCGTTGTTGCTGCGCCTGCATGAACAGCATGGCGAAGAATTGATGCTGGGCTCGGCGCAGCTGGTGGGCCTGGTCACGGCGGCGTTGCTGTTCGCCGGGCGCTTCGACCAGGCCGCACAGTGCATCGACCAATTGGCCCGCTTTGCCCCGCAACCGACGGCGGCGCAGCAGCGCTATCTGCTCGCGCGTTGGCAGGCGCAGTGGGGCTGGCTGCTGCATTTGGGCGGCGATGCCGAACGCTCGCGCGTCCATTTTCTCGAAGCCCTGCAAGCCTTGCCCGACAGCGCGTGGACCTCGCGGCTGATGTGCCTGTCGGGCCTGACCCAGCAAGCGCTGCTGCGCGGTGAGTTGGACGTGGCCCAAGCGCTGAGCCGCGAAGCCTTGTGCCTGGCACGCGCCCACGGTTCGTTATTGCTGGAGGCGCTGCTCGAACTGGATCACGCGCAATTGCTCGAACAGCGCGGCGCGCCCTATCGCGCGCAAAGCCTGCTGGAGAATGTGCAGGCGATGTTACTCCAGCAGCGGCTCACGGCCGGGCCGCTGGTGGGGCGTATCGCCCTGCGACGCGGGCACCTGGCGCTGCGCCAAGGGCAAGACACGCTGGCCGCCGAGTGCTTTGAAACCGGCCTGACAATGTGCCTGCACAGTCACGACAAACGCGTGCTCTACGGTTTTCTCGGCCTGGCGCTGTTGGCCGCCAACCGTGGTGATTACGCCCAGGCATTTTTCCAGCTGCGCGAGGCCGAGCGGCTGATGCAGCGGCGCCAGGTGCCGGACACGGTGTACCGCGCGGTGCTTTTGTTGGTCAGCGGGCATTTCTGGTTGCAGCAGGGCCGTGCGGAATTGACCGTGGAAGCGGTGCGCCGCGTGCTCCGTCATTTCCGAGGGCCGCAGGCCAAACAGGCGCCGCCGGCCACCCTCGAACTGATCCCGCGTCTTGAATACCTGCTGGTGCTGGCGGAGGTGAAACTGGGGTGCTGCGACCAGCCGGTGGCGCGGCTGACGGCCCTGCTGGACACCACGCACCGGCGCGGCATGCTTTGCCTGGAAACCGAATTGCACCTGGTGCTGGGCGAGGTCGCGTGGCAGGTCGGTGATCCGGTCCTGGCGCGCCGCTCACTGCAGACCGGGTTGGAACTGGCCGCGCGTTGCCAGGTGCAGCAGGCGATTCGCGAGCTGCGTCTGCGCTCGCCGGGGCTGCTCAGCGAGCTGGGGATGGAGCCGCAGGCGTCCACGCCGGGCGCGCTGGAAAATCCGCTGAGCCAACGGGAGCTGGAGGTGCTGCAGTTGATCGCCCTGGGCAACTCCAACCTGGAAATTGCCGACCGGCTGTTTATCTCGCTGCACACGGTCAAGACCCACGCGCGGCGTATCCACAGCAAGCTCGGCGTGGAGCGGCGCACTCAGGCAGTGGCGAAGGCGAAAACGTTGGGCTTGATGGTTTAGGCGCAGAACGCCAGGCGGTATTCACCCGGCGTGGCGCCCATGGCCTGGCGAAAGCGATGGGTGAAGTGGCTGGCGCTGGAAAAACCGCACATCAAGGCAATCTCGCCCAAGGGCAGGGTGCCGCTGCGCAGCAAGGCCTGTGCACGGGTCAGGCGCCGCGCCAGCAGGTATTGATGCGGCGGCAGGCCGAAGCTCTGGCGGAACATCCGCGCGAAGTGGTATTCGGACAGCGCGCACATTCCAGCCAGTTGTCCCAGGCTGATCGGGTCTTCGAGGTGCTGGTCGATGTACTCCACCAACAGCCGCCGCTGGTACGCCGCCAAGCCGCCTTTCAAACGCAATCCGTCGCGCGCGCCGACCTGGCTGAGCAGCGTGTGGCTGAGCATTTCATGCGCCAGGCTGCTGGTCAGCAGGCGCTCGGCGGGCTCGTGCCAGTTGAGCGCGATCAACTGGTGAAAGCGCCGGGCCTGGCTGGCGTCTTCCAGGAAGGTGCTTTCGCGCAGTTGCAAGGTGCGCGGCTCGCGGTCGAGCAGGGTGACGCAGCCCAAGGCAAACTGCTCCGGGCTGAAATACACATGGGCCAGGCGGATTTCGCCGTTGATCACCCATGCCGACTGATGTTCGGCGGGCAGGATGCAGAGTTTGTCGGGCCCGCCCTTGGTGCCCGGTTGATCGCGCCGGAATGTACCGGTACCGCCGCCGATGTAGCACGACAAGGTGTGATGGCTGGGCGCCTGGTAATCCTGGGCGTCGTGGTGGTTGCTCCACAAGGCCGCGGACAAGCCGTCACCGAGCTCGGCGCAGGCTTCCAGGCGTGCGTTGGGCGAGCGGTTAAGGGCTTGAAAGACTTGCAGGGATTCCAGGTCAGGCATGGTGAGTACTCTTGGATGCCTTGCATCCTACTCCGGGAGGCTGGCGCTGTGATCCCACCGCCCGACAAAAGCGCAAGAATCTGCAAGAGCGCGACACCGGTTGAAGGCGACACTGTGGCTCAACCGATGGAGCCCGCTATGAACCTTTTCCTGTATTTACTCACCGTGCTGATCTGGGGCACCACCTGGATCGCCCTCAAGTGGCAGTTGGGCGTGGTGGCGATTCCCGTGTCGATCGTCTACCGCTTCGGTTTGGCCGCGCTGTTGTTGTTTGCGTTGTTGCTGCTCAGCCGCAAGTTGCAGGTGATGAACCGGCGCGGGCATCTGATCTGCCTGGCCCAGGGACTGTGCCTGTTTTGCGTCAACTTCATGTGCTTTCTTACGGCCAGCCAGTGGATCCCCAGCGGGCTGGTGGCGGTGGTGTTTTCCACGGCGACATTGTGGAACGCGCTGAATGCCCGAGTGTTTTTCGGTCAGCGGGTGGCGCGCAATGTATTGATGGGCGGCGGCCTCGGCTTGCTGGGGTTGGGTCTGTTGTTCTGGCCGGAGCTGGTGGGCCACACCGCCAGCCCGCAGACGTTGCTGGGGTTGGGCCTGGCGTTGCTGGGGACCCTGTGTTTCTCGGCCGGCAATATGTTGTCGAGCCTGCAGCAGAAAGCCGGGCTCAAGCCGCTGACCACCAATGCCTGGGGCATGGCGTACGGGGCGACGATGCTGGCGACTTACTGTGCGGTGCGCGGGATTCCCTTCGACATGGACTGGAGTGCGCGGTACATCGGCGCGCTGTGGTACCTGGTGATTCCGGGGTCGGTGATTGGCTTTACCGCCTACCTGACACTCGTAGGACGCATGGGTCCGGAGCGTGCGGCGTATTGCACGGTGCTGTTTCCCGTGGTGGCGTTGAATGTGTCGGCATTTGCCGAGGGCTACCAATGGACGGCGCCGGCACTGGCGGGATTGGTGCTGGTGATGTTGGGGAATGTGTTGGTGTTTCGTAAGCCCAAGCCTGTGAGTTCGGTTCTGAAGCCAGCGCAGGTGTAGGCGCCTGCAAGCCAGCGCCTACAGTGGGAGTGCGGTGTTATTTGAGGTTGAGGCGCTTGGCCAGGCGGCCGAGGTTGGCGCGGTCGAGGCCGAGTTCGCGGGCGGCGCTGGCCCAATTGTGCTGGTGGCGTTCCAGGCAGGCAGTGATCAGTTCACGCTGATAGTGCTCGGTCGCCTGGCGCAGGTCGCTCGTGAGGGCGGCAGGCACCGGTGCCGGTGCTTCGATCACCGGCGCACTGACGTCCGGCAAATCGAGGTCGTGGGCGCTGAGGCTGAGGATCTTCGGGCGCTCGCGACAGTTACCCAGGGCTTTGAGTGCGCTGCGTCCGATCAAATGTTCCAGCTCGCGCACATTGCCCGGCCAGTTATAGGCCAGCAGCGCCGCCTGGGCATCGCTGGTCAGGCGCAGGCTGCCCAGGCCCATGCGTGAACGGTTCTGTTCGAGGAAAAAACCGGCCAACAACAGTACATCGCGTCCGCGTTCGCGCAGTGCCGGCACTTGCAGCGGATACACACTCAGGCGGTGATAGAAATCGGCGCGGTAGCGGCCGTTGCGCACTTCGTCAGCCAGGTCGCGGTTGGTGGCGGCGATCAGGCGCACATCCACCTGATGCTCCTTGTCCGAGCCCAGGCGCTGCAACTGCCCGCTTTGCAGCACGCGCAGCAGCTTGGCTTGTACCGTCAGCGACAGCTCGCCGACTTCATCGAGGAACAACGTGCCGCCGTTCGCCAGTTCAAACTTGCCGCGCCGCTCGTTCAGTGCGCCGGTAAAGGCCCCGCGCACGTGCCCGAACAGTTCGCTTTCGACCAGGGTTTCCGGCAGGGCCGCGCAGTTGAGGCTGATCAGCGGTTTGTCTGCACGCGATGAAGCGGCGTGGATCGCCTGGGCTACCAATTCCTTGCCCACCCCGGTTTCGCCGGTGATCAGCACGGTCAGGTCGCTGCCGCCGACCAGCTTGATTTCCTCGACCAGGCGCTTGTGGGTCTTGCTCTGGCCGATCATCTCCTTGTGCTGCTGGCCGCTGGCCTGGCGATAGATCTCGGCGCGCTGGTGTGCGTCTTCGGCGCGCAAGGCCAGGCGTTCGATGCGTTCGGCCACGTTGACGGTGGCGGCGGCGAGGCTGGCAAAGGCCTGCAGGGCGTCCAGCTCCACGCGTTCGAAGCGTTCGGTGTCAAGCGCATCCAGGGTCAGCAGGCCCCACGGCTGGTCGTCGACAAACAGCGGGCAGCCCATGCAGTCATGCACTTGCAGGTGCCCGTGCAGGCCATCGACCAGGCCGTCGTAGGGGTCGGGGAGCTCGCTGTCACTGTCAAACCGCGTCGGGCCGGGGCTGCCCAGCAGCACGGCGAAGCGCGGATGCTCGCTGACCTTGAAGCGCCGACCGAGGGTGTCGGCGCTCAAGCCGTCGACCGCCAGCGGCACCAGCCAATCGCCATCCAGGCGCAGCAACGCAGCGGCATCGCAGGGCAGCAGTGCGCGCATGGCTTGCAACAGGCGGCGGTAACGCTCGCCTTCGGGCAGCTCGCGAGACAGGTCGGCGACCAGGGGGAGCAGGGTGGTGAGCAGTGATTGCGCAGTCATAATGACTCCTTGTAGTCCTTATGACTATAAGGCGTAGGAGGTCAAACTGACTACAAATTCTTTAAGTCATTGAAAAATAACGATTAATAAGTTGGCATGAATACTGAGTAGAGAAGGGTAATCAGTAAAGAAGCCCAGGAGGCTCCCATGCTTAGTGCCCAAGACCGTGCCATCGTCAAATCCACCGTGCCCCTGCTGGAAAGCGGCGGTGAAGCGCTGATCACCCATTTCTACCGCATGATGCTGTCCGAGTACCCCGAGGTCCGTCCGCTGTTCAACCAGGCCCACCAGGCCAGCGGCGACCAGCCTCGGGCGCTGGCCAACGGCGTGTTGATGTACGCGCGGCATATCGACCAGTTGGACCAGTTGGGCGACCTGGTGGCGAAGATCATCAACAAGCACGTGGCGTTGCAGATCCTGCCGGAACACTACCCGATTGTCGGCGCTTGCTTGCTGCGGGCGATCAGCGAGGTGCTCGGCAGCGAGATCGCCACCCCCGAGGTGATGAGTGCCTGGGGCGCGGCCTACGGCCAGCTGGCGGACATTCTGATCGGCGCCGAGGCGGCGATCTACGAGGAAAAAGCCCAGGCCCCGGGTGGCTGGCGCGGTGCGCGGCCGTTCACGCTGGTCAAGCGCGTGGAGGAGAGCGCCGAGATCATCTCGTTCTATTTTGCCCCTGTGGATAACGGCCCGATCCTCAAGGCTGCGCCAGGCCAGTACATCGGCATGAAGCTGCTGCTGGACGGTGAAGAGGTGCGCCGCAACTACTCCTTGTCGGCCCTGAGCGATGCCGGCCAGTACCGCATCAGCGTCAAGCGCGAGGCCGGTGGCCGGGTCTCCAACTACCTGCACGATCAACTGCAGGTCGGTGCGACTCTCGACCTGTTCCCGCCGTCGGGCGAGTTCACCCTGGCGGCCGGCGACAAACCGCTGGTGCTGATCAGCGGCGGTGTCGGTATCACGCCGACCTTGCCGATGCTCGAAGCCGCCCTGGCCACCCGGCGCCCGGTGCATTTTATCCACTGCGCGCGCAATGGCTCGGTGCATGCGTTCCGCGACTGGGTCGACGGCCTGGCCGCCCAGCACCCGCAGCTCCAGCGCTTTTACTGCTACGCCGAGGACGACGGCGTCAGCCCGGCGGCGGATAAAGTCGGCCTGCTGAGCCAGGAACAATTGGCTGCGTGGTTGCCCGAGCAGCGCGACCTCGACGCCTACTTCCTCGGCCCCAAGGGCTTCATGGCGGCCATCAAGCGCCACTTGAAGGCCCTGGGTGTGCCTGAGAAGCAGGCGCGCTATGAGTTCTTCGGGCCGGCGGCGGCGCTGGAATAACGCGGTAAGAAATGTGGGAGCGGGGGGGGGGGGGGGGGGGGGGGGGGGGGGGGGGGGGGGGGGGGGGGGGGGGGGGGGGGGGGG
>NZ_JBWKSN010000020.1:0-84212 GCF_059419825.1 Pseudomonas sp. GW821-FHT05D12 | reverse complement strand
CCCCCCCCCCCCCCCCCCCCCCCCCCCCCCCCCCCCCCCCCCCCCCCCCCCCCCCCCCCCCCCCCCGCTCCCACACTAGATGGGGACTCACTTAAGACTGCGAAGCATGCACTAAACCGGTGCACAAAAGCAGTCTTGACTATTTCAAGCTACCGGAGAGGAACTGCTGCAAACGCTCGGACTGCGGGTTCACCAGCACTTCGCGCGGGTTGCCGCGTTCTTCGACAATGCCTTTGTGCAAGAACACCAACTGGTTCGACACTTCACGGGCAAAGCCCATTTCGTGGGTCACCACCACCATGGTGCGGCCTTCCTGGGCCAGGTCCTGCATGACCTTGAGCACTTCGCCGACCAGCTCCGGGTCCAGCGCCGAGGTCGGCTCGTCGAACAGCATCACCTCAGGCTCCATCGCCAGGGCACGGGCAATCGCCACGCGCTGCTGCTCGCCACCGGACATATGGCCGGGGAACGCATCCTTGCGATGGCCCACGCCGACCTTGGCCAGGTAGTGCTCGGCCTTTTCACGCGCTTCTTTCTTCGACACGCCCAGCACATGCACCGGCGCTTCCATCACGTTTTCAATCGCGGTCATGTGCGACCACAGGTTGAAATGCTGGAACACCATCGACAGGCGCGAGCGCATGCGCTGCAGCTGTTTAGGGTCGGCGGCCTTCATGGCGCCGTCCTTGTTGGCCACCAGTTTCAGCTCTTCGTTGTTGAGCAGAATCTTGCCGGCGTGGGGTTGCTCGAGCAGGTTGATGCAGCGCAAGAAGGTGCTTTTGCCCGAACCACTGGAACCGATGATGCTGATCACATCACCGGCCGCGGCGGCCAGGGACACACCTTTGAGCACTTCATGACTGCCATAGCGTTTATGCAGGTCTTGGACTTCAAGTTTGTACATGCGGTCGGTTCTCACAAAAACAGGTGGTCAGTCGTTGAGCAAGCGCCCGTGACGCAGCGCTTCGCGCCCCGCCACCTTGGCCAGCCAGAAACCCGCTTGGGCATAACGTAGCCGTTCAACGGCAAACAGCACCCCCGAGGTGCCCGCGCAAAGCGTGCTGACGCGGTCTTCCAGGGGGTCAATCACTTCAAAAATCGGTTCGCCCTTCTCGACCCAGTCACCGGCCTTAAGCAAGTAACTGATCACCCCGGCGTGGGGCGCGAAGAGCAATTCGGTGCCTTCAAAAGGCAGGCCTTCACACGGCTCGTACTGCGGCGCCGGCCATTCGCCCTTGATCAGGCCCTGCTCGGCCAGAAACGCGAGGATACCTTCGGCATGGAAGATCGCCTCGTCGCGGCCGGTGTCGGCCTGGCCGCCCAGTTCCAGGGTGGTCGCCAGGCATGCCAGCGGCACCTGGGCCTCGGGGAACGCCTGGGACAAGCGCAACCATGGCAATGAACAGGCTTCATCGAACGAGCTGCCGCCGGAGTCTTCCGCCAGCAGGCCGACTTTCACATTCAAGTGCGCCGACAATGAGCGCCACTGCGGCCAGTGCTGGGGCAGCGCGTACATATGCAACGCGGCCTCGGCATCGCAATGCAGGTCGAGGACGATGTCGGCAGTGCAGGCATGGCTCAGCAACAGGCGCTGCATGCCTTGCAACTGGCTGCTCGGCGCCGGCAGTGCATTCAGCGTATCGGTCATGGCCTGGCGGATCATGCGCACGTTGGCGTGAGGGTCATCACCCAACTTGCCCTGGAGCAACTCGGCCACCGGCGCGCTCAACTCGACGAAATCGCGGTTGAAGTTCTTGCCGCTGCCGATTTCGAAACGCCCCTGGTGACTGCCTTGCAGCAGTTGGCCCAGGCCCATCGGGTTGGCCACCGGCACCAGCTCGATCACGCCATTGAGCGCGCCTTGCCGTTCCAGCTCGGTGAGACGTTTCTTCAGCTCCCAGGCGGCGCGCATGCCGGGCAATTCGTCGGCGTGCAGGCTGGCCTGGATATAGGCCTTGCGCTCGCCTTTGCCGAATCGGAACACGCTCAACTGCCGCTCGCACCCCAGGTGACCCCAGGGCAGCCGGTGATCAATACGTTCCATATCAGTGCTTCCGTGGAGCCAGGTAGCTCAGCCAGCGGCGCTCGGCCAACTTGAACAGGCGCACCAGGATGAAGGTCAGGCACAGGTAGAACGCGCCGGCGGTGATATAGGCTTCGAACGGCAGGTAGAACTGGGCGTTCACCGTGCGTGCGGCACCGGTGATGTCGATCAGGGTGACAATGGACGCCAGGCTGGTGGTCTGCAGCATCATGATCACTTCGTTGCTGTACTGCGGCAGCGCGCGGCGCAGGGCCGACGGCAGCAGGATGCGGCGATACAGCTTGTAGCGCGACATGCCCATGGCCTTGGCCGCTTCGATCTCGCCATTGGGGGTGGCCTTGAGGCTGCCGGCAATGATTTCAGCGGTGTAGGCACTGGTGTTGATCGCAAAGGCCAGGCACGCACAGAACGTGGCGCTGGATAGCAGCGGCCACAGGAAGCTCTCGCGCACCGCATCGAACTGGGCCAGGCCGTAGTAGATCAGGAACAGCTGCACCAGCATCGGCGTGCCACGGATCACGTAGGTGTAGAGCCAGGCTGCGCCATTGACGATCGGCTGCTTGGACACGCGCATCAAGCCCAGGGGCAAGGCGGCAAGCAGGCCGAAGAACAGCGAAATGGCCAGCAGTTTCAAGGTGGTCACCAAGCCGCCGAGGTACAGCGGCATGGCGTCCCAGATGACGTTGTAGTCGAAGATCATAGATCAGCCGCCCTTACGCCTACCGAGTAGCGCTTCTCAAGATAACGCAAGGCCAGCAACGATACGCTGGTGATCACCAGGTACATCGCCGCCACTGCGAGGAAGAAGGTAAAAGGCTCGCGGGTGGCATCTGCCGCCTGCTTGGCCTTGAACATCATGTCTTGCAGGCCCACCACCGAAATCAGCGCGGTGGCCTTGGTCAGTACCAGCCAGTTGTTGGTGAACCCGGGGATCGCCAGCCGAATCATCTGCGGCACCATCACCCGGAAGAACACCTGGAAACTGCTCATGCCATACGCAAGGCCGGCTTCGGCCTGGCCCTTGGGAATGGCCATGAAGGCGCCCCGGAATGTCTCCGAGAGGTAGGCGCCAAAGATGAAACCCAGGGTGCCGATACCGGCGGCCAAGGGGTTCAAGTCGATATAGTCGTCATAGCCGAGCATCGGCGCGACGCGGTTCAGCAGGTCCTGGCCGCCGTAGAAAATCAGCAGGATCAGCACCAGGTCGGGGATCCCGCGGATCACCGTGGAGTACAAGTCACCCAGCCAGGCCAACCAGCGCACCGGCGACAGGCGTAACGCGACCCCGATCAGACCCAGAACAATGGCCAAGGCCATGGACGACAAGGCGAGCTGAAGCGTCAACCATGCGCCATCGAGGATGACGGCCCCGTAGCCTTTCAACATGATTCAGGTCCTCGAAAAGGGGGATGAAAAAATGGCGCAAACCTCAGGAATTCTGTTGCTTGCGCCATTCTGGACAGACAGCTGCGACGAGTTACTTAGGGTCAGCGCCGTAAATATCGAAGTCGAAGTACTTGTCCTGGATTTTCTTGTACTCGCCGTTGGCACGGATCGCGGCAATGGCAGCGTTGATGCGGTCCAGGTTTTCCTTGTCGCCTTTACGGACGGCAATGCCGATGCCGTCGCCGAAGTATTTGGCGTCGGTGAACTGTGGGCCGACGAACGCGTAGCCTTTGCCGGCTGGAGTCTTCAGGAAACCGTCCTGCAGCAGGGTAGCGTCAGCCACGGTGCCATCGAGGCGACCGGCTTCCACGTCCAGGTAGATTTCGTTCTGCGAGCTGTAAGGCACAACCGTGGCGCCTTTAGGGGCCAGGACTTCCTTGGCGAAGCGATCGTGGATCGAACCGCGCTGCACGCCGATTTTCTTGCCTTTCAATTCATCCAGGCTGTCGCTGACCTTGGTGCCTTCCTTCATCACCAGCTGCGCTGGGCTCAGGTAGTAGCGGTTGGTGAAGTCCACGGACTTCTTGCGGTCTTCAGTGATGGACATGGACGACAGGATCGCGTCGATCTTGCGCACTTTGAGCGCCGGGATCAGGCCATCGAACTCCTGCTCGACCCACGTGCACTTGACGTCCATCTGCTTGCACAGGGCGTTGCCGATGTCGTAGTCAAAACCGACGATGCTGCCATCGGGAGCTTTGGAGGCAAACGGAGGGTAAGCCGCTTCGATACCAATCTTCAGTGGCTTGCCTTCAGCGAAAGCCTGCATGGACAGCACGGACAGCGCCAGGGCGCCCAACAGCACGAGTTTCTTCATCTTGGGACTCCATCGGTATAGGGCAAAACAGCAGTATGAGCCATGGCCCACGATGCGACTTAAGGGAAACCGAATTGCGGTGCTGCGTCCTACGCAGGTAACGACCTGCGACGACGAGCGAGTGATCGGCATTCTAACGACAGGCCGGAAGCCGATATTTCCTCAATGCGACAACAATTTACAGAAGCACCGAGAAAGCCGTTCCAGCACATTGACAGCCTCTGAATTTTATGCAGAGACAAAAGATATTAAACCTGTTGATGCTGCAAATTGCGGGCCTATTATTCGCAAACCCTTCTAGCACGGCAAGTCTGGCGTTTAATCTTATTTCTTGGGGTGTCTAAAACGCGCTTTTTCGGGGCAATGTTGTAGCACTTTGCCTCAGGTTTGGGCGATGGGTTACACATTTAGGGCTCTCGGTAACATTCAGAAACGTCCTACCGATGAAACCGATATTTATTGGCTTGAGGGTTATGCCGCGCTGTCGGACGCCGCTGACGCCCGTTATGAAATGCATTCCAAATGTGGGAGCGGGCTTGCTCGCGAATACGGTCTGCCAGTTGATAGTTGTATTGGCTGACCCACCGCTTTCGCGAGCAAGCCCGCTCCCACAGGGGGTCTCCATCGTTTGCAAAACTTCACAAAAAAGCCCCACCCGGCCTGAACCGAGTGGGGCTTGTCACCGCAACCGCGCTTACGCGACGTTCATGGTCTTGTGCGTCTCGATCAAATGCGCCACCACGCCCGGGTCCGCCAGGGTGGAGATATCGCCCAGCCCGTCATACTCAGCCGTGGCAATCTTGCGCAGGATACGCCGCATGATCTTGCCCGAACGCGTCTTCGGCAAGCCTGGCGCCCACTGGATCACGTCCGGCGAAGCGATCGGCCCGATCTCCTTGCGCACCCAGTTTTTCAGTTCCAGGCGCAGCGCTTCGTTCGGCTCCTCGCCGTTCTTCAGCGTCACGTAGACATAGATGCCCTGGCCCTTGATGTCATGCGGTACACCGACCACCGCCGCTTCGGCGACTTTCGGGTGGGCGACCATGGCGCTTTCAATCTCGGCGGTGCCCATGCGGTGGCCGGACACGTTCAACACGTCGTCCACGCGGCCGGTGATCCAGTAGTAGCCGTCCTCGTCACGACGCGCACCGTCACCGGTGAAGTACATGCCCCGGAAGGTCTTGAAGTAGGTGTCGACGAAACGGTCATGGTCGCCGTAAAGCGTGCGCGCCTGGCCCGGCCACGAATCAAGGATCACCAGGTTGCCTTCGGCAGCCCCCTCGATCAGGTTGCCGAGGTTATCCACCAGCGCCGGCACCACGCCAAAGAACGGGCGTGCCGCCGAACCCGGCTTGAGCGCATGGGCGCCCGGCAGCGGGCTCATCATGTTGCCGCCGGTTTCGGTCTGCCACCAGGTGTCGACAATCGGGCAACGCGATTGGCCGACGTTCTTGTAGTACCAATCCCAGGCTTCCGGGTTGATCGGCTCGCCCACCGAACCGAGCAGGCGCAGGCTGCTGCCATCGGCACCTTCGCAGGCGGCGGTGCCCGAGGCCATCATCGCGCGGATCGCGGTCGGTGCGGTGTAGAGGATATTGACCTTGTGCTTGTCGACGATCTTCGCCACCCGCGTGATGTCCGGGTAGTTCGGCACGCCTTCGAACAGCAAGGTGGTGGCGCCGTTGGCCAGCGGGCCATAGACGATATAGGTGTGGCCGGTGACCCAGCCGACATCGGCGGTGCACCAGTAGATTTCACCCGGGCGGTAGTCGAACACGCGCTCATGGGTCAGGGCCGCGTACAACAGGTAGCCGCCGGTGGTGTGCTGCACGCCCTTGGGCTTGCCGGTGGAACCGGAGGTGTAGAGGATAAACAGCGCCTCTTCGGCGCCCATCTCTTTTGGCGCACACACGGTGCCCGCCACTTTCATCAGGTCTTCGTACCAGATGTCGCGATGCTGGTTCCACTTGATGTTGCCATTGGTGCGCTTGCACACAATGACTTTCTGGATGCTGCTGGTTTCCGGGTTGGTCAGGGCGTCGTCGACGTTGGCCTTCAACGGAATTTTCTTACCGGCGCGGATGCCCTCGTCGGCGGTGATCACTACCTTCGACTTACAGTCGATGATGCGACCGGCCAGGGCTTCCGGGGAAAAACCGCCAAACACCACCGAGTGAATCGCACCGATGCGGGTACACGCCAGCATGGCGACCACGGCTTCGGGGATCATCGGCATATAGATAGTCACCACGTCGCCGCGGTGTACGTCCTGGCCACGCAGGGCGTTGGCGAACTTGCAGACTTGTTCATGCAGCTCGCGGTAGGTGATGGTGCGGCTCTCGGCAGGGTCATCGCCCTCCCAGATGATCGCCGCCTGGTCACCGCGCTCGGCGAGGTGACGATCCAGGCAGTTGTAGGAAACGTTCAGGGTGCCATCGGCGAACCACTTGATGTCGACATGGTGATCGTCGAACGAGGTCTGCTTCACCGTGGTGAAAGGCTTGATCCAGTCGAGGCGCTTGGCTTGCTCGCGCCAGAAGCCATCGGGGTTGACCACCGACTGCTGGTACATGGCCTTGTAGGTCGCCTCGTCGGTCAGCGTGTTGGCTGCTACTTCGGGGCGAACGGGGTACAGGGAAGCCGCACTCATCTTTCTTACCTCGGTGACATAGTTGTTGTTGTATGGCCCCTGTTGTAGCCGGGGCTGCCCCATAGAACCATTCGACGATGGTAGTAACAAGCCCCTACAAATTGCCCTGCTATCCCCGTTTGCCGCTCTGGCCCGTGGCCTGCGGGGCTTTGCAGCTGTATGAAAAAACCTTTACCACACGATTGTTACAAAAACCGCCAATAGTGTTTATCAAAAGTACGGGTATATGAATATAACGCGCAGGCCTAAAATCAACTCCGCCAACACGGCACTGTGATTAACACCGTAACAGCCCCCACGAAGGCAACGTTAATCCGAACTTCCCAACTCTTAAGTTACACACGTGGCCTCACAAGGGCCCCGTGACCCCATTCGACCTAAAGAAGGTAAATACAGTAATGAAAGCTCTCGTAGTTATGGCCCTCAGCAGCTTGTGCGCCACCGCCGCCCTGGCCGATGAGGCCCCGACCGAGCTGGCCGGCCAGAACGCCCCGATTGTCGAAGACTACACCTATAGCACCAAGCTGGATGTGGCCAAAGTATTGTCCATGAGCACAATCCCGGAAGTTTGCGAAGTTGTGCCGGTCAAGATGGAATATGAAGACTCACAAGGTCAGCGTCATATTCTTAATTACCATGTAATGGGCAATGGTTGTTCGAACGGATAACAACTTAGTTAGTGTGATCTGCGCGTGATCTTATTTGCCGCAAGAAATCGTTCTTGCGGCGAGGCCCCCTCCCCTCGCTTGAATCGAATGCTACGATTGTGGCGTCGCCGCCTTCCCTGTACGGCAGGATACATTCATGCGAGCCAGTTTCGAGAAGATCCCCACCGAGGCCAATACCTCCTGGACCCTGCTGAACCGCAGGCTGCCGGAGGCGATCCCGTTTGAGTGGCATCACCATCCCGAATACGAACTGACCCTCACCCTCAATAGCCGCGGGCATCGCTATATCAGCAACGATGTGGCGCTCTACGACGACGGCGATCTGGTTCTGGTGGGTCCGAACGTGCCACACAGCTGGTCGTCCGCCGAACGCATTGACCCGACCCAACCGCACGTCGCACTCGTCATCTGGTTTTCCGAAGCCTGGGCGGAATCGCTGGTGCGCCTGTTTCCCGAAATGGCCCCGACCCGCGCGTTACTGGCGGCAGCCCAGCAGGCGCTGAGTTTCAGTGACAGCACCTCAAGGGTCCTGCGCCCGGTGATAGAAGCCATGGTCGAGCAGGATGCATCGCAGCGGCTGATCTCTTTGCTGACCGTGCTCAACCTGTTGTCGCGAGACGTCGCCGCGCAGCGTATTGCGGTGGAAAACGCCGCGCCTCAGGTAATCGAAGACCCGCGCATACGTCGCGTGCTGGATTATCTGCATGCCCACTACGCCCAGCCCGTGGGCATTCCGCAATTGGCGCAAATGGCGTGCGTCAGCGTGTCGGCCCTCCATCGCATGTTTCGCAAACACACACGCTGCACGGCGTTGGACTACATCGTGCGCCTGCGCATCGGACATGCCTGTGCACTGCTGATGCAGGGCAACCTGGCGGTCAGTGCCATCGCCGAGCAGGTCGGCTATGTCTCCCAGGCGTTGTTCAATCGCCAGTTCAAAGCGCTAAAAGGCCTCACGCCTTCGCAATTTCGCGCCCAGCACGGGCATCACTTCCAGTAACCAAGCCGATTCTTCCATTCACGACGCAACAAACGCCACAATCGTACTGCTCAACGCGTCTAACCGGACTGCTGCCCAGGCAGTCCCGGTGATTCCATACCTGTATGCATAACAACAATACAGGTCACCCCATGAGTAATTATCACGCCTTCGAAAGTGCCGAGTTGCCGGACGACTACCGGCGCAACATCGTCAACATGAAGAAAACCCTGCGCGCGCAGATCGGCGATGTGAACGCTTTGTTTGCCGAGGTCAGCGCTTTCATTGCCGACGAAATCGCCTCGATCAAAGCCCAGCAGGCGCTGAGCGGTTCGGCTTGGCCGGAACTGGATTTCGACACGATCGCCAACGGCCAGGTGACGGACGCGCAACGCGCCCTGATCAAGCGCAGGGGCTGCCTGGTGATCCGCAATCACTTCGCGCGTGAGCAAGTGCTGGGGTGGGACAAGAGCCTGCTGGACTACCTCGACAACAACCATTTCGACACGGTGTATCGCGGCCCGGCTGACACCTTTTTCGGCAACCTCGACGCCTCCCGCCCGGAGATATTTCCAATCTACTGGTCAGACGCCCAGATGCAGGTGCGTCAGCACCCGCGCATGGGCGCTGCGCAATCCTTCCTCAACCGGTTGTGGACCACCCATTCCCAAGGCCAGCAATGGTTCGATCCGGACATCAACGCGCTGTACCCGGACCGCGTCCGCCGGCGCCCACCGGGCACCACATCCAAAGGCCTTGGCCCGCATACCGACTCCGGGGCGCTGGAACGCTGGCTGCATCCGGCCTACCTGAAGGTCTTCGACAAGATCTACCGCAATGACTTCCAGGCGTACGACCCATGGGATGCCGCGCATCGCACCGAGGTCGACGAATATGCCTACAAGGACACGGTGAAATGCTCGGCCTTCCGCACCTTCCAGGGCTGGACGGCACTGTGCGATATGCGTGCCGACCAGGGTGTGCTGCATACGCTGCCGATCCCCAAGGCCATGGCTTATATGCTGCTGCGCCCGCTGCTGGATGACGTGCCCGAGGATGAATTGTGCGGCGTGGCGCCCGGCAAAGTGCTGCCCATCTCAGAAAAATGGCACCCGTTGCTGGTACAGGGCATGACACCCATTCCGGACGTGCACGCCGGCGACTCGGTGTGGTGGCACTGCGACGTAATCCACAGCGTCGCCCCGGTGGAAAACCAGCAGGGCTGGGGCAATGTGATGTATGTCCCGGCCGCGCCCATGTGTCCGAAAAATCTGCGTTACGCCAAGGACGTGTTCAGGGCATTCGAGCAAGGTGTCTCGCCGGACGACTTCCCCCGGGAAGACTACGAGCAACAGTGGCAAGACCGCTTCACCCCTCGACAACTCAACAGCCTGGGCCGCAAAGGCCTCGGATTGGAATAAACACCGCTGTCCATAACAACAAAAAAAGGTATCCCCTATGAACCTCGTCAATCGCCTTGCCCTTGCAGTCTCTTTCGCCAGCCTCTGTACGCTCACCGCTCAGGCGGCTGAGAGCAAAGGCAGTGTCGAAGTCGTCCACTACTGGACGTCGGGCGGCGAAGCCAAATCAGCCGACGTGCTTAAGCAACTGATCGAAAAAGACGGCTTCACCTGGCAAAACAGCGCCGTCGCCGGTGGCGGTGGCGCGGCGGCCATGACCGTGCTCAAGACTCGCGCAGTGTCCGGCAACCCGCCCTCCGCCGCGCAGATCAAAGGGCCGGACATCCAGGAATGGGGCAAGCTGGGCCTGCTGACCAGCATCGACAACGTCGCCCAGGCCAACCACTGGGACACACTGCTGCCGCCGAGCATCGCCGAGCTGATGAAATTCGACGGCCACTACGTTGCCGTGCCGCTGAATATCCACCGCATCAACTGGCTGTGGACCAACCCCGACGTGCTGCACAAAGCCGGGGTCGCCCATGCCCCGACCACTCTGGAAGAACTCTACGCCGCCGGCGACAAGCTCAAGGCCGCCGGTTTTATCGCGATCGCCCACGGCGGCCAGCCATGGCAGGACACCACCGTATTCGAAGGCCTGGTACTGAGCATCCTCGGCGCCGATGGCTTCAAAAAGGCCTTTATCGACAACGACGAAGCCACCTTCACCGGTCCGAAAATGACCGAAGTGTTCGTCGCCCTGCGCAAACTGAAGACCTACATGGACCCCAACGGCGCCGGCCAGGACTGGAACATGGAAACCGCCAAGGTCATCAACGGCCAGGCTGGCATGCAACTCATGGGCGACTGGGCCAAGAGCGAATGGAGCGCCGTCGGCAAAAAGGCCGGCGTCGACTATGAATGCGCGCCCTTCCCCGGCACTCAAGGCATCTATAGCTACACCATCGACTCACTGGCGATGTTCAAGCTGTCGAGCAAAAACGACACGCCCGGTAACAACGCCGCCCGTGACGACCTCGCCAAGATCGCCCTGGAGCCGCAATTCCAAACGGTGTTCAACCAGAACAAAGGCTCGATCCCGGTCATCAAGGGCCTCGACATGAGCACATTCGACAGCTGCGCCCAAGCTTCCGCCAAGGATTTCGCCGAGGCGGAAATGGCCGGCACGCTGGCGCCGAGCATGGCGTTCAACATGTCAACGTCCCAAGCCGTGCAGGGCGCGGTGTTTGATGTGGTGAGCAACTTCATGAGCAATAAAGATGCGGACCCGGCCAAGGCGGGTAAGCAGATGTTTGCCAGCATTAAAGCGGCGGCCCAGTAATCCGCGATCTAAACAACCTTTAAGGCCGCCACACTCCCCCGTGGCGAGCGGGCTTGCCCCGCGTTGGGCAGCGAAGCGGCCCGAAAATCAGGCGCTGAGTTCTCTCAGGAAAACCTCAGCGCCTTGACTGGGGCCGCTTCGCTGCCCAACGCGGGGCAAGCCCGCTCGCCACAACAGCCGCATACAAGCCACAAGGCGATTTCCCGACGATTGGACACCACCACTCGCCGCTAAAAAAATCCTCAAGCAGCAAACCCTTACAAACCAACACTCTGGCCGTAACCCCACGCATTTTGGCCGACCGCTGAGGCCATCCGCCGCAACACAAAGCCGAATTTTTCCCTATAATGCGCGGGTAAATCGGGCCTGCAATATCCCTTTACACCGGGATGAAGAGCCAGACCTTGAGCCTGCGCTGGAGCATGTACCTGTCGCTCCGCCCCTCAAGCCTCACGCAGAGCACCCGTTAGCCTATTCCGTTTAATGCGTGCGCTAGCTGCAACAAACGATTCCTTAAGATCCACCGCGGCCTCAGGGCCGTGTGAACACCCAACCATCCGGTTTCACACGGGCCCCTTTGCGCCCTCACGCAGGAGACGACACGTCATGCTGAGCTGGGACGAATTCGACAAAGAAGAAGAAGGCGAAGTAGCCGCTAAAGGCGCCAACGCCGGCCACGCCACCGAAGCCAACATGGACCGCCTCGACGGTGCCGGCGCCGCTGCCGCCATCGAAGCGCGCGCCGTCACCGCCAGTGACTCCGCCGCGATCATCCGCGCCAAGGCCGCCCTCGACAAACTCGACGTCGCCGAAGGCCTCGCCGAGCTGGAAGGCTCCGCCGCCCGCGTCGCCGTTGACGAAAAGCGCATGATCAACTGCCGCGCCGACCTCAACCAACTCGTGCCCTTCAAGTACGACTGGGCCTGGCAGAAGTACCTCGACGGCTGCGCCAACCACTGGATGCCGCAAGAGGTCAACATGACCGCCGACATCGCCCTGTGGAAAAACCCCGAAGGCCTGACCGACGACGAACGTCGCATCGTCATGCGCAACCTCGGCTTCTTCTCCACCGCCGACTCGCTGGTTGCCAACAACCTGGTCCTGGCCGTGTACCGCCTGATCACCAACCCGGAGTGCCGCCAGTACATCCTGCGCCAGGCCTTCGAGGAAGCGATCCACACCCACGCCTACCAGTACTGCATCGAATCGCTGGCCATGGATGAAGGCGAAATCTTCAACATGTACCACGAGATCCCATCGGTCGCGAAAAAAGCCGCCTGGGGCCTGAAATACACCCGTTCGATCTCCGATCCGAAGTTCGAAACCGGCACCGTCGAGACCGACAAAGAGCTGCTGCGCAACCTGGTCGCCTACTACTGCGTCCTGGAAGGCATCTTCTTCTACTGCGGCTTCACCCAGATCCTGTCGATGGGCCGCCGCAACAAAATGACCGGCGTCGCCGAGCAGTTCCAGTACATCCTGCGTGACGAGTCGATGCACCTGAACTTCGGTATCGACGTGATCAACCAGATCAAAATCGAAAACCCACACTTGTGGGATGCCGAGATGAAGGAAGAAGCGACCCAGATGATCCTGCAAGGGACGCAGCTGGAGATCGAATACGCGCGTGACACCATGCCGCGCGGCGTGTTGGGCATGAACGCGGCGATGATGGAGGACTATCTCAAGTTCATCGCCAACCGTCGCCTGTCGCAGATTGGCTTGAAGGAAGAGTATCCAGGCACGACCAACCCGTTCCCGTGGATGAGCGAGATCATGGACTTGAAGAAAGAGAAGAACTTCTTCGAGACCCGTGTGATCGAGTACCAGACTGGCGGTGCGTTGAGCTGGGATTGATTCCTTAGCCAAGCAACCCCATGAAGCCCTGACATGTTCAGGGCTTTTTTATGCCCAGTGAATTGCTACTTCTTGAAGCACATCAGGCCGGCCACCTCGCCCAGAAGGGTTCGGATCGCATCACCAATGCTGTAGCCTTGTGCCCCAATTGCCATCAGCGTTGTCACCGGTCGAGTGATCGGAACGCTTTCACTGCAGCGCTTTATAGCAAAGTTGGAAGATTGGCACGGGAGTAAACTCCTGCTGTCACACCTGATGCACACTCAAAAAATACTAGATAGGACCGAGGCCAACCCGTGAACCCAGACATGCTCGAAGCCGGCCCTGTGGATGCCAAAGTACTTTCCGTCTTTGACTTCGACGGCACCCTGACCCATCACGACAGTTTTGTGCCGTTCCTCAAGTTTGCCTTTGGCCCTGGCGAGTTCTATGGCCGGATGGTCAAGCTGGCGGTGCCTGGGCTGCGCTTTTTGCTGCGGCTGATCAGCCGGGATGAGTTGAAGGCGCAGTTGATCCGCACCTTTATGACCGGGGTCGAGAAGTCGTGGGTGCAGCAGAAGGCCGAGGAGTATTGCCAGCGCAATTGGGCGCGGTTGATGCGCCCGGCGGGCGTGTTGTCAGTGGAGCAGGAGTTGGGCTCGGGGGCGGTGGTGACGCTGTGTTCGGCGTCGCCGGCGTTGGTGTTGCAGCCGTTTGCTGATCGGCTCGGGATCAAGTTGATTGGGACTGAGCTTGAAGTGGTGGATGGGGTGTTGACCGGCAAGCTCACCGGGAATAACTGCCGCTGTGAGAATAAGGTGCTGCGCCTTGAAGCGGTGTATGGGGACCTGGGGGAGTATCGGCTGCGGGCCTGGGGCGATACGCGCGGGGATCGGGAGTTGCTGGCGGCGGCGCAGGATGCGCATTTTCGGCATTTTCATTCGAAGAAGAAGCAGGGCAAGTTGCAGCGGTGATGCGGGTGGGTGGGGTCGGCGGGTGGACCGAGGTGATCCCTTCGCTGCCTCGCGGGGGCTCGAGGGCTCCCACATTTTGATCGGTTTCAGGCTGGGAAGCGCACTAGCATGGGGTGCTGGGGGTCGATGCAGATAGATAAGGTCGGCGGATGGACTGAGGTGATCCCTTCGTAGCCTCGCTGGGGCTCGACAACTCCCACAGTTGATTGATGTCGTGCTGGGATCGGCGCTTGGCGTTAGCGTTATGTTGCGGCCTTGAGGTCTACGCCCAGGGCGGTGGCGAAGGCTTTTACCATGGGGCTGCGCGGGGCGTTGTGGCGCAGGATCAGGTTGACGGCGGTGCTCAGGTGCACGTGGTCCGGGCACAGTGCGCGTAGGCGCCCTTCCCTTACCAGCGGCGCGGCGTAGTGTTCTGGCAGGAAGCCCAGGAAGCGGCCGGTCAGGATCAGGATGGCGACGGCTTCCACTTGTGAGGCCGAGGCGGACTGGCTGTCGTAGGTGACGAAGTTGGCCTTGTCGCGGTGAATCGCGTACCGGTGGTTGACCACTTCGTACTGGCGCAACACCTCGGGGGTGATGTCGCTCGCATTGAACAGTGGATGTCCTACGGCGCAGTAAGCGTGGGCTTTTTCTTCATACAGCGGGAAATAGTCGAATTCCTCACGGCGCTGGTACACCGGCACGATGCCGACAATCAGCCGCCCTTCCACGACGCCACGCTCAACTTCGTCAAGTTGCGAGGCCTGTAGGCGCAATCTTATTTTTGGCGACTCGCTGTGCAACTTCCTCAACGCGGCAATGAGCGGCGAGTTGATATCGGAGACGGTAGTATCAATAACGCCCACACTAAGGTCGCCGATCAGTTCATTTTGCGCCGAACTAAGCTTGTCGCGAAAACTGTCGACCGAGGTAAATAACTCGATAGACGCCTGATACACCAACTTGCCTTCTTCGGTCAGCCCAAAGCCCTCCCGGCCCCGCGTACACAGGCGCATACCGATGCGAATTTCCAGGTCGGAGATCTGTTTGCTGATCGCTGCCAGGCCCACGTTCAGCTCGTTTTGTGCAGCGCTGAAGCCGCCAGCCTCGACCACAGCCATAAATACCCGGAGCAATTTGAAGTCCAAACCACTGAGTTGCAGGGGCGGTCTTGTGCCGGGTTTGGGTGGCAGGTTTCCAGAAGTGGAAAGTGGAGTTTCCATAATACGCGTTGACCTCAAGTGCCATATTCAACAGGCTTTGACCCAGTCCTTGAACACAGCCAGGCGGCGATAATGAACATAAACATCCGCCCTTGGCAACCTTGAATACGGCGCGTCAGACGCTGATTCAGTCTAGTTGAAAACTTATTTTTACTGCCTCCGACTCTTCTAAAAACAAGCGTGAGGAATACCCATGTCCCAGCCCACCGACCGCCTTTGGGGCGCTCGTTTCAAGACCGGTCCGTCTGCAGCATTGGCCGCGTTGTCACGTTGCCCTGAGCGCTATTTCCGCCTGACGCCCTACGACCTGGCTGGCTCCCGTGCCCATGCCCGTGAGTTGCAGCGCGCCGGTTTGCTGGATGAGTCGGAGACCCTGCGCACCCTGGAGGCTCTGGACCGGATCGGCGAGGATTTCGCCGCCGGCCGCCTGCATCCGACGCTGGATGACGAGGATGTGCACACCTTCATCGAACGCGTATTGACCGAGCGGCTGGGCGCCCTGGGCGGCAAGTTGCGCGCCGGGCGTTCGCGTAACGACCAGACGGCCAACGACCTGCGCCTTTTCCTACGCGACCATGCACGCACCATCACCACCGAGGTACTCGCGTTGCAGCAGGCGTTGGTGGAGCAGGCTGAGCAGCATGTGGAGAGCATCTGCCCGGGCTTTACCCACTTGCAGCAGGCGCAGCCGATTGTGTTTGCCCATCACCTGTTGGCGCATGCGCAGTCGATGCTGCGCGATGTGCAGCGTCTGGTCGATTGGGATGCGCGTACGGCGTTGTCGCCGTTGGGCGCGGCCGCCATGGCCGGGTCGGCGATTGCGCGCCAGCCGGAGCATTCGGCCAAGGAAATGGGCTACACCGGACCGTGCGAAAACTCCATTGATGCGGTCGCCAGCCGTGACCATGTGGCGGAATTCCTGTTCGTGGCCGGCATGCTTGGGGTGAATATTTCGCGCCTGTCGGAAGAGTTTTGCCTGTGGTCTTCGCGCCAATTTCGCTGGGTGGTGTTGGACGATGCCTACGCCACCGGCAGCTCGATCATGCCGCAGAAGAAGAACCCGGACATTGCCGAATTGGCCCGGGGCAAGGCTGGGCGCTTGATCGGCAACTTGACCGGGTTGATGTCGATGCTCAAGTCGCTGCCGCTGTCGTACAACCGCGATTTGAGTGAAGACAAGCACAGCGTGCTGGACAGCGTGGACACCTTGCTGCTGGTGCTGCCGGCGATGGCCGGGATGGTTGCGACCATGAAAGTGCAGGTGCAAGAGCTGCGGCGTCAGGCGCCGATGGGTTTCACCCTGGCGACTGAGGTGGCGGATTGGCTGGCCACCCGCGGTGTGCCGTTCAAGGAGGCGCATGAGATTACCGGCGCCTTGGTGCAGGCCTGTGAGAAGCATGAGATTGAATTGTGGGAAGCCTCGCCGGCGATGTTGGCGGAGGTGGATGCTCGGTTGCTGCCGGAAGTGCGCGACTGCTTGACCCTGGAGGCGGCGATTGCGGCGCGCAGTGGCTGGGGCGGGACGGCGCCGGAGCGGGTTCGGGAGCAGATTGGGCGGTTGAAGGTGGCGTTGGCGGCTCAGCAGCAGTGGGCTGAAAGTTATCAGGGGTTTCGGATTTAAACCTGGGCCTTTGTGGTGAGTTTGCTGGCGCTTTCGCAGGCAAGCCAGCTCCCACATTTGGACCGTGTTTTAACCGTTGGATCGAGTACAGCAGTGGAGTAGCACCATGAACCAAACCCCGGCGGAGCGCTTGGAAGCCGAGCGCAAGTTGTCCGAGAACCAGTTCGATATCACGCAGTACGAGCACGTGCCGCGTCGTTATTACGGACGGATGTTTTTCGCCACGTTGATCGTGATCGCACTGGCCGCGCTGTTGCGCGCCTTCGCCAATGGCCAGATCGAATGGTCCTACATCGGTCAGTTCCTCACGTCTGAGGCCATCCTCTGGGGCCTGGTCAACACCATCGTCATGTCCATCCTGGCAATGGCCCTGGGGGTGGTGATCGGGGTCATCACGGCGATCATGCGCATGTCGGCCAACCCGATCCTGCGTTACGTGGCCATCACCTATACCTGGCTGTTTCGCGGCACGCCGCTGATTCTGCAACTGCTGCTGTGGTTCAACCTGGCGCTGATTTTCCCGGTGATCGCGATCCCCGGCCTGTTCAGCATCGACACCGTCGACCTGATGACGCCATTCGTGGCCGCCCTGCTTGGCCTGAGTATCAACCAGGGTGCCTACACCGCTGAAGTGGTGCGCGCCGGCCTGCTGTCGGTGGACACCGGCCAGTACGAAGCCGCCAAGTCCATCGGCATGCCGAGCCTGCAAGCGCTGCGTAGGGTCATTCTGCCGCAGGCGATGCGAGTGATCATTCCACCTGTAGGCAACGAGTTCATCAGCATGGTGAAAATGACCAGCCTGGCCAGCGTGATCCAGTACTCGGAGCTGCTGCACAACGCGCAAAACATCTACTACGCCAACGCGCGGGTCATGGAGCTGCTGATTGTTGCCGGCATCTGGTACCTGGCGGTGGTGACTGTTCTTTCATTTGGTCAAAGCCGCCTCGAGCGTCGTTTTGCCCGCGGCGCCGGCAAGCGTTCGTAAGTCTGGGTTGAGGAGATTTGCCCCATGAGAAGCATCGTCAAGGCCGTCAACCTGAACAAGTATTACGACCAGTATCACGCGCTGCGCGACATCAATATCGAGGTCGAGCAAGGCGAAGTCATGTGCATCATCGGCCCGTCCGGCTCGGGTAAAAGCACGCTGCTGCGCTGCGTCAACCAGCTGGAAAAAATCGACAAGGGTGGCCTCTGGGTCGACGGCGAACTGGTGGGTTACCGCGTCGTCGGCAACAAGTTGCACGAAATGAATGAATCGCAGATCGCGCGCCAGCGCCTGGCCACCGGCATGGTGTTCCAGCGCTTCAATTTGTTCCCGCACATGACCGTGCTGCAGAACATCATCGAAGGCCCGTGCCAGGTGCTCAAGCGTTCGCCCAAGGAAGCCACCGAGGACGCGCTGGAATTGCTGGCCCGCGTCGGCCTGGCGGACAGGCGCAATGCCTACCCGGTGGAATTGTCCGGTGGCCAGCAACAGCGTGTGGCGATTGCCCGCGCGCTGGCGATGCGCCCCAAGCTGATGTTGTTTGACGAACCCACGTCAGCCCTCGACCCGGAGCTGGTAGGAGAAGTGCTGTCGGTGATGCGCGATTTGGCTACCACCGGCATGACCATGATCGTGGTCACCCATGAGTTGGGCTTCGCCCGTGAAGTCTCCAACCGCATGGTGTTTATGGACGCCGGCCAGATTGTGGAAGCCGGCAGCCCGGAAGAAATTCTAATAAGCCCACAAAACCCGCGTACCCAAAGCTTTATTTCTGCCGTTCGCACTTAACTAAAAAACTAACGAGAACGCCCCCATGAAAACATTGTTTATCCCAACGTTGCTCGCAGGCCTGATGGCCTCCTCGTGTGTATTCGCGGCATTGCCGGCGGCAATCAAGGACAAGGGTGAAATCAGCGCGGCCATCGTGCCGAACTACCCGCCGATGGACTTCAAGGACACCGCCACCAACAAGCTCACGGGCCTGGACTTCGACCTGGGCAACGCCCTCGCCGAGCGCCTGGGCGTGAAGATCAAATGGCAGGAAACCGGCTTCGAGCAGATGCTCAGCGGGCTGACCACCAAGCGCGTCGACATCGTGCTATCCGGCATGAGCGACACCGCCGAGCGCCAGAAAGCCGTGACGTTTATCGACTACTTCACCAGTGGCCCACAGCTGTACACCCTGGCCAAGCGCGAAGACCTCAAGGAATTGACTGACCTGTGCGGTAAAAAAGTCGGCACCAGCCGCCGTACGACCTGGCCGTCGGAAATTGCCGCGTGGAGCAAGGAAAACTGCGAAGCAGCAGGTAAGCCCGCGATCGTGGTGATCGGCACTGAAGGCTCGGCGGACGCGCGTGCCCAGTTGCAGCAAAACCGTTTGGATGCGGCGATGCAGGGCAGCGAGACGATTCCTTATTTGATGTCGTTGGACAAGGGCAAGTACAAGCCGGTAGGCCTGGCGATTTCCAAGCAGTTCACCGGGCTGGGGATCGAGAAGAGCAATACAGAGCTGGTCAGCGCGATCAGTGAGGCGTTGCAGGGCATGGTCGAAGATGGGACCTACGGCAAGATCCTCAAGAAGTGGGATCTGGAGCAAGGTGCGGTCGAGAAGATCACCATCAATTCCGGCCAGTAACTCGATCCAAATGTGGGAGCGGGCTTGCTCGCGAATGCAGTGTGTCAGCGTGTCAGCGTGTCAGCGACGAATGTACCGACTGACCCGCCGCATTCGCGAGCAAGCCCGCTCCCACAAGGGATCTGTTGTGTATGAAAGATCGTAACCTGCCTCAAGAATAAGGACATCCGCCCCACCGTGGCCACCTACTCCCTGGTAATCCGCCGCCTGATGATCTGCTCGGTGACCATCGTGGTCAGCCGCGCCATGACCAGCCCCTTGCTGGCCCTGCTGCTGAGCACCCGCCTGGGCCTCAACCAACAGGACATCGGCCTGCTGATGGGTATTGCCGTCTTCATCGCGACCCTGCTGGGCCTGTATGGCGGCTACATCATCGACCGCCTGGAAAAGCGCAAGCTGCTGATCCTGGCCATGCTCTCCAGCGCCATCGGTTTTCTGTTGCTGACCTTTGCCAGCAACCTCTACCTCACCACCCTGACCCTGGTGATCACCGAAGCCGCGTCGGCGCTGTTCCTGATCGGCTCCAAGGCGATCATCAGCGAGAACCTGCCGGTGGGCGACCGCGCCAAGGTGTTTTCCCTGCGCTACACCCTGACCAACGTCGGCTACGCCACCGGCCCGATGGTCGGCGTGGTGATCGCCGGACACATGCAGTTGGCGCCGTTCCTGATCGCCAGCGCCATCGCGTTTGGCAGCGTATTCCTGATGATCGGCATCCCGCCGACCCAGCGCGACGACAGCAACAAACCCCTGAGTTTCCTCAGCACCCTGCGCACCTTGCGCAGTGATCGCACGTTGATCCTGTTTACCAGCGGCAGCCTGCTGAGCACCATTGTCCACGGGCGCTATACGCTTTATCTGTCGCAATTTCTGCTGGTTGCCTACAAACCTGCCGAGGCGCTGAAGATTTTGTCGGCGGTGCTGGCCTGCAACGCCATTACCGTGATTTTGATGCAGTACCAGATCGGGCGTTTTCTCAAGCGTGAACAACTACGCTACTGGATCGTGCTCGGCACCTTGCTGTTCATCCTCGGATTGATCGGTTTCAGCCTGGCCGACAGCCTGCTCACTTGGTGCCTGGCAATGTTTGTGTTCACCCTGGGCGAAATGATCATCTACCCGTCGGAATTCCTGTTCATCGACACCATCGCCCCGGATGCACTGCGCGGCAGTTACTACGGCGCGCAGAACCTGGCGGCATTTGGCGGCGCGATGAGCCCGGTGATTTGCGGCTACCTGCTGATCAATGCCGCGCCGACCAGCATGTTTTATGCGCTGGGAGCACTGACGGCCATGGGCGGCACGCTGTGCTTCTTGAGCGGGCGGCGGGTCGCAGTTTCTTGCTGATATTTACGCGGGATCCGGCTATTAATAGAGAAACTTCTCACGGACCCGAGCCCCATGAAATTCGACACGGCCTACAGCCTGAGTCTCGATGACAAGCTGTCGATCTACGACGTACGTGACCTGAATTTCGACGAAACCGTCGCCTTCGATTCCGACCAGGACAGTTTCCTCTGCCCCAACGATGACTGCCGTGCAGCCTTCGCGGCAGGCAATGTGTTGAGTACGTTCAACGCAAAGAACGTCAACTACTTGCGCACCCCGCACTTCAAGAACACCCCGAGCACCCGGCATATCGACGGCTGCCGTTACGCCAGTACCCACAAGACCGCGACCGGCGAAAATGACGACGAGCGCGAGGAAAACTTCCCATCGGAATTTGTCCTGACACGGCGTACGTACGCGGCTAAAACCCCGGTTACCAGCCCTCAAGGACAACTCCCACAGGGCCCTGAGAAAACGCCGTCAAGCCGCACCAGCCCGTCCGGCAGTTCCCACGACACCACCCCGGACAAAACCAGCGTGTTTGCCCACCCGGTGGAATGCTTTGTGTCGAATATCGACGACAAGGACAAGCTCAAAAACATGCCGCTGAAGATCGGCGACCACACCGCGACCTACTCGACGTTCTTCAAGAAAATCGAATACCTGCAGGACAACAAGGGCCTGATCTACTGGGGCAAGATCAAGGCGATCAAGGACTACACCAGCAGCTTTCGCATCGACTTCGACAAGAAGGTGTGGCTCGACAAGAAGCCCTATTCCGTCAACGTCTACCTGAGCAAAAAGCTCATCGAGAACTACCGCAAACGCTCAGTATTCCTGGAGCAGATCAGGGCGGCGGCAGACAGTGACCGGGCGTTGTACTGCTTCTTCTACGGCGTGACGCCGGAGCTGAAACAGGTACCGAGCAAGAAAAACCCCGAGCAGACCTTCGGGGTGTTCAGCGCGAATATCGAAAACCTCGATCACCTGCTTATTCGCGAGGCGCCGGGACTGGAATAAAGGGGGGCTGAAAAGCCATCAACAAAATCCAGTTGATGAGCGGTCAAAACAACTGTACAAAAACACAGTATAGTTTGTCCTCCCCGTCGAACCCTGGAGAAATTCCATGTCCTCTCTGGCAATGCGCTCTTTCGTCGATCAGCAGATCGTCCTGCATCAATTCACCGCCAAACACAGCGTACAGGCCCGCGCGATGCTGGGCTGGAGCCGCGAAGACCTGGCGCGCCAGGCCGACGTGACGGTAGAGGCCATCCAACAATTCGAAAGCCTGGGCGACGTGGGTGATGAAACCCGCCTGGCCGTGGCGTTCCGCCTGGAGGCCGAAGGGCTGGTGTTTTTCCCGGGGTTTGCGCCGGGGTGGGGCATGAGCGTGCGCAGGTTCGATACCCACCCGACCGAGCCCGCCGCACCCACCATTCTTTCGCGGCTGATGGGCTCAACTGCGGCATCGATTGACTCAGCCACTCCCCAACCGAATGGCGCGTAGGGTCCAGCCGGACCACCACAACCCGGCCGCGCGCGGCGGTGTGTAGCTTCAGAGCCTGGGGTTGACCATCGCCTGGGCCGCCTGCTCATACCCATGGGCCACCGCCAGCAAGGTCGGTTCAGCCCAGCGGGTGCCGAAAAAGTAGGCACTGGTGGGCAGGCCGTCCTCGTTCGTTCCGGAAGGCACCGTGATCCCCGGGTAACCCGCAGCGGCCACGCCGAAATAAGCGTTGGTCTCGAAGTCGGTCACCATGGCATCAAGGTTTTCTGCCTTGATCGGATCATCCACCGTGCTGCGAAAATCCTCGATCAGCTCGTCCCACAGCGGCTCTCGTTGATCCGGCGTCAAAGTGGAGGCAGCTATTTCCTTGAGCATCTGCTGGTGATCGGTCTCGGTGCCGTCGCGGTCTTCATTGAACTTGATCAGCTCCGTCAACGACTTGACTGGCAATCCGCGGCGTTTGGCCAGGTAAGCATTCATTTCCTCCTTCACATCCGAGAGCAGCAACTCCTCATAGCGTGATGCGTCGGCCAGGCGCATGTCGACGGGCACAAGGACCGCGCCTTGATCACGCAGCACCTCAAGTGTCCGCGTAAATGATGCACTGTTGACCACAGGCAGGATTTCGCCGTTTGCACTGAACGTCGTCGGATAACCAATGCGCTTGCCCGTCAACGCGCCGGGTACCAGAAACCGCGTGTAGTCCACGCCTTCGGGAGCGCCCACGCTATGCGGGTCATCAGGGTCGCGGCCTGACATGGCATTGAGCATCAGCGCCACGTCATACACCGAGCGTGCCATCGGGCCCGGCGTGTCCTGTCGCCGGCTGGCCGGAATGACGCCGTTACGGTCCAGCAAACCGACACTGGGCTTGAGCCCGACCACGCCGTTGAGTGCCGCCGGTACGATGATCGAACCATTCGTCTCCGCCCCGACTGCCAAGGGGGCCAGCCCGGCGGCGACCGCGGCCGCCGAACCGGAACTGGAGCCCCCCACGTCAGCATCTGCCTGATGCGGGTTAAGTGTTTGCCCGCCCCGGCTGCTCCAGCCATCGGGCGCGCCACGAAAGCCCGCCAGCTCCGTCATATTGGTTTTCCCCAGGATCACCACACCCTGCTTGATCAGGTTATCGACCAGCGGGGCGTTCTTGCCGACGGCCGCACCCACCAAGCCGAATGCTCCCGCACTGGTTTGCATGCCGGTGGTTTCGAGGGTGTCCTTGAGCAGGATGGGAATACCATGCAGCGGCCCGCGCACCTTGCCACTGGCGCGCTCCTGATCCAACTCGCGAGCAGTGCGCAGCGCATCCGGATTGAGCTCAATCACGGCGTTCAATTGCGGGTCGAGCTTGAGAACGCGCTGTTGCAGGTAGTTGACCAGGCTCACCGATGTGAGTCCGCCGGGCCTGGCCATCTGCGCGCCGAGCTCGCTGACACTGAGGTACTCGGTACCTGGGGCTACGGATTTTGAAACTGCGGGCACAGGGTCGACAACCCAGGACTGCGCGACTTGCCGAACGACAGCCCCTACACCGTATACAAGACCGATCATAAGACCTCTTCAGGATTAAGAAATGACGAGGGATCGACGTTGATCCATCACCAGTCTAAGAAGGCCTCGCGCCCCAGGCAGCCCGACCCAAGGCGTTCACGGCGTAGGATTAGTCAACACAACCGGTCACTGTAATTGCACCGGTGCCGGCATCAGGCCTTGCGCGCTGCGGTATTCCTGAACCAGCGCCTGCAGCGCATCCTTCGACCAACGCGCACCGTAGAACCACACCGTCGCGCCCTCTTCGAGCGGCTCGCCATGCACCGGGTAGCCGGTCCAGCAGGCCGCATGAAACGCCGCGCTGCGGCTGTCCGACACCAACGCATCCAGTCGATTTTCACTCACATGCGCGTCGATTTCGTTGCGGGTGTGCAGGTCGAACAGCAGGCTGTCATCGCTACGCTGTGCAAGCACTGGCACCAGTTGCGCCCCGGCTCGGCGAAGCACGTCCAGCGCGTTCAAGAAGGCGGTGGTGTGCTCCAGCGGCTCGCCCCGCACAAACCGCTCGGCGAAGCCGATGCGCCTGCCCGCCAATGCCTGGCTGACCGCCAAGACGTTGTTGTTCTGCACCAGGGGTACCTCCACCATGACCGGCCCCGAAGGGTCAACGCCACTCAAGGCAATCAACGATAACGACGGATCACGCACCGGTTTCAGCGGAAGAGCCGGAGAGGTGTAGCCAGGGGTCGGAATGCGACCTTCGGGGTGGGCATGAGACTGCGGATCGCTGCCAAAAGCGATACCGTGCGCACTCGCCGGTTCGTTCAGCAGCTGTTTGAGGAGGGGCGCCGAGACTGCCGACTCGAGTAGCGCTGACACCGCGTGCCCGGTCGGGCACGTGCCCCCATGCCAAGATGTCCTACCTTTGCCTTCCATAAGAAGTACCCCCGAAAAACCGACTTCCGGGGATCATCGCACCCTTGGCTGGCGTCTGTCGCAGCCCTGAAACAGCTTGAAAACTCCTTTTCCCACAGCTCAGCTCAACAGGCGCTCCTGGGCCCCTTGGGTTTCCACGTCCAGCCACCACGCGTTGCCACGTTCCGGCTGGTTCAAACTGAACGCCTGCCCCATCGCCGGCGTTGTGATCGAGACATTGCGTTCCCAGGCCAAGGCCATGATGCGATCAAACGGTTCGTGCCAAGCATGGAATGCCAGGTCGAAGGTGCCGTTGTGGATCGGCAACAACCAGCGGCCCTTGAGGTCGATATGCGCTTGCAGGGTTTGCTCCGGCTGCATATGCACGTGCGGCCAGTCGACGTTGTAAGCGCCGGTTTCCATCAACGTCAGGTCAAACGGACCGTACTGTTCGCCGATGCGCTTGAAGCCATCGAAGTAGCCGGTGTCACCGCTGAAAAAGATCCGCCGTGCGCCGTCGATCATCACCCAGGAACACCACAAGGTCTGGTTGGCATCGAACAGGCCGCGTCCGGAAAAGTGCTGCGCCGGCGTGGCGACAAAACGCAGGCCATCCACCTCAGTGCCTTGCCACCAATCCAGTTGCCGCACCTTGCTGGCATCCACGCCCCACTTGATCAGCAGATCGCCCACGCCCAGCGGCGCAAGAAAGTGCCGGGTCTTGTCGGCCAATTGGATGACAGCCTTGTGGTCAAGGTGGTCGTAGTGGTTGTGGGAAAGAATCACTGCCTCAAGCGGCGGCAACTCTTCAAGGCTGATGGGCGGCTGATGAAAACGCTTGGGGCCGGCCCAACTGAACGGCGAGGCACGCTCGGCAAACACCGGGTCGGTCAGCCAGAATTTGCCGCGCATTTTCAGCAGCACCGTGGAATGCCCCAGGCGGTACACGCTGTGATCCGGCGCCGCCAGCAACTGCTCGCGGGTCAGCGGCTGCACCGGGATCTGCCCCACCGGCCGCGTGCTGCGCGGTTTGTTGAACAGCATGTTCCAAAAGATACGCAAGGTTTTGCCAAAGCCGCCGTGCTGCACCGGGGCGTCGTTGCTGAAATGCCCCTGGTCCTGCTCGGCAGGCTTGGGCGCCGCAGGCGAAGGCTTGAGACGGCTTGAAATCGTGGCCATAACTGAGAGACTCCTACCGATCGCGCATAAAATTACACTGCACAGTGTAGTTTCTAGATTGCAACAAAACCCCGAGCAAGTAAACTACTGAGTGTAATTTACCCTGACGAGCCGAGCGCCGCCCATGACTGCCCCTCTACGCCTCACTGACCGTAAACGCGAAGCCATCGTGGCTGCGGCTATTGCCGAGTTTCGCGCCAACGGTTTCGAGGTCACCAGCATGGACAAGATCGCCGCCACCGCCGGCGTATCCAAGCGCACGGTGTACAACCACTTCCCCAGCAAGGAAGAGCTGTTCGCCGAAATTCTCCACCAACTCTGGGCCAGCAGCGTCGCCCAACTCGACGTCAGCTATACCAGTGACCGCCCATTGCGCGAACAATTGCGTGGGTTGCTGGAGGCGAAGATGAAAATGATGTCGGACGCCAATTTCCTCGACCTGGCCCGCGTGGCGATCGCCGCCACCATTCATTCGCCGGAACGCGCGCAAGACATGGTCAACCGTCTGAGCAAGCGTGAAGAAGGCTTCACCCAGTGGGTACGCGCCGCGCAGGAAGACGGACGTCTCAATTGCAGCGACCCGGCCTTTGCCGCCCACCAGATCCAGAGCCTGCTCAAGGCCTTCGCCTTCTGGCCACAGATCACCCTCGGCCAACCCACCCTGGATGCGGCCAACCAGGCCAGCGTCATCGAGTCCGCCATTGATCTGTTCCTGGCCGGCTATGAAGTCACTGCGCCCCGCCAGCCGTAAAACCTGTTGCGTGTGCGACATTCCAGGTCGTTTTTGACGTATTAGCCCTCTGTTTTGCGCAAATGGCCTGGAAGGACACTGATTATTCCCACGGGAATAACTGACAATATTCACAGGCATTATCCGATCAACGGTTAATCCTGCGAACGTGTGTCGTCGTATCTGCAACAGAGTTGATCCGGGAATTTATGGAAAACAGACAAGGCAAAGGGCTTTCATTTGCCAAACGTATCTACAAGCCAAGGATCATCGGCCTGGGCATTGGCTGCATCAGTGTCATCGGTGCCCTCTACCCGCTCGCGATGCCCGGCTGGGTCTGGGCCTTGCTGTTGTTCAATGGGTTCGCCTGGGCGCACGTGGCGTATCAGTTGTCGACTCGCTCGCAGTACCCCTACAAGGCCGAGCAGCGCAACCTGCTGTACGACTCGTTGTTTGGCGGTTTCTGGGCCGCCGCCACGCAGTTCACCCCGCTGACGGCCGTGACCATCCTGTCGATGATGACCATGAACAACGTCGCCGCCGGCGGCAAGCGCCTGTTCCTGCGCGGCCTGCTCGCACAAGCCCTCGGGATCGGCGTGGCAGGCACGCTGTTCGGTTTCCAGTTCAATCCTGATGTCAGCCTGCTGCAGGTCTATACCTGCCTGCCCATGCTGACCCTCTACCCGATGGCCATCGGCATGGTCTGCTACCAGTTGGCAATCAAGCTGTCGGAACACAAACGCGCCCTCAGTGCCCTGAGCCGCACCGACAGTCTCACCGGCCTGCTCAATCACGGTTCCTGGAAAGACCTGCTCCACCTCAAGTTCCACAAGTGCCAGCAACAACAAAGCCACGCCACCATCGCCTTGATCGATATCGACCACTTCAAGCAGATCAACGACAGCCACGGCCATATCATCGGCGATGCAGTATTGCGCCAACTGAGCGTCGAGCTGCGGCGTAACCTGCGGGAAAACGACCTGGCTGGACGTTACGGGGGCGATGAGTTCTGTGTGATTCTTCCGCAAATGCCCTTGGAACAAGCCGCGCAACTGATGGAACGCATGCGCGAAACCTTCAGTAATTACCGCAACCCGCAAATCCCCGAACTGCGAGTGAGCCTGAGTATCGGCCTGGCGGATTTCCAGCCGTACTTCACCGATGCAGCCATGTGGCTGAATGCCGCTGACCGCGCGCTGTATGCCGCCAAGGACACCGGGCGCAATCGGGTCAACATCAGCGAGGAAAAGATCGCCCATTCCGCCTGAAGTTGTCCTACGACACCTCGTCTGAATCTTCCGCGTAACAGCGCAAATGAAATCATAATGCCACCACTCGTCGACTACCCAAGAAAGGTCCTGCCCATCGGGCGAACTTCTTGTCAGGCTGGTCACTCTTAACCCGTTGTTCCACCCCCGCTGTCAGCACAAGGAGGCTGACAATGAGCACGTCAACCGTACGGCATAGGCCTTACGGGGGCAGGCGCATATACATGGATACTCCCTGCAGCTTGCTTGCCCGAGCCCCCGAACATGCTATTCAACGCCCACAAGAAAACCATCAGTGCCCTGCAGCACACCGTCGCCCACCAGGCCAGCCTGCTGGATGCCATCGAGCGCTCCATGGCCGTGATCGAATTCGACCTGCACGGCAACGTGCTGCGTGCCAATGACAATTTCCTCAAGACCATGGGCTACCGCGCCGAGCAGGTGGTGGGCCAGCCCCACCGCATGTTCTGCACCCCCGACTTCGCCCGCAGCGCCGAGTATGGCCAGTGGTGGTCGAACCTGCGCAGTGGTCAATTCCAGTCCGGCACCTTCGAACGGGTAGCCGGCAACGGTCAGTCGGTGTGGCTGGAGGCCAGCTACAACCCCGTGCGCGATGACACCGGTCAAGTGGTTCGCGTGGTCAAGTACGCCATGGACGTCACGCCGCGCCTGCAGGCCGAAAGTGAAGCCAATGCCAAGCTGGACGCCATCGGCCGGGCGATGGCCGTGATCGAGTTCAACCTCGACGGCACCATCCTCACCGCCAATGCCAATTTCCTGCAGCGCATGGGCTACAGCCTGGCGCAGATCCAGGGCAAGCATCACCGCCTGTTTTGCACACCCCAGACCGCCGCCAGCTCGCAATACAGTGATTTCTGGCGACGCCTGAACCAGGGTGAAATGTTCAGCGGCCAGTTCGAGCGCGTGGATAGAAATGGCCAGCCCGTCTGGCTTGAGGCCAACTACAACCCGGTGTACGACGCCAGCGGGCGCCTGTGCAAAGTGGTGAAGTTCGCTTCGGATGTCACCGCACGCGTGCAGCAACATGCTGCCGATGCACAGAGTGCAGCCCAGGCCTATCACTTGTCCCTGCATACCCAGGACATGGCAGAAAAAGGCGCTGAAGTGATTCAGAAAACTGCCGCTGGCATGCGTGATATTTCTGCAGATATCGACGATTCGTCGCAACTGATCGCCAAGCTCGGCGAGCGCTCGCAGCAGATCACCACCATCGTCAACACCATCCGTGGCATCGCCGACCAGACCAACCTGCTCGCCCTCAACGCCGCCATCGAAGCCGCGCGCGCCGGTGAACAGGGCCGGGGGTTTGCCGTGGTGGCCGATGAAGTGCGCCAGTTGGCGGCGCGCACCAGCGGCTCGACCACGGAAATATCCAGCATGATCGCGATGATTCAGGCAGAAACCCGCCTGGCCATCGACAGCATGGACGCCACCCGCGACCGCGCCGCCCAGGGCGTGGAATTGGCCAACCAGGCCGGCACGGTGATCCTGCAGATTCGTGAAGGCACCAGCGAGGCGGTGCAGGCTGTCAGTGCGTTTGCCAATGAACGTGGCAACGGCTGACCCGATCTTCATGTGTGCGGCCGAGGGCTCGGTCTATAGTGCTTGATTGTCTCCAAGCAGAAGATTCGAGCCCGCCATGACCCCAGACAAGCCTGCAACCGCCCCCGTCGACCACCTGCGTTTCCATCGTGTCCACGCCCACCTGGCGCCGACCTTCGGCAACGACACCTTCGCGCTCAAGGCCGAGGCGTTTGCGCGCTTCTTCGGTACGCCGACCTTTCTCGGCGCGCAAACCGCGATCGTGATCCTGTGGGTGGTGCTGAACATCACCGGCATCACCCACTTCGACGTGTACCCGTTCATCCTGCTCAACCTGGCCTTCAGCTTGCAGTCTGCCTACGCCGCGCCGTTGATCCTGCTGGCCCAGACACGCCAGGCCGCCCGCGACAAAGCCCAGTCGGACGCCGATGCGCAGCACCGTGAGGCGCTGGCCGTGGCCAATACCGAACGCCAGGCCCAGGCCGCGCAGACCACCAAGCAGTTGCTGGAACTGCTGGAGCAGAACACCCGGCTGACAGAAATGACCAAACAGCTGACTGAGCGAATCGAAATACTGACGTGCGAAATGCATGAGCAGTTTGTGCGAAAACCCAAGTAACCGCGTCTATGCAGTGTGGGACGGCTTGACCTGCACATGTCGGCCCAACTCATCAAACAGCGTCACCACCGAGCGCAAGGCGCGGCAATCGGGACGCGTCAGCAGCCATAGCGCCGTGTCGTGCCCTGCCAATGCCGGGCCCACTGGGTGCAGGGCATCATCCAGGAGGAAATCCGGCAACGCCGCCACACCCAGCCCCGCGCGTACCAGCTCGGTGACCGACAACATGCTGTTGCAGCGATAACTG
Organism: Pseudomonas sp. GW821-FHT05D12; assembly: GCF_059419825.1. Lineage (NCBI taxonomy): Bacteria > Pseudomonadati > Pseudomonadota > Gammaproteobacteria > Pseudomonadales > Pseudomonadaceae > Pseudomonas > Pseudomonas sp. GW821-FHT05D12. Next base: position 53,764 of record NZ_JBWKSN010000020.1, on the reverse strand, counting down.
GGGCGTACACCCGGCAAATGTTCGCGTCGCCAGACCACGGTGGGATGGTCGGGGAGGAAATCATCCGGCGCGACCCATGCCAGATCGGCCAGCGCCCGACCTTGATGCTCGCGCGCGTAAGCTGCACTGGCGCACACCTGATAAGCCACGGTGCCCAGGCATCGACCGACCAGATGCTCAGGTGGCGTCCTGGTCAGGCGCAGGGCGATGTCGGCATCGCGGCGACTGAGGTTGGCAAAGTCATTCGAGGTGCTCAGCTCCAGGGTCAGCGCCGGGAACTGCGGCATGAACTGCGCCAGCGCCGGCAGCAACAGGCCTTGCAGCACCGAGTCGGTGCAGGTGAGGCGCACCGTGCCACTGATCACTTCACCGCCCTGCTCCACGCCAACCCGCGCTGCCTCCAGGGCTTGCTCGGCGCGCTCGGCCTGTTGCGCCAGGTTGCTCGCCAAGCTGGTGGGCAGGTAACCGGCGCGGTTCTTTTCAAACAGCGTCTGGCCTAACGCGGCCTCCAGCCGGCGCACCGCGCGAAATACTGTGGACACATCCACCCGCAACAACGCCGCCGCCCGGGCCAGACTGCCGCCGCGCACCAGGGCGAGGATCAATGACAAGTCGGCGTAGTCAATTTGATAGTGCGTGGCTGCAATGAGCATGTGGATAAACGCCAATATTGATTGCGTGAACGCCAATCTATAGTGCGCACCAGGACACCACAAGCCATGGGACGCACACGATGAAAGCTACTGCTCTGCACCTCGCCCTGATCGGCGACTACAACCCCGATGTCCCCGCGCACCAGGCCATTCCCGTCGCGTTGCAGCTGGCCGCCGACAGCCTTGGGCTGAAGGTTCACCTGCAATGGATCGACACCGACACGCTCACGCCCGCCACCCCATTGCACGGTTTCGACGGTTTCTGGTGCGTGCCTGCCAGCCCTTACCGCGACACTGACGGTGCCCTGCGCGCCATCCGGTTTGCCCGCGAACAACGGCGACCTTTCCTCGGCACCTGCGGCGGCTTTCAACATGCGGTGCTGGAATATGCCCGCAACGTACTGGGCTGGGCCGACGCGGAACATGGTGAACTGGCGCCACAGGCCCAACGCGCGGTGATCGCACCGCTGAGCTGCTCGCTGGTAGAGGCCACTGACACCGTGCGTTTGACCCCCTACACGCGCATCGCCGACGCTTATGGCACCCTCGACATCGAGGAAGGCTATCGCTGCCGCTACGGCATGAACCCCGGATTTGCACAGGCATTGCTGGAACGCGAGTTGATTCCCAGCGGGCACGATTCGGCGGGCGACCTGCGCGCCGTGGAGTTGCTCGATCATCCGTTCTTTGTCGCTACGTTGTTTCAGCCGGAACGCGCCGCCCTCAGGGGCATCACGCCACCGTTGGCGATCGCCCTGCTCAAGGCATGCCAGGAGACAGTGGCATGATCGCGACCACACCGACCCCGCCGTATTACGCAGTGATTTTCAGCTCACTGCGCACCGAAGGTGATCACGGCTACGGCGAGGCCGCCAACCGCATGCTGGAACTGGCACGCGAACAGCCGGGGTTTCTCGGCGTGGAATCGGCGCGTGAAAATGGCCTGGGGATTACCGTCTCGTACTGGAGCAGCGAGGCGGCGATCCTGGCGTGGAAGCAGCAGGCAGAACATCGCGCGGTACGTGAGCAAGGGCGCTCCACCTGGTACTCCGCGTTTCAGACGCGGGTGTGCAAGGTGGAGCGGGCCTACGCCTTTGGAGCGGTGTGACGGTGGGGGCTGGCTTGCCTGCGATGGCATTTTTTCAGCCAATTCATGCAGTGGCTGAACCACCGCCTTCGCAGGCAAGCCAGCTCCCACATTTATCATGTGGTAAGCCTTGATCCTGTGCCAGGCACAGCTCCCAATCTTATTGGTGCCAGCCCTGAATCCCGAGCCCGACACCGCTCCAATGTGGGAGCGGGCTTGCCCGCGAAAGCGGTGTATCAGTAAAAGCTAAGCCAGCTGACCCACCGCCTTCGCAGGCAAGCCAGCTCCCACATTTATCAGTGGTAGGCCTTGATCCTGTGCCAGGCACAGCTCCCACATGTTGATCTTCATAAGACTGAAAACCCGTCGACCTAGCTCACCAGGCTACGCAACGCACTGATCTGCGGAATCTCCACCCGGCGCATGTACGCCCGCAATGGCTCGGTGATGTTGATGCGGTCGTCGATGTTCTGGTCGAGCAGCAGTTGGATTCGTTCGCGCGACAGGGTCATGGTCTGCTCGGCGGCGGGCAGCCAGACGAATTCGGCGGTGGGAATGATGCCGTCATCAGCCACGTCCATGCCGAAGGCATCTTCGCTGAAACGCACGATGTACTGGCCGGTCTTGCGGTTGAGGCCGACAAAGCCACGGAGTTGGTCGGCGGCCTGGCAGATAAGCTCGGAAGTGATGCGCATGGTAAACCTCACTGAAAAGTCCCACGGGGACTGGAAAGATGGTTTACACGCGTGGCAGAAAGTACTGCCCTCTAACGGAGCAGCTTCGGGCAAGAGTACTGCAATGCACGGCAAAAAAACCGAGAAAATTGGCGGGTGCGCACGTTAATGTCGGTTTGGTGATAGCGCCTTTCGCAATCAATTGTTAAAAAGGAGGCCTTCTCAAAGCTACCTCCACGAAAGGACTTCGCATATGCCTGTCACGTTTTCCAAGAGCGCCCTGCTGCTCGCCCTGGCGCTGGGCCTCGGCCAGGCACAGGCTGCCGACCCGATCAGCCCGGCTGAATTGGCGACAAACGAAGGCATTCCCTACCCTGCCGTGATCGCTCACCGTGGCGCGTCCTACGATGCCCCGGAATCCACCGCCGCCGCCTACAAGGTCGCCCGCGACCTGGGTGCCGACTACCTGGAAATGGACCTGCAGCGCAGCAAGGACGGCGTACTGTTCGCCCTCCACGACAACAACCTGCAGCGCACCACCGACGTGGCCACCAAGTTCCCCGAGCGCAAGGACGCCCCGGCCAACGAATTCACCTGGAAAGAACTGCAAACCCTCGACGCCGGCAGCTGGTTCAACGCCGCCTACCCCGACCGCGCACGTCCGGGCTTCGTCGGCCTGAAAATCCAGAGCCTGGACGACATCATCAAGATCGCCGAAGGCAACCCGCAGCACAAACCCGGCCTGTACATCGAGACCAAGGAGCCCAAGCAGTTCCCGGGCATCGAAGCCGACCTGAAAAACAAGTTGCTGGATAAAGGCTGGCTGAGCTCTGCCGGCTCCAAGCTGGGCAAGAGCAACACCGGTGTCGGCCAGGGCAAGGGGCGCGTGGTCCTGCAAACCTTCGAGACGGCCAGCCTGAAAGAACTGCAGAAAGAAATGCCGAACACGCCGAAGATCCTGCTGCTGTGGGTCGGCCCTGGCAGCATCGAGCCGAAATCGACACAGACCTTCGCTGAGTCCGGCGAAACCACCAAGGCTGCCTACTACGCCAAGCAAGAGCCGAAAGACGCCGCCGAGTTCGAAAAATGGGTCGACGAAGCCAAGAGCCTCGGCGCCATCGGCACCGGCCCTTCGGCCGAGCTGACCGCCCATGGCGACCAGAGCTACACCGACCTGGTGAAGCCGGAAATGAACCAGCTGACCCACGACAAAGGCCTGCTGGTGCACGTCTATACCGTCGATGAGCCGGTGGATTTCGACAAGGTGATGAAGGCCGGTGTCGACGGCATCTTCACCAACCGCGCCGCTGAACTGCTGAAGTTCTACAAGCGCTGGCCGTCGTCCAGCGTGCAGGACCTGCTGAACGACTATAAGTACTGAGTGAAGCCCGAATGGTCGGGTCGCCTGTGGTTGCGCCGTGATTACGGCCTGATCCACGGCGAGCTGGGGCGCACCGCGCCCCATGCGCACTACGCCCATCAATTGATGTTCTCCCCAGGCCGGCCCATCACGGTCAGCCTTGAAGGCCGCGTGATCACGGCCGATCGCCTGTTCATTCCTTCGCGACTCCGCCACGCCATCCTCCAGGCCGAGGGTGAGGTGCAGGTGCTGTATGCCGAACCCATCGTCTTTGCTGCCGAGCCGTTGCAGGCCCTGCTGCTGGGCGGCGCAGGGTTTATCGAGACGCTGCACCAGTTGCCCCGGCGGCGCCTCGACGATCCACGCATCGAGCGCGCACTCGCCAGTCTCGATCAACATCTGGGCGGCAAAGTGTCGGCCCTGGTCCTGGCCGAGGCGGCACACCTTTCACTCAGCCAACTGGAGCGCCTGTTCAGTGATCAGCTCGGTGTGCCGGTGCGCCGCCTGGTGCTGTGGCGACGGTTGCGTGTGGCCCTGCAACTGGCCCTCGCGGGCGGCACGCTGACCGAGGCCGCCCACGGCGCGGGCTTTGCCGATTCGGCGCATTTCTCGCGGACCATGAAGCAATTGTTCGGCGTCACCGCCGGGGCGTCCCTGCGCCAGCTGGAGGTGCAGTTCCTAACGTAAATCCTGCGGCAACGGCGGCTCCTTGCCCGACTTCACCGCCGCGAACGGGTCACACAACTGCGCCACATAATCCCGCGGAAAATCCGGCCGACTGCCAATCCCCAGGTCCCCCGGCCCCATGCGATAGCGCGGGCGATCAAACGCAGTGCCCAGCAGCCAGTCCCACAGATTGAAAAACAGCCCGAAATTCACATCCCCCGCACGCCCGTATTTCATGTGGTGAAACCGATGCACCGGCGCCCAGGCGAACACCCAGCGCAACGGCCCCAGGCGCATGGCCACATTCGAGTGCTGCAGCATCAACTGAACAGCGATGGCCAATGCCAGCAACTGCGCCACGTCCAGCGGTATGCCCAAAAGGATCAGCGGCAGCAGGCCTGCCGTCGCTTCGAGCGTCTGGTGCAAGGGGTGCTTCATCAAGCCATTGAAGCCATAGAGCCGCTGTACGCTGTGATGCACCGCATGCAGGCGCCACAACGGCGCAACACGGTGGCTGGCGTAATGCATCAAGGTAATCCCGGCGTCGGCCACGACAATGGCCAGCAACAATTGCTCCCACAGCGGCCAGCCTCGTGGCCAGAGGCCTTCGAACGCCAACAGCGCGGTCAGTCCGGGCAGGATCAGCAACCCCGCGGCATTCAGACTTTCATTGACCAACGCATGCAAGGTGTCGCGTCGACGATCACCCAGGCTGCGGTTCCATTGCCGCTCATACGGCAGCCATTGCTCGACCAGAAATGACACCGCCACCGCGCTTACAAACACCAGCAGCAACCCTTGCGGTTGCCTGGCCTGCACATACGCGAGTGCCCACCCGATAAACCCTGCAAAAAAGACAGGCGCATAAAGCCAACTGACCAACCGTTTCATCCGAGTCTCCCTTTACGTGAGCCCTCAGCATGAAATCCCGCGCCCTTGGCGGATTGAACAAACTGCGCAACCGCTTGAAATAATTAAGCGTGAATTAAGTTGCGCTGGATAACCTGATCCCACTTAAACAGCTCACCGAAGAAGGACACACACCATGAAAACCCTGACCGCACTGTTCGCCGCCACCGCCCTGACCGTGACTGCCGGCCTGGCCCAGGCCGATGTTCGCCCGGATCACATTGAAGGCCTGGTCAAGTCCGGCGCCGTGATGCCGTTCGACAAACTCAACGCCGCTGCCGTCGCCACCCACGCCGGTGCCAGCATCACTGACACCGAGCTGGATCACAAAAACGGCGTGCTGGTCTACGAAGTCGACCTGACCGACACCGCCGGCAAACGCTTTGAAGTGAAGCTCGACGCCAAGACCGGCGCCGTGCTGGAAAACAAGCAAGACACTTGAGTCGCCCCCTCAAGCAACCGCGCCACCTCCGGGTGGCGCGGTTTTTTTATGTCCGCGCGTCAGCGGGCGTAAGAAAATCCTCGATTTTGCGAATGAAATTACACCCACATGGCACAAGGTCGCTAAAATCCCACCCATTGGCCGGGGCATAACGCTCAGCACGTTGGGATAGAGATTGCTGCATGGGGCAAAAAGCCGCCGACATCGCCACCATTGGCCGCATCAGTGCCGTCCCCGCGATGCTCAAAGTCATCAGCGACATGACCGGCCTGCGCTTCGCAGCGGTCGCGCGGGTGACCGATGACACCTGGACCGCGTGCGCCGTGCTCGATCAGTTGGACTTCGGCCTTGGCGTCGGCGGCGAACTGGACCTGACGACCACGATTTGCCACGAGATTCGCGGCTCCCACGTGTCCGTGGTCATCGACAAAGCCAGCGAAGACCCGCTCTACCACGACCACCACACGCCGCGCCTGTATCACTTCGAAAGCTATATCTCAGTGCCGGTGTTTCGCACCAACGGGCACTTCTTCGGCACCATCTGCGCCCTCGACCCTAACCCTGCAGAGCTGCGCAGCAGCACGATCCAGTCGACCATGGAGTCATTCGCCCGGGTGCTGTCGCTGCAAATCGAAGCTGAAGAAGCCGCGCAGTTCACCCACGCGCAATTGCAGGAAGAACGCGATACCGCCGAACTGCGTGAGCAATTCATCGCCGTGCTTGGTCATGATCTGCGCAACCCGCTGTTCGCGATCAACTTCGCTGCTGAACGGCTGCTGCGCAAGCACCCGGATCCGGCCACGGACACGTTGCTGCGACATATCCTCACCAGCGGCCGCCGCGCCGCGCAGTTGGTCGAAGACGTGCTGGACTTCGCCCGTGGCCGCCTGGGCAATGGCATTCCGTTGAACATCGGCGATTGCCAGGGTCTGCAGGAGGCGCTGCAACATGTGGTGTCGGAAGTGCAGAGCGTGCACCCGCAGCGCGTGATCCAGGCGAATATCGACGACCTGCAAGGCGTGAGTGGCGACCGCGATCGCCTCGCGCAGCTGCTCTCCAACCTGGTGGCCAATGCCATTCACCATGGCAGCCACGAGGGACCGGTGGAGGTCACGGCAAAGATCGAGCAAGGCCATTTCAACCTGACCGTCAAGAACCCCGGGCAGATCAGTGCGCAAGCCTTGCCCCGGTTGTTCCAGCCCTATTCGCGTCCGACCACCGATACCCCCCAGGCCGGCCTGGGTCTGGGGTTGTATATCGTCAAGCAGATCGCCGAAGCGCATGGCGGCGAGCTGAACGTGTCGACCACCGCCGAGCACGGCACCGTGTTCACGTTCAGCCTGCCCACCCCCTGATCAGGGGCCAAAGCGTCCCTGTCAGCAGCGGTTCTTGATGCCTGGTGAGAGAGGCTTCTTGAACGGTTGCTGACAGGCGGTCAATAAAGTGTCATCGCAACGCAATAAGTCGCGAACCGTCACAAAACTGTCAAATCCCCTTGCAATGATCGCTCACGCGAACCTGTGAAACGTCCTACAGGCGCTTTCTCTGCGAGCCTCCATGAACCACAGCCTCGACTACAGCCATCAGGATTCCGACCTGTTCGGCTTGCTTTACGGTTTCCGTTTTCGCCCTGGTGAAAAGGCTGAGCAGATTGACTCGGCCACCGCCCTGCAGGCCTTGCAGCAACCCGGCGACCCCGAAGAATTCCTCTGGCTGCACCTGAACCTGGCCCACGCCGCGTGCGAGCGCTGGATGCAGGCGCACCTGGATTTGCCCGAGGAATTTTTTGAGGCCCTGCATGAAGGCTCGCGCTCCACGCGCATCGAACATGTCGACTCGGCCTTGCTCGCGGTGGTCAACGACGTGGTGTTCAACTTCAGCAGCATGGTCTCGTCGGATATTTCCACGCTGTGGGTGTGCGCGCGCAGCCGCTTGCTGATCAGCGCGCGCCTGCAACCGCTGCACTCGGTGGACAAGCTGCGCTCGTCGGTGAAAGCCGGTGAAACCTTTCGCTCGCCGCTGGAGCTGCTGGTGCACCTGCTGCGCGACCAGGGCGAAGTCCTGACCCAGATCGTGCGCAAGACCAGCATCAGCGTCGACCATATCGAAGACCAGCTGCTGTCCTCGCGCCTGTCCACCAACCGGGCGGAACTAGGGGCGGCGCGCCGGGTGCTGGTGCGCCTGCAACGCCTGCTCGCGCTGGAACCCGGCTCGCTGCTGCGCCTGCTCAACCGCCCGCCGCAATGGCTGCAGAAGGAAGACGTGAAGGAGCTGCGCAAATCCACCGAGGAGTTTGCGCTGATCATCAATGACCTGATGGCCCTCGGTGAGCGGATCAAGTTGTTACAGGAAGAAATCGCCGCCAACCTCAACGAGCAAAGCAACCGCACGCTGTTCACCCTCACCGTGGTGACGGTGCTGGCGCTGCCGATCAATATCATTGCCGGCTTCTTCGGCATGAACGTGGGCGGTGTACCGCTTTCCCAGGACCCGGAAGGCTTCTGGATCCTGGTGGCGTTGGTGGCGACGTTCACCTTGATTGCCGGGCGCTGGGCCTTTCGCAAGCGCAAGGATTACTGAAGCGCACGCTCGACTTGAAATGCCCTCGAGGGTGGGAGCCGGCTTGCCGGCGCCTACCAAGGGGCAGTTATAGACCGGCGGCATGGCCGATTGATTAAACACTGACCTGCCGCAGTATCTCTGTAACATTCTGCAATGAATATGGATGCCATCCTCCCCACACTGGATGCTCCGGCATGGCCACCCCTTCCCTGACTGCCTCCACCCGCTCCTCGCACAGCGAGCCCAAACCCAGGCTGGACAAGAAACCCGGCCTGGTGACGGTAATCATCTTCTTCGCCGTGCTCGCCATGGGCCTGTTGTTCACCGCCTACAGCCTGATGCACGACATGCACGAAATGGGCGCGGTGGTCACCACCTGGACGCCGTTCCTGCTGCTGGGCGTGGCGCTATTGATCGCCCTGGGTTTCGAGTTCGTCAACGGCTTCCACGACACCGCCAACGCGGTCGCGACGGTGATCTACACCAACTCGCTGCCGCCGCATTTTGCGGTGGTGTGGTCGGGTTTTTTCAACTTCCTCGGGGTGCTGCTTTCCAGCGGTGCCGTGGCGTTCGGCATCATTGCCCTGCTGCCGGTCGAGCTGATTTTGCAGGTCGGTTCCTCGGCCGGTTTCGCGATGATCTTCGCCCTGCTGATCGCTGCGATCCTGTGGAACCTCGGCACCTGGTGGCTGGGGTTGCCGGCGTCTTCTTCGCACACGCTGATTGGTTCGATCATCGGCGTCGGCGTGGCCAATGCACTGATGCACGGGCGTGACGGCACCAGCGGGGTGGATTGGAGCCAGGCGATCAAGATCGGCTATGCGCTGTTGCTGTCGCCATTGATCGGCTTCGCCTTTGCCGCCCTGCTATTGCTGGCCCTGCGCGCCTTTGTCAAAAACCGCGCGCTGTACAAGGCGCCCAAGGGCGACACTCCGCCGCCGTGGTGGATTCGCGGCATGCTGATCGCCACCTGCACCGGCGTGTCGTTTGCCCACGGTTCCAACGATGGCCAGAAGGGCATGGGCCTGATCATGCTGATCTTGGTGGGCACCCTGCCGATGGCCTACGCGCTGAACCGCACCATGCCGGCCGAGCAATCGCTGCAGTTCGCCGCCGTGGCTGAAGTGACCCAGGTGGCCCTGGTGAAAAGCGCACCGCAGGCGCTGACGGGGGACCCGCGGCCGATCCTGTCGACCTATGTGCGCACCAAGGAAGCCACGCCGGAACTGGTACCGGCGCTTGCCGCCCTCGCCGGCCAGATCGGTGATGAAGTCAAAGGCTACGGCTCGCTGGCCAAAGTCCCCGCCGAAGCCGTAGGCAACGTACGTAACGACATGTACCTGACCAGCGAAACCATTCGCCTGATGGACAAGGGCAAGGTCGGCAATTTCGACGCCGACACCCAGGGCAAGCTCAAGCTGTTCAAGGATCAGATCGACAACTCCACGCGCTTTATCCCGCTGTGGGTGAAGATCGCCGTGGCCATCGCCTTGTGCCTCGGGACCATGGTCGGCTGGAAACGCATCGTGGTGACCGTCGGCGAGAAGATCGGCAAGACCCACCTGACTTACGCCCAGGGCGCATCGGCCGAAATGGTGGCCATGCTGACCATCGGCGCGGCGGATATGTATGGCTTGCCGGTGTCGACCACCCATGTGTTGTCGTCGGGTGTGGCGGGGACCATGGTGGCCAATGGCGGTGGCTTGCAGATGAAGACCATCCGCAATCTGCTGATGGCCTGGGTGCTGACGCTGCCGGCGGCGATTCTGCTGTCAGGCAGCCTCTACTGGCTGTTCACCCAATTGTTCTGACACAGCACCGTTTAACCGTGAGGGAGCGGGCTTGCTCGCGAAAGCCGTCTGTCAGTCAGGACACCTGGCGACTGACACACCGCAGGCGTGAGCAAGCCGGCTCTACATTGGTTCTATGGGTTTTCAGCTATTGAATAACCCGCCCATTATTTTCAGGCGTTTTTTGTACACCCGCCGCGCCTCCAGCGCCTCTTCCAGCGTCACCGCCACAAACCCCGCGCGCTGGTTCGGCTGCATCTGCCCGATCAGGTCCAGGTCGGCACTGATCACCGTGCCAATCATCGCGTAGCCGCCGCCCGACACCGCATCCCGATGCAGCACGATAGGCTCCAGCCCGGCCGGTACCTGAATCGAACCGATGGGGTAGCAACTGTCGACGATATTCGACGGATCCGAGCCCGCGCCGAACGGCTGCTCGCGTGACTGGAAGCTCAGCGCGCTGCCGCCCTTGAAGCGATAGCCGATGCGGTCGGCCTCGGAGCCGACGGTCCAGGGTTCGGCAAAAAAGCTGCTCTTTGCACCGGCCGTCAAGCGCTCGTAGTACAGCCCCGGCACCACGCGCAACGTCACATCGCCACCGACCGACCGGCGCAGCGCCATCGGCAGGCTGTTGCCCGCGCGCCCCTGTCCGCTGGCGGTACCGATGGGCAGCTCATCCCCCGCCTGCAAGCGTCGCCCGTGAAAACCACCGAGCGCACCGAGGGTGTAAGTGGAACGACTGCCGAGCACCAAAGGCACGTCGATGCCACCGGCGACCGCAAGATAAGTGCGCGCGCCCGCCTTGGGAAACTCGAAGCGCAGCACCTGCCCGGCACGCACGTGGAAGGCGGTGTCCTGGTGCACCACTTCACCGTCCAGGCGCGGTGACATCAACGCGCCGCTGAGGGCTACCAGGGCGTCCTGTTGAAACGCCAGCTCGGGGCCAATCAACGTGCATTCCAGGCCCGCTGCGCCAATGGGATTGCCCACCAGGTGGTTGGCCGCGCTCAAGGCGTACTGGTCCAACGCCCCCGAGGGCGGAATGCCCAGGTGGTAATAGCCTTCGCGGCCAAGGTCTTGCACGGAGGTGGCGAGGCCGGGTTTGAGGACCTTGATCATGCCAGCGCCTCCTGCAGGGTTTTCGGGTAGCCGATGGGGTCGGCGAGAAACGCATCGAGGGAAAATTCCACCGTACGGATGCGCAGGTCGAAACGTCCTGCGTCCACTTCGGCAACGGCCTGGTCGTAGGCGTCGCGGTCGATGGGTTTGAATTGCACGATGTCACCGGGCCGGAAGAACACCATGTGTTCCTTGAGGTAGGCCAATTGCTGCGCCGGGTCGTAGATCGGCGCCGGGGTCACGCCGAACATCTGGTAACCGCCGGCCCCGCGCACCGAGTAGATGCAGCCGAAGCAGCCGCCATGGCCGAGGGTCAACTTGGGAGTGTCGGTACGCGGGCGCAGGTACTTGGGCACCTGCAACTGCCGCTCGCGCTCGACCATCTGGAACATGAACGGCAGGCCCGCGACAAAGCCGACCATCGACACAAACCACGGCGCGCCACTGTGGGCGGCGATAAACGCGTCGACATCGGCCAGGCCATTGATGCGCGCGGCGTATTCCAGGTCGGTCGCACTGGGGTCCTGGTGGCGGTCGCGAAAACGCATCAGCGTTTCATGGGTCCAGGGGTCGTTGTAGAGCACCGGGATTTCGATGATGCGCGTGTGCAGGGTGCGTTCGGCCACGGCCTGGGCTTCGGCGGTCTGCACCGCGTCGAGCAGCACGTGTGGCGCGATGCGGTCGGGGTCGAAGCGAATCTGGAACGACGCATTGGCCAGGCACACATCCAGCACACCTTCCAGGGCCAGGCGCTCCACGGCCCGGGTCACGGCCATGCCCGTGAAAAAGGCCTCCAGCGACATGCTCTCGCTGACCTCGGCAAACAGGTGTTCATCACCGCCGAAGCTGTAGCGGATGGGGGGTGTTTGAGCCATGTCTGTTCCTCTTGGAATCGTTATAGAAAGGCAGGCAAAAAATGAATAGGGGTGATTGGATTTATTGTGCTGAGCGGTTTTTTTTGTGGTGAGCGGGCGTCCTGTGGCTAGCGGGCTTTATGTGGTGAGCGGGCTTCCTTTGGCTAGCAAGCTTCCTTTGGCTAGCGCGCTTTATGTGGTGAGCGGGCTTGCCCCGCGTTGGGCTGCGCAGCAGCCCCAGTAAGCCCCCTGTGTACTTCCAGGTAGAACTCGGCCGTCTGATTTTAGGGCCGCTACGCGCCCCAACGCGGGGCAAGCCCGCTCACCACAACAAGCGCGCTCACCACAGGAATTCTGCTCACCACATAAAGTCCGCTTGCCACAGGAAGCCCGCTCACCACATCAAGCCCCGTTGGCCGCAGGCAGCCCATTGGCCACCACGATTCCTGCCTGGTCGAGGGCTTCGCGGGTGGCTTCCACCAATTCCAGGGCGCCGGGTGTGTCGCTGTGCAGGCAGATGGAATCGAATTCGATAAACAGATCTTCGCCTTCCACCGTGCGCACCAACCCGGTCTGACAGGCGCGCAGAACCCGCGCCGCTACGGTGGCAGGATCCAGCGCACGCACTGTGCGGGTAAACACGATGGAGCCGCTCAGATCGTACTCACGGTCGGCGTAGAACTCGCGCACCACCGGTTGCCCGAGTTCCTTGGCCACGCGCCAGATCACCGAGTTGGGCATGCAGTACAACAGCAGTGTCGGTTCGATGATCTGCAGGTTCTGCACCAGCAGCCGCGCGGCTTCTTCGTCGCGGGCCAAATGCATGTAGAGCGCGCCGTGGGGCTTGATATGTTGCAGGGTCACGCCTTGGGCGCGGGCGATTTCGCGCAGGGCGCCGAGCTGGTAGAGGATGTCGTCGACCAGTTCCTGGGCCGGAGCGTTGATATGCCGGCGCCCGAAGCCGACCAGGTCGCGAAACCCTGGATGTGCACCGATGGCCACCCCCAGTTGCTTGGCGCGCTCGACGGTGCGACGCATGGTGCCGGGGTCGCCGGCGTGGAAGCCGGTGGCGATGTTGGCCGAGCTGATATAGGCCATCAGCTGCGCGTCGACGCCATCGCCGATGGTCCAGGGGCCGAAGCCTTCGCCCATGTCCGAGTTGAAATCCACTGCCTGCATCGAGGTCGCTCCGCAAAGGTGATGGCGGAAAAGTAGGCCGCGTCTTGACCCCTTGGGAAGATCTATTATCAGATAGCCCATCTTCTGAAAATCAGATAAGCCCGGCCCCTACGAGGAATGCAGCGTGTCATTGACCTTGCGCCAAGTGCGTTATTTCGTCGCCACCGCCGAAATCGGCCAGATTTCCCAGGCCGCCATCCACCTCAACATTTCCCAGTCAGCGGTGACCACGGCGATCAAGGAACTGGAGGCGATGCTCGGCGTGCAGCTGTTCGTGCGTTCGGCCCAGGGCATGAACCTGACCGACGCCGGCCGGCATTTTCTCAACCGTGCCTATGTGATTGTGCGCAGCGTCGACGACGCCCTCAACAGCCCATTGCCCGACTACCGCGCCAGTGGCGTGCTGCGCCTGGCCGCCAGCTACACGGTGCTCGGTTACTTCCTGCCGCACCACTTGCAGCGCATGGAACACTGGCACCCGGATGTGACCATCGAGGTGTTCGAGCAGGAGCGCCAGGCCATCGAACAAGGCCTGCTCGACGGCCAATTCGACATGGCAGTGGTGCTCACCGCCAACCTGACTCATGCGGATATCGTCTCCGAAATCCTGTTCAACTCCGAACGCCGCCTGTGGCTGCCCAGCCATCACCCGTTGTGCGAACGCGGCGCCGTGAGCCTGGCGGATGTGGCCCGCGAACCGTACATCCTGCTCACCGTCGATGAAGCCGAACACAGCGCCATGCGCTATTGGGAACAGGCCGGGCAAACGCCCCAGGTGCGGCTGCGCACCAGCTCGGTGGAAGCAGTACGCAGCATGGTCGCCAATGGCAGCGGCGTGGCGATCCTGTCGGACCTGGTGCATCGGCCCTGGTCACTGGAAGGCAAGCGCATCGAAACCCTCACCGTGACCGACCCGGTCACGCCCATGAGTGTCGGGCTGGCCTGGCATCGCGAGCGTGCGTTTACCCCGGCGATGCAGGCCGTGCGCGATTATTTCCATGACGCCTTCCTGGCGCCGCAGCAGTTGTCGGCTCGCCGTTAGAGTCGGGCTTGCAGCGTCGCGGCCAGCCAGTCCATGAACACCCGCACACGCTGTGGCAAATGCCGTTGCCCGGCGTAGAGCAGCGACACATCGAGCGCCGGCGCCGGGTAGTCGGGCAGCACGGCAACCAGCTCGCCACTGGCGAGTAGATCGCGGATGCCCAGGACCGGCACCTGAGTGATGCCGAAGCCGCCCAGGCAGGCGGATTTGTACGCGTCGGTGCTGTTGACCGTGACCCTCCCGGCCATCGGCACGCGGTGCACTTTGTCGCCCTGCTGGTATTCGAACCCCGTCGAACGTGATCCCAAGGGGCGCACGTAATGCACCAGTTGATGGTGCGCCAGGTCCTCGAGGGTCTCGGGTACGCCATGGCGCTGGCGGTAGCCGGCACTGACACAGTTGATCATCGGCATGCTGCACAACCACCGCGCGACCACCGTCTGGTCGGGCTGTGCGCCGACCCTCAGCACACAGTCGAACCCTTCGGCCAGCAGGTCGACCTGGCGGTCGGTGGTGCTGATTTCCAGCTCGATCAAGGGGTGGGCGTCCATGAACTCGGGCAGGCGCGGCAGGATCAGGTCCCGCGCCATCACGTTGGGCAAGTCCACGCGGATACGCCCGCTGAGTTGCGCCTCATCCTGGCGAAACAGGCCTTCGAGCTCGTCCATGTGGGCCAGCAGATCCTTGCTGCGCTCATACAGCACACGCCCGTCCTGGGTCGCCTGCACCTTGCGCGTGGTGCGCTGCAGCAGGCGTGTGCCGAGCAGCTCTTCCAGCGCCTGGACATGCTCGGACACGCTGGAGCGCGGCAGGCCCAGGCTCTCGCCGGCGCCGGTGAAACTCGACAGTTCGGTGACGCGCACAAAGGTGCGCAGCAGTTCCAGCTTGTTCATGGGATTGTTCGCCTTATCCGGCCAGTGATTCCGATATACCCCTGTTTATCACGTTACAGCCGGACAAATACACTCAGTCCCACTGACCACCTGAGAGGACTGCACCATGACCCGTAAAATCGCATTGATCACCGGCGCCAGCCGCGGCCTGGGCAAAAGCACCGCGCTGCACTTGGCGGCACAGGGCGTCGACATCATCGGCACCTACCACAGCGCCGCCGACGAAGCCCAGGCGGTGGTGGCACAGATAGAGGCCCTGGGTGGCCGCGCCGCCATGCTGCAACTGGATGTGAGCCAGAGCGCGTCCTTCAACGACTTCGTCGGCCAGGTCGGCGGTGTGCTCAAGGAGGTTTTCGCCCAGCAGCAGTTGAATTTCCTGATCAACAACGCCGGCATTGGCGTCAACGCCGCGTTTGCCGAAACCACTGAAGAACAGTTCGACCGCCTGGTGGCAATCCACTTCAAGGCACCGTTTTTCCTCACGCAAAAACTACTGCCGCTGATCAGCGATGGCGGGCGCATCATTAACATCTCCAGCGGCCTGGCGCGGTTCAGCCTGCCGGGGTACTCGGCGTATGCGTCGATGAAAGGTGCGGTGGAAGTGTTGTCGCGTTATCAGGCCAAGGAACTGGGCCCGCGCGGAATCAGCGTGAACACCCTGGCTCCCGGCGCGATAGCCACCGACTTCAGCGGCGGCGCGGTGCGCGATAACCCCAACGTGAACGCGATGGTCGCCAACAATACCGCCCTCGGCCGCGCAGGATTGCCGGAAGATATCGGCGGGGCGATCTCGACGCTGCTGGCCGACGGCAGCCACTGGATCACCGGGCAGCGCATCGAGGCCTCAGGCGGCATGTTTCTGTAGGCGTTCTGCGCTAGCATCAATGCCCTCAGATCACTGACAGGCAATCACCGATGAGTTTTGATCCAGGCTTGGCCGGCGGCATGGGCGTATTGGCGGCCGTGGTCGACAGCGGCAGTTTTGCCCGCGCCGCCGTCAGCCTGGAGATGACGCCTTCGGGCGTCAGCCGGGCGATTTCACGCCTGGAAAAACGCTTGGGGATTCGCCTGTTCGACCGCACCACGCGCTCGGTGCAACTGACCGACGAGGGCCGGCGTTTCTATCAGGAAATTGCCCCGCTGCTGGCCGGTCTCGAAGAGGCGGCCAACTCGGCGGCCGACAGCGCTCACACCGTACGCGGGCGCCTGCGGGTGAATATCGACCCGTACTTCTCGCGGCTGGTCCTCGGCCCGGTACTGGGCGATTTCATGCGCCGCTACCCGCAATTGCAGTTGGACCTGCACACCCGCGACCAACTGGGCGACCTGGTCGCCGATGGCTTCGACCTGGCGATCCGCTTTGGCATCCCGCAATCCTCTTCACTGATCGCGCGCAAGTTGATGCAAGTGCGCGTGCTCACCCTGGCCTCCCCCGCCTACCTGGAACGCCATGGCCGACCGGCCACCCCGCAGGACCTGGAAAACGGGCACATGTGCCTGGATTTTCGCGACTCGCAAACCGGTCGCCCGTTTGCCTGGGAATTTCACCGCCCCGGTGAGCAATTGATCGTGCGCACCGACGGCCGCCTGGTGGTCAACGATGCCAGCACCCTGTACAGCGTGTGCGAGCACGGCCATGCGGTGGCGCAGATGCTCGACCTGGGCCTGGCGCCGGCGCTCAAGGCCGGCAGCCTGGTGGAGTTGTTCCCGGACTGGCCGGACGAGCGTTTTCCGCTGTACGCCTACTACCCCTCGCGGCATTTGCCGGCAGCCAAGGTGCGGGCGTTCCTGGATTTTGTCGCGACGCTCAAGCCCGACTAGGCACGCGCTGGCGTACGAATCTTTCCCGCAACACGTCATACCCCCAGTGATACACATAGGTGTACGGCAGGAAAAACAGCAGCACGCCAATGTCCAGCCAAAACGCCTGCACCAGGCTGATCTTCAGCCACGCGGCAATCAGCGGGACCGCCACGATGATCAGCCCTCCCTCGAACAGCACGGCATGCAGCATGCGCGTCCACACGCCACCGGCGAGTTGCAGGCGCACCTTGAGGCGGTCGAACAGGCTGTTGAAAATGATGTTCCAGGTCAGCGCCAGCACGCTGAGGCCCAGGGTTACCGCGCCCATCTCCAGGGCCGGCCGGCCAGTGATCCAGACCAGCAACGGGGTACAGATCAATAAGGCCAGGCCTTCAAAACCCAGGGCTTGGCAAACGCGTTCAGTAATCGACTTGGTAGGGTGCATGACCCGGCTCCGTGAGTGACGATGGTTGCTATCATTACCCTTCAAGTCGATACTTCATAACTAATAACCATCTACCAAGGCGATAGTCATGGCCTCTCATGAAGTGCTGCAGGCGTTTGTCCAGGCCGCCACCCAGGGTTCGTTCTCGGCGGCGGCACGCAAGCTGGGCAAGAGCCAGTCCACCGTCAGCGCAGCGGTGGCCAGCCTGGAGATTGATCTCGACGTGGTGCTGTTCGATCGCAGCAGCCGCAAGCCGACGCTCACACCGGCCGGCCATGTGTTGCTGCAACGCGCCGAGCAGGTGCTGGAGGCCAGCAGCCGCCTGGAGCTGGCGGCGAGCCAGTTGGCCCAGGGCCTGGAGCCGAAAGTGACCATCGCCATGTCCGACACCTACCAGTCGGAGCGCTTCGAACTGGCGCTCAAGGCATTCGAGCAACGTTACCCGGACCTGGAACTGGAATGGCTGATCGCCGAGTGCGAAGACCTGATCGCCCTGGTGCAAAGCGGCCGGGCGCAGATTGCGTTCGTCGAGGCCCAGGCGGTGTATCCGCCCGACCTGAGCCGCGCTCCGGTGGAGGAACGCACGGAAATCGCGCTGTTCGTCGCCCCGGATCATCCCTTGGCGAGCCTGGACACCATCGACCTGCAAGCCCTGCAGCAACACCGTGAACTGCGCCTGGCGAGCATCATCAACCCGAATGAAACACGCCCCACGGGCCGTGTGTGGTCGGCGCCGAGTTTTCTGATGCTGATGGAAATGGCCCAGCTCGGTTTCGGCTGGGCCGAGCTGCCTCGCTGGCTGGTGGAACGCTTCGGCAATGCCGGGCTGGTCGAACTCAAGGTACGCAGTTGGCCGCGCTCGGTGGCCGTGGATGCGCTGTGGTCGCGGCAGTACCCGCCAGGGCCGGCGGGGAGTTGGATGCTGGGGCTGATGGTCGATTGACGCCTAGCGTTGCGGCGGTCGGTTGTTCTGGAAATATTCGTGCAGGGCGCGCAGCGCGGGTGATTCCAACGCTTGCGCGGCGAAGCACAGCCCGACCCGCCGCGTCGGCGCCGGCAGGTGCCATTCACGGCTCACCACCCCGGCGCGCTCGGCCGCCAGCGACTGCGGCAACATCGCCACGCCTACACCGGCGGCCACCATATGCAGGGCCTGGGTCAATGAGCCGGCATGCCCGGCTACCGCCTGCGGCGAGCGCCCATACAAGGCCATCAGGCGCTGATGGGAATCATGTTGCGGGCAGGTGATCCAGTCCTCGATTGGCGCCCAGGCCTGCTCTGTGCCAGCCTGCGCCATGGGATGTGCGACCGGTAACGCCATCACGTAGGACTCTTCCCAGATCGGCAGGAACAGTTCGTCCTCGCAGCACATTTCCTCCACCGCCAGGCGCCCTTCCCCTTCACAGCCTTCCTGCAGGGTCAGCAGCAAACCGGGCAGACCTTGGTGTGCCATGCGCAGGAAGGTTTCGATCTGGCTGTCGGCAATATCGCCCTTGACCCCCAACTCCAGCGCAATGCGATTCTCGCGGCCGCGAAACAACCGGCTCAGCGCCTCCGCTTCGGCCACCATGCGCCGCGCCTGGGGATACAGCACCCGTGCTTCGGCACTGACCTCGACCCCGCGAGGCTGACGCACGAACAGCGCCACGCCCAGCTCATCTTCCAACTGCTTGATGGTCACCGACAACGTCGGCTGACTGATGAATAAACGCTGCGCTGCAGCGGTGATATTGCGTTCTTCAAACACCGCGAGAAACGCCTTGAGGTGACGTACATCCATAGCCAGATCCGATGACAGACAGAGGAATAAGGCATTTTTCAGCCTTTAACCGGGTAAATATACTGCGCGCACGTTTCAGTTATCGATTTTTCTTATTCCAGGAGTGCACACATGAGCCAGCCACTGATCATCATCACCGGCGCCAGTTCGGGTATCGGCGAAGCTACCGCCCGCCGATTGTCCGCCGCCGGTCACCCGCTGTTGCTGCTGGCACGCCGTATTGATCGCCTCAACGACCTCAACCTGCCGAACACCCTGAACCGTGGGGTCGACATCACCGACCGCGCCGCCCTCGTCGCTGCCGTGAAGGAAGCTGAAGCGCAATTCGGCCCGGCCGATGCGTTGATCAACAATGCCGGCGTGATGCTGCTGGGCGCAGTCAGCGAGCAAGACCCGGCGCAGTGGGAGCAGATGCTCGACGTCAACGTGAAGGGCCTGCTCAATGGCATTCACGCGGTGGCCGCGAGCATGGTCGCGCGCAAGCGCGGCACGATCATCAACGTCAGCTCGGTGGCCGGGCGCAAGACCTTCCCGAACCACGTGGCGTACGTCGGCACCAAGTTTGCCGTGCATGGGATTTCAGAGAACCTGCGCGAGGAATTGTCGCCGAGCAATGTACGCGTGATCACCATCGCTCCGGGCGCAGTGGAAACCGAGTTGCTCAGCCACACCACCGATGAGGCGATCAAGAGTGGCTACCAGGCCTGGAAACAGGACATGGGCGGCACCGTGCTGAGTGCCGACGATGTGGCCTCGGCGATTGCCTATGCCTACCAGCAACCGCAGCATGTGTGCATCCGCGAGATCGTGTTGGCCGCGACTCGCCAGCAGCCCTGAACGGCCCCTTGCCGGCTCCTACTGCTTGAGTTCGGCCAGGCGCTGCTCGAGGAAGCGCTTTTCAGGCGCTTGCTGGGTCAGCGCCAGGGCTTTTTCATAAGCTGTACGAGCCGCTTCTACCCGCCCCAATTTCCGGCAAAACTCCCCAAGCGCTGAATACGCCAAGTGGTAATCGAGCAAATCGCCTCGTTGCAAAATGCCTTCCACCAGATCCAGGCCCGCCAATGGGCCTTGCCACATGGCCACCGCCACGGCGCGGTTCAGCTCGATCACCGGCGATGGCACCTGCCTGAGCAATACATCGTAGAGCCCGACGATCTGCAGCCAGTCGGTTTGCCCCGCGCCCGGCGCTTCGGCATGCACCGCGGCTATCGCCGCCTGCAAGCAATAGGGCCCGTAGCCGCGCAAGGCCAGTGCGCGTTCCACCAAGGCGCAGCCTTCAGCCATCAAGGACGCATCCCACAGCGCACGGTCCTGTTCATTCAACAGCACCAGTTCGCCACTGGCCGAGGTCCGTGCTGCACGGCGGGATTCGTGCAACAGCATCAGCGCCAGCAAGCCCATCACTTCCGGCTCCGGCAGCAATTCCAGCAACAGGCGACCGAGGCGAATGGCTTCGCGGGTCAGCTCCTCCCGGGTGAGGTCGGCGCCCATGGAGGCCGAATAGCCTTCGTTGAACACCAGGTAAACCACGCGCAGCACGCTGTCGAGGCGCTCGGGCAGCTCGGCCAGCGACGGCACCTGATAAGGGATTTTCGCTTCGCGGATCTTGCCCTTGGCGCGCACGATGCGCTGGGCAATGGTGGTCGGCGTGGCCAGGAAGGCGCGGGCGATTTCCTCGGTGGTGAGGTCACAGATCTCACGCAGGGTCAGCGCCGCCTGTGCGTCAGGTGCCAGTGCCGGGTGACAGCAGGTAAAAATCAGGCGCAGGCGGTCATCTTCCACGTCTTCCTCGCTCCAGTCCTGCGCTTGCAGCGCGTCGGCCTGAGCCTGCAGCAACGGGGTGAACCGCGCCTGGCGGCGCAAGCGGTCGATGGCTTTGAAGCGACCGGTGGAGACCAGCCACGCCCTGGGATTTTGTGGCACACCGTCCTGCGGCCAGCGCTCGACCGCGACGAAGAACGCCTCGTGCAAGGCTTCTTCGGCGAGGTCGAAATCCCCCAACAGGCGGATCAGGGTAGCGAGGACGCGCCGCGATTCGCTGCGGTAGATCGCCTCGATCGCCGGCGTCAATCGGGCATGCCCTGGGTCACCAATGTCACCAGCCGGTCCAGGCTCTGGCCCCAGCCGTCGTGAAAGCCCATGGCTTCGTGGGCCTGTTTGTCTTCAGCGCTCCAGTGCATGGCGCGGGCGGTGTAGCGGGTCTTGCCGTCGACATCTTCGAAGGTCACTTCGGCGCTCATGAACGGTTTTCCCGAGGGGATCCAACCCGGCTTGAAGGCGTCGGTAAATACCAGGCGACTGGGCGCCTCAATCTCCAGGAACACGCCCTGGGTCGGGTACTCGCTGCCATCCGGCGCACGCATCAGGGTGCGAAACAGGCCACCGACCCACAGGTCCATTTCGCACTCGGGGGTGGTCATGCCGTGGGGGCCCCACCATTGTTGCAACAGGGCGGGCGTGGTCCAGGCGCGAAAGACTTTGCTGCGCGGCGCGTCGATCAAGCGGCTGATGGACAGTTCGAATTCGGCGGGTTGGGTTGTCATGGGTAAACCTCCTCAAGTCTTGTGATTGTTGTGTTCAGAGATTCAACTCGCGCACGGGACGCACTTCCACACTGCCGACCCGGGCGGCCGGAATGCCACCGGCCACCTGGATCGCCTCATTCAAGTCGCGGGCCTCGATCAGGTAAAACCCGGCGAGCTGCTCCTTGGTTTCGGCAAACGGCCCATCGGTGATCGACAGCTTGCCGTTGCGCATGCGCACGGTGGTGGCGGTGCTTACCGATTCCAGCGGTTCGGCAGCGAGCATGCGGCCGCTGGCCTCGATGGACTGCGCATAGGCAAGACACTCCGGGTCTGCGGGGCTGTCGGGCGAGGTGTGCAGGACCTGTTCGTTGCTGTAGATCAGGCAGAGGTATTTCATGTGCGTCTCCGTTTTCGGACTACTGACTATAGTTCGCGGCGCTCAAGGTTTCAGGTCGAACAGTGCGGTGCCGCTGTCCATGTCGAACGGCGCCGACCAGTGCTCATGCACCACGCGCCATTGACCATTGATCTGTTGATAGCCGGCAGTCACGCGCATCCAGCAGGCCTTGACCTCGCCGTCCGGCCCGGCGCCGCCGCAATGGGCCAGCCAGTGGGCAAATGCGCTGTCCCGGGACTCGACGATGCGCAGTTCGTGGAACTCGAAAATCCCCGGGCCGGGGCAGTGCTTCATGCATTCCTCCCAGTGCGCGCGATAGGCAGCCTTGCCCTTGAATTGCAACGCGGTCACGGCGTCGAACGCGACGATATCGTCGGCGTAAAAGCTGACAATCTTGTCGATATCCCGGGCGATGACGGCGTGTTTCCAGGCATCGATGAGGCGATTGATGGTGGTGCTCATGGCGATACTCCTGCGGGGTGTAATTCACGGAAGACACCCTTAGTCGAACGCGCCGACGCCGAATCGACAGCCGCTTGAAAAATAATTTCACCCCCGGCAAACCCGCTAGAATCCACGGCTCTTTGTAGGAATTCGGATGCGTCCCTGATGGAAACCCGCCTCGTCCCCTATGAGACGCTGAGCCTTGTGCAGAAACAGCAGCTCAACACCCTGCAAGTGCATCCCGAGCAACTGGCGTATTCCGGCGATATCGACTGCGCGCTGAACAGCCTGCTGGTCAATCCCAACCCCGCTGCGATCAAAGGCTTCGCCCTGCTTGCCGACGAGCATCCCGTGGCTTTCCTGCTGCTCAAACGCCCACCCTGCCTGCCCCACTGGGCCGACGAGCACAGCGCGACGCTGCACGCGCTGCAGGTGGATCGCCAGCAGCAAGGGCGCGGGTTCGGCAAGGCGTGTCTACAGGCGCTGCCCGCAGCGGCACTGCAGGCGTGGCCGCAGATCAAGGGCCTGGAGTTGTCCGTGGACGCGGACAATGTGGCGGCGATGACGATGTACCTGGCCGCCGGCTGGGTGGACAGCGGGGAGGCGTACAGAGGCCGCATTGGGTATGAGCGCCGGTTGAGCTGGGTGTTTGACCGCCCCCTCTGAACGGTCGTGTCTACTGTCAGATTTCACAGCTATACAGCGGTCACCCTTTGCCTTGTACTGGAATGCCCGAAGTTGTCGCTCAAGGTTTGGAACGAGCAGGCGTGGAAACTCTCAACGTCCCATCAGGAGAACACTCATGAGTATTCCGTCGAATCACACTACGGCGAACACCGCCGGCAGCCCGGACCTGTCCTTCGGGAACCAATCCCCAAAGGACGGCACGGTCATCGCCTCGTCCTCCACAGGCCTGTCACGCGTGCTCAGCGACGGTTCCACCGTGACGGTGGGATTGCCTAGCGAAGGCGATAGAAATCGATTAGCCGTCACCAAACATACGCCTGCGGGTGAGCCCGATACCCAATTCGGGACCGGGTACACGCGCCTTGCAGAATCCGCCGTCCTCATGGACCTGATCATTCAAGCTGATGGAAAGCCGCTTTTGCTGGCCGCACGCGGAAACGAGCACCGCGCATTTGTTACTCGATTCAATGCAGAGGATGGCAACGCGGACCTGTCGTTTGGCGTCGGCGGCATAAGGGAACTGGATAAAGCGGTCTTTCCCGTGAGCACCAAAGGCGGTTTAGCCGTGCAGGCCGATAATAAGATTGTCGCCGTATTCAGTGACGGCAGTGACACCTTTATCTACCAACTCGGTGTCAACGGCGAGGTCCTCAATTTCGGAAACAACGAACCGAATACGTTGGTTAATTCCCAACTCGACAGTGTGTTGATCACTCAAAAAGGTTTCGTAGCTGCCGGTACGACCAAGCTGGGCGACAAACGCGAGGCCTACATCGTCGGCCTGACGGATAATGGTGAACTTGACGGCAGCTTCGGTACAAATGGCTTCGCCGTATTGCCCTTCGACAATAAGCAAAACAGGCAGGTCACTGCACTGGCCAAGGGCCCGGAAGGCAGAATAGCGATTGTCGGAAGTAGCTATTCCATCCCGTGGGACAAGAACTTCGTGGCCATCCTGCTGGCCAACGGCCAACCCGATCCCGCCTTTAATGCCGGCAAGCCGCTGGAAAAAAACGCCGACGGTTTCCGTTTTACCAGCGTGGTGGTCCAGCCTGATCAGAAAATCGTGGCACTGGCCCGCAATGGCAATGGCAGCGTCATCCAGTTGCTCCGGTTCAACCCGGACAGTCAACCGGACGCCACCTTTGGTGTGGACGGCATCGCCAATGCATGGCGAGACCCCAACGGACGTCCCGAGCACGGCCAAATCAGCCTGGTGGAGTGGGTAACGTTCAACAGCACACTGCAGAGCAGCGGCATTCACGCGGGTCGCCAGTCCTTCATCGGGCGCCTGCTCAGCGAGTGACGGTATCGATTGAGCTGCCCAGGCAGCTCAATCGCGTTGCTTCAGGCCTTGGCTTGAACCGGCAGCCAGATCTCCACCGTCCCGATGCCCTTGCGCGCATCAAAATCCGCGCTGTAACGCTCGAAATCCGCGCCCATCACCTTGTAGCCCGAGTGCGGCAACCATTCGAACATGATGCGTTCGTAGGTCTGCTCCAGCGCCTGCACCGGGCCGTAGTGCGGGAACACGGCGTAGTTGAGCGGCGGAATTTCGATGGACTTGAAGTTGCTCGGTACGTCGCCCTTGGTGGGGACTTCAACCCCGGCCATGTAGTCGAATTCGTCATGCTTGGGGTTGTGGCACACCCCATAGGTCACGCCGCCAACGCGCTTCTTGATGTCCTTGACGCAGGTGTCGAACAACTCCCACAGCTTGGGGATATCGCCCACGGTGGCCTTCGAATAACGCCCTTGCACCCCGGCGATCACCAGGGCTTTACCGGCTTCCATGCGTGGCTCTAACGGTTTTTTTGTCTGCTGATCCATACGAACAGTCTCCTTCTTATGAGGGAACAAACCCGCATCGAGTATAGGGGCATATCCGCGCTGGACTCCATGCAGAAAATTTTCCTACGCATCTGGACAACTGGCCATCATCGACCGTATTGTCTGCCCCGCAGGCCACCGCAGTGGCCGACGTCGCTCGGACGGTTCCGGGCGCTTACGTACTCTCGAGGCAACAATGGCAGACCAAGGTTCGCCGCGCCGCTTTGCGCGCATTGATCGACTCCCCCCGTATGTTTTCAATATCACTGCCGAGCTGAAGATGGCTGCGCGTCGGCGCGGCGAAGACATCATCGACTTGAGCATGGGTAACCCTGACGGCGCCACGCCACCACATATCGTGGAGAAGATGGTCACCGTCGCCCAGCGCGAAGACACCCACGGCTACTCCACTTCCAAGGGCATTCCGCGCCTGCGCCGCGCCATTTCGCGCTGGTACAAGGACCGCTATGAAGTGGACATCGACCCCGAGTCGGAAGCCATCGTGACCATCGGTTCCAAGGAAGGCCTGGCGCACTTGATGCTGGCCACCCTGGACCAGGGCGATACCGTGCTGGTGCCGAACCCCAGCTACCCGATTCACATCTACGGTGCCGTGATTGCCGGCGCCCAGGTGCGTTCGGTACCGCTGGTGCCTGGCGTGGACTTCTTCGCCGAGTTGGAACGCGCGATTCGCGGCTCGATTCCCAAGCCGAAGATGATGATCCTCGGTTTCCCGTCCAACCCGACCGCGCAGTGCGTGGAGCTGGATTTCTTCGAGCGCGTGATTGCGCTGGCCAAGCAGTACGACGTGCTGGTGGTGCATGACCTGGCCTACGCCGACATCGTCTACGACGGCTGGAAAGCCCCGTCGATCATGCAGGTGCCGGGCGCCAAGGACATTGCGGTGGAGTTTTTCACCCTGTCCAAGAGCTACAACATGGCCGGCTGGCGCATCGGCTTCATGGTCGGCAACCCGGAACTGGTCAACGCCCTGGCCCGTATCAAGAGCTACCACGACTACGGCACCTTCACCCCGCTGCAGGTGGCGGCGATCGCTGCGCTGGAAGGCGACCAACAGTGCGTCAAAGACATCGCCGAACAGTACCGCCAGCGCCGCAATGTGCTGGTCAAGGGTCTGCATGAGTTGGGCTGGATGGTGGAAAACCCGAAGGCGTCGATGTACGTCTGGGCGAAGATTCCCGAGGCGTATGCCGCCATGGGCTCGCTGGAATTTGCCAAGAAGCTGCTGCTCGAAGCCAAGGTGTGTGTATCACCGGGGATCGGCTTTGGTGAGTACGGCGACGATCACGTGCGCTTTGCGCTGATCGAAAACCAGGACCGGATTCGCCAGGCGGTGCGCGGCATTCGCGGGATGTTCCGGGCGGATGGCTTGATCACCAAAGCCTGATCCCGCAACGCGGTCACAAATGTGGGAGCGGGCTTGCTCGCGAATGCGCAGTATCAGTCATGTATCTGGCGACTGATCTAGCGCATTCGCGGGCAAGCCCGCTCCCACATTTGGTTGGGGTTTTCACCTCGGCATCATGGCCTGCCTGTCAGACCACCAACGACAGCAGCATGATAAAGATCAGCGCCACCACCGACAGGATGGTTTCCATCGCCGTCCAGGTCTTGAAGGTCTCGGCCACGGTCATGTTGAAGTACTGCTTCACCAGCCAGAACCCCGCATCATTGACGTGCGACAGGATCAACGAACCTGCGCCCGTCGCCAACACCAGCAACTCACGGTTGACCCCAGGAATCAT
Organism: Pseudomonas sp. GW821-FHT05D12; assembly: GCF_059419825.1. Lineage (NCBI taxonomy): Bacteria > Pseudomonadati > Pseudomonadota > Gammaproteobacteria > Pseudomonadales > Pseudomonadaceae > Pseudomonas > Pseudomonas sp. GW821-FHT05D12. The sequence goes on along the minus strand of NZ_JBWKSN010000020.1, from coordinate 26,857 downwards.
GCCCACCACCGGTACCACGATGCCGGCGCCGGTAATGGTCGCCACGGTCGCCGAACCGGTTGCCACACGAATCACCGCCGCCACCAGCCAGGCCAGCAGGATCGGGTTGATCTGCGCGTTCACCGCCATGTGGCCGATCACGTCACCCACGCCGCTGGTCACCAGCATCTGTTTGAAACCGCCACCGGCGCCGATGATCAGGATGATCGCGGCGGTCGGCGCAAGGCTGGCGTCGAGCAGCTTGAGGATCTGCTTGGAATGGATGCCCTGGCGATGGCCAAAGGTGTACAGCGACAGCAGCAACGCCAGCAGCAGCGCAGTGATCGGGTGGCCGATCATGTCCATCCAGTTGCGCACCACGTGGCCTTCGACCAATGCGATGTCGGCGAAGGTTTTCAGCAGCATCAGGAACACCGGCAGCAGCACAGTGATCAGGGTGATGCTGAAGCTCGGCAGGGTTTTCGACTCAGGTTCGCGGGCCAGTTGGTCCACCAGTTCCTGAGACGGGTTGCCCGGGATGTACTTGGCGATAAACGTACCGAAGATCGGGCCGGCAATGATGGCGGTCGGCAGTGCGACGATCAGGCCATACAGGATGGTCTTGCCGATGTCCGCGCCAAACACGCCGATGGCCAGCAGCGGGCCCGGGTGCGGTGGCACCAGCCCGTGCACCGCCGAGAGGCCGGCCAGCAGCGGGATGCCGATCTTGATCAGCGACACGCCGGTGCGGCGCGCGACGATGAACACCAGCGGGATCAGCAATACAAAACCAATCTCGAAGAACAGCGGGATGCCCACCAGGAACGCGGCGAACATCATCGCCCACTGGACCTTTTCCTTGCCGAAGGCGCGGATCAGGGTCTGGGCGATCTGATCGGCGCCGCCGGATTCGGCCATCATCTTGCCGAGCATGGTGCCCAGCGCAAGGATAATGCCGACAAAGCCAAGCACCCCGCCGAAGCCGTCCTGGAATGCCTTGATGATCTTGTCCACGGGCATGCCCGAGGTCAGGCCAAGGAAGCCGGCCGCGATGATCAGTGCAATGAACGGGTGCACCTTGAACTTGGTGATCAGAAAGATCAGACCGATGATAGTGACCACTGCATCAAGCAGCAGGTAGGACTCGTGGGACATGCCAAACATGGGGGGTCTCTCCTGTTTGTTGTTGTTATTAAAGCCGGTATTCAATTTGTCGCCGGGGATAGCGCTATCTTTTCCGGCAAAAAATTATTTGGATGGTTCAAAACCGTGTTTCAGCCACCAGGCATTGGTTTGCTCGGCCAATGCCTCGACGCTGTCTTCGCTGGCATTCAGGGCCAGGGTCAGCGGTTCGCCGACGGGCGATTCGAGGGTGGCGAACTGGCTGTCGATCAGGCTGGCCGGCATGAAATGGCCGGGGCGATGGGACACGCGGTCGGCGGCCACGGCACGGGTCAGCTCCAAGAAGACAAACCCCAGGCCCGGCGCGGCTTCGCGCAGGTGGTCGCGGTATTTCTTTTTCAGTGCCGAACACGTCAGCACCGGATGCTCACCGGCCTTGAGCGAACGGCGCAGCTCATCGCACAGGATGTCGAGCCAGCCGGCACGGTCGTCGTCGTTGAGGGGGTGGCCGGCGCTCATCTTCTCGATGTTCGCGGCGGGGTGAAAGCTGTCGCCTTCGATGGCGGTGGCACCGTTCAGGCGGCACAGGGCCTCGCTGACGCTGGACTTGCCACAGCCGGAAACACCCATGATGACCAGGGCGGTAACAGGTTGACTCATGAAACACCTCAGGACGCAGATAGCGCTACCTTTGCACGCTGTAAGGCTAGTGCAAAAACAGGCTTTTCCCGCGCCGTCTTGTCTTTTTTTATGGAGTGACGCGTGCATCCGCTCCAATGGTTTTGAACAGGATCAGGCAACCCTTTCTTCAAGAATTTGCAGGCCTTTGGAGACAGCGCTACCTTAGTGCCTCGATTTTTGTTTGGCAAGCCGCCTGATGACCTCCAAGAACGATAAAAATACCCGCACGACGGGCCGCCCTACCCTCAACGAAGTCGCCCGCCTGGCCGGCGTCAGCCCTATTACCGCGTCCCGCGCCCTGCGTGGCATCAGCACCGTTGCCACCGAACTGGTGGAAAAAGTGCAGCACGCCGCCGCCGAACTCAACTACGTGGTCAACCCGGCCGCCCGTGCGCTGGCCTCTGCGCAGAGCCATTCAGTGGTGGTGCTGGTACCGTCGCTGTCCAACCTTTTATTTATCGAAACCCTCGAAGCCATCCACCAAGTGCTGCGGCCCAAGGGCTTTGAAGTGCTGATCGGCAACTCGCATTATTCGCGCGATGAAGAAGAAAACCTGCTGCGCAACTACATGGCTTACCAGCCGCGGGGTTTGCTGCTGACCGGCTTCGACCGCACCGAAAGCGCCCGACGGATGGTCGAGGCCAGCAACGTGCCGTGCGTCTACATGATGGACCTGGACCCCAACGCCGGCGTGAACTGCGTGGGCTTCTCGCAGGTGGCGGCCGGCGAAACCGCTGCCGCGCACTTGCTGTCCCGTGGGCGCAAGCGCCTGGCCTATATCGGCGCGCAACTGGACCAACGCACCTTGCTGCGCGGCGAAGGTTTCCGCCGTGCGCTGCAACAGGCGGGGATGTACGACCCCGCGCTGGAACTGCTGACGCCACGCCCGTCCTCGGTCGGCCTGGGTGGCGAGCTGTTCCTGCAATTGCTGGCGGCCCATCCGGAGGTGGACGCGATCTTCTTCGGCAACGACGACCTGGCCCAGGGCGCGCTGCTGGAGGCCATGCGCCATGGCATCAAAGTACCCGAGCGCGTCGCGGTGCTGGGCTTCAACGACTTGCCGGCCTCCTCCTTCATGGTGCCGCGCCTGAGCAGCATCAGCACCCCGCGTGAAGCCATCGGCCGGCGGGCGGCGGAGCATTTGCTGACGATCATGGCCGGCAACAAGATCGCCAAACCCGTGGTGGACATGGGGTTTGAGCTGCAGGTGCGCGAGAGTACCTGAGCCCGAAATCATCGGTGGTCGCGCCAGGCACTCGCTGTCCTCGGCGTCGCCTGCTAGATTGGCTGCTCTCCACTGCCAGGGAAGCACCATGGGACACTCACTGAAAATCTTGGGTCGCACGTCTTCCATCAACGTGCGAAAAGTACTGTGGACCTGCCAGGAACTGGGCATCGACTACGTGCGCGAAGACTGGGGCATCGGCTTCAAGCCGACCCAGTCCGCCGAATTCCTTGAGCTGAACCCCAACGCCCAGGTGCCGGTGCTGATTGACGATCACGGTGTGTTGTGGGAATCCAACACCATCTGCCGTTACCTCGTCAGCCTCTACCAACGCACCGACCTGTTGCCCGCCGAGCCTGCGCCGCGGGCGCGTGTCGAGCAGTGGATCGACTGGCAAGCCATCGAACTCAACCGCGCCTGGGGCGATGCCTTCACCGCGCTGGTACGCAACAACCCGGACGGCCTCGACGCCGCGCAGATTGCCGCCGCCGTGCAGCGCTGGAACGACAAGATGGGCCTCCTCGAACAACAACTTGCTCGCACCAATGCCTACGTGGCCGGGGATGAATTCACCCTCGCCGATATCCTCATCGGCCTCTCGGTGCACCGCTGGCAGATGACCCCCATGACGCGGCCGCCCTACCCCGCCATTGCCGCTTACTATCAACGCCTCGGCCAGCATCAGGGCTTCCAGACCTTTGCCCTTGCCGGTCACAACTAAGGAATTGCACATGAAAGGAATCAATGTACTGCTCACCGGCGCCTGCGGTCGCATCGGCAAAACGTTTTTCGAAGCCTCGAAAGACCGCTACCGCTTCACCCTCACCGACCGTATCGCCCCGGACTTCAACCTCGGCGAGCACCGCTTCGTGCAGGCCGACCTCAGCGACAAATCCAGCCTCGCCGCCCTGCTCGACGGCATCGACGTGATCGTGCACCTTTCCGGCATCCCCCATGCCAGCGCCACGTTCGACGAATTGCTGCCCAACAACATCCTCGCCACCACCCACCTGTTCGAAGCCGCCGTGGCCGCCGGTGTGCAGCGCCTGGTGTTTGCCAGCAGCGCGCAAACCATCGAAGGCTACCCGGTGGATCGCCAGATCACGCCCGGCATGCAAGTCATGCCCGCCAACCTGTACGGCGTGAGCAAATGCTACGGCGAGGCACTCTGTGGCTATTACGCGGCCAAGACGCCCCTGTCGACGATTGCCCTGCGCATCGGCGCCTTCGAGTTCCCCGCGACCCACGACCTGAACAACGCGCGCGACCTCAGCGCCTGGCTCAGCCCACGTGACGCGGTGCAACTGCTGCAACGGTCGGTGGAGGCCGAGGGCGTCAAGCACCTGATCGCCCACGGCATCTCCAATAACCGTTTCAAGCGCCTGGACCTGAGCGAAACCACGCGGGTGTTGGGTTACCATCCGGTCGATGATGCCTTCCAGGAAAGTTTCGAGATTCCGATCACTTACTGAGTTTCCCGCACCATGCCTGCACTCCCCGCTACAGACGGCATCGACCCAGTCCGCGCCGCCCACATCAGCGCGCGCATTGACCGCCTGCCCGCCGTCGCTACCGTCTGGCGCCTGGTGGCGTTGCTGTCTATCGGCGGCTTTTTCGAGCTGTATGACCTGTTCCAGACCGCCTACATCAGCCCCGGCCTGATCACGGACGGGATTTTCCACATCGGCAGCGAGGGCGTGTTTGGCTTCTCGGACCAGGCGGCGTTCGCCTCGGCGACCTTCCTCGGGCTGTTCCTGGGCGCCAGCCTGCTCAGCCCCATCGCCGACCGTTTCGGGCGCCGGGCGATCTTCACCTTTGCGTTGATCTGGTACACCGTGGCCACCGTGCTGATGGGCATCCAGACCTCAGCCCTGGGCATCATCTGCATGCGCTTTCTGGTCGGCATCGGCCTGGGCATCGAGCTAGTGACGATCGACGCCTACCTCTCGGAACTGGTGCCCAAGCGCATGCGCAGCTCGGCGTTCGCCTTTGCGTTTTTTATTCAGTTCCTGTCGGTGCCAGCAGTGGCGCTGATGTCGTGGTGGCTGGTGCCCCAGGCGCCGTTCGGGGTCTCGGGCTGGCGTTGGGTGGTGCTGAGCAGTGCAGTGTTTGCGCTGTTTATCTGGCAACTGCGCAAGCGCTTGCCGGAGTCACCGCGCTGGCTCGCGCAAAAAGGACGCTTTGATGAAGCCGGCCAGATCATGGACAGCCTGGAGGCGCGCTGCCAGAAGGATCACGGCAAACCGCTGGACGCACCGGAACCCGAAGCCGTCAGCGTGCAGGGCAACGGCCGATTTGCGGATATCTGGCAACCGCCGTACCGACGCCGCGCGTTGATGCTGATTGTGTTCCACGTGTTCCAGGCCATCGGCTTTTTCGGCTTCGGCAATTGGTTGCCGGCGCTGTTGTCGGGCCAGGGCGTGAGCGTGACCCACAGCTTGCTGTACGCCTTTATCATCACGCTCGCCTACCCGTTGGGGCCGTTGCTGTTCGTGAAGGTGGCCAACCGCTTTGAAAACAAGTGGCAGATCGTCGGCTCAGCCATGGGCGCGATGATCTTCGGCAGCCTGTTCGCCCTGCAAACCACGGCGGTGGGGCTGGTGATCTGCGGGGTGATGATCACCTTCTGCAACGCCTGGCTGAGCTTCAGTTATCACTCGTACCAGAGCGAACTGTTCCCCACCAACATCCGCGCGCGCGCGGTCGGGTTCTGCTACTCGTTCAGCCGCTTGTCCACGGTGTTCAGCAGCCTGTTGATCGGGTTTATCCTCGAGCACCTGGGCACGCCGGGCGTCCTCGCGTTTATTGCCAGCAGTATGCTGATCGTGATGATCACCATCAGTTGGTTCGGCCCGCGCACGCGCAACCTGGCGCTTGAAAACATCGCCCACTGACGGCAACGGTTGGCCGCCGGCGGGACAATGTTTGCCGCGGCGGCCAGGCCATCCCCAATAAAACCGGGGTGATGCGACCCGGCATGCTAATTGCTCCAGCACTGGCACCGACCATTTTCCCAGGTGACCGATCATGCTGGTTAACAACAACACCCAAGCGGTGTCGACCATTCAACAGATCAAGCGGCCCGACATGGACCCCGCCAATGCCGCCGCCAGCGCGCTGTACAGCGGTGCCGTGCAAGCGGCGCAGCAAAGCGTGACCGTACCGGCCGCGCAGAAGGAACTGGACAAGGCCAACGATCGCATCGACGAAGCCTTTGCCAAGACCCGCGTGCAGTTGCAGGCCACCACGGCGGCGACCACCGCAACCACCGATGTGCCGGCAGCGGGCAGCAGCACCAGCACCGCGCGGGCCGACTTCACTGACTACATGAGCAAGTCCCCGGCCGAGCGCATCCGTGAGCAACTGCTCAAGGAGCAAGGCTTGACCGAGGCGGATGTGCAGAACATGTCGCAGGAAAAGCAGGACGCCATTTCCAAGCAAGTGGCCGAGCGCCTGAAGCAGCAGCAAGAGCAGCAGGTAGCGGCGAAAACCGCTGACCCGCAGGCACAGGCGGTGAAAGAGACCCTGGCCGCCATCTAACAGGCCACCCTGATCAACGGTAGGCGCCGGCTTGCCGGCGATGCAGGCGCCTCGGTGAATCCAGACCGAGGTGATGCTATCGCCGGCAAGCCGGCTCCTTCATGCGTTATTGCAGTTGCAACGTCGAATTGAACTGACTGATCGCATCCACCACATGCCGTGAGCCTTCCTGAATCTCCAGGATCACCTGCCCCGCCTCGTTCGCCAATTCCACCCCCAGCCCTGTGCGGCTCAAGCTCGACTGCATGCTCGACACCGCGCTCAGCGACAGGTCGTGGTTTTTGCGCACCACCTCGACAATCTCCACCGTCGCCTGGCTGGTCCGCGCCGCAAGGCTGCGCACCTCGTCGGCCACCACCGCAAAACCGCGCCCATGCTCGCCGGCCCGCGCCGCTTCAATGGCCGCATTCAGCGCGAGCATATTGGTCTGCTCGGCAATGCTGCGGATGGTCTGCACGATGGCGCCGATGATGTCCGACTGCTTGCTCACCGCGTCGATACTCTGCGCCGCCTGGTTCAGGTCGTGGGAAATCTCCTCGATGATCTGCACGGTCTGCTGCACCACCTCCGAGCCCTTGCGTGCGCAGGCGTCGTTCTGTACCGAAGTGGCGTGGGCCGAGTCGGCGGCGGTGCGCAGGGTGGTGACCTGGTCGGTGATGTCGCTGGCAAACTTGACCACTTTGTACAGCCGCCCGCTGGCGTCGAAGATCGGGTTATAGGACGCCTCCAGGAACAGCGTCTTGCCGTATTTATTCCTGCGCTCGAAGCGGTGCGAGTGGTATTCGCCGCGATTGAGCGAAGCCCAGAACGCCTTGTAGGCCGGCGACTCCACCTCGCTGCGATGGCAGAACATGCTGTGGTGCTGGCCGACGATCTCATCCAGGGAGTACTGCACCGTCCTCAGGAAGTTTTCATTGGCATTGATGATCTGCCCCTGCGGGGTGAACTCGATCACCGCCATCGAGCGGCCGATGGCGTCGATCAGGCTCTGGTTTTCATGCTCGTGGTGTACCCGCGCGGAAATATCCGACGCGACTTTGATCACGCTCTGTACGTGGTTGTCCGGGCCCAGCACCGGCATATAGCTGGCTTCCAGCCACACTTCCTGGCCATGCTTGTTCAAGCGCATGAAGGTGCCACTGAGGGCCTCGCCCCGCGCCAGGTCGCGCCACAGCTTGGCGTAGGCGTCGGTGTGGGTGTAGGCCTCGTCGCAAAAGATGCGGTGATGTTTGCCGCGTATTTCCTCGGCGCTGTAGCCCATGGTTTTGCAGAAGTTGTCGTTGGCATCGAGGATCACACCGTCGCGGTCGAACTCGATCATCGCCATGGAGCGGCTGATGGCGGCGAGTTTGGCGTTGGATTCGGTGAGTGCGCAGGAGAAACGCTGGATTTCAAGCAGGTCGGATTTGTGATGGCGGTTGAACATGGTCAGATCACCCTGGATTCCCGGCGCCTCGAAGGCGCATTCCATTCATTTGTTGGACAGTGCAGCCACACCTTCATGGGGAAATAACCATCCGAAACGCTTTATATGCCAAGCGTCATCAACGGTTCTGGGTGAGCATAGACAGGGCTTGGCGCTATGCAAGCCCACTAGTCAGCAAGCATTTTCAACAATGCGTTGGTAGCGGCCGAAGGCACACGGGCAGAGGAACCCACCAGCGCGAATTCGCGGTGCAGCGGCACCGTCAGCGGCATGACGCGCAGGCCGGTGCGCTGGGCCGGCAAGGCCATTTCCGGCACCAGCGTCACGCCGACGCCTTCACGCACCAGGCTGAAGGCACTGTTCCATTCGCGCACTTCCACGCGGATATCGCTGACCGTCAGCCCCGCGGCGGCACCCAGGCTGCGGGCGTTGGCGGTGCAACCGCCGGTGGCGAGCACGAACGGTTGTTCGAGCAACTCCGCCAGCGACACGCTGGCCTCGGCCGGGCGCTGCGCCAGTGCATGGTTGACCGGCAGCACCGCCATCCACAAATCGCGCCCCAGCACCGTGGCATTGCGCTCGGGCTTGGGGTTGAGCACCACGCCCAGGTCGATCAGGTCGGCGTCGAGCAGGGTCAGCACTTCGTTGTCGGTGACATCCAGGGTGGTGACCTCGATACCCGGGTACAACTGCGCGAAGCGTTGCAGCAGCGGTGTCAGAAAGGTCGCGAGCACCATCGGGAAACTGGCGATGCGAATCGTCCCACGCAGCATCGGGCGTGCTTCATCCACGGTACTGCGAATCGTCTGCAAGGCGCCGAGCATCACCCGCGCCTGCTCGATCACACTCAGGCCCAAGGCAGTGGGCAAGGTCTTGCGCGGTTCACGGGTAAACAGCTGCGCACCCAGGGTCGCCTCCATGCTGGCCATGGCCTGGCTGGCGGCCGATTGCGTCATGCCCACCGCTTCGGCGGCGGCGGTGATGCTGCCGCGATCAGCCACGGCCACCAGCAGGCGCCAGTGCATCAGGTTCATCATGGCAGTAGCTGTCCTTATGGCAGGGGTCTGAAGGTTTAATTTTACGCACGGTGCCATGCCCGTGAGACTGGCGCAAATTCAACGGAGCTGCCGCAGATGAAACTGTATTTCTTCCCCAACGCCTGTTCACTCGCCCCGCATATCGTGTTGCGCGAATTGGCGCTGCCGTTCGAGCTGGTGCAGGTCGACAACCAGGCCAAAACCACCGCCGACGGTCAGGATTTCCTGCAGATCAACCCCAAGGGCTACGTCGCCGCGCTGCAGTTGGACAACGGCCAGGTACTGACCGAAGCCAGCGCGATCCTGCAGTACCTGGCCGACCTCAAGCCCGCCGCCCACCTCGCCCCCGCCAACGGCAGCTGGGAGCGTGTGCGTCTGCAGGAATGGCTGAATTTTATCGCCACCGAAATTCATGGCGGGCTGGCGGCGTTTTTTTACAGCGCGATCCAGGGCGAGGTGCGTGGCCTGTTCCAGGCCACCCTGTTCAAGCGTTTCGCGGTGCTGGTAAAGACCTTGGAGCACAAGGATTACCTGCTGGGCGAGTACTCGGTGGCGGATGCGTACCTGTTCGTGGTGCTACGTTGGGCGGCATTTCACGCTATCAACCTGGGCGAATGGCCGGCGTTGGCGGCGTTTCAACAGCGCGTGGGTGAGCGGCCAGCGGTGATTGCCGCCCTGGCTGCTGAAAATCCATAAACACACACGCCCCCTGTAGCAGCCGGCTTGCCGGCGCCTACAGGGGGAAGGGGCTGGATTCGAGGAAGGTGGCGAGCGCCAGTACATCCACCGAGCCCGAGCGATCCTGATCCAGGTGCGCCACGCGGCTGCGCACCGCGGCATGAATCTGCCGCACGCCCTGCCCCAGTTGCAAGGGGCCGCGCAGGTCCACCGCCTGTGCCGCCACGATCAGCTCGATACTTGCCAGCCACAACAGGCGCTCGGTCAGGCGGCGGGTCTTGTCGACCACCGCCAGTGCCTGCCCGGCGTAGTCTTCCACGCGGTCCGCCACCGGCACACTGACGGCGGGCAACGGATTGGCCAAATGCCCGATCTCGGCGACCAGTGCCGAGCTGGTGCGCTGCAACGCCGCCATCCCCACGTGCCCAGGCTGGGTGATCAGAAAACGCGGTAAATCGCTGGACGTCGGCGAAAGCAGCTTGGCAATCCGTTCGGCGCTGCACGCGGCGACGCGACTCAGCGCCAGTCCCAAGCCTTCGGCGGCCAGCGCCAAGTGAGTACTGTCGAAATTGGCGGTGGCCAAGACCAACGCGTCTTCGCTGATCAACGCCGGGTTATCCGCACCACTGCGCAGTTCCAGTTCGACCAGTGCATGCAGTTGCTGCAACGCCTGCTGCGCCGCGCCCTGGACCACCGTGGCACAGCGAAAGCTCAGCGGGTCCTGCAGGCGGCGGGGCTGGTCTGCCAGTTCGCCGCCGGCCAGCAACTGCAACAACGCGGCCGACTGTTCAGTCTGCCCTGGCGCCGGGCGCAGGCGTGACGCCCACGGCTGGAACGGGCTGAGGTTGGCGCGGTAGCCTTCGCACGCCAACGCCAGCGCTGCCATCAAGGCCTCCAACGCCTGCCGCGCCTCGAAGACCAGCAAGGCGCCCAGCCCGACACTCGCCGCATTCGCCGACACCAGCGCCAGGCCATCCTTGCCGGTCAACGGCACGTCCAGCGCCAGGCTCAGGTGTGCCAGGGGCGCCAGGTCGCTCTCGCCCAGCGATCCGAGCAGCGGCACCTTGGGCTCGACACCCGAGTTGAGCAACGCCAACAAGGCGTCCGCTGCCGCCGGTGAAATCCCCGCGCGGCCCTGGGCCAATCCGGCCAGGCGCGCCGCCGTGATCGCGCGCACTTCCTGTCGATTGGCCAGGCGCCCGACGCCCACCGCACGCCCTAGGGGAATGTTCGCCTGCAGCGGCGCCACCTGCGTATCCACGGCCGCACCGAGGCCGGTGGTCACGCCATAGATCGGTGTGCCTGCGGCCGCCAACTCGAGCAGCAACCGATGGCCTGCGTCGATACGTTGTCGCGCCTGGACGGTGAAATCCGCCGGGGCATCCTGCCGGGCAATCGCCAGCAAATCGGCGAGCGCCAACCCTTGGGGATCGAAGTGAATCATGCCCAGCGCAGCCGCTGGCCAATCCCCAGGCGCTTGGCTTTTTCCAGCAACGCATGGCCCAGGGCGATGTCGCTGAGGCTCAAGCCGCGGTGCCAGAACAGGATGGTTTCCTCGGGGTTGTCACGGCCGCTTTTCAAGCCGGCAACGATCTGCCCCAACTCGGCGTGCAAGGTGTCGGCGCTGAGTTTTCCGGCTTCCACATGCGCACGCAACGCGCCAAACATGCCGCCCTTGCACTGGCCCCAATCATCCACCACCAGCTTGCTCATGATGTCGGTGAGCGACAGCTCCACCGCGCTCATGGTGCCGTAGGGCACGACAAAGGCGCCGGGCTTGATCCAGTCGGTGCGCAGCAACGGCTCGGGTTGCTCCAGGCGCGAAGCTTCGACCACGATGTCGGCGCCGCGCACGGTGGACTCCCAGTCGTCGGTGACAATCACCGGTTTGCCGAGGTCGCGGCGCAGGCGCTCGGCGAAGGCTTCGCGGCTTTCGCTGCGGCGCGAATGCACGCGGATTTCCTCGAAGTCGAACAGGTGATCGAGCAGCCGCACGTTCCAGTATGCGGTGCCGCGCGCGCCGATATGCGCCAGCACTTTGCTGTCGGGCCGGGCCAGGTATTTGGCGCCAATGGCGGTGACCGCGCCGGTGCGCATGTCGGTGATCGCCGAAGCGTCGAGGATCGCCCTGGGGATGCCGGTGGCCGGGTCCAGCAGGTTGAGAATCGCCAATTCCGAGGGCAGGCCTTTGCGGTAGTTGTCGACAAAATCGCCCACCACCTTGACGCCGGCGTAGCCGATATCGCCGCCGAGTACACCGCGCAGTACGTTGAAGTGGCCGTTGATACCGCCGCCGGGAATCAGGTGGGTACGCGGTTCGATCACCGCCTCGCCCCGGCCCTGGATACCCAGGCTGGCTTCGATGGCGGCGAGGATTTCATCGTTAGTGAGGCCCAGCTCGTCGATGTCGAGGCCGTTGAGAAAGTCGATGTAGATCGGTTGCATGGTCTGCTCACTGATAATGGAATAGCGCCTGTCCGCCTCCGCAGGAGCCCGGCTTGCCGGGCCCCTGCAAGGTCATGGGGCCTTGAAGACGACTTGCTGCACATCGACCTTTTTCGGGATCAGGCCGTTGGCGAAGAACAGGTCGGCGGTGCGTTGCTGAGTGGCGATGTCGCTGGCTTGCAGCGGGCGGATCGCTGTCGACGAACGGTGTTCGAAGTAGCTCTTGACCACCGCCGGAGGCAGGCCCAGGGTCTTGGCCATCAGCGCGATGCTTTCCTCGGGCTGGTCGAGGGACAGGCGCTGCGCCTTGGCCAGGGTCTGGATAATCGGGCCGATGGCTTGCGGGTGCTGTTGCACAAACGCGCTGCTGGCGACGAAGAACGTGCCCGCAGGATTGAGGCCTTGGCCATCGCCGAGCACGCGGGCGGAGCCGTCGACCACCGCCGCCGAATAGTACGGATCCCACACCACCCAGGCGTCGACCTTGCCCTGTTCAAAGGCGGCGCGCCCATCCGAGGGTGACAGGTACACCACGTCGACGTCCTTCCATTGCAAGCCCGCGCGCAGCAAGCTCTTGAGGAACAGGTTGTGCGCGCTGGAGCCCTTGAGCAACGCCACGCGCTTGCCCTTGAGTTCGGCCACGCTTTGCACGCTGCTGTTCTTGGGCACCAGCACGGCTTCGGATTTGCCCTCGTTGGGCTCGACGGCAAAGTACTGCAACTCGATGCCAGCGGCCTGGGCGAAGATCGGCGGGATGTCGCCGATATTGCCGATGTCCAGGCTGCCGCCGTTGAGGGCTTCGATCAGCGGCGGGCCGCCGAGGAATTCGATCCACTGCACCTGGGTGCCCGGCAACGCCGCTTCGAAGAGTTTGTGCTCACGGGCGAGGACCATGCTCACCGAGCTTTTCTGGTAGCCGATGCGCAAGGTGGCGGGTTCGGCGGCCAACACCTGGCCGGCGATCAACGAGAGGACGACGCCAGCAAACATCTTCAGCATCACAGCGCCTCCTTGACCTTGGCCGCGACATCCGCCGGAACCCATTGCTGCCAGACCTGCGGATGGTCCTTGAGGAAGGCTTCCGCCACCTGGCGGGGCGGGGTGCGTTTCTCACTCATGTCCCCGAGGATGCCGTTGAGCAGATCAATCGGCAGGTCGACCTTCTCAAACACGCTCACCAGTTGCGGGTACTGCGCCTTGAACGGCGCGGACACGCCAATCGCCAGGCGCGCCGGCATCGAACGGGTGCCGATCGGGTTGGGGTTTTTCGCGTCGGACAACGTCTTCCAGGCTTCGGCGCTGAACGGCGGTTCTTCCAGCTTGATCAGCTTGAAACGCCCCAGCAGCGGGGTCGGCGACCAGTAGTAGAACAACACCGGCTTGCCACGCCGGATCGACGACGCCACCTCGGCGTCCAGCGCCGCGCCGGAGCCGGTGCGGAAGTTGACGAAGCTGTCCGTGAGCTTGTAGGCCTTGAGTTTCTGGCTGTTGACGATCTCCGAGGTCCAGCCGGTTGGGCTGTTGAGGAAACGCCCACGCGTCGGGTCTTCGGGATCGCGGAACACATCCTTGTAGCGCGCCAGGTCGGCCACCGACTTGAGGTCCGGCGCCAACGGTTTGATACCGCGTGCCGCGTCGCCCTTGATCACGTATTCCGGCACCCACCACCCTTCGGTCGCGCCCTTGACCGTGTCGCCCAGGCCGAACACTTTGCCTTCGCTTTCGGCCTTGACCCACGCCGGACTGCGCCCGGCCCACTCTTCGCCGATCACCTGGATATCGTCCTTGGCCAGGGCCGCTTCCAGGCTCACGGTGCTGCCGGGCAAGGTGTCGGTGGGCAGGCCGTAGCCTTTCTCGACAATCAGGCGCAGGACCTCGGTGATCAGGCTGCCGCTTTCCCAGGTGATGTCACCGAAGTGGATGGGTTTGGCAGGTTCGGCGGCCGTGGCTGATTGTGCCAGGACGGTGAGTGCCAATAGCGAGCCACCGAGCAGGTTTTTTAGTGTTCTCATGAGTAGCCTCTTGGAGATTCAAAACAGATCCAGAGTGGGCAGTGTCAGTGTGGGAGCTGGGTTGCCTGCGATGCAGACACCTCGGTTTTTCAGGAAGACCGAGGTGATGCAATCGCAGGCAAGCCAGCTCCCACAGTTGATCTCCACACCCTTCAAGATCAGGGTTTAAAAGTCATAACTGAGCCGCGTGTAGTAGAACGCCCCTTCCGGCGCGGTCGGCGACAGGTAGCTGTATTGCTGCCCCGGCGTCTGGCGCAGGCGGCTGTTGAAGTCATCGGGCTTGCTGTCGAACAGGTTGTTCACACCGACCGACACCCGCAGCTGTTTGGTGAACGCATAGTTCACGTCCAGGTCGGTGGTCCATTGCGCACTGAACACCTGGTCGTACTGGGCGTTGGCTTCGGCGGCCGCGTATTTGCGGTACTTGCCGTAACGGGTCTGGTTGAGGGCGATGGTCCATTGGTTGAGTGTGTGCACCGCGCCGAACACCAGCTTGTCTTCGGGGTAGCCGTGCTCGATAAAGCCCCGGGCTTCGCGGGTCAGCACCTCGAAACCGTTGGGGTTCTCGTGGACTTTCTCGATAGTGGTGCGCGCCTTGGTGTAGCCGGCCGACAGGTTCAGGTCACCGAACTGCGCCAGGTCCAGGTTGTACTTGCCGACGATGTCGACGCCCCGGGTGCGGGTGTCGGCGGCGTTGGTCATGAACTGCGCCCAGGAGTACTGGCCGTAGCCGGCATTGGTGAGGATCTGCTCAGCCAACGGCCCCGAGATACCGCCGCTGAACAACAGGCGGTCGCGAATCGAAATCTGGTAGGCGTCGATGGTCAGCGAGGCATGCTCGGTAGGACGCAGTACCAATCCCAGCGAGTAGTTGGTGGACTTCTCCGGCTTGAGCGGCTGTGCGCCGAGGGCCCGCGCTGCCGGGTTGTCGGCCGGCAGCATGCGGGTCAGCACCGGGTTGCCGTTGGCATCGAGGTTGGTGGTGGTGGTCCAGGACGTGCCGATCTGGCCCAGGCTTGGCGCGTGATAGGCATTGTTGATCGTGCCGCGCAGCCCCACTTGCGGGGTAAAGTCATAGCGCGCCGAGAGCTTGCCGGTGGTGGCGGAGCCGAAGTCCGAGTAGTGCTCGGTGCGCCCGGCGACGCCGACTTGCAGCTTGTCGGTGACCTGGTTTTCCAGGCCGAAATACACGCCGCCGACATCGCGCTTGAAGGTGCCGGCATCGTCCGGGGTCAAGCCCGACGCTTGCACCGCGCCCACCTGCACGTTGTCGATACCGCCGTAGGAGTAGGAATCGTAGTCCCCGGCCTCGAGGCGATATTGCTCGTGCCGGTAGGCCACGCCAGCGGAGACGGTCAGCGGGTGGCTGGACCAGTTCACGTCAAGGTCCTTGGCATAGTCGAGGGTGATGTTGGTCTGATCGTTGACCAGCGTCGCGACGTTGAATTTGGTCGGGCTGTTGGCGCCATAGCTCGGGTTGACGGTGTTGAACGCCAACTCGTCGTGCTCGTCACGGCCATACGTCGCGCTCAGGTCGAAGCGGCCGATGGATTCGTCTTCATAGCGCGTGCCCACGGTGACGGCGCCGTCTTCATAGCGGTAGCGGTACTTGGGAATCGTGCCGCCGGGGTAGATCGACGCGACGTTGTTCGGGCTGCTGGCCAACAGCGGCGGCGTGTTGTTGACCGAGGTGTCCTGGCCGAAGGTGGCGAAGCTGTAGAGCCGCCATTGATCGTTCAGGCCGATCTCGGCATTCGCCGCCAGGTTGTATTTGTCGCGCCCGGCCCCGCCCCAACGCGGGTCTTGCAACTGGCCGTCGGCGACGTATTTGTCGCCGATATCGTCGGGCTTGTTGTTCAGGGTGTTGAAGCTCAGCGTGAGAAAACCATCCCCCGGCAAACCGATGCCGTACCAGCCGTCGGTGGTCTTGCTGAAGCCATCGCCCTGGGCGTACTTGCCCAGTTGCGTGTTGATGCCACCGCCGCTGTCACGCTCCTTGAGCACGATGTTGACCACCCCGGCCACCGCATCCGAGCCGTACTGCGCCGAGGCGCCATCACGCAGCACTTCGACATGGTCGATGGCGCTGATGGGGATCATGTCCAGGTCCACCGGCTGCGCGCCAATGAACGGCACGCCACCGGAAATATTCACCACCGCCGAGGTGTGCCGGCGCTTGCCGTTGATCAGCACCAGGGTCTGGTCGGGTGACAGGCCACGCAGCGAGGCCCCCTTGGGATCCTGCCCGCGCGTGGCGCTGTTGTTCTGCGGAAAGTTGAACGAGGGCAGCAGCTGGAACAGTGCCTGGTTAAGGCTGGTGGCGCCGGTTTGCTTGAGTTCTGCGGCGTTGATCACGTCCACCGGGGCCGCGCTGGTCAGGGCGGTGGCGTCGCTGCGGCGGGTGCCGATGGCCACCACGCGGTCCAGGGTCGGTGCCTGGGCGGCGCTGGTCTGGGCCTTGACGCTGCTGGTGGCCTGGGCACTTTTGGCCGCGCCTTCCTTGATCACAAAGGCGCCGTCCGGGCTGACCTGCACGTGCAGGCCGGTGCCCTTGAGCGCGGCGTCGACCGCCTGTTGCGCCGACAGCGAACCGTCGACACGGGCCGAGGAATAATTGCCCAGTTGCGGCGTAAACGAAATCACCTGGCCGCTCTGGCGACTGATGTCCAGCAGCACCTCATCCAGCGGGCCGGGCGCGATGTGGTAGACCTGGCGCGCCTCTTCGGCACTGGCGGCAAACGAAAAAAACAGACTGGCCAACGGCACCAGGGCAAAGGTTCGCAGCGGCACACGGTTGAACTGATTCACTTTGGCTCCCCCCAAGGAAACTCGAGAACGCTGCTCCCCGCAGCGCTTACGGGAGTGATGTGGGACGGCCGCGGGAAAACTTGCAGATCGTTTGGTTATGTCCTTAGAACCCACTTTCGAAGCGCAAACCCTGTAGGCGCTGGCGTGCCTGCGATGGCATCGACGCGATGTAACGGGCAGGCATCGCAAGCAAGTCAACGCCCACAAAAAATCAGGCCGCACTAACGGTCACCCACAGGCCGGTGCGGCGGGTGATGTGGATCGGCAAAGTGCGCGCCAGGGTGTCGAGGATCTGCTGGGGGTTGTCCAGGCGGTACAGGCCACTCACGCGCAACTCGGCCACGGCCGGATCCAGGCGCAGCACGCCCTGGTGGTAGGGGCGCAGCGCGTCGATGACTTCAGCCAGCGGGCGGTCGCGCACTTGCAGGAAGCCGTCGACCCAGGCAGTGGCGCCGGAAGAACTGGCCTGCATCGGGCCGAAGCCCGTGCGGTCGTAATGCACTTCATGGCCGGCGGCCAGTTGCAGGCGCTCGCCGTTCTGCCCATCGATTTCGACGGCGCCGTTGAGCGCGACGACCTGGCCCTGCCCTTCACGCTCACGCACCAGAAAGCGGTTGCCGTAGGCACGCAGGCGCGCCTGGTCGGTCTGGATCAGAAACGGCCGCAGGCGATCACTGGCGACCTTGGCCAGCAGTTCACCTTCGCGCAAGCGCACCAGGCGCCGTTGCGGGTCGAACTGAATGTCGGCCGCGCTCTGGGCGTTGAGCAGCAATTCGCTGCCGTCATCCAGGGTCACGGTGCGCCGCTCGCCGGTGCCGGTGCGCACATCCGCCGTGAGTTCCGACAGCCCCATGGGTTTGGCCAGCAGCACCGCGCCGACGGCCACGCCGGCGCCGGCCAGGGCGATCTGCAATACCTGGCGGCGACTGGACGGCGCCTCCAACGCCTGCTGCACGACTTTGCCGCTGACGCCTTGCGCCTGCGGCACCTGGAACACCCCGAGGCGGGTTTCCAACTGCCGGCACAAGGCATCATGGCGGGGGTCGGCCGCGCGCCATTGGTGATAACGCTGCCAATCCTGCGTCGTGGCCTGGCCGGAACGCAGCAGCACGTACCACTGCGTGGCGCTGTCGATCAGTTCGTCGTTCATTCCAGGCACAGCCGCAGGCATCGATTGAAGGCGCGGGTCATGTAGTCGCTGACCGAGCGCTGGGAAATGCCCAGCTCGGCGGCGATTTGCGGGTAGGTCAGGCCATTGAGTTGCGACAGCAGAAAGGTCGCCTTGACCTTCGCCGGCAAGCCGTCGAGCAACTGGTCGATGGCTTGCAGGGCTTCGAGCATTTGCGCCAGGTCTTCGGGCGAAGGCGCGGTGCAGGTGTCGTCGGTATCGAGGGCGTCGAGGTAGGCGCGCTCCAGGTCACGACGGCGCCACAGCTGGTACATCAGGCGCTGGGCGATGGTGGTGAGCAAGGCGCGGGGCTGGCGGATCGGCTCCACCGACGGCGAACTCAGGAGCTGGACGAAGGTGTCGGCGGCGATGTCTTCGGCGTGCGCGCGCGAATCGAGGTGGCGGTGCAAACGGCCGCACAGCCAGTCGTAATGACTGCGGAATAATCCGCCCACGTAATCGCTGTGAGAAGTGTCGGCGCCGGACATAGTGGCTCCATCTGAGTAGGTTGCGCGTTATGTCCGGTGTTCCGGTGGGGAGATCCTAGCAAGGCTGCTTATTCTTTAATAATATTTAAAAGGTATTTTTATATAACCTTATTCAAGCACCGGATAGCCAAGGCTGGCGGCGTGCTGCTGGTAGTCGAGGAGTACCTGATAGTCGTCTTCGCTGGCCGGCAGCACCGCATGCAAGCCGAGGGTTTCAACCACGTGCGGCAAGTCCTGCAACGCCAGGTTCATGGCCGCACGAATCGTTGCAACCTGCGCCTCACTCAAGCTGTGCGGGCCGATGTAGGGTAAGGTCGGGCTCGGCGCGCTGTGGCTCACCACGCGCAGCCCCGCCACTTCCTGCGGGGCGAAACGGGCCAGGTAGTCGTAAGTGACGCTGTCGATGGCGGCCAGGTCGGCACGGTCCTCGCGCAACCAGCGCAGGCTCTCGCGGTGGGCACCACTGATGCCGACGCTGGAAAAAAACCGACCGTCCTGCTGCAACGGCGCCAAGCGTTCGCGCAGCAGGTTCATGCCGCTGTTGGAGTCGTGGCCATTGATCACGCCACGGCTTTGGTAGAACTGCGCCAGGTCGGTGTGCGGGTTGTCCTCGCGGGCCAGCAGCAGGCTGCAATGGGCGCCGTTGCTGCTGTGCGGCAATTCATAACATGGCCGGCCGATGATGCGCACCTGACCGCGCAGCTGGGTCATCAGCGGGTAGCCGCAGGTCTGGGTAACGAGTAGTTCAGGGGCCAGCCACAGGCCGAGCAGGTCCAAATGCGCGGCGTCGCGCCGGCCCAGGCCCAGGCGCTCCAGAATTCGCGTCAACCACTGTTGGTTGGCCTGTTGGATGGGGTCCGGCGCGACATACATCAGCAGCTCGGCGTAGTGATCACTCATGCGGGCCTCTCAGGCAAAGGGATGGCGCGGGCTGTCGATGGCCTTGAGCCCGTGGCGGCTGATCAACTGGCCGTAGCCCTGCACCAGGAACCCGCCGCTGCGCGCCACCCACTGCTCGCGACGGGCGCGGTAGACGGTGGGCAGCAAATACCAGGGCAATTGCGGCAAGTCGTGGTGCACCAGGTGCAGGTTGTTGTTCAAAAACAGCCAGGTCCACGGCCACGACGCCTCGTTGAGCACCGTGCGCTGCTCCGGTTGCGGATGCGGACGGTGCTCATAGTAGGAACGGATCGACGCCAGCGACAAGGCCGGCACGCTGACCAGCAGCAGGTACTGCACGACTGACAGCGCGCTGTAGTGGGCGACGAAACTCAGCATCAGCAGCGTCACCGCACCGTGGGCCAGCCACATTGGCCAGACCTGTGGCAGGCGCTGCCATTCATGGCGCGCCAGGCGGGTGATCGCCAAGGGCGCGGCCAGCAGAAAACGACCGAGCACGGTTTTGGTCAGCCAATGCACGCCACGTTCGAACAGTGAGCTGTTGTCCCATTGTTGCTGGTTGAGGTAACGGCTTTCCGGGTCGATGCCGGGCAGGGTCAGGTCGTCATCATTGTGGTGCAGCAGATGGCTGTCGCGGTACAGCGTGTAGGGGTACCACACGGCGAACGGGGCATAACCGAGGAGTTTGTTGAGCCGGCGCGAGCGGGTGGGATGGCCATGCAGCAGCTCGTGTTGCACGGACAGCCACAGCGTCACGATGGGAATCAGCAGCACGATACTCAGCCCCACACCCAGCCAGTGGCTGGCGAGGACCACGGCGAACCAGCCGGCGTAGACGCCGAGCAACAACAGCCAGGTCGGCCATTCGGTGCGGGCGGTAAAACTGTGCGCCAGGGCTTCGATTTCCCGGCGTTGGGTCTCATCAAGGTAGTTGGCCATCGGCAGCTCAGAGCAGGTGTTTCCTGCTCTGTGCAATGAGGCGCAAAAATCTTGCAGATCGTTTGGTTCTAAGCTTGTAACTCAGTGACCGAACAGGCCGGTCTCGGACTTCTTGGCTTTCTTGTCAGCGCGCTTTTCATCGGCGGTCTTTGCCGGTTTTTTCTTCGCGGCTTTCTTTGAATCCATACCTTTGGCCATGATGCATGCTCCACTTACAGGGGATGTAACACTGGGTATACCACCTATTGCCCCACAGATGGCGCTTATAATCTCCGGCCCTGGATTATGTTGCGCGAACACCATGCCCGAACTGCACCTCGAACCGCTGGCAGAGCCGCTGTGGCCGCTGCTGAACAAGTTTTACCGCCACCACGATTCGTCGATGAAGGCACTCAAGGGCGGCCGTTTGTGGGTGGCGCGCGATGGCGAGATTGTCGCCGGCCTGTGCCTCACGCCGGTGGTCGGCGGGCAGTGGCTGACGGGGGTGTTTGTCGACCCGGCGTATCGCGGCCAGGGGCTGGCGGCGCGCTTGATTGAGCAGGCTGTGGCAGATGTGGATGGCACGGTCTGGTTGCTGTGCCATCCGGACCTGGAAGGGTTGTATCAGCGCATCGGCTTCACCCAGGACACGCGGCTGCCGCAGTCCCTCAGCGAACGACTGGTGCGGTACAAACGCAACAAGCCGATGATCGCCATGGGCTTGAAAATCGGTGCTTAGAACCTTTGGTGCGGTTCACCGCAGATAATGTGTGATCGGCCGGCAGAGGGCCCATGCTAGCCTCGGGGGCACCCTAGCCCTCTACAGGATGATCATGAAAACGACGCTTGCAGCGCTGTCCCTCACCGCCCTCCTCGCCCCCACCTTCAGCCAGGCCGCCGACGCACCGATCAGCGCCAAGCAGTACGCCAGCGTACTCGCCGGCAGTTGGCGCGACCCCGCCAACAGTGCGCGTGACGGCTATCGTCATCCGCAGCAGACGCTGGAGTTCTTTGGCCTGGGCGCCAGGCAAACCGTGATCGAAATCACCCCGGGTGGCGGTTGGTACAGCGAACTGCTGGCGCCGCTGCTCAAGGATCACGGGCACTACATTGCCGCCGTACAGGCGGCGAGCAGCAGTGCCTATGCGCGGACCTCGGAAGAGAACCTGAAGAAGAAATTCGCTGCCGACCCGGCGCGCTATGCCAAGGCTGAAGTGGTCGAGTTCGACCCCAAGGCGCCGGTGTTGGGCAAACCCGGTTCAGCCGACGCCGTGCTGACCTTCCGCAATGTGCATAACTGGGTGGCGGCCGACACTGCCAACGCCACCTTCCGTGCGTTCTACACAGTGCTGAAACCGGGCGGCGTGCTGGGCGTGGAAGATCACCGGGCCAAGGATGGCGCGGACCTGGAAGCGATCAAGGACAGCGGTTACCTGACCACTGCGCAAGTGGTGAAGCTGGCGACCGATGCAGGCTTCAAGCTGGCGGGACAAAGTGAGGTGAATGCCAATGCGAAGGACACCAAGGACTATCCCGGCGGAGTGTGGACCTTGCCGCCGACGTTGAAGCTGGGAGAACAGGATAAGGCTAGGTACGTGGCGATTGGCGAGTCGGATCGGATGACCTTGCGGTTCGTCAAACCCGCCCAATAACCTGACGTGAAATGCCATCAACCTGTGGGAGCGGGCTTGCTCGCGAAGGCGGTGTATCAGTCACGCATGTATCGACTGATAAAACGCATTCGCGGGCAAGCCCGCTCCCACCGTTTTGATGGGTTGTGCCAGGGGTTTACTCGTCAGCCGCAGGATCCATGTCCGGGAACATCACTTCGATAAACCCGAACTTGCTGAAATCCGTAATCCGCGATGGGTACAGCCGGCCGATCAGGTGATCGCACTCATGCTGTACCACGCGCGCATGGAAGCCATCGGCAAAACGCACGATCGGCTCGCCCTTGGGATCGAAACCTTCGTAGCGAATCTGCTGGTAACGGTCCACGGCGCCGCGCAGGCCGGGCACGGACAGGCAACCCTCATAGCCCTCTTCCAGCACCGGGCTCAGCGGTGTGATCAACGGATTGATCAGAATGGTCTGCGGCACTGGCGGCGCGTCGGGGTAGCGCTCACTGGCCTCGAACCCGAAGATCACCAGTTGCAGGTCGACGCCAATCTGCGGCGCGGCCAGGCCGACGCCTCCCACATGCTCCATGGTCTGGAACATGTCATCGATCAATTGCCACAGCTCGGGGCTGTCGAACATTTCCGGCGGCACCGGGGGCGCGATACGCAGCAGGCGCTCATCGCCCATTTTCAGGATTTCACGGATCATCGATCAGACTTCGTCGTTAGTGGGCTTGGAGTGGTCCCGGCCAAGGCCGGAGACATGCTGTTTTTCATCGGTGGCGCCCGCTTCGTCGAACTCCTTTTCGCCTGGGTCCTTGCCTTCGGCGGACATGTGCTCGATCACCGCATTCATCTCCGCGCCCAGCAACAGCACGGCGGCGGAAATGTAGAAGTACAGGAGCAGCACAATGATCGCACCGATGCTGCCATACATGGCGTTGTAGTCGGCGAAGGTTTTGACGTAGTAGCCAAACCCCAGTGAGGCGACGATCCACACCACCACCGCCAGCACCGAGCCAGGCGTGATGAAGCGGAATTTCTGCTCGACGTCGGGCATCACGTAGTACATGAGGGCCACGGCGAACATCAGCAAGATCACAATCAACGGCCAGCGCAGGATGGTCCACAGGGTGACCACGAATTCCTGCATGCCGATCTGCCCGGCCAGCCACTCCATCACCTGCGGGCCGAGCACCATCAGCGCGGCGGCGGCCAGGAGCATGCCGGCAATGCCGACGGTGTAGAAAATCGACAGCGGGAAGCGCTTCCAGATCGGGCGACCTTCGACCACGTCGTAGGCGGCGTTCATCGCGCTCATCATCAGGCGCACGCCGGCGGAAGCCGTCCACAGCGCGATCACGATACCCACCGAGAGCAGGCCACCCTTGGATTGCTGCAATTGGTCGATCACCGGGTTGACCTGCTCCAGCGCCTGGGGCGGCAACACCAGCTCCGACTGCATGCGCAGCCAGGTGAAAAAGTCCGGCAGGTGCAGGAAACCGATCAAGGCAATGAGGAACAGCAGGAAGGGAAACAACGAGAACAGCATCTGGTAGGCCAGTGCCGAGGCGTAGGTGGGCATCTCGTCATCGACGAATTCCTTGACGGTGCGCACCAGCACTTTATGAAGCTTGAGGCCTTGCAGTACCGGAAAAATCATAGCGTCTCCTTTCGCCGCAAAAGGTTGAGTTCGTGGGCGACTCAGGGGCCGTTTTCTACATCAAGGTAGCCTATTTGGCGACCTCGAAACAATTTCGAAACTTTAATCACGGGGTGTGACATAAAAACGGCCATCCGTGGATGGCCGTCAGACTGCGCGAGCGCCGTATTACTTGGTCGCTTTCTTGACCGCGTCCTTGGTGTCGCCGACGGCTTTCTCGACTTGGCCTTTCTTTTCCTGCACCACGCCTTCAGCGCGCAGTTTGTCGTTGCCGGTGACTTTGCCGACGCCTTGCTTGATGTTGCCGACGGCTTCGTCTTTCAAACCTTTTGCCTTATCCGCTGTGCTGCCCATGGTATTTCTCCGAAAGAACAATCAAAGGGTTTTGGTCATTACGTAAAGATTGACCCGAAGCGGTTCGGCAGAGTTTCAATTATTTTTGCGCGAGCATTTCATCGCCAGCCGCAGGTTTGGCTTTATGTTTTGCGGCCAACCCACGAGAATGCCCGGCACATTCAGGCTATAACGCTGAATAACAGATCCCGTAGGAAGGTTATGAAACTCAATAAAGCACAGGCCATCGCCCGCAGAAACCAGGAACTGGGCGGTGCCGTACTCGGCGTCAACAACTGCCACTTCACTGACCTGGACCGCAAACGCAACATCTGGTGGTTCGACCTGCCAGTGGGTCGGATTGCCGTGGGCCAGTACGAGTGGATTCACCTGTTGATGCATAACGCCGACACCGACCAGTTGCTGCACCTGAAGGTGCCGACGGTGTTCCTGCGTGAAAAACTCGAAGGGCTGGTGGTGCGCAATGCCGGCAAGCGCAAGCCGGAGATCACCCTGGAGCTGAGCGCGGACAAGGATTCGTTCCTCAAGGATGTACGTCCAGCCGGGGCCGGCGTCAGCTTTGCGCAATTCGCACTGTAGGAATGCGGTTTAAAATGTGGGAGCGGGCTTGCTCGCGAATGCAGAGTGTCAGTCGCATGATAAGTCGCTGATACACCGTATTCGCGAGCAAGCCCGCTCCCACACTTTGGATTGCATTTCACCCCTGCTAATCAGCAAGCATTAAAAAACCCCGCATTCGCGGGGTTTTTTAGGGTTACTTTTTCAGGCCCAGCTTCTTCAGCTCTTCATCGCGCAGTTCCCGGCGCAGGATCTTGCCCACGTTGGTGGTCGGCAACGCGTCACGGAATTCCACGGCCTTGGGCACTTTGTAGCCGGTGACGTTGGC
This sequence comes from Pseudomonas sp. GW821-FHT05D12, assembly GCF_059419825.1. NCBI lineage: Bacteria > Pseudomonadati > Pseudomonadota > Gammaproteobacteria > Pseudomonadales > Pseudomonadaceae > Pseudomonas > Pseudomonas sp. GW821-FHT05D12. Next base: position 1,908 of record NZ_JBWKSN010000020.1, on the reverse strand, counting down.
GCGCATATGCTCCATCACCTGCTCCTTGGTCAGGGTCGCGCCCGGCTTGACCACGATAAAGAGCTTGATGTGCTCCCCGGACTTTTCATCCGGCACACCGATGGCCGCGCACTGCAGCACGCCCGGCAGGCCTGCCAGCACGTCTTCCAGCTCGTTGGGATACACGTTGAAACCGGAAACCAGGATCATGTCCTTCTTGCGGTCGACAATGCGCATATAGCCGTCAGGCTGGATGATCGCGATGTCACCGGTCTTCAGCCAGCCTTCGCTGTCGAGCATCTCGGCAGTGGCGTCTTCGCGCTGCCAGTAGCCTTTCATCACTTGCGGGCCCTTGACGCACAGCTCACCGGTCTCGCCCAGCGCCAGCTCGGTGCCGTCATCGGCAATGACCTTGCACACCGTGGACGGCACCGGAATGCCGATGGTGCCGATCTGGATATGCTGGATCGGGTTCACCGTGGCCACCGGGCTGGTCTCGGTCATGCCGTAGCCTTCACAGATGCCACAGCCGGTCACGGCCTTCCAGCGCTCGGCAGCGGCCAGTTGCAGGGCCATGCCGCCCGACAGGGTGACTTTCAACGCGGAGAAATCCAGCTTGCGGAACGCCTCGTTGTTGCACAGCGCCACGAACAGGGTGTTGAGGCCGACAAAGCCGCTGAACTTCCACTTCGACAGTTCCTTGACCATCGCCGGCAGGTCGCGCGGGTTGCTGATCAGGATGTTGTGGTTGCCGATCAGCATCATCGCCATGCAATGAAAGGTGAACGCGTAGATGTGGTACAGCGGCAGCGGCGTGATCAGGATCTCGCAACCTTCATTGAGGTTGGAGCCCATCAGGGCCTTGCACTGCAGCATGTTGGCCACCAGATTGCGGTGGGTGAGCATCGCGCCCTTGGCCACGCCGGTGGTGCCGCCGGTGTATTGCAGCACGGCCACATCGCCACTGTCCGGGCTGGCGTCGCTGACCGGTTGGCCGTGCCCCTTGGCCAGCACGTCGTTGAACTTGATCGCCTTGGGCAAGTGATAGGCCGGGACCATTTTCTTCACGTACTTGATGACGCTGTTGATCAGCAGGCGCTTGAGTGGCGGCAGCAGGTCGGCGACTTCAGTGACGATGACATGCCTGACGGCGGTCTTGGGCACGACCTTTTCCGCCAGGTGGGCCATGTTGGCCAGGCAGACCAGCGCCTTGGCGCCGGAGTCGTTAAATTGGTGTTCCATTTCCCGCGCGGTGTACAGCGGGTTGGTGTTGACCACGATCAGGCCAGCACGGATGGCGCCGAACACGGCGACCGGGTATTGCAGGACGTTGGGCAGTTGCACGGCGATTCGATCGCCCGGCTTCAAGTCGGTATGCTGTTGCAGGTACGCGGCGAAGGCGCCGGACAATTCGTACAGTTCACCGTAGGTGATTGTCTTGCCCAGGTTGCTGAAAGCCGGTTTGTTGGCGAAGCGCTGGCAGGACTGCTTCAATACCGCCTGAATATTCGGATACTCGTCTGGATTGATTTCTGCAGCAATCCCGGCGGGGTACTTATCCTTCCAAAAGTCTTCGTTCATGGAAGCCCACTCCTCAGCGACGCGAATTCATCATCGCATTTGATGCGATTATTATTGGTGTATGTTTTTTTAGGTGTATCTGGCGCTTTCAAGCAGGCCTAGACGTCACAAAGCGCGCCGAGAGTAGCAGCTTTGCCAAGGGCCGCCTAGAGCCAAAAGAGGGCCCCGCGGTCATAATCACGACTGTCCTACAATAATTGGTCACGGTTTAAACAAAGCTAAAACTACCGCGCCAAAGGCTCTGGAATAAGACTTTCAGACCAATACACTGCAAATGTGGGAGCGGGGGGGGGGGGGGGGGGGGGGGGGGGGGGGGGGGGGGGGGGGGGGGGGGGGGGGGGGGGGGGG
>NZ_JBWKSN010000019.1:0-94280 GCF_059419825.1 Pseudomonas sp. GW821-FHT05D12 | reverse complement strand
TTTGTTTACCAAGGAGTTTTCCGTTTCGACTGCGCCGGAAGTGGGGCGAATTATAGACTTCCAGAATCTGCCGTCAAGCACTAATTACGCTTTTGTTGCAGAAAGTGATTTTTTCGCGATAAGGCGGGGAATCCTGCGCATTACAGGAGGGATTCGAAGGACTAACAGCAGCGCCCCTATAGAAGCATAGATAGCCCACTCCTTCAGGTCCGCCCGCACAATCCACAACATATGCAGTAACCCAAGGCCGAGAATCACATATACCAGGCGATGCAGCTTCTTCCAACGGACACCCAGCCGACGCTGACTGTAGCGATTGGACGTCACCGCCAATATCAGCAAGCACAAGAAACCCAGCGTCCCCACAATAATGTACGGCCTCTTGCGCAGCTCAACCCCCAACTGCGACCAATCCAACCCCAGGACAAACACGCAATACGCCGCCAGGTGCAGCACCACGTAGGCAAAACACCACAACCCCAACTGCCGACGTACAGCTATCCACCCTGCCCAACCGCTCAGCTTCTGCAACGGTGTCATCCCAAGGGTGACCAGCAACAGGATCAGGGTCCCCAACCCCAAACGGTCAACCAGCACCTTTCCGGGATCTGGCCCCAGGGCGGAGCTCCAGGCCTCATACAACCAGTACAACGGCCAGACTACCGCCGCGATAAAGACGCTGGCACGCCAGATCGGATAGCGCATCAATAGTTCTTCCGTAAATCGAGGTCGGTATAAAGAGAGGCAACCTCGTCCGAGTAACCATTGAACATCTGCGTCTCGCGCACATTGGGGCTGAACAAACCACTCGGTAAACGGCGCTCGCGGGCCTGGGTCCAGCGCGGGTGATCAACCGTAGGGTTCACGTTCGCATAGAACCCATACTCATCCGCCGCGATACTCTGCCAGGTCGTTTTCGGCTGCTCACTCACCAGGCTGATCCGCACGATTGACTTCACGCTTTTAAAGCCATACTTCCACGGCACGACCAAACGCAGCGGCGCCCCATTCTGGTTCGGCAACTCGCGCCCATACATACCCACGGCAAGGATCGCCAAAGGGTTCATCGCCTCATCCAGGCGCAGGCCTTCAACATAAGGCCAGTCGATCAAACCGAAGCTCGAGCGCTGCCCCGGCATGCTCTTGGGGTCCTGAAGGGTTTCAAAGCGGATGTACTTGGCCTTGGAGGTGGGTTCGACCTGTTTAAGCAAGGCTGCTATAGGGAAGCCTATCCAGGGAATGACCATCGACCACGCCTCGACACAGCGCAAACGGTAGATGCGCTCTTCCAACTGATACGGCTTCATGAAGTCTTCCAGGGCGTAACGCCCAGGCTTGGCGACTTCACCATCAATCACCACGCTCCACGGCTCGGTCTTGAGTGAGCCCGCATTCACCGCTGGATCGCCCTTGCCAGTACCGAACTCATAGAAGTTGTTGTAGTGAGTAGCATCTTTGAAGGGGGTGATGGCTTCGTTTTTTACCGTCACCGCCTGCCATTGGGTGCCTGGCAGCTTTTCAGCAAACCACCCCGGGGCCTTACCTGGATCGACGTCGGCGTAACGCGCAGCATCATCCGCACTGGCCCAACGCGGCAGACTGCTGGCAGCCATACCGGCAAGCGCACCGCCGAGCAACGCACGGCGAGAAAAGTAGAGGGATTCAGGCGTGACATCCGATTCATTGCAATCGGACGCTTTGGGGAATTTGATTAACATGGCAACTCCGCAGCATTGGAGAAATGATGCACCAATAGACTGCGGAGTATGGGGGAAATTACATTAAGGCAATGTTTTGTCCCGGCGCATATGCAACAAGTACTGAACCGGCCCCGAAGCGGCGTAGACCAGGAACGCCAGCAACAGAATGCGCGGCGGATCACTGAACACCACGGCGAATACCAGCACCACCGCCAGAATTGCCACGAAAGGCACGCGCCCCTTCAAGTCCAGCTCCTTGAAGCTGTTGTACTTGATGTTGCTGACCATCAGCATGCCGGCAGCAGCCACCATCAATGCCACCAGGAACGACATCTTGGAACCCTGGATGCCGTAGTCACTGAACGCCCAGACAATACCCGCCACCACCCCGGCAGCCGCAGGGCTGGCCAGACCAATGAAGTAGCGCTTGTCGGCAGTCCCCACCTGGGTATTGAAGCGCGCCAGACGCAATGCGGCGCCCGCCACATAGATGAAGGCAACCATCCAGCCGACCTTGCCCATATCACCCAGCGCCCAGGCAAACGCCAGCAATGCCGGCGCGACACCGAAGGCGACCATGTCGGACAGCGAGTCATACTCGGCACCGAAGGCGCTTTGGGTATTGGTCATGCGTGCCACCCGACCATCAAGGCCGTCGAGCACCATGGCCACGAAGATCGCAATCGCGGCAAAGCCGAAATACTTGCTGGCACTCGCCGCATCACCTGCCGCCAGCGCACTCTGGGCACTCATGGAGTTGATGATGGAATAGAACCCGGCGAACAGGTTCGCCGTGGTGAACAGATTGGGCAGCAGATAGATGCCACGATGCCGGACCTTGCGGCCTTCAGCGTCATGCCCTTCCTCGACATGTTCATCGATCGGTAGCAGGCTTTCGGCGTCAGAAGCCTGGCTTGGCTCTTCGGGACGTTCGCTCATGGACTTTACCTTGCAACGGTTTGAAAAAATTCGACAAATACGTGCGGCGAGTGTTCGCCCGCAAACGATGCAGCTTTATACCAGAACCGGCCCCCCAAACGAAAAAACGCGGCCTAAGCCGCGTTTTCTCTTGATGCGTGCGACTTAGTTCTTGGCTTTGTCGACGATCTTGTTGGCACCGATCCACGGCATCATGGAGCGCAGTTGCTCGCCGATGACTTCGATACCGTGAGCGGCGTTGTTACGACGCTTGGCGGTCATCGAAGGGTAGCCGGTAGCGCCTTCGCTGATGAACATTTTGGCGTATTCGCCGTCCTGAATACGTTTCAGGGCGTTGCGCATAGCCTGGCGGGATTCGGCGTTGATCACTTCCGGACCCGTCACGTACTCGCCGTATTCAGCGTTGTTGGAGATCGAGTAGTTCATGTTGGCGATACCGCCTTCGTACATGAGGTCAACGATCAGTTTCAGTTCGTGCAGGCACTCGAAGTAGGCCATTTCCGGCGCGTAGCCAGCTTCAACCAGGGTTTCGAAACCGGCCTTGACCAGCTCGACAGTACCGCCGCACAGAACGGCTTGTTCACCGAACAGGTCGGTTTCAGTCTCGTCCTTGAAGGTGGTTTCGATGATGCCGGTACGACCGCCACCCACGCCAGCAGCGTAGGACAGTGCAACGTTCTTGGCGTTGCCCGAAGCGTCCTGGTAGATCGCGATCAGGTCAGGGATACCGCCGCCCTTGACGAACTCGGAACGCACGGTGTGGCCCGGTGCTTTCGGTGCGATCATGATCACGTCGAGGTCAGCGCGTGGCACCACCTGGTTGTAGTGGATCGCGAAGCCGTGGGAGAAGGCCAGGGTGGCGCCCTTCTTGATGTTCGGCTCAATTTCGTTCTTGTACAGCGCGGACTGGAACTCGTCCGGGGTCAGGATCATGACCAGGTCGGCAGCAGCAACGGCGGAAGCAACGTCAGTCACTTTCAGGCCATGGGCCTCAGCCTTGGCAACGGTGGCCGAGCCTTTACGCAGGCCAACAGTCACGTCAACGCCGGAATCTTTCAGGTTGCAAGCTTGCGCGTGACCCTGGGAGCCGTAGCCGATGATGGCGACTTTCTTGCCCTGGATGATCGACAGGTCACAATCTTTATCGTAATAAACTTTCATGAGGTTCCTCTATATATCCAGGCCGTGAGGCCATTCACTAATTGGGTTAGATGCTGAGTACTTTGTCGCCACGGGCAATCCCGGTGACACCACTGCGTACAGTTTCCAGAATCGAGGCCGTCCCGATCGACTGGATGAAGCTGTCCAGTTTGTCGCTAGTACCGGTCAATTGAACGGTATAAACGCTGGCGCTCACATCGACGATCTGCCCGCGATAGATGTCGGTAGTACGCTTGATCTCGGCACGTTGGGCGCCCGTGGCCTTGACCTTAACCAGCATCAGCTCGCGCTCGATGTGGGCACTTTCCGACAAGTCGACCAGCTTGACCACTTCGATCAGCTTGTTGAGGTTTTTGGTGATCTGCTCGATCACCTCATCGTGGCCAACAGTAGTCAACGTCAGGCGCGACAGGGTCGGGTCTTCGGTCGGGGCCACGGTCAGGCTTTCGATGTTGTAGTTGCGTTGCGAAAACAGGCCGACAACACGAGACAGAGCGCCGGGTTCGTTCTCCAGAAGCAGGGAGATAATGTGCCGCATGATTAAGTACGCTCCGTCTTGTTCAGCCACATGTCGCGCATAGAGCCGTCTTTGATCTGCATCGGGTAGACGTGCTCGCTGGTATCCACCTGAATATCGATGAACACCAGGCGATCCTTCATGGCGAACGCCTCTTCCATCTTCGGCTTCAGATCTTTCAGATCGGTGATGCGAATGCCGACGTGGCCATAGGCTTCAACCAATTTGACGAAATCCGGCAACGATTCCATGTAGGAATGGGAGTGACGGCTGTTGTAGCTCATGTCCTGCCATTGACGAACCATGCCCAGCACGCCGTTGTTCAGGCAGACGATCTTCACCGGAAGGCCGTATTGCAGGCACGTCGACAGCTCCTGGATGTTCATCTGGATACTGCCTTCACCGGTGACGCACGCAACGTCAGTGTCCGGGAAGCTCAGCTTCACACCCATCGCCGCAGGGAAACCAAAGCCCATCGTGCCCAGGCCACCGGAGTTGATCCAGCGGTTAGGCTTGTCGAACTTGTAGTACTGCGCCGCGAACATCTGGTGCTGGCCCACGTCGGAGGTCACAAAGGCGTCGCCCTTGGTCACTTCGCACAGGGTTTCGATCACGGTTTGTGGCTTGATGATGCTGCCGTCGCCCTTGTCGTAAGGGAACAGGCCGCGATCACCGCGCCATTCGTCGATCTGCTTCCACCAACTGGCAACGGATTCCTTGTTCGGCGTCTCGCCGATGTCCTTGAGCGCAGCAACCATTTCGGTCAGCACGCTTTCAACAGGACCCACGATCGGCACGTCGGCCTTGATGGTCTTGGAGATGGACGCCGGATCGATGTCGATATGGATGATCTTGGCATTCGGGCAGAATTTGCTCGCGCCGTTGATCACCCGATCATCGAACCGTGCGCCGACTGCCAGGATCACGTCGGCGTGGTGCATGGCCAGGTTGGCGGTGTAGCTGCCGTGCATGCCGAGCATGCCGACAAACTGACGGTCCGTGCCCGGGAACGCGCCGAGGCCCATCAAGGTGTTGGTCACCGGCAGGTTAAGCAGCTTGGCAAGCTCGGTCAGAGGTGCAGAACCACCGCCCAGAATCACGCCACCGCCCGAGTACAGCACCGGGCGCTTGGCCGCCAGGAGCATTTCTGCCGCCTTGCGGATTTGGCCCGAGTGCCCACGAACAGCCGGGCTGTAGGAGCGCAGCTTGGCTTTCTTCGGGAACACGTATTCGAATTTTTCCGCAGGGTTGGTCATGTCCTTCGGGATATCGACCACCACAGGACCCGGGCGACCGGACTGAGCGAGGTAGAAGGCCTTCTTCATGACTTCCGGGATTTCCGACGCATGCTTGATCATAAAGCTGTGTTTCACGATCGGCCGGGAGATACCGATCATGTCGGTTTCCTGGAATGCATCGGTACCCACCATGGTGCTGGCGACCTGGCCGGAAATGATCACCATCGGGATGGAGTCCATATAAGCAGTCGCGATGCCGGTAATGGCATTGGTCGCGCCTGGGCCGGACGTTACCAGTACCACACCGGCTTTACCGGTGGCACGGGCATAACCGTCAGCCATATGGGTAGCAGCTTGTTCGTGGCGAACCAGGATGTGGGTAACAGCCGGTTCCTTGAACAGTGCGTCGTAGACATGCAGCAGAGCACCACCTGGGTACCCGTAGATATAGTCGACGCCTTCGTCACGCAAAAAGCGGACGAGCATCTCACCGCCAGATAAAAGCTCCACGTTGTTCACCTCTAAAACGCCAGAATACCGTCCGTTGAAAACCGACGGGTCTTAATAGGTTTACTTCTCAACAGAGCATGAGCGACGGTGGTCGCCGACTACGTCAGCACTGACTGAGCAAGTATTGGGATCGTCCCAAGTGTTGCGGGCTTTTCCCACCCAGCGCGAGGTAACGCGTTGCGGGTGTAACAGGTCGGCGCGGATGTGCGCCTCATGATCTGCTGAGCGGGTCTGCTTCTGGCAGTCCCGATACAGCGGACTTTGGATTCTTCTGTTTCAGCCCCTTCAAGTCAAGCAATAATTGCGCTTTTTTCCAACTAAGCGCATGAGAACGTAGAAGAAAGAGCGTTGAGGAGGGATAAAACTCGCCTGAATGTCGTCAAGCGGTAGAAATGTGCGCAAGACTGCCGGAAAACCCGACAGTCAGGCAATTAACGAGCGTCGACGATCAATTGGTCGAACTTTTTCAGCGCATTGCGCAATCCGAGGCTCTGCAACGGACGGTCGGCATAGACCATCTCGGCCATCTCCAGGATCCCGGATGCGTTGGGCAGTGGCAGGTCCTGCTCGAGGATCTGCTTCATGCGCACGAGGAAGATCCACTGCAGCCACTGATGAAAGTCCAGGGTGTCCACCGAGAACGGCTCGACGCTGCTGAGCGCCTCGGGGCTGGGGGGCACTTCATCCCACCAGCCTTGCACGCGCAATTCGCGCTCGATCAGCAATAACTGTTCGGCAATCGCTGGAAAACGTGCATCCATCAGAGGCTGACCTTGGCTTTCTGACGTGCCTGGGCAGCACCGGCAGCGTCGCCCTGCGCAGCCCGTGCATCGCCTATCAGGGCCCACAGGCTGGCTTGCAGGTCGGGACGCCCATTGGCCAGGGTCAGGCCACGACGGGCGAACTGTTCGGCTTGCGGTGCGTCGCCCTGGGCCATGCGTACCTGAGCCAGGCGATACAGCACTTGCGGCTCGCGCGGCGCCACACGCTGGGCGCGCTCCAGGCTCGATGATGCACCGTTCAAGTCGCCACCGGCCTGTTGTTGCTGGGCGGTGGTCAGCAAGGCCAGTACCGGCCCATCCAGTTGCTCGTCAGCCGACAGGCCGCCAGCGCTGGACGATGACGGGATGCCGCTGGGTGTCGACGGCATGTTGTAGGTGCCCTGATTGATCGGCGCCGCCTGGACCGGCGCGGTGTCGATCGGGCCCGAAGTGCTCGGCCCCGGGGTCCACGGCTCGGCGCTGATCGGCGCGGAGGTAGCCGCCCCGGCGCCCGGCACCATCACCACCACGCCCGAATCCTGCGGCACAGCCTGGGTGGCGGCCTGGGCAGGACGCGTGGTCACGGTCTGGCGGAACCCGCCGTTGGCCGAGATCCGGTCGTTATTGGAGACAGCGGTGCTCGAGTCCACCACGGGAATGGAGCCGCGCTGCACGCTGGCGCAACCATTGAGCAAAGCCAGAGCTGTAATAGCTGGAATCCACCACTTGTTCACTTGAAACCCTCTTTGCTTAATTCATCCAGCCCTTGACCCAATCCATCACCGATTCCGCGTCAGCAGGGGCACTGCCACCGCATGCGGCGCCGGGTGGTGGTTCGCTGCCGCGAATATACGGCATCTGCACCGCGCCCGGACAGTTGGCGTCAGAGCCCTGGCCGGTGTGCGGATCAATCCAGGCCTGCACGATATTGTCCGGCTGCGGCATGTTCAGCGGCAGCGGGTCGGCCTTGCGCATGAAACTGGTCCAGACCTGCAGCGCACCGGTCGCACCGGTAAACGGCGTCTTGCCATTGTCGTCGCGCCCCAACCACACCACTGCCAGCACGTCCTGGCCGAAGCCTGCGAACCAGCTGTCGCGCGAGTCGTTACTGGTACCCGTCTTGCCCGCCAACGTCAGGTTGGACGGCAGCACCTTATAGACCGAACTGCCGGTACCTTCGCGCATCACGCGCTGCATGGCGTTCTGGATCAGGTAGATGGAGCCTGCGTCGAACCGCTGCTGGATCTGGAAGGGATAGCGCTTGAGCGGCTCGCCTTCGGCGGTCAGCACACTGCGGATCCCGCGCATCGGCGTATTGAAGCCACCGTTGGCAAGGGTCTGGTACATGGTCGCCACTTCCATCGGCGTCATTGCGCCAGCGCCCAGCAGGATCGACGGGAAAGCCGGGAACTCGCGGGTGATGCCCAGGCGCGCCAGCGTCTTGAGGACGTTCGGCACGCCCACTTCCAGGCCGAGCCGGGAGGTGGAGATGTTGTAGGAATGCGCCAGCCCCTGGTACAGGAACACCGTACCGTGGGAGCGACGGTCGAAGTTCTGCGGCGTCCACACCTGGCCATCGGCCCCTTTGACCGACAGCGGATCGTCCGACAGCCAACTGGTCAGCGAGTATTTGCTCGGCTTTTCCAGCGCGGTCAGGTAGACGGCCGGCTTGACCAGCGAGCCGATCGGCCGTACCGCATCCAGTGCACGGTTGAAACCGGCAAAACTGGCCTGGCGGCTGCCGATCATGGCCTGGACTTCACCGGTTTCCGGGTTGGTCACGACCATGGCGGCCTCGACTTCGTCGGAGCCTTTGCGACCGGTCAGGCGCTTGAAGGTGTCGTTGACCGAGGCTTCGGCCTTCATCTGCAGGATCGGGTCGAAACTGGTGAAGATCCGCAGGCCTTCTTCGGTCAAGTCTTCGTCACGGTAGTCTTCACGCAACTGGCGCTTGACCAGGTCGATAAAGCCCGGGAAGGAGCTGTCGGCCAGTTTGCCGCGGGTAGTCACACCCAGTGGCATTTTCTTGGCTGCAGCGACTTGTTCCGCGGTGGCCACGCCCTGCTGCTCAAGCACATCGAGCACCAGGTTGCGGCGCTCCAGCGCACGCTCAGGATTGCGACGCGGGTTGTAGTAGGAAGGCCCCTTGACCATGCCCACCAGCAACGCGACCTGATGCAGCTTCAGCTCGGACAGCGGCTGGCCAAAGAAGAACTGGCTGGCCAGACCGAAACCGTGCACTGCGCGCTGGCCGTCCTGGCCGACGAAGACCTCATTGAGGTAAGCCTCGAGGATTTCCTGCTTGCTGTAATGCAATTCAAGCAGCATCGCCATCATGGCTTCCGTGAGCTTACGGGTCAGGCTGCGCTCGTTGGTGAGATAGAAGTTCTTCACCAACTGCTGGGTCAGCGTACTGCCGCCCTGAGTCATCTTGCCGCCAGACGTGTTGACCCAGATGGCGCGGGCAATCGACTTCGGCGACACGCCCCAGTGGCTGTAGAAATCGCGGTCCTCGACAGCAACCAGGGTTTCGAGCAGATACGGCGGCACCTGATCCAGCTTGATCAGGATGCGATCTTCAAGATTCTTCGGGTAAATCCCGCCGATCATCAGCGGTTCGAGGCGCACCACCGGCAGCTTCGAGCCATTGAGCGATGACAGCTCGGCTACATAGTCACCGGAAAAACGCACGCGCACCGGCTGGGCTTTTTCCAGGCCTTCATAGAACTGGAAGCCACGGGTATTGAGGTCGACGGTATTGCCGCTGACAGCCGCAGCGCCCGGACCGTTGCTCACGGGTTCACGGCGGTAGCCCAGGGCATCGAGTTCGGTGAGGAAGTCATCCTTGCTCAGCTTCTGGCCGGTGAATAATTCCAGCGGGCGTGCGTACACCTTGGCCGGAATGGTCCAGCGCTTGCCGGAGAACTTCTCCTGGACCACGGCGTCGAGGTAAACGGCGAAGCCGGCAAGCACCACAAGGCCCACCAGGCCGAGCTTGAGCGCCCAGCCCAGCCATGGGCTCAGGCCACGCGAAGGAGGTTTTTTACGGGAACGGGGAGATCGGGTTCGAGTCATGGCGGCGGATTATACGCACTTTATGGCTGATCAACATGAGCCGGACAGCGGTTTGCACGACCGGCCGCAGCAGCCATAATGCCCGCCATGTTTTTCTCCAGACTCTGAAGGATCGCCCGTGAGCCAGTCCCTGATCGCCGCCCTGCAAAACCCGGCTTTATACCCCCATCCGGTAGAAGCGTTCCACGTCATCGAGACCCATATTTCATGGGTCATCCTGACCGGTCCTTATGCGTATAAATTGAAGAAGCCGATGAACTTCGGCTTCCTGGACTTCACCCAGTTGGACGACCGGGGTCACTTCTGCAAGGAAGAACTGCGCCTCAACCAGCGCCTGACCGAAGATTTGTATCTTGAAGTATTGCCAATCACCGGCACGGCCGAAGCCCCGCAATTGGGCGGCGACGGCCCGGTCATCGAATACGCATTGAAAATGCGTCAGTTCCCGCAAAGCCAACTGCTCAGCACCCTGCAGGCCAATGGCGAACTGACCAGCGCACACATCGATGAAATGGCCAAACAGATCGCGCACTTCCACCTTACCGCGCCGAAAGTCCCGCAGGATCACCCAGCCGGCACGCCGGACGAAGTGATGGCACCGGTCCGGCAGAACTTCGACCAGATCCGCCCGTTCCTCAGCGACAAGGCCGACCTGGACCAACTCGAAGCACTGCAAGCCTGGGCCGAAAGCAGCTTCGAGCGCCTCAAGCCATTGCTGGCACAACGCAAGCTGGAAGGCTTCACCCGCGAATGTCACGGTGATATCCACCTGGGCAACGCCACCTTGATCGATGGCCACGTGGTTATTTTCGACTGCATCGAGTTCAACGAACCGTTCCGTTTCACCGATGTGTACGCCGACACTGGCTTCCTGGCGATGGACCTGGAAGACCGTGGCCTCAAGTCGCTGGCGCGGCGCTTTATCAGCCAGTACCTGGAACTGACCGGCGACTATCAGGGCCTCGAAGTCCTGAACTTCTACAAAGCCTACCGTGCGCTCGTTCGCGCCAAGATCTCGCTGTTCAGCATGCCGAGCGAGGCAAGCCCGGTGCAGCGCGCCACTACCCTGCGCCAGTACCGTAACTACGCCAACCTGGCCGAAAGCTACAGCACCATTCCGTCGCGTTTCCTGGCGATCACCCACGGTGTATCGGCGGTCGGCAAAAGCCACGTCGCCATGCGCCTGGTCGAAGCACTGGGGGCGGTGCGCCTGCGTTCGGATGTGGAGCGCAAGCGCCTGTTCGGCGAGCAACACGTGGAAAACACGCCACAGGCCGGCATTTATGCCGCGGATGCCAGCGCCGCCACCTACGCACGCCTGAATGAAATCGCCGACATCGTATTGCGTGCTGGCTACCCGGTAGTGCTGGATGCAACCTTCCTCAAACGCGAACAGCGCGACGCAGCGGCCAAGGTTGCCGAGGCCACTGGCGCGCCTTTCCTGATCCTGGATTGCAACGCACCTCAAGCCGTTATCAGCGCCTGGCTGGCACAACGTCAGGCAGACAAGAACGATCCGTCTGACGCAACGCTGGCGGTAATCGAAGAACAGCAGGCCAATCGTGACCCACTGACGGCCGAAGAACTGCTGCTGAGCAAACGCGTCGAGACCAATGAAAGCGGGACACTGGATGCCTTGGTCGCGCATATTCGTCAGCGCTTGCCGGGCCTGTAAGAAAAATTTCTTGGTCGTGTCGTCTACTTGGGCGCACGACCAAGCAATAGTGGCACTATAATGGCGTCATAAATCCAACAGGAGTCGCCGTCATGAGTCAGCCCAAGCTTCTCGATACACCGCTCTACTCGCTCCTGCATAAAGACGATATCCGCGGCTTCAATCAGGAACGCCCAAAAGAAGGGGCGATCGACATGCGTGGCGGCGACTTCCGCGGCTTGGACCTGCGCGAGCTGAATGCCGTCGGCGTGGATTTCACCGACGCATACTTCCGCTCCGCCGACCTGCGCGGCCTGGATTTGCGTGACTGCTCATTGGAAGGCGCCAGCCTGGCGCATGCGCAAATCTCGGGCACCTACTTCCCACCTGAACTGACCGCCGACGAGATCCTCATGTCGGTCAATTTCGGCACTCGCCTGCGCTACCGCACCAAGTAGACATTGTCCTCCCGGACCTTGGTACGCACCCACGTACCAAGGACCTTGCACCTGCCCGCCGTCAAAATCCCCGCGTCATTCTTATAAGCTTTTAGGCCGTTCCTGACCAAAGAACTACGCTTTTCCTACTGAGCGCTACACTCCTTTTCAGGCTTGCCTGGTCACGATACCCACCGCACCATTCGGCCGTCGCAAGGAGGCTTGATGAATGATGAGCTGCAACACCTGAAAAACCTCGGCAAGACGTCTGCACAGTGGCTGCATGCGGTGGGCATCCACAGTGCGTCCGACTTGCGCCGCCTGGGGGCTGTGGATGCCTATCGAGCAGTGAGAACGCGCGGGTTCCGGGCTTCGAAAGTGCTGCTGTATGCAATCGAAGGGGCCTTGATGGATGTGCACTGGAACGACATTCCGGCCGAGCGCAAGGAGGCGTTGAACCGCCAGCTGGACGCCCTCTCGGCACGGCAGAGAAATTAGATCAGTCAGCAAGCCCAACAATTACAGGCATTTCGAACGATTGTTTGAGGAAAAATTCGAAGCGACCCAAAACAAGCATTGACTCTCAAATGAGAATCGTTATGATTATCACAACTGGTCGCGAGATCAGCCGATAACTGAAAGACCATTGGTTCGGACTCTCAGATTATCTCCTCATCAGGCTAATCACGGTTATTTGACCCGGCTCTTGCCGGGTCTTTTTTTGCCTGCAGAAAGCTGCCTGCCATACCGTTCAGCGGGCGATGATCAGGGGATGCCCCCGCTCAGGATGAGGCTGCACCAACACATCCAAGCCGAACACGGCTTTCAGCGGCTCCGGACGCATCACCTGTTCCGGCGTGTCCAGCGCATGCGGTCGGCCCTGCTCCAGCAGCAAAATCCGGTCGCAATAACGTGCCGCCAGATTCAGGTCATGCAGAATCACCAGCACCGCCGCGCCGCGATCAGCAAAGGTGCGAATCGCCTGCAACGTGGTGTGTTGATGTAACGGGTCCAGCATTGAAGTGGGCTCATCCAGCAGCAACGTCTGCCCCGTCTCGCCTGGCCATAGCTGCGCCAGCACCCGCGCCAGGTGGACGCGCTGACGCTCGCCACCAGACAACGCCAGGTAACTGCGACCGCTCAAGTGGCCGACATCCGCAGCCTGTAGCGCCGCGTCGATAATCTCGTCATCGCGCGTGCGGCCGGTCTGATGCGGCAAACGCCCCATGCCGACGACTTCCTCCACGCGAAAAGCAAAGTCCAGGGTCGAGCTTTGCGGCAATACCGCCAAGCGCTGCGCGCGCTGTGCGCCGGTCCAGTCTTTGAGTGCTTGCTGGTCCAGCCACACCTTGCCCTGGTCGGGATGCAGCTCACCGCACAATGCGCCGAGCAACGTACTCTTGCCCGCACCGTTGGGGCCGAGTACGCCGAGCACCTGGCCCGGCAACAGATCGAGAGTGATATCCGCCAACACCGTCTTGCTGCCGCGACGGATATGCAGATCTTCGACACGCAGCATCAGGCACGCCCCCGCAACAACAGGTACAGAAAAAACGGCGCACCGATAAATGCAGTGACAATACCGATCGGCAATTCAGCCGGCGCCAAGGCAAGGCGCGCGACCAGGTCGGCAAACAGCAGCAGGCTGGCGCCCGCCAACACCGAAGCCGGCAACAGCACGCGATGATCCGGCCCCGCCAACAGGCGCACCAGGTGCGGCACCACCAACCCCACGAAGCCGATCATGCCCGCCGCGGCCACCGCTGCGCCTACTCCTAACGCGGTGCAGAACACCAACTCGCGCTTGAGCCGTTCGACATCAATCCCGAGGTGGCTCGCTTCCGACTCGCCCAGCAGCAAGGCATTCAGCGCCTTCGCGCGGCGCGGCAACCACAGTGCTACGCCGGCGCTCACCAGCAACAGAGGCCACAGCCGCGAATAACTGGCGCCATTGAGGCTGCCCAGATTCCAGAATGTGAGGGTGCGCAGGGTCGCGTCCTCGGCCAGGTAAGTGAACAAGCCGACCACCGAGGTCGCGAGGGCCGTCAGCGCGATACCGGCGAGCAGCATCGTGGCGACATTGGTCTGGCCGTTACGCCGACCCAGTCGATAGACCAGCGCGGTCACCCCCAGGCCACCGAGGAATGCACACAACGACAACAGGTAAGGCCCGAAGGCATCCGGCAAGCCGCCGAAAAACGACCCCCCGACAATCGCCACTGCTGCGCCCAGCGCCGCACCACTGGAAACCCCCACCAAGCCCGGATCCGCCAGCGGGTTGCGAAACAGTCCCTGCATGGCCACGCCCGACAATGCCAATACACCGCCGACAGCCAGCCCCAGCAAGGTTCGCGGCAGACGAATCTGCCCCAGGATCAGCTCCGCCTGCTCCAACCCTTGCGCCTGGATCGGCACCCCGATCAATCGCAGCGCCGCCTTCAGCGTATCCAGCAAGGGCAGGCTCACAGGCCCCAGCGCCAGGGATAGCCAAGTCGCGAGGGCGCACAGTATCGTCAGCCCGATAAATAACGTTCGCGGTTTAACCAGAGTGGTCATGGGGCGGCTTTAGCCTGGGCGGGATAGAACCCGGCGGACAGCTCTACCAGGCTTTGCGGCAGACGCGGCCCCAAGCCGCCGACCAGCAAGGTCGGGTCCAGCTCAAACACTCGCCCATTCTTGGCCGCCGGCGTCGAGGCAAGGATCGGATTCTCCTTGAACAACGCCGCGCGTGCCGCGTCGCCGGTCAGGGCACGATCAGCGAACACCAACACATCAGGGCTCAACCCCGCCAGCGACTCCAGCGAAAACGGCTTGTAACCATTATGAGTCGCCAGGTTGTGCCCGCCCGCCTGCCGCAACACCCAGTCAGCGGCAGTGTCCCTGCCCGCGATCAGCGATTTACCGCCGGCGTGGCCAATCAACACCAACACACCCGGCGCCTTTTGCGTGGCCTGGGCCTTGGCAACCCAGCGTTTCTGTTGATCAAGGGCTTGCTCATATTCGGTAAACAATTCATCGGCCTTGGCCGGGTTGCCCAGCAACTTACCCAGGTGCTGGAGATTGCCTTTGAGGGCCGGGAGGTCCGGTTCCGCCGAGAACATCTCCACCTGCACGCCTGCGCTGCGGATTTGCGCCAGCACCGGCGGCGGCCCCATTTCGTCGGTCCCTACCAGCACCTGTGGACGCAGGCTGAGAATGCCTTCAGCGGACAACTGGCGCTGATAGCCAATGCTCGGCAACGCTTTGAGCGATTCCGGATGCTGGCTGGTGGTGTCCACCCCCACCAGCTTCGACTCACCGCTCAGGGCCGTCACCCACTCCGACAGCGCCCCACCGGCACTCACCCAACGTTGAGGCAGTTCAGAGGCTTGCGCCCCGTGGTTGACCAGCAGTCCGACAACAAGCGCAATAGCGCTGGCACTCAGGCGCATAACAGGGTTTCCTTCCAAGGGCAGGGCCTTTCGAGCACTCGGTGATGTGACAGGTAACTCCTGCCGAACATCGAACCAAGCACCCGGTCAGCTGACGGGCGAAGCCGGCATTTGATAATTGTTTGCATTTGCACGTCAAGGCACTTAAGGATTGAAATGAAGTTTCTCTGCCCCTCCGACGCTCTCGCCCCCAACTCCAGCCTGGGGTTTGATCTGGACGGCTGCAAGCTGCTGGCAGTGCGCCGCGACGGCGTTGCCTACTTCTATATCAACCGCTGCCCCCATCGCGGAATTCCGCTGGAATGGCAGCCCGACCGCTTCCTCGACACCAGTGCCAGCCTGATCCAGTGCGCGACCCACGGTGCGCTGTTCCTGATCGAAAGCGGCGAGTGCATCGCCGGACCCTGCGCAGGCGCAAGCCTTACCGCCCTGCCCGGCCGCGAAGACGAACAGGGGCTGTGGGTGCAACTCTAGTCGAGCAGCACCTCCAGTCGACGGTCAACGAAGATTTCCTCAGGCGTAACCTTCACGCCATACGCCAGCACCTCGACGCCCGCCGCCTTTGCCTCACGCAAGGCCGCGGCATAGGCGGCGTCGATCTCCACCGCCGGGCGCACTGCGTCAATGCCGGAGAGATTGACGCAATACAGCTGCACCGCGCGCACGCCGTCACGCGCCAGGTGCGCCAATTCGCGCAAATGCTTGGCGCCGCGCTGGGTGACTGCATCGGGGAAGGCGGCAACGGGAGTGTCATCGAAACCCAGGGTCACGCTCTTGACCTCGACATAGGCCGCGCCATTCGGGTAATCCAGGCGAAAGTCGATGCGGCTTTTCTCCTGGCCGTAAGGCACTTCGCGCTTCAATGCAGTAAAGCCATTGAGCTCGACAATCACCCCGGCCAGCAACGCCTCTTCGACCAGCTGATTGGCGCGCGCGGTGTTGACACAGGCCAGCCGGCCCTGGGGCGTTTCGGCGATTTCCCAGGTGCCCGGCAATTTGCGCTTGGGGTCATTGGAACGGCTGAACCAGACCTGCCCGCCCTCGACCATGCAATTGAGCATCGAACCGGTGTTGGGGCAGTGAATGGTCAGCAATTCGCCGGTAACGGTCTCGATATCGGTGAGAAAACGCTTGTATCGGCGAATCAGGCGCGCTTCTTCGAGGGGAGGATAAAAACGCATCAGCCTTGCCAGCTCCGCAGGCCACGGGCGATCCGCTCCACCGCTTCTTGTAGCCGATCAAGGTTTTGCGTGTAGGCAAAGCGCACATGGTGACCGGCTTGATAACGGCCGAAGTCCAGCCCGGGCGTAAACGCGACATGCTCGGTTTCGAGGAAGTGTCGGCAGAACGCGAAGGCATCACCGCCGAAGGCGCTGATGTCGGCGTACAGGTAGAACGCCCCTTCCGGCTCGACGGCGATGCCGAAGCCCAGTTCGCGCAACGCTGGCAGCAGGAAGTCACGGCGGCGGCCGAATTCGGCGCGGCGCTCTTCCAGAATGCTCAGGGTTTGCGGGGTAAAGCAGGCCAATGCCGCATGCTGGGCCATGCTGGGCGCGCTGATGTACAGGTTCTGCGCCAACTTCTCCAATTCACCGACGGCTGCCGGTGGCGCCACCAGCCACCCCAGGCGCCAGCCGGTCATGCCGAAATACTTCGAAAAACTATTCAGGACAAACGCTTCATCATCGACCTCCAGCACGCTGGCGGCGTCGGTGCCGTAGGTGAGGCCGTGATAAATCTCGTCCACGACCAAATGGCCGTTACGGGCCTTGATGGCACTGGACAGCCCCGCCAATTCATCCCGCGTGAGGATCGTGCCGGTGGGGTTGGCCGGCGAGGCCACCAGAGCACCCACACTGTCCTGGTCCCAATGCCTGGCAACCAGGTCGGCGGTCAGTTGATAACGGACATCGGGGCCCACCGGCACCAACTGCGCCGCCCCTTCCACTAGTCGCAGGAAGTGCCGGTTGCACGGGTAACCCGGGTCAGCCAGCAGCCAATGCTTGCCGGGGTCCACCAACAGGCTGCTGGCCAGCAGCAAGGCGCCGGAACCGCCCGGGGTAATCAAGATGCGCTCGGGATCGATGTCCAGGCGGTAGCGCTGCTGGTAGAAGCCGCTGATGGCCTCGCGCAGCTCCGGCAGGCCACGGGCCGCCGTATAGCGGGTTTTGCCGTTGGCCAATGCTGCCTGGCCGGCCTGGATGATCGGATCGGCGGTGGTGAAATCCGGTTCGCCGATTTCCAGGTGGATCACATCATGGCCGGCCGCCTGCAGCTCATTGGCTCGCGCCAGCAACGCCATGACATGAAAAGGTTCGATGGCGCGACTGCGCGCACTGTAGGGCTGAGCCATTAGCCTTCCTTAACGGTGAGGACAAAATAAGGATTCTACCGAACCCCTGGCGTAAAACATGTTCTATTGCCTGCTCGGCCGCTCAAGATGGGCCAGCAAGCGCTTGTAAAACGACTAAAATCAACACGCAGGGCG
Organism: Pseudomonas sp. GW821-FHT05D12; assembly: GCF_059419825.1. NCBI lineage: Bacteria > Pseudomonadati > Pseudomonadota > Gammaproteobacteria > Pseudomonadales > Pseudomonadaceae > Pseudomonas > Pseudomonas sp. GW821-FHT05D12. The sequence goes on along the minus strand of NZ_JBWKSN010000019.1, from coordinate 76,369 downwards.
ATCCATACCCAGCCATAGCGGGCTGCTGCTGTCAGCAACCCTGGCGTGATGGCCCTCGACAACCGGGAGTGGCGCACCCTGAATCTATCTGGTAAGTTCGCCCGCTTGCAGCCGCAGGGCCGGCAGGTGTCGGTGACGTTGCAATCCTGCGCAATGGATTAGAAGAGTGAGAGGCGGTCTATTCATGTCCACCCAAGCAAAGCAACAACAATCCTCAGGCCTCAGCGGCTTCACACCCTATGTTGAGGCGAAGGGTGAGGAGTACATGAGCGAGCCCATGCGCAAGCACTTCTCCAATATCCTGAAGAAGTGGAAGCAGGACTTGATGCAGGAAGTCGACCGCACGGTTGACCATATGAAGGACGAAGCCGCCAACTTCCCGGACCCGGCCGACCGTGCCAGCCAGGAAGAGGAGTTCGCCCTCGAACTGCGCGCCCGTGATCGCGAGCGCAAGCTGATCAAGAAAATCGACAAGACGTTGCAACTGATCGAAGACGAAGAATACGGCTGGTGCGAATCCTGCGGCGTCGAGATCGGTATTCGTCGCCTGGAAGCCCGCCCTACCGCGGACCTCTGCGTAGACTGCAAGACCTTGGCTGAAATCAAGGAAAAACAGGTCGGCAAGTAATCCCGCCGAGCTGAAAGAAATGGGGCGTGCGAACGCCCCATTTTTGTTTCTGGAATTTACTGCTTTTCCAGTAGTATCCGGCCCATGACAGCCTCTACTTATATCGGGCGTTTCGCCCCCACGCCCAGCGGCCATTTGCACTTCGGCTCGCTGGTCGCCGCCCTCGCCTCCTACCTCGACGCCCGCGCCAACCACGGCCGCTGGCTGATGCGCATGGAAGACCTCGACCCGCCACGTGAAGAGCCCGGCGCCCAAACGGCGATCCTGCACGCCCTGGAAAGCTACGGCTTTGAGTGGGACGGTGAATTGGTCCGACAAAGCGAGCGGCATGATGCCTACGCCAAAGTGCTGAACGATATGTTCAACCACGGCCTGGCCTATGCGTGCACCTGCTCGCGCAAACAGCTGGAGGGCTACAACGGGATTTATCCGGGACTGTGCCGCAATGCCGGGCATGACCAGCAAGATGCCGCCATTCGCCTGCGCGTTCCTGAGCTGGAATACCACTTTACTGACCGCGTTCAGGGTGAATTCCGACAGCACTTGGGCCGCGATGTAGGCGATTTCATCATCCGCCGCCGTGACGGCCTGTACGCCTATCAATTGGCCGTGGTCCTCGACGATTCCTGGCAAGGGGTGACCGATATCGTGCGCGGCGCCGACCTGCTCGACTCCACGCCGCGCCAGTTGTATCTGCAGGAGCTGCTGGGCCTGCGCCAACCGCGCTATCTTCACGTACCGTTGATTGTCCAGCCGGACGGTAACAAATTGGGCAAATCCTATCGCTCCCCGCCGTTGACACCTGACCAGGCCACGCCTTTGCTATTGAGAGCCCTGCGCGCGCTCGGCCAGCAACCCGGCAGCGAGTTGCTCCACACCAGCCCACGGGAGCTGCTGGATTGGGGCATTGCGCAGTGGGATGCCAGCCGCATCCCGCGCACACTCACGTTGGCCGAAGCGCAATTGAGCTGAAGGCGCTTGCAGCTTGCCCACCATCCGTTACCATCGCCGCAGTTTTTCAATCAGAGGCCAACATGTACATCTATCGATTGGTCCTGCTGCTGGTCGTCGGGATCTACCTGTTTTCCCCCGCCATCATGGATTGGTGGATCGACGCCACGGGCGCCTGGTACCGCCCATATCTGCTGTGGCTGATCCTGATCGTCGTGACCTTTATCCTGCAGAGCCAAAAAGATGCCGATGAGCTTTAGCCTCACCCAGATGCTGCTGATCAGCGCCGCCTACCTGGCGGCGCTGTTCGGGGTCGCCTGGATCAGTGAGCGCGGAATGATTCCGCGGGCGATCATTCGCCATCCGCTGACCTACACCTTGTCCCTGGGCGTCTACGCCAGCGCCTGGGCGTTCTATGGCACGGTGGGCCTGGCCTATCAGTATGGCTACGGCTTCCTGTCCAGTTACCTGGGCGTGTCCGGCGCATTTTTGCTCGCGCCGGTGCTGCTCTACCCGATCCTGAAGATCACCCGCACCTATCAACTGTCGTCATTGGCCGACCTGTTCGCCTTCCGTTTTCGCAGCACCTGGGCCGGCGCGCTGACCACCGTTTTCATGCTGATCGGCGTACTGCCCTTGCTGGCCCTGCAGATTCAAGCGGTGGCAGACTCCATCAGCATCCTCACCCGCGAGCCCGTGCAGCACCGCGTCGCCCTGGCCTTCTGCGCGCTGATCACGCTGTTCACGATTTTCTTCGGCTCACGCCATATCGCCACCCGCGAGAAGCATGAAGGCCTGGTGTTCGCGATTGCGTTCGAGTCGGTGATCAAGCTGATCGCCATCGGCGGTGTCGGCCTTTATGCGCTCTACGGCGTGTTCGATGGCCCGCAACAGCTGGAACTGTGGCTGCTGCAAAACCAGACGGCCCTCGCCGCCCTGCACACGCCGCTGCAGGAAGGTCCATGGCGCACGCTGCTGCTGGTGTTCTTCGCCTCGGCCATCGTGATGCCGCACATGTATCACATGACTTTCACCGAGAACCTCAACCCGCGCTCGCTGGTCAGCGCCAGCTGGGGCTTGCCGCTGTTCCTGCTGCTGATGAGCCTGGCGGTGCCGCTGATCCTCTGGGCCGGCCTCAAACTCGGGGCAACGACCAATCCGGAATACTTCACCCTCGGCATCGGCATCGCCGCCAACAGCCCGGCCCTGGCGCTGCTGGCTTATGTCGGCGGCTTGTCGGCAGCCAGCGGGCTGATCATTGTCACCACGCTGGCGCTGTCGGGCATGGCGCTCAATCACCTGGTGCTGCCGCTGTACCAGCCACCAGCCGAAGGCAATATCTACCGCTGGCTGAAGTGGACGCGCCGCGCGCTGATTGTCGCCATCATCATGGCCGGCTACGGGTTCTATCTGTTGCTCGGCGCCGGACAAGACCTCGCCAACCTGGGCATCGTCGCGTTTGTCGCGACCTTGCAGTTCCTGCCGGGAGTGCTGTCGGTGCTGTACTGGCCGACGGCCAATCGACGTGGCTTCATCGCCGGGCTGCTGGCCGGGATCCTGGTGTGGCTCGTGACCATGCTGCTGCCGCTGGTCGGCAATCTGCAGGGCTTCTACATCCCGCTGCTGAACATGATCTACGTGCTGGACGACACCAGCTGGCACATGGCGGCGATTGCCTCGCTGGCGGCCAACGTGCTGATGTTCACCCTGATTTCGCTGTTCACCAACGCCAGCCCCGAAGAGACCAGCGCCGCCGAAGCCTGCGCAGTAGACAACGTGCGCCGCCCGCAGCGCCGCGAACTGCATGCCGCCTCGCCCCAGGAGTTCGCCACGCAACTGGCGAAGCCGCTGGGCGCCAAGGCCGCGCAAAAGGAGGTCGAGCAGGCGCTGCGCGACCTTTACCTGCCGTTTGACGAGCGCCGCCCGTATGCCTTGCGCCGCCTGCGTGACCGTATTGAAGCCAACCTGTCCGGCCTGATGGGCCCCAGCGTGTCCCAGGACATCGTCGAAACCTTTTTGCCCTACAAGGCCGGCGGCGAAAACTACGTCACCGAAGACATCCATTTCATCGAGAGCCGGCTGGAGGATTACCACTCACGCCTCACCGGACTGGCCGCCGAACTCGATGCCCTGCGTCGCTACCACCGCCAGACCCTGCAGGAACTGCCGATGGGCGTGTGCTCGCTGGCCAAGGATCAAGAGATCCTGATGTGGAACAAGGCCATGGAAGAACTCACCGGCATCGCCGCACAACGGGTGGTCGGCTCGCGCCTCAACACCTTGGGCGATCCGTGGAAAGAACTGCTGCAAGGCTTTATCAACCTGCCCGACGAGCATTTGCACAAGCAGCACCTGGCCCTTGACGGCCAGACCCGCTGGCTCAACCTGCACAAAGCCGCCATCGACGAGCCGCTGGCCCCCGGCAACAGCGGCCTGGTGCTGCTGGTTGAAGACCTGACCGACACGCAGATGCTCGAAGACAAACTGGTGCACTCCGAGCGCCTGGCCAGCATCGGTCGCCTGGCCGCAGGCGTGGCCCATGAAATCGGCAATCCGATCACCGGTATCGCTTGCCTGGCGCAGAACCTGCGCGAAGAGCGCGAGGAAGACGGCGAAATCACCGAGATCAGCGGGCAAATACTCGAACAGACCAAGCGGGTCTCGCGCATCGTGCAGTCGCTGATGAGCTTTGCCCATGCCGGAGCCCATCAGAATCAGGACGAGGCCGTGTGCCTGGCCGAGGTGGCGCAGGATGCCATTGGGCTGCTGGCCTTGAACCGGCGTAATTTCGAAGTACAGTTCTTCAACTTGTGCGACCCCGACCACTGGGTCGACGGCGACTCACAACGCCTGGCCCAAGTGCTGATCAACCTGCTGTCCAACGCGCGTGACGCGTCGCCGCCGCACAGCGCGGTACGCGTCAAGAGCGAGGCTTTCGAGCACACGGTCGACCTGATCGTGGAGGATGAAGGCAGCGGCATTCCACAGAACATCATGGACCGATTGTTCGAACCCTTCTTCACCACCAAGGATCCGGGTGAAGGTACCGGTCTGGGCCTTGCACTGGTCTATTCCATCGTTGAAGAGCATTATGGACAAATCACCATCGACAGCCCGGCTGACACCGAAAGCCAACGCGGCACCCGTATTCGGGTGACCTTGCCGCGTCATGTCGAAGCGACGTCCGCTGTGAACTGAGACCGTCGAGAGAATTGAATCAATGCCGCACATTTTGATCGTCGAAGACGAAACCATTATCCGCTCTGCCTTGCGTCGCCTGCTTGAACGTAATCAGTACCAGGTCAGCGAAGCCGGCTCGGTGCAGGAAGCCCAGGAGCGGTTCAGCATTCCCACGTTCGACCTGATTGTCAGTGACCTGCGCCTGCCGGGCGCGCCTGGCACCGAGTTGATCAAGCTTGGCCAGGGCACCCCGGTGCTGATCATGACCAGCTACGCCAGCCTGCGCTCGGCGGTGGACTCCATGAAGATGGGCGCGGTGGACTACATCGCCAAGCCTTTCGACCACGATGAAATGCTCCAGGCCGTGGCCCGCATCCTGCGTGACCGCCAGTCAGCCAGCAGCGCACCTGCCGAACAGCGCCCCGCCGGTAAAGCGGCCAACGGCGCCGACAAGCCGGGGGTCGACAACAGTAACGGCGAGATCGGCATCATCGGCTCCTGCCCACCGATGCAGGACCTGTACAGCAAGATCCGCAAGGTCGCGCCGACTGATTCCAATGTACTGATCCAGGGCGAGTCGGGTACCGGTAAAGAACTGGTAGCCCGCGCCCTGCACAACCTGTCCAAGCGCGCCAAGGCACCGATGATCTCGGTGAACTGCGCGGCGATCCCCGAATCGCTGATCGAGTCCGAGCTGTTCGGCCACGAGAAAGGCGCGTTCACCGGCGCCAGCGCCGGCCGTGCAGGTTTGGTCGAAGCGGCGGACGGCGGCACATTGTTCCTCGATGAAATCGGTGAGCTGCCCCTGGAAGCCCAGGCGCGTTTGCTGCGCGTGCTGCAGGAAGGCGAGATTCGCCGCGTCGGTTCGGTGCAATCGCAGAAGGTGGATGTGCGCCTGATCGCAGCCACGCACCGTGACCTGAAGAGCCTGGCCAAGATCGGCCAGTTCCGTGAAGACTTGTATTACCGCTTGCACGTGATCGCCCTCAAGCTGCCGGCCCTGCGCGAGCGTGGCGCCGACGTCAACGAGATCGCCAACGCGTTCCTGCTGCGCCAGAGCGCCCGCATCAACCGTACCGACCTCAAGTTCGCCCCGGATGCCGAACAGGCCATTCGGCATTACTCGTGGCCGGGTAACGTGCGTGAACTGGAGAATGCGGTCGAACGTGCGGTGATTCTGTCGGAGAGCCCGGAGATTTCCGCCGAGCTGCTGGGCATCGATATCGAGCTCAGTGACCTTGAGGATGACGACTTCATCGGCCTGGCCCCACAACAGGGCGGCGGTAGCAATACCAGCCACGAGCCGACGGAGGATTTGTCACTGGAAGACTACTTCCAGCATTTCGTCCTTGAGCACCAGGACCACATGACCGAGACCGAACTGGCACGCAAGCTGGGCGTGAGCCGCAAGTGCCTGTGGGAACGGCGCCAGCGCCTGGGCATCCCACGGCGCAAGACCGGGGTGGCCAGCGAGAGTTGAGGGTGCGCCCCCACAGGTAACACCCTCAGATGTGAAAAAACTGTTACCGCTGATTTTTCACGTAACAAAAGCCGGGGCTTACGGTAACGAAGCCCCGGCTTTTTTTCGCCCGTCGAAAACCCAAAACCGCCTCAAACCCCTGCTTTTGCTGGGCGGCACAAAAGTTGGCACGCACCCTGCTATATGCTTAGTACAAAAACAATAACAAGCTTTGTACAAGACAATAAAAATAAGACGAATCGACTCACGCATAATAAAAACAACACGGCGGAGGCGCAGCTAACTGATTCTTTTGGAGAGGCGTTGCATTTGGGGCTTGCCCCGCAACCAGGCCGAGAACAACAAAAACTGCCCTAAGGCAGAGCCTGAACTGGTTGGATCTTAGATCAGCAACACAGCGACCAAAGCAATCCGTTTGCTCTTGACTCCCGATTGGGAGTGTCATGAAGGTGAAGCTTCATGGCGAGGGCGATCAACAAAAACAAGAAGCCCGAAATCAATAATAAAAATAGAGCACGCAACTACTTCTGGGGGAGCTTCGGCTCCCCTTGTAGTTTCCGTATGAAAACTCGAGCATTTGACGATTTAAGGCTTATGGCGCAAGGCCTGCAGCTTGTTCCTACACCATCCCCTGACTAAATGCTAGAATCCCCGCCCATCATGCGGTCATTCTTCGTTATGGCCGAACATTCCTTCAAACAGTGCATCCCATGCTGAAGAAGTTGTTCCAGTCATTCCGTTCTCCCTTGCGTCGTACGCAACACAAACGCAGCACGCCTGAAGTGCTCAATAGCAGCCAGCATTCGCTGCAGCGCGCTCAGTTCAGCCGTTATGCAGTGAACATCGTCGAACGTTTGCAGAACGCCGGCTACCAGGCTTATCTGGTCGGCGGTTGCGTACGCGACATGTTGCTCAATATCACACCCAAGGATTTCGACGTCGCCACCAGCGCCACGCCTGAACAGGTCCGTGCCGAGTTTCGCAATGCGCGCATCATCGGCCGCCGCTTCAAGCTGGTGCATATCCACTTCGGCCGCGAAATCATTGAGGTGGCGACCTTCCGCGCCGGCCACCCGCAAAACGATGAAGAGGAAGACACCAACCAGTCTTCCCGCAACGAAAGCGGGCGCATCCTGCGCGACAACGTCTATGGCACCCTGGAAGAAGATGCGCAGCGCCGCGACTTCACCATCAACGCCCTGTATTACGACCCGGTCAGCGAGCGCATTCTCGATTACGCCAATGGCGTGCACGACATCCGCAACAACCTGATCCGCCTGATCGGCGACCCGGTGCAGCGCTACCAGGAAGACCCGGTGCGCATGCTGCGGGCCGTGCGTTTCGCCGCCAAGCTCAACTTCGGCATCGAAAAGCACACGGCCGCGCCGATCCGCGACCTGGCACCGATGCTGCGCGAGATTCCTTCGGCGCGCCTGTTCGAGGAAGTGCTCAAGCTGTTCCTCTCGGGCTACGCTGCCGACACCTTCGAAATGCTCGTCGACCTGCAGCTGTTCGATCCGCTGTTCCCGGCCAGTGCCGAGGCGTTGGAATACAACCCGACGTACACCCACACGCTGATCAGCGAAGCGCTGATCAATACCGACTTGCGCATCAAGCAGAACAAACCGGTGACCCCGGCGTTCCTGTTTGCCGCGCTGTTGTGGCCGGCCCTGCCCAAACGCGTACTGCGCCTGCAAGAGCGTGGCATGCCGCCGATTCCGGCCATGCAGGAAGCGGCTCATGAGCTGATCGCCGAGCAGTGCCAGCGCATCGCCATTCCGAAACGCTTCACCCTGCCGATCCGCGAGATCTGGGACATGCAGGAGCGCCTGCCACGCCGCAGCGGCAAGCGCGCCGACCTGCTGCTGGACAACCCGCGCTTCCGTGCCGGCTACGATTTCCTGCTGTTGCGCGAAAGCGCCGGCGAGCAGACCGATGGCCTGGGTGAATGGTGGACCGACTACCAGGACGCCAATGAAAGCCAGCGCCGCGACATGATTCGCGACCTTGGCAGCAAGGGCGAGAGCGCCGGCGAAGGGCCGAAGAAACGTCGTCGCAGCGGTACCAAGCGCAAGCGCAGCGCCGCCGATGCCTCGGGCGCCGCAGGCGAATAAACGTGGAACGTATCTACATCGGCATGGGCAGTAACCTGGCCGCCCCGGATCAGCAATTGCGCAGCGCCATCGAAGCGCTCGCACAACTACCGGGGACCACCGTCGCCGGTGTGTCGGCGTTTTACCAAAGCGATTCCCTGCTCCCGGGCCAACCGCGCTACACCAACGCGGTGGCGGCCCTGGACAGCAGCTTGGCGCCCCTTCAGCTGCTGGATGCGCTGCAAGCCATCGAAAACGATCAGGGCCGCGAGCGCCTCGAGCGTTGGGGGCCGCGCACACTGGACCTGGACATCCTGCTGTTTGGCGATCGCCTGATCGACGAGCCGCGCCTCAAGGTGCCCCATTACCAGATGCACCTGCGCGCGTTTGTGCTGTACCCGCTGGCTGAGCTAGCGCCCGCATCGCTGCAAATGCCCAACGGTCAAACGCTCAACGACTTGCTGACCGCCTGCCCGTTTGTCGGTCTGGAACGCTTGCCCCAAAACTGACTCAATCAATGTGGGAGCTGGCTTGCCTGCGATAGCATCACCTCGGTTTCACTGAAAGACCGAGGCGCCTGCATCGCAGGCAAGCCAGCTCCCACATTTTGTTCACCTACGCCCTCAAAATCCCTTCCCACTTGCTGAATCGCGTCAGTAACAGCGGTAACACCGCCATCGTAACAATGCGGTAACACATCCAATTGACTTCCCGTGTCCTCCTCACGACTATAGGCGTCCCGCTGCCGCCAACCCGGCGCTGAAGGGCGCAATCCAGGCCTTATAAGCACTGCTCTCAAGACAGTGCGCCTGTATAAACGAAGACTCACGCGCGTTACTCGCTGTTTCCAAGCGCCTGAACGAGGACCCTTTTCATGCCAGACATTACCCTGACCACCTTGCAGAGCCTCAAGCTCAAAGGTGAAAAAATCACCATGCTCACCTGCTATGACGCCACCTTCGCCCAAGCCAGTTGCCAGGCCGGGGTTGAAGTGTTGCTGGTAGGTGACTCCCTGGGCATGGTTCTTCAAGGGAATGACAGCACGCTGCCCGTCACCACCGATGAACTCGCCTATCACACCGCCAGCGTCAAGCGCGGCAACGACGGCGCATTTATCATCGCCGACCTGCCGTTCATGGATTACGCCACCGTCGAACAAACCTTCCATAACGCCGCCAAGCTGATGCGTGCCGGTGCGCATATGATCAAGGTGGAAGGTGCCGTGTGGCTCGCCGAGTCGATTCGCCTGCTGGCTGAACGCGGGGTGCCGGTCTGTGCACATATGGGCCTTACGCCACAGTCGGTGAACATCCTCGGCGGCTACAAGGTACAAGGCCGCAACGAAGCCCAGGCGCGCCAGATGCGTGCCGATGCCATCGCCCTGGAACAAGCGGGCGTTGCGATGATCCTGCTCGAATGCGTGCCCAGCGAACTTGCAGCAGAAATCACCCAGGCCGTTAAAGTGCCGGTGATCGGTATTGGCGCAGGCTCGGCCACCGATGGCCAGGTCTTGGTGCTGCATGACATGCTCGGCCTGTCGCTCACCGGCCGCGTGCCGAAGTTCGTGAAAAACTTCATGACCGGCCAGGACAGCATCCACGCCGCGCTGAGCGCCTATGTCGCCGAAGTCAAAGGCGTGACCTTCCCCGGCGCCGAACACGGATTCTCTGCATGAACACCGTAAAAACCGTCCGCGAACTGCGGGCTGCCGTCGCCCATGCCCGTAAAGCCGGCAAACGCATCGGCTTCGTGCCCACCATGGGCAACCTGCACAGCGGCCACGCCACCCTGGTGACCAAAGCCGCGCAACAGGCTGACTTCGTCGTCGCGAGCATCTTCGTCAACCCACTGCAGTTCGGCGCTGGCGAAGACTTGGACAAATACCCGCGGACCTTGGCCGCGGACCAGGAAAAGCTCCTGCAAGCCGGCTGCAACCTGCTGTTCGCACCGACCGTCGAGGAAATGTACCCCGGCGGCATGAGCGGCCAGACCCGCGTCAGCGTCCCGCAGTTGTCCGAAGGCCTGTGCGGCGCCAGTCGTCCCGGGCACTTCGAGGGCGTGGCGACGGTGGTCAGCAAGCTGTTCAACATGGTCCAGCCGGACATGGCCGTGTTCGGCCAGAAGGACTACCAGCAACTGGCGGTGATTCGCGCCATGGTCCATGACCTGAACATGCCGATCCAGATCATCGGCGAACCGACCGTGCGTGCCGATGACGGCCTGGCGCTCTCATCGCGCAACGGTTACCTCAGCGATGAGCAACGCGCCATCGCCCCGGTGCTGTACCGCAGCCTCGGCCAGATCGCCGCCGCCATCAAAGACGGTGACCACGATTTCGCCACGCTGCGCGCCGAACAGGTTCGGCAGATCGAAGCCGCCGGGCTGCGCCTGGATTACCTTGAAGTGCGCCAGGGCGTGAACCTGCGCCCGGCCACGCCCGAGGACCGCGATGTGGTGATCCTGGTCGCCGCCTATCTGGGCGCTACCCGCCTCATCGACAACCTGCACCTGAACCTCTGATCCCCCCGCCAGTTGCCCTCCTCGCTGTGCCGGTATAAAAAAGTACCGGCCACAGCGCAGACAAAGCCAAGACATATCGACACGCTAGGTTTAATGTAATCGCCCTGCGCTATGGTTAGCGCTGTCCGGAACCCGCCCTTGATGAAAGACTGGACGTTCCGGGCTTTGAAGTGTCCTAAAGGCAGTCCCCGTAATAAAAGGAAACCCGCAGCGATGGCGTACTACCGCACTCCTCATGACGTTACCGCTCTGCCCGCCTGGCAAGCGCTCAATCAACATCGCCAAGCCATGCAGGATTTCAGCATGCGCGAAGCGTTCACTGCCGATCCCCAGCGTTTTTCCCAGTTCACCTTGAGCAGCTGCGGACTTTTCCTCGATTACTCGAAAAACCTGATCACCAGCGAAACCCGCGACCTGCTGGTGGGCCTGGCCAAGGAAGTGAATCTCAAAGGCGCGATCGACGCCCTGTACGCCGGCGAGCCAGTCAACTCCTCCGAAGGCCGCCCGGCCCTGCACACCGCACTCCGCCGCCCGGTGGGCGACAAGCTGTCGGTCAACGGCGTGAACATCATGCCGGACGTGCACAAGGTGCTGAACCAGATCACTGACCTGGTCGGCCGCATCCACGACGGCCTATGGCGTGGCTACACCGAGAAACCGATCACCGACGTGGTGAACATCGGTATCGGTGGCTCGTTCCTCGGCCCGGAGCTGGTCTCCGAAGCGCTGTTGTCCTACGCCCATAAAGGCGTGCGCTGCCACTACCTGGCGAATATCGACGGCAGTGAGTTCCACGAACTGACCATGAAGCTGCGCGCCGAGACCACGCTGTTTATCGTCTCGTCGAAGTCCTTCAATACCCTCGAAACCCTGAAGAATGCCCAGGCCGCCCGCGCCTGGTACCTGGCCCAGGGTGGCTCGGAAGCCGAGCTGTATCGCCATTTCATCGCCGTATCGAGCAACAACGCGGCAGCGGTGGCCTTCGGTATTCGCGAAGAGAACATCTTCCCGATGTGGGACTGGGTCGGCGGTCGTTACTCGCTGTGGTCGGCCATCGGCCTGCCCATCGCCCTGGCCATCGGCATGTCCAACTTCAAGGAGCTGCTGTCCGGTGCCTACACCATGGACCAGCACTTCCAGAATGCCCCGTTCGAGTCGAACATGCCGGTGCTGCTGGGCCTGCTGGGCGTGTGGTACGGCAACTTCTGGGGCGCGCAGAGCCATGCGATCCTGCCGTACGACCACTACCTGCGTAACATCACCAAGCATTTGCAACAGCTGGACATGGAATCCAACGGCAAGAGCGTGCGCCAGGATGGCACGCCGGTGTCCACCGATACCGGCCCGGTGATCTGGGGCGGCGTCGGCTGCAACGGTCAGCACGCGTACCACCAGTTGCTGCACCAGGGGACCCAACTGATCCCGGCTGACTTCATCGTGCCGATTGTCAGCTTCAACCCGGTGTCCGATCACCATCAGTGGCTGTACGCCAACTGCCTGTCCCAGAGCCAGGCGCTGATGCTCGGCAAGACCCGCAGCGAAGCCGAAGCCGAACTGCGCGACAAAGGCCTGCCGGAAGCCGAAGTGCAGAAACTGGCGCCGCACAAGGTGATCCCGGGCAACCGCCCGAGCAACACCCTTGTGGTCGAACGGATCAGCCCGCGCCGCCTGGGCGCGCTGGTGGCGATGTATGAGCACAAGGTGTTCGTGCAGAGCGTGATCTGGGGCATCAACGCCTTCGACCAATGGGGCGTGGAGCTGGGCAAGGAGCTGGGCAAGGGCGTCTACAACCGTCTGACCGGCGCCGAAGAAACCTCCGCCGAGGATGCTTCGACCCAGGGCCTGATCAACTACTTCCGCGGTCGTCACCGCGGTTAAAGGGATCGGCACTACACTTACGGTCTGAACCTGCGGGAGCACACCCTGTTTAGGAGCGGGCTTGCCAGCGATGGCGATCTTCAGGACGCCATCGCCGGCAAGCCAGCGCCTACGAGGGTCGCACGGCTCCCCTCTTGTCGCTAAAACAAGAATAAGGACCGCTCATGTTCGACCTCAGCCAATTCCCCACCGCCGATGCCGTCCGCCGGGCTGCGCAACTCAGCCAAGAGGACTATCAGCGCCTCTATCGCCAATCCATCGACCAGCCGGATACTTTCTGGGCTGAACAGGCCATGGCCTTTCTCGACTGGATAACTCCGTGGCACACCGTCCAGCAGTCGGACATCCACACCGGCGCCGCCCAGTGGTTCGCCGGCGGCACACTGAACGTCAGCTACAACTGCATCGACCGTCACCTGGCGCAACGCGCCGATCAGGCGGCCTTCATCTGGGAAGGCGATGATCCGACAAACGCTTCCAAAATCACCTACCGCCAACTGCACCAAAACGTCTGTCGCCTCGCCAACGTGCTGAAAAGCCGTGGCGTGAAGAAAGGTGACCGGGTGTGCATCTACATGCCGATGATCCCGGAGGCGGCCTACGCCATGCTCGCCTGCACGCGCATTGGTGCAGTGCACTCGGTGGTGTTTGGGGGTTTCTCGCCGGATGCCTTGCGCGACCGCATCCTCGATGCCGACTGCCGCACCGTGATCACCGCCGATGAAGGCGTGCGCGGCGGCAAGCCGGTGGCACTGAAACAGAATGTCGACAAGGCCCTGGCCAGTTGCCCGGACGTCAGTACGGTGCTGGTGGTCGAGCGCACCGGCGCGACTGTGAACTGGAGCGAAGGCCGCGACCTGAAGTATCGGCAATCCCTGGAAGCCGCGAGCGACGATTGCCCACCCGAGCCCATGGACGCCGAAGACCCGCTGTTCATCCTCTACACCTCCGGCAGCACCGGCAAGCCCAAGGGCGTGCTGCACACCACCGGCGGCTACCTGCTGCAGGCGGCGATGACCTTCAAGTACGTGCTCGATTACCGCGACGGCGAGGTGTTCTGGTGCACCGCCGATGTCGGCTGGGTCACCGGCCACAGCTACATCGTGTACGGCCCGCTGGCCAATGGCGCCACCTCGCTGATGTTCGAGGGCGTACCGAGCTACCCGGACAGCTCACGCTTCTGGCAGGTGATCGACAAGCATCAGGTCAATATCTTCTACACGGCGCCCACCGCCCTGCGCGCCTTGATGCGTGAAGGCCATGGCCCCTTGCAGAGCACCTCCCGCGCCAGCCTGCGCCTGCTGGGCAGTGTCGGTGAGCCGATCAACCCGGAGGCGTGGGACTGGTATTTCAACGCGGTCGGCGAACAGCGCTGCCCGATTGTCGATACCTGGTGGCAAACCGAAACCGGCGGCATCATGCTCAGCCCGCTGGTCAGCGCCCGGCGGATCAAGCCGGGTTGTGCGACCCAGCCGATGTTTGGCGTACAGCCCGTGCTGCTGGATGAGCACGGCAAGGTGATCAGCGGCGCCGGCAGCGGCGTGCTGGCGATCAAGGCCAGTTGGCCGGGGCAGATCCGCAGTGTGTATGGCGATCCGCAGCGCATGATCGACACCTACTTCAAACCCTACCCCGGCTACTACTTCACCGGTGACGGCGCCCGGCGCGACGAAGACGGCGACTACTGGATCACCGGGCGCATCGACGATGTGATCAACGTGTCCGGCCACCGTATCGGCACCGCCGAAGTGGAGAGCGCCCTGGTGCTGCATGACCAGGTGGCCGAAGCGGCCGTGGTCGGCTACCCCCATGACGTCAAGGGCCAGGGCATTTATGCGTTCGTCACCCCGATGAATGGCGTCGAGCCCGATGACACATTGAAAAAGCACCTGCTGGAGCTGGTCAGCAAGGAAATTGGCAGCTTTGCCAAGCCGGAACTGATCCAATGGGCGCCCGCTTTGCCGAAGACTCGCTCGGGCAAGATCATGCGCAGGATCCTGCGCAAGATCGCCTGTAACGAACTCGACAGCCTCGGTGATACTTCCACCTTGGCCGATCCGAGTGTGGTCGACGGCCTGATCGACAAACGCCTGAACCGATAGGACACCATGGAATTTCTGCGCAGCCGTATCGAAACCCAGTTGATGAGCCTGACGGGCTTGTCACTGGGCCAGCTGGACCTGGAAAACCCCAAGGGCGACCCAGGCCTGTTCGGGCCGGACTCGGTCAGTTGGCAGGTGCATGGCGACTTCAGCAGCATGCTGATCGGCGGTATCAGCGCCTTGATGCTGCAAGCCTTGCACCCGCTGGCCCTGGCGGGCGTGTGGGATCACTCGAACTTCCGCCAGGACATGCTCGGGCGGCTGCGGCGGACTTCGCAGTTCATCTCCGGGACCACCTTCGGCTCGCGCAAGGATGCCGAATGGCTGATCGAAAAAGTCCGCACCATTCACCTGCAGGTGGTCGGCCATGCACCGGACGGGCGACCTTATGCCGCCAGCGATCCGGAGCTGCTGACCTGGGTGCACGTGGCCGAGGTGAGCAATTTCCTCGCGGCCCACCTGCGCTATCGCAACCCGCACCTGTCGGGTCGGGATCAGGACCGTTACTACAGCGAAATTGCCTTGGTCGCCGAGCGACTGGGCGCGCGGCATGTGCCTCGCTCGCGGCAGGAAGTGGCGGATTACATGGCGCGTATTCGTCCTCAACTGCTGTGCGACGAGCGCAGCCATGAAGTGCTGCGCCTGCTGCTCAATTCGCCTGCGCCCAGCCACCTGGCCAAGCCTTTCGGTGCCTTGATGATGCAGGCCGGCATTGATCTGCTGCCGGACTGGGCAAGCGCCATGCTCGACCAACAGCAGAGCCCGCTGCAGCGCCAGATGATCCGCGCCGGGGTCAAGCGCAGTGCGCCGTTGCTGCGTTGGGCGATGCGCAATGGTTCGGTGCAACGCGCCCATCGGCGGATGGGGTTGATGTAGGCCGTGGCGCATAACTGTTAAACTCCGCGCCCTTATTTCCCCAGCAAGGCGCGCTCCATGTCTTCCTTGAATCAGGCGCTGCGCGCCGCCCTCGATCAACGCCAAGACCTGATCAACGAGCTGCATGCCCAGGGCACCGATTGCTATCGGCTGTTCCATGGCAGCCAGGAAGGCGCCGGCGGCCTGACCGTCGACCGCTACGGCCCGCAACTGCTGGTGCAGAGCTTCCACCAGAGCCTGGAAACCAGCGACCTGCTGGCGCTGCATCAACAGATCAACCAACACCTGGGCCTGGAACTGCTGCTGGTGTACAACGACCGCTCCCGGGGCAACTCGCGAATCGACCGCGAAGACACGGTGTACCGCGCCGAGCCCGCTGCGCTGGAAGACATGATCGGCCACGAGTGGGGCCTCAATTACCGCGTGCGCGGGCGGCATGCCGGGCAGGACCCGTTGCTGTTCCTCGACCTGCGCAACACGCGCGGCTGGGTCAAGGCGCACAGCGCGGGCAAAAGCGTGCTGAACCTGTTTGCCTACACCTGTGGCGTCGGCTTGAGTGCCGCAGCCGGCGGCGCCCACGAGGTGTGCAACCTGGACTTCGCCGAAGGCAATCTGGCGGTCGGCCGTGAGAACGGCCTGCTCAACCCGCAATTGCCGACCATGGAGTTTGTGCAGTCGGATTATTTCCCTGCGATTCGCCAGTTGGCCGGCTTGCCGATTACCCAACGTCGTGGGCAGAAGCTGCCGAGTTACCAGCGCCTGGAGCCACGTCAATATGATCTGGTATTGCTCGACCCACCGGCCTGGGCCAAGAGCGCATTCGGCACTGTCGACCTGCTGCGCGACTACCAGAGCCTGCTCAAGCCGGCGCTGCTCGCCACCGCCGACAACGGCGTGCTGATCTGCTGCAACAACCTCGCAAAAGTCAGCATGGACGACTGGCGCGACCAGGTGCTGCGCTGCGCCGAGAAAGCCGGGCGGCCGGTACGCGACTGGCAGATCATGACACCTGGCGCGGACTTTCCCTCGCAAGACCAACAGCCGCCGTTGAAGACCCTGATCCTGCAGCTGTAGTACTTTTCCCAAGAAGCCGCGTACTTCGGAACCGAAATCCCGTGCCATACTCCAAGGCACTCTTGTTCGACATAGATGGCGTCACCCATGCCCAAAGGATTGATTCGCGCCGCTGGCGCCCTGTTGACCGCCCTTGCCCTGTACAGCTTGCTGGGCTTTCTGATTCTGCCGGGCATCGCCCTTCGCATTGCCAACCAACAACTGGCCCATTACGCCACGGTGCCGGCCCGGATCGAGCGCATCGAGCTCAACCCGTTCAGCCTGGAAGTGACGGCATGGGGCCTGAAAATCGGCGAGCCGGGCAAGGAACAAGTGGGTTTCGAGCGTCTCTACGCCAACCTGCAGATCGACAGCCTGTGGACTCGCGCGCTGCACCTGGCCGATGTGCAATTGGACAAGCCCAAGACCGAACTGCTGTTCGACAAGTCCGGCCAGTTGAACCTGGCGCAGCTGTTCAAGCTGCCGCCCAGCGAGCGTAGCCCGGCCGATCCCAATGCCAAGCCGTTTCCATTGCGTATCGACAGCATCAAGCTGGCGGGCGGCTATGTGCACTTTCAGGACCTGCGCCCCAGCGAACCTATCGAATTTCTCTACGACACGCTCGACTTCGAACTGAAGAACCTCAGCACCTTGCCCGAAGACAACGCCGACATGACCTTGGTGGCCGCCGGCCCTGAAGGCGGGCGGATCGACTGGAAAGGCAATTTCAGCTTAGTGCCGATCATTTCCGAAGGGACCCTGAAGGTTACCGACGGCAAGATGAAAGCCTGGTGGCCTTATGTACGCGACGCCTTGCCACTGGTGCTCGAAGACGGCGTACTCAACTTCAGTACCGACTACCGATTCAGCCTGGCCAAAGAGACCGAGCTGAACCTGACCAACACCGCAGCGAGCGTCGCGCCGTTTGCCATCAACGCGCCGGATGGTCGCCCGCTGGTGCGCCTGGAGCGCCTGGACGTCAGTGAGACCACGGTTGACCTGGCCAAGCAGCAGGTCGTCATCGGCAAGATCCGCAGCAACAAACTGGAAACCTGGGCCGCCCGTGAAGCCGACGGCCAACTGGACTGGCAGAAACTGTTCGCCAGCCAACCGAGCAAACCGGCCAAGGCGCCGGAACCTGCCACGGCGCCGGCCACCGCTGACTCACCGAAACCCGAACCCGCCGCGCCGAGCAAACCCTGGCAAGTGCTGCTCAAGGATGTGCAACTGCGCAACTATCAAGTGCACCTGGCCGACCGCCAGGTCAAACCCGCCGTCGCGCTTGAACTGGGCCCGTTGAACGTCGACATGCAGAACTTCGACAGCCTCAACCAGAGCCCCTTCACCTTGAAGGTCGACTCCGGCCTGGGCAAGCAGGGCAAGATCCAGGCAACCGGCGAGGTCAACCTCAACCCGATCAGCGCCAAGCTGAAAGTGAATACCCAGGACATCGACCTTCGGGTGGCGCAGTCCTATATCAGCCCGTTTATTCGCCTGGAACTGCGTAGCGGCATGCTCGGCAGCAATCTGGACGTCAACCTCAAGAGCGCCGATCCGCTGAAACTCCAGGTAACGGGCCGGGCGCAAGTCGACCAGTTGCACACCCTCGACACCCTGAAGACCCGCGACTTCGTGAAGTGGCAGCGCCTGGTGCTGGAAGGCGTGAACTACCAGCACGGTGAGAGCCTGTCGATTGACAAGGTCAACCTGCTGCAACCGTATGCACGGTTCATGATCAACGATGATCGCACCACCAACGTGGATGACCTGCTGATTCCACAGCCAGCCAACAGTGGCGCCAAGTCAGCGGCAAAACCGGCCAGCAAAGACAACCCCCTGGGCATTCATGTCGGGCAAATCGCGATCAACGACGGCTCGGCCAACTTCGCCGACTTCAGCCTCACGCCCAACTTCGCCACGGCAATTCAACAACTCAACGGGCAGATCGGCACCATCGACAGCCGCCAGGCCAAACCGGCCAGCGTCGACATCAAGGGCAAGGTCGACCGTTACGCCCCCGTCACCATCAAAGGCAGCGTGAACCCGTTTGACCCGATGGCGGCGCTGGATATCGCCACCAGCTTCAAACGTGTCGAGCTGACCACCCTGACGCCTTACTCGGGCAAGTTCGCCGGCTTCCGTATCCGCAAGGGCCGTCTCAACCTCGACTTGCACTACGTGATCACCAAAGGCCAACTGAAGGCCGAAAACAAGGTGGTGGTCGAGCAACTGCAGTTGGGTGAGAAAGTCGACAGCGCCGATGCCGTGGACCTGCCGATTCGCCTGGCCATCGCGTTGCTCAAGGACAGCGACGGCAAGATCTCGATCGAACTGCCGGTCACCGGCGATTTGAACAACCCGCAATTCAGCGTGATGCCGATCGTCTGGCAGACCCTGCGAAACCTGGTGGTACGCGCGGCGACGGCGCCGTTCAAATTCATCGGTGGGCTGATCACCGGGGGAGGCTCGGAGGACCTGGGCAATGTGTCCTTCGCCGCCGGCTCCAGCGAATTGAGCAAGGACGCCGAAGGTGCACTGAATATGCTGGCCAAGGCACTCAAGGAACGCCCTACCCTGCGCCTGGAAATCGAAGGTACTGCCGCGGCCAGCAGCGACGGTCCGTTCCTTGCCTCCCAGCGCCTGGAGCGTGAATACCAATATAACTACTACAAGATGCTCCAGCGCCGTGGCGACAAGGTCCCGGCCCAGGCATCGTTGTTGGTGGTTCCGGAAAGCGAGAAGGCCCCGCTGTTGGAAGGCATCTACCGCACGCGCCTGAAGCAGCAGCCGCCCGCCGAGTGGAAAGACCTCAGCCGCGACGACCGCACGGCCAAGTTGAAAGACGGTGTAATCAAGTTCTGGAGCAGCAGTGATGTGCTGCTGCGCCAGCTCGGCCAGGATCGCGCCAGTACCATCAAGGATTACCTGGTGGATAAAGGGCAGTTGGAAGATGACCGGGTGTACTTCATCGATGCCAACCTGGGCCAAGCCGAGAAGGATGGCCGGGTGGTGACGCCAATGCACCTGGATGCCGAGTAGCTGGCGGAGGCGGTGCGTCAGTCACTATGGGCTGACACACCGAATTCGCGGGCAAGCCTGCTGCCACATTTGATCGATGCCGCATTGGGATTTTGTTTCGGCCCAGAATAGAACAGGCCCCGACACGAATGCCGGGGCCTGTAATGACCACATCCTTGTGGCCGGTCGCATGAACTCGTGAGGTGCATTGAGTGGATATCTAGCTCACTCGTTGCCGCCTTCGCCTAGTTCAGACGAATGGGTAAGCGTTACTCTGCTTTCAGGCCATCGGCCGATACAGCTTTAACGCCTTTGATTTTCTTGGTGATGTTCACCGCGGTAGTTTTCTGCGCTTCAGTCACAGCGACCGAAGAGGACAGGGAAACTACGCCCTTATTGGTTTCGACTTTGATGTCGGTACCAGGAATGCCTTTCTCGGTTACCAGGTCAGCTTTCACTTTGGTGGTGATCCAAGTGTCCGAGGTGGACTCTTTGGCACCTGCAGCTGCGCTTTTGGTTTTGTCGACGTTGTCTGCCTTGGTAGCGCCGCCAGCCAGCAGGCCATCAGCAGAAACTGCAGTTACGCCTTTGATTTTCTTGGTGATCGCTACAGCGGTCGCTTTTTGCGAATCCGAAATGGCTACGGTCGACGAGAGGGAAACCACACCTTTGTTGGTTTCAACCTTGATGTCCGAACCAGGAATGCCTTTTTCGGTCAGCAGATCAGACTTAACTTTGGTGGTGATCCAAGTATCCGAAACGCTTTCTTTTGCCTTGGTGGCTTCACCCGCCGCCATGGTCATTGGAGCTTGGGAAGTCTGGGCAAAGGCCACGTTAGCACCCATGGCCAGGGTCAGAGCGGTAGCAGTAGCGAGAGCGAACTTCTTCATACGAGTAACTCCTGTTTTATTAAAAGTCTGCAGTGTGTGAACCTTGATGCTGCAGCGTTAACAGTGATATTGCAGACAGTGTGCCAAGTCTCGATATCAAAATAAATCCTTATAAAACAATACGTTAAGAAAACACGCTATTTTCGGAATCGTGCAACTTGCATGAACCTGACCGATGCTGCATGCAAGTTGCGGTTTTTTCGTTTTACTAAGCGCCTGATTTACCGGCATTTTCTCACGGACATAAAAAAAGGACCCCGAAGGGTCCTTTTTCCAGCTTAAAGCCTGCGGGTATTTAAACGCCCGAAGCCTTGGCTGCTGCTACGTCCTTGATGGACAGCTTGATACGGCCGCGGTTGTCCACGTCCAGTACCAGCACTTCCACTTCCTGGCCTTCTTTCAGGATGTCGGTCACTTTCTCGACGCGAGCATCGCTCAGCATGGAGATGTGAACCAGACCGTCCTTGCCAGGCAGGATGTTGACGAATGCGCCGAAGTCGACGATGCGCTCAACCTTGCCGACGTAGATCTTGCCGATCTCGGCTTCAGCGGTGATGCCCAGAACGCGCTGACGTGCTGCTTCAGCCGCTTCCTTGGTTTCGCCAAAGATCTTGATCGAGCCGTCGTCTTCGATGTCGATCGAAGCCTTGGTCTCTTCGCAGATCGCACGGATGGTCGCGCCGCCTTTACCGATGACATCACGGATTTTGTCAGTGTCGATTTTCATCGCGATCATGGTCGGAGCATTTTCCGACAGCTC
Source organism: Pseudomonas sp. GW821-FHT05D12 (assembly GCF_059419825.1). NCBI lineage: Bacteria > Pseudomonadati > Pseudomonadota > Gammaproteobacteria > Pseudomonadales > Pseudomonadaceae > Pseudomonas > Pseudomonas sp. GW821-FHT05D12. The sequence goes on along the minus strand of NZ_JBWKSN010000019.1, from coordinate 54,940 downwards.
GGTACGCGACTGACCAATGATCTGGTTCATCTGGCCGAGGATGTTCAGGCGCGCTTCCAGGGCTTGGCCCAGAGCGATTTCCATGATCTCTTCGGTGATGCCCTTGATCTTGATGTCCATCTGCAGCGCGGTCACACCTTTGGCGGTACCGGCTACTTTGAAGTCCATGTCGCCCAGGTGGTCTTCGTCACCCAGGATGTCGGTCAGGATGGCGAACTTCTCGCCTTCTTTAACCAGGCCCATGGCGATACCGGCAACCGGTGCCTTCATCGGCACACCAGCGTCCATCAGTGCCAGGGAAGCACCGCACACGGAAGCCATCGAGCTGGAACCGTTGGACTCGGTGATTTCCGAGACAACACGGATGGTGTACGGGAACACGTCAGCAGCCGGCAGCATGGCCTGGACCGAACGACGGGCCAGACGGCCGTGACCGATTTCGCGGCGACCAGCGCCACCCATGCGACCACACTCGCCCACCGAGAACGGAGGGAAGTTGTAGTGCAGCATGAACGGGTCTTTTTTCTCGCCTTCCAGGGTGTCCAGCAGCTGTGCGTCACGGGCAGTACCCAGAGTCGCGACTACCAGGGCCTGGGTTTCACCACGGGTGAACAGGGCCGAACCGTGAGTCTTCGGCAGAACGCCGACTTCGATGTTCAGCGGACGCACGGTGCGCGTGTCGCGACCGTCGATACGTGGCTTGCCGTTTACGATGTTTTCGCGAACGGTGCGGTATTCGATTTCACCGAATGCAGCTTTGACGTCGCTGGCGGAAGGCTGGCCTTCTTCACCGGACAGCTTGGCCACAACCTGATCCTTCAGCTCGCCCAGGCGAGCGTAACGGTCGGCCTTGACGGTGATGGTGTAGGCGTCGGAGATAGCAGCGCCGAACTCGGAGCGGATAGCGCCCAGCAGTTCGGTGGCTTCCGGGGCAGCAGCCCAGGTCCAGGTCGGCTTGGCAGCTTCGGCAGCCAGTTCGGTGACAGCCTTGATGACAGCCTGGAATTCGTCGTGGGCGAACAGCACGGCGCCCAGCATCTGGTCTTCGGTCAGCTCTTTGGCTTCCGATTCAACCATCAGAACGGCTTCCGAGGTACCGGCAACGACCATGTCCAGGCTCGATGCTTTCAGTTGCTCGTAAGTCGGGTTCAGCAGGTAACCGGTGCTCTCGTGGAAAGCAACGCGGGCTGCGCCGATCGGACCATCGAAAGGAATACCGGAGATGGCCAGGGCAGCCGAAGTACCGATCATCGCAGCGATGTCCGGATCGGTTTTCTTGCTGGTGGAAACGACGGTGCAGACAACCTGCACTTCGTTCATGAAGCCTTCTGGGAACAGCGGACGGATCGGACGGTCGATCAGTCGGGAAGTCAGGGTTTCTTTCTCGGAAGGACGGCCTTCGCGCTTGAAGAAACCGCCAGGGATCTTACCGGCAGCGTAAGTCTTTTCCTGGTAGTGAACGGACAGAGGGAAGAAGCCCTTGCTCGGGTCAGCGGTCTTCGCGCCGACTACGGTCACCAGTACGGTGACGTCATCGTCAACGGTGACCAGCACTGCGCCGGAGGCTTGACGGGCGATACGGCCTGTCTCGAGGGTAACGGTCGACTGACCGAACTGGAATTTTTTGATAACCGGGTTCACGGTGTCCTACCTTCTTTGTGGCTCTTGGGGAACTTGTCTTCTTGCGAAATTCTTGGGCAATGCCGGGAGTCGGCCCGACCGCTGTCCAGGGTAAAACGTGTGTCCAGATAAAACTTGAGGCTGGGAGCCTGCCATGGGCCAGCGGGAATCCCACTGACACACGGCAGACAACCAACCTCTAGCGCAATCGCTTATTAGCGACGCAGACCCAGGCGACCGATCAGAGCCTGATAACGACCCAGATCCTTGCCTTTCAGGTAGTCCAGCAGCTTACGGCGCTGGTTTACCATGCGGATCAGACCACGACGGGAGTGGTGATCTTTACCGTTGGCCTTGAAGTGACCTTGCAGCTTGTTGATGTTGTGGGTCAGCAGTGCAACTTGCACTTCTGGCGAACCAGTGTCACCAACAGCTTGCTGATAGTCAGCTACGATTTGTGCTTTTTCTTGAACGTCGAGAGCCATGAGGCAATCCTTTTTTCAGGAAACTACCCAAAGGGCAGTCTCAACAGGCCAGGGACAAATCCCTGTATCTAAAAATGAGTAGTGACCGTGCCTGTTAACAGCCACCCTCGTTCCAGTTTGCGTAAAATCTACTGCGCTTTTACCACAAACTGGTTCCGGTCATTCTGACCGAATCAGTCGACGCGGCGCGATGCGCCCGTCTTCGCTCACTTCACCGATACCGATAAAGCGACCGTTATGATCCTGTACTCGCACCATGCCGAACTTCGGGGCATCCGGGGCACGTACCGGCTGGCCGTTGAGCCAGTAGAACGCGCTGTGCTCCGAGAAGTGCAGCAATGGCCAATCCAGCAAACCGCTGTCCGATGGCATCAGGAAGCGATCCACCGCTTCATTGCCGCCTTCGGCGTGAACCGCCTCCAACTCTTCCAGCGTCACCGTCTGGGCCAGGCTGAAAGGTCCGGCCTGGGTACGTCGCAGCTCTGCAACGTACGCGCCGCAACCGAGCTTTTCACCGATATCTTCCACCAGGGTACGGATATAGGTGCCTTTGCTGCAGTCCACGGCCAGGCGCGCAGTGTCACCTTCACAGGCGAGCAATTCCAAGCGCGCAATAGTAACAGAACGCGGTTCGCGCTCCACTACTTCGCCCGCACGTGCCAGCTTGTAAAGAGGCTGCCCATCGCGCTTGAGAGCCGAGTACATCGGCGGTATCTGACTGATTTCTCCACGAAAAGCGGGTAAAGCAGCCTCGATATCAGCACGACCAACGGTCACGTCGCGAACCTGCAGAACATCACCTTCGGCGTCAGCCGTGGTGGTGGTCTTGCCCAGTTGCATCAGGGTTTCATAACCCTTGTCGGAATCGAGCAGGTATTGCGAGAACTTGGTGGCCTCGCCAAAGCACAACGGCAATACACCGGTGGCCAGGGGATCGAGGCTGCCGGTATGCCCGGCCTTCTCGGCATTGAGCAGCCAGCGAACCTTCTGCAACGCAGCATTGGAGGTAAAGCCAATGGGTTTGTCGAGCAGAATGATGCCGCTGACATTGCGACGAATACGTTTGACCTGAGCCACCGCTTACTCCTTGGCGTCTTCAGGTGTGGACGGGTGCTGGCTGTCTTCAGCCACGGCGCGCTCGATGAGTGCCGACAGGTGCGCACCACGCACGACGCTTTCGTCGTAGTGGAAGTGCAACTGGGGCACGCTGCGCAGCTTCATCTCACGGGCCAACTGCATGCGCAGGAAACCTGCAGCCGAGTTGAGCACCTTGATGCTTTGCGCGATTTCTTCGCTGCTGTCCTGGCCCATCACGGTGATGAAAATCTTCGCGTGACCAACGTCACGGCTCACTTCAACAGCGGTGATGGTGACCAGGCCAACGCGCGGATCTTTGACTTCGCGACGGATCAGTTGGGCCAGCTCACGCTGCATCTGATCGCCGATACGCTGGGTACGGCTGTATTCTTTTGCCATGTCTTGTTACCTGTTACTGCCACACGGTGAAACCCGTGGGGTCTGAAAGCGGCAAACGCCCGGCCTGACAAAAGCCAGACCGGGCGTTGCGTTTAGAGTCCGGACACTGCGTGGGGCATCTGCATGCCCACACGCCGTGTGGCTCCTGAAGTGCGCGAGTTAGAGGCTGCGAGCAACCTGAACCTTCTCGAAGACTTCGATCTTGTCGCCAACCTTGACGTCGTTGTAGCTCTTGACGCCGATACCGCATTCCATGCCGGCACGTACTTCCGAAGCGTCATCCTTGAAGCGGCGCAGGGATTCCAGCTCGCCTTCGAAGATAACGATGTCTTCACGCAGTACGCGGATTGGACGGTTACGGTACACGGTGCCTTCGACAACCATGCAGCCGGCGATCGCGCCGAATTTCGGCGAGCGGAACACGTCACGTACTTCGGCGATACCCAGGATGTTCTCCCGGACGTCACTGCCAAGCATGCCGGTAAGGGCCTTCTTGACGTCTTCGATGATGTCGTAGATGACGTTGTAGTAACGCATGTCCAGGCCTTCCTGCTCGACGATCTTGCGAGCGCCAGCATCGGCACGCACGTTGAAGCCGAACAGTACAGCGTTGGAAGCCAGTGCCAGGTTGGCGTCGGATTCGGTGATACCACCGACACCGCCACCGACAACGCGCACTTGCACTTCGTCGTTACCCAGGCCGTTCAAGGCGCCGTTCAACGCTTCGAGGGAACCACGGACGTCAGATTTGAGGACGATGTTAAGCGTCTTCTTCTCTTCCTGGCCCATATTCTCGAAGATGTTTTCCAGCTTGCCAGCGTGAGCACGGGCCAGTTTGACTTCGCGGAACTTGCCTTGACGGAACAGAGCCACTTCACGGGCTTTCTTCTCGTCGGCAACCACGCTCATCTCATCGCCAGCGTCCGGCGTACCGTCCAGGCCGAGGATCTCGACCGGGATAGCTGGACCTGCTTCCTTGATTGGCTTGCCGTTCTCGTCGAGCATGGCACGTACACGGCCGTAGTTCGAACCGACCAGCACCATGTCGCCTTGGCGCAGGGTACCGTCTTGAACCAGGACGGTCGCCACCGGGCCACGGCCCTTGTCGAGGCGGGACTCAACCACGACACCACGGCCAGGAGCCGATGGGGTAGCAGTCAGTTCCAGAACTTCGGCTTGCAGCAGAACGGCTTCGAGCAGTTCGTCAACGCCGGTACCCATCTTCGCAGAGACCGGTACGAATGGAGTGTCGCCACCCCACTCTTCGGAAGTCACGCCGTGAACCGACAGTTCGCTACGGATGCGATCGAGATCAGCGCCCGGCTTGTCGATCTTGTTCACGGCAACCACCAGCGGCACGCCAGCCGCTTTCGCGTGCTGAACAGCTTCGATGGTTTGTGGCATCACGCCGTCGTCCGCTGCAACCACCAGGATCACGATGTCGGTCGCCTTGGCACCACGAGCACGCATTGCGGTAAACGCGGCGTGACCCGGGGTGTCGAGGAACGTCACCATGCCACGGTCGGTTTCAACGTGGTAAGCGCCGATGTGCTGGGTAATGCCGCCGGCTTCGCCTGCAGCTACCTTGGCACGACGGATGTAGTCGAGCAGGGATGTCTTACCGTGGTCAACGTGGCCCATTACGGTCACGACCGGCGCACGGGAAACAGCCTCGCCTTCAAACTTCAGGGACTCGGCCAGGGAATCTTCCAGGGCGGTGTCGCTGACCAGGGTCACTTTGTGGCCCAGCTCTTCAGCAACCAGTTGGGCAGTTTCCTGGTCCAGTACTTGGTTGATGGTGGCCGGAGTACCCAGCTTGAACATGAACTTGATGATTTCAGCAGCCTTGACCGACATCTGCTGGGCCAGATCGCCCACAGTGATGGTCTCGCCGATCTTCACTTCACGCACGACAGGGCCGGTTGGGCTCTGGAAACCGTGGGCGTTGCGTTTTTTCAGCTTGGCCTTGCCGCGACCACCACGACGGAAGCCATCGCTTTCTTCGTCGGTAGTACGTGGGGCAACGCGTGGAGCAGGCGCTTTCTCTTTGACCGACGCACGATGCGGAGCGTTTTTGCGCTCGCCATCACCGCCACCACCACGACGATTGTTATCGTCGGCACGTGGCTTGTCTGGACGACGCGGTTCGTCGCGCTTGCGGGCGTCAGCTGCAGGAGCAGGTGCGGCGGCAACCGGAGCGGCCTCACGCACAGCTTCTACCGGCGCGCTTGGCGCGGCGACTGCTTCAGTGGCAGCAGGTTGCGCAGCAGCAGGCTGGCGACGCGCTTCTTCTTCGGCGCGACGCTTGGCTTCTTCTTCAGCCTTCTGACGAGCAGCATTTTCTACTGCGCGACGTTCTTCCAGTTCGCGTTTGCGCTCGGCTTCGATTTCTTCCGGGCTGCGCTGTACGAAGACTTTCTTCTTGCGTACTTCAACGCTGATGCTCTTGCTACCAGCAACACGCAGTGTGCTGGTGGTTTTGCGCTGCAATGTAATCTTGCGCGGTTCTTCCACTTTCGCCTTGTGGCTGCTCTTCAAGTGAGTCAGCAAAGACTGCTTCTCACTATCGCTCACACCTTCATCGGCGGCGGTGTGCGGCAGACCTGCCTCACGCATCTGCTGCAACAGGCGCTCTACCGGTGTTTTGACCTCATCGGCCAGTTGTTTCACCGTGACTTGCGTCATGCACTTCTCTCCTCAGGCCGCGCCTAATTACTCGAACCAATGGGCTCGGGCGGCCATGATCAACTTGCCGGCACGATCATCGTCAATGCCGTCGATGTCGAGCAGATCGTCAATAGACTGCTCGGCCAGGTCTTCGCGGGTAATTACGCCGCGCACCGCCAGTTCCATCGCCAAATCCTTGTCCATACCCTCAAGCGAGAGCAGGTCTTCGGCCGGATGGGCGTCTGCCAGCTTTTCCTCAGTAGCGATGGCTTTAGTCAACAAACGATCCTTGGCCCGAGCGCGAAGCTCGTTGACGGTGTCTTCGTCAAAGCCGTCGATGTTGAGCATTTCTTCCAACGGTACGTAGGCAATCTCTTCCAGGCTGGTGAAGCCTTCATCTACCAGCACCTGCGCCAGGTCTTCGTCGACTTCCAACTCGTCGATGAAGTTGCGCAGGATGTCACCGGTTTCAGCTTGCTGCTTAGCCTGGATGTCCGATTCGGTCATCACGTTCAGGGTCCAGCCGGTCAGTTGGCTGGCCAGACGCACGTTCTGACCACCACGACCAATGGCCTGAGCCAGATTGTCTGCGCCAACGGCGATGTCCATTGCATGGGCATCTTCGTCAACGATAATTGCCGCCACTTCAGCCGGCGACATGGCGTTGATCACGAACTGCGCCGGGTTATCGTCCCACAGGACGATGTCCACACGCTCACCGCCCAATTCGCCCGACACTGCCTGGACGCGCGAACCGCGCATACCAATGCAAGCGCCTTGCGGGTCGATGCGTTTGTCCTTGGAGCGAACCGCGATCTTGGCGCGCGAACCCGGGTCGCGGGACGCAGCCATGACTTCGATCAGGCCTTCGGCAATTTCCGGCACTTCAATACGGAACAGCTCGATCAGCATTTCCGGCGCGGTACGCGACAGGATCAACTGAGGGCCGCGGTTCTCGGTGCGGATTTCCTTGAGCAGCGCACGCAAACGCACGCCAACACGGAAAGTTTCGCGAGAGATGATGTCTTCGCGGGCTAGCAACGCTTCGGCGTTGTTGCCCAGGTCGACGATCACGTTGTCGCGGGTAACTTTTTTCACGGTGCCGGAGATGATTTCACCCAGGCGCTCGCGATAAGCGTCAACGACTTGAGCGCGCTCGGCTTCGCGAACCTTCTGCACAATGACCTGCTTGGCGGTCTGTGCAGCAATACGGCCGAATTCGATCGATTCGATCTTTTCTTCGACGACATCACCGACCTTGGCGCCAGGGTGCGTTTCAGCAACCTTGCTTGGCCAGGTTTCGATGGCCGGATCATCAAGATCGGCTTCTTCGACGACCGTCCAGCGACGGAAAGTCTCATAGGCACCGGTGTGGCGGTTGATTTCCACACGCAGATCAACTTCGTCTTCAAAACGCTTTTTGGTTGCAGTGGCCAGGGCCAGCTCCAGCGCTTCAAAAATCACGTTTGCCGGTACGCCCTTTTCATTGGATACCGACTCAACAACCAGCAGTACTTCTTTGCTCATCGTACGCCTCGCCTTTCGCAAGCCATTGGATCCGCGGGATCCGCGTCTCAGTCAAAACTGGGAATAATGTTGGCCTTGTCGATCATATCGATCGGCAACAGGAACTCATGGTCTTCTACCTGCACCACGACATCCTGTTCTTCTACACCGCGCAGAAGGCCCTGAAAGTTGCGACGCCCTTCGAACGGGGATCGCAGCTTGATCTTCACTTGTTCACCGGCAAATTTTGCAAACTGATCAATAGTGAACAGTGGGCGTTCCATGCCTGGCGAGGAAACTTCGAGGGTGTATTCAACGGAGATCGGATCTTCAACATCCAGGACACCGCTGATCTGACGGCTGACAATGGCACAATCGTCCACCAGCACGCCGCCCTCTTTATCGATATAAACGCGCAACATTGAGTGGCGACCTTGAGCCGAAAACTCAATACCCCAGCATTCATAGCCTAGGGCCACGACCACCGGGGCCAACAAGGCCTGCAACTCTTCTAGCTTGCTCGACACCTGAACCCCCTCGTGCATGTATGTGCATGCTGTGCAAAATAAAAAAATGGGCGAAACGCCCATCCTTGAAACGCCGTCGAACAGCGGCGTTGAAAGTGTCCAGCTAACAAAAAGCCCCTTAAAAGGGGCTCCGCTAAAACTGGTTGCGGGGGCCGGATTTGAACCGACGACCTTCGGGTTATGAGCCCGACGAGCTACCAGACTGCTCCACCCCGCGACAAAGCTGGGGCGGAAGTATACGACCGATCCCTTACAGGGTCAATGTAACCTTCCACCTACAAGAAAGCCCGCAACAGCGGGCTCTCCTGATAATTGGTACCGAGAAGGGGACTCGAACCCCTACACCCTATGGGCACAACCACCTCAAGGTTGCGTGTCTACCAATTCCACCACCTCGGCAATACAGCGTTTACAACCCTTCTTACTTCTGCTCTTGAGCTGGAGGTACGTCAGTCGCTGGAGTAGCCGACTTTTGCTCTTGAAGCACCGGGACATCATCAGAAGCCGGTTTTGCTTTTGGTACTTCCAACACTGCTGGGTTTGGGAGACCTACTTGAGTCAGCACATGAGCTTTCTCTTTAGCAAAGTAACCTAACCCCAAGCTGGTTATGAAGAAACCGGCGGCAAGTATAGCAGTAAACTTACTAAGAAAGGTAGAGGAACCTTGGCTTCCGAACACAGTATTTGAAGCACCTGCACCGAAAGACGCACCAGCATCCGCACCTTTACCCTGTTGCAACAAAACCAGGGCAACTACGCCCAGGGCAGCCAACAGATGAAAAACGACTACGACTGTTTCCAGCATTTTTTCAGTTTCCCGCGGCGCGACAGATCGCACCGAACTCATCTGCATTCAGGGAAGCTCCACCAATGAGCCCCCCATCGATATCCGGCATGCCGAACAGTTCGACCGCATTGGCCGCCTTCACGCTGCCGCCGTATAGAAGACGCACACCTTGTGCGACTTCAGAATTCTCTGCCGCCAACTGCGCGCGGATGGCTGCGTGCACATCCTGCGCCTGTTGCGGTGTAGCAGTCAGCCCGGTGCCAATGGCCCAGACCGGCTCGTAAGCAATAACTGCCTTTGCAAACGCACCAACACCCAGCTCCTCGATGATGCTGCCCAGCTGACGCGAGACAACTTCAAGAGTCTTGCCCGATTCACGCTGCTCCAGGGTCTCCCCTATGCACAACACTGGAATCAAGCCACGAGCCTGTGCCGCTGCGAACTTGCGATTGAGTGTCCCATCACGCTCGCCCATCATCTGACGGCGCTCGGAGTGCCCGACAAGCACATAGGAACAACCCGCATCGACCAATTGACTCGGTGCAATCTCACCGGTCAACGCACCTTGCATGGCTTCCACCGCAGAATTCTGCGCGCCGACCTGAATCGACTTGCCTTTCAAGCCATCAACTACTTGAGTGATATGCAAGCAAGGCGGGAAAACCGCGACATCAACACCGCTAGGCAAGGCCAAGTGACGAAGGCCATTGATCAGCTCAGCGACACTGGCGCGGGTACCGTGCATCTTCCAGTTACCAGCTACCATAGTGCGACGCATGCTGTACCTCGTCGGTCAAAGTGGGCGCAGATGTTACCCAACCACATCATCACTGGCAAGCCGAATTCAGGCGCAAACTTCAGTTACCAGTTTTGCCAGGTCTTCGGCATGGCCGCGAACCTGAGTTTCGTCGTCACCTTCGACCATGACACGCACCAGAGGCTCTGTGCCGGACTTGCGCAACAACACCCGGCCACGCCCCGCCATTGCCAGGGTCACACGCTCGCACGCCTCTTTGACAGCGGGATGCTCGATCGGGTTTTCGCCACCGGCAAAACGCACGTTGAGCAATACTTGTGGGCACTTGCGCAGGGCCTGGCGCGCCTGGGCCAGGCTCTCTTCACGGCGACGCAGGGCCAATAGCACCTGCAGCGCAGCAATGATCGCGTCACCGGTGGTGGTGTGCTGGAAGCAAACAACATGCCCCGAGTTTTCCCCACCGATCTGCCAGTTGCGCTCAAGCAACTCGGCGATCACATAGCGGTCACCGACATTGGCACGCACGAACGGAATGCCAAGATCTGCCAGGGCCAACTCCAACCCCAGGTTGCTCATCAGCGTACCGACGACACCCCCTTGCAGCTTGTTACGCTCATGCAGGTCGCGAGCAATGATGAACAGCAGGTCATCCCCGTCGACCACGGCGCCGGTGTGATCCACCATGAGCACGCGATCGCCGTCACCGTCGAAGGCAATGCCCAGGTCCGCATGCTCGGCCAGGACCGCCGCCTGCAGCTGACCCATATGCGTCGAGCCACAGTTGTCGTTGATGTTCAACCCGTTAGGCTGGGCCGACAGCACTGTCACATCAGCCCCAAGCTCCTTGAATACGCTCGGGGCCACCTTATAGGTCGCACCATGGGCGCAGTCGACAACAATTTTCAGCCCGGCAAAATTGGTGCTGCTTGGTACGCTGCTCTTGCAGAATTCGATGTAGCGGCCAGAGGCGTCGTTGATACGCGACACCTTGCCCAGCTTGCTGGACTCAACCACCGTCATCGGTGCGTCCAGCAGCTCTTCGATCATCAACTCGATCTCATCCGGCAGCTTGGTGCCCAGACCCGAGAAAAACTTGATGCCGTTGTCATCATGGGGATTGTGAGAAGCACTGATGACAATCCCGGCTTCCGCGTGGAAGGTACGCGTGAGGTAGGCGATAGCCGGCGTCGGCATCGGCCCCAACAGCATCACATCGGCGCCCGCGGCGGACAAACCAGCTTCCAGTGCGGATTCAAACATGTACCCGGAAATTCGAGTGTCCTTACCCACCAGGATGCGGCAGGCGCCCATGCTACGGAACGCCATACCTGCCGCCCACCCCAGCTTGAGCATGAAATCCGGAGTAATCGGAAACTCGCCAACCCGCCCACGGATACCGTCGGTGCCAAAATATTTTTTAGTCATAAGTGCTCCATCATTCTTATTCGGCTGATTCTACCGCGGCAATCATGCGCACCACATCCACCGTCTCGGCGACATCATGCACGCGCAAGATACGCGCACCCTTGGTCATAGCAAGCGCCGCGAGTGCGAGACCGCCGTACAACCGTTCACCTACCGGACGATTCAGTGCCATCCCTATCATGCTCTTGCGCGAAACACCGACCAACAGGGGCCGACCAAGGGCATGCAGGGACTCCACGTGCTTGAACAGGCTTAAGTTGTGCTGCAAGGACTTGGCGAAGCCAAACCCTGGATCCAGGATAATCTTTTCAGGCGCAATCCCGACTGCGGCGCATTGGGCGACCCTTTCAGCCAGGAAGCTGCTCACTTCACCCACCAGGTCATCATAGTGCGGGTTGTCCTGCATAGTGCCGGGCTCACCCAGCATATGCATCAGGCACACCGGCAGACCGGTAGCCGCCGCGGCGTCCAGGGCGCCGTCACGCCGCAGGGAACGCACGTCGTTGATCAACCCCGCCCCCAGGCGCGCCGTCTCACGCATGACTGCCGGGGTGGAAGTATCGACCGAGATAATGACATCCAGCTCGCGAGCAATGCGCTCGACAATCGGCGCCACACGCTCCAGCTCCTCCAACGGAGAAACCACCCGAGCGCCCGGCCGAGTCGACTCACCGCCGACATCAATCAGGGTCGCCCCCGCCGACACCATTGCTTCGGCATGGCGCAACGCAGCATCGAGCTGACTGAAGCGGCCGCCGTCGGAAAAGGAGTCAGGGGTGACATTAAGAATGCCCATCACGTGCGTATGGGCCAAATCAAGAACCCGGTTGCCGCAAGGCAACCGGGTGGAGGACAACACAGAAGTCATTTCAAACCTTAGTGGTCAGCTGCCGGACCACCGATCGGGGTTTCAGGGCGTTCGTTCTGCACGACAGGCGGAGTGCCAGAGGTGCCCGAACCACCTTCCCAATCACGCGGCTCACGCGGCGTACGGCCCGCCATGATGTCGTCGATCTGGTCAGCATCGATAGTCTCGTACTTCATCAACGCGTCAGCCATGGCGTCCAACTTGTCACGGTTGTCGGTCAGGATCTGCTTGGCCGTGCCATAGCACTGGTCAATGATGCTGCGCACTTCGGAGTCGATCAGCTTGGCTGTCTCGCCGGAGAAACTGGCACTCTGACCACCACCGCCACGACCCAGGAATACCTCACCCTCTTCCTCGGCATACATCAACGGACCGAGTTTCTCCGACAAGCCCCACTTGGTCACCATGTTCCGCGCAATCTGACTGGCACGCATGATGTCATTGGAGGCCCCGGTCGTTACGCCATCAAAGCCCAGGGTCATCTCTTCAGCAATTCGACCGCCGTACAGTGAGCAGATCTGGCTGATCAGCGCACGCTTGGAGAGGCTGTAACGATCCTCTTCCGGCAGGAACATGGTGACACCCAGCGCCCGCCCCCGAGGAATGATCGACACCTTGTAGACCGGGTCATGCTCTGGCACAACGCGACCCACAATGGCGTGGCCGGCTTCGTGATAAGCGGTGTTCTGCTTTTCTTTCTCGGACATGACCATGGATTTGCGCTCTGCGCCCATCATGATCTTGTCTTTTGCCAGTTCGAACTCTTTCATCTCGACGATGCGCTTGCCTGTACGAGCCGCGAACAACGAAGCTTCGTTGACCAGGTTGGCCAGGTCGGCACCGGAGAAACCCGGCGTACCACGCGCAATCACTGCCGGAGCGACATCGTCACCCATTGGCACTTTGCGCATGTGGACTTTGAGGATTTGCTCGCGACCACGGATATCCGGCAAGCCTACGACAACCTGACGGTCGAAGCGGCCTGGACGCAGCAGCGCAGGGTCCAGCACGTCAGGACGGTTGGTCGCAGCGATGACGATGATGCCGTCATTCATCTCGAAACCATCCATCTCGACCAGCAACTGGTTGAGGGTCTGCTCACGCTCATCGTGACCACCGCCCATGCCAGCACCACGATGGCGACCAACAGCGTCGATTTCATCGATGAAGATAATGCACGGTGCGTGTTTCTTGGCCTGCTCGAACATATCGCGAACGCGGCTGGCGCCGACACCGACGAACATTTCGACGAAGTCAGAACCGGAAATGGTGAAGAAAGGCACCTTGGCTTCACCGGCAATCGCCTTGGCCAGCAAGGTTTTACCGGTACCCGGAGGACCGACCATCAGCACGCCGCGAGGAATACGGCCGCCCAGGCGCTGGAACTTGCCCGGATCGCGCAGGAATTCAACCAACTCACCGACTTCTTCCTTTGCCTCGTCGCAACCCGCGACGTCAGCCAGGGTGGTCTTCACCTGATCTTCGGAGAGCAGGCGCGCCTTGCTCTTGCCGAAGCTCATCGGCCCGCCCTTGCCTCCCGCACCGCCTTGCATCTGGCGCATGAAGAACATGAACACGGCGATGATCACCAGGATCGGGAAGCTGGCCACCAGGAGTTGAGTCCAGATGCTCTGCTGCTCAGGCTGCTTGCCTTCGACAACCACATGGTTATCCACCAGGTCGCCGATCAGACCGTTGTCCTGAATGGCCGGACGAATGGTCTTGAAGCTGTCGCCATCGTTGCGCTTGCCGGTGATCACGTAGCCATCAACCGCCACGCGCTCGACCTTGCCATCCTTAACTTGCTGGATGAAGTCGGAATAGTTGAGGGTCTGCGGCTCGTTAGGGCTGGAGAAGTTGTTCATCACCGTCACCAGGACAGCCGCGATGATCAACCACAGGATCAGATTCTTTGCCATATCGTTCAATTAACTACCCTCTGAAGCAAGCTCCGCTACTGGCGCGCGCTTCGCATGATATTCACCGGCCTAACTTACTACATTACCTACAACTCTGGCAGGCGCCGTCTGTAACCCTTTGTGAAACTTTGACTACACAATATTCGTAAAGCTTCGTGACGAAAGCGATATAAAAAAACCTATCGACTCCCTTCAAACCTTCAAAGACGCTCATCACTGGCAGCGCCTTCAATGCCGCGGAACCCCCGCGCCAGCAGATATTGCTCGCGAGACCGGTCCCGGGAAGAGTCCGGTTTACGCATCTGTACCTTGTCGAACAGCTTGCGGATGTTCTTGTGGTACTCGTCGAAGCCTTCACCTTGGAAGACCTTGACCAGGAAATCACCACCCGGACGCAATACCCGCCCCGCCAGATCCAGCGCCAACTCGCACAGGAACATGGCTCGCGGCATATCAACAGCCGGTAATCCACTCATATTGGGGGCCATGTCGGAAATCACAAGGTCTACCTGCGAATTTCCGACGGCTTCCAGGATCTCGGCCAGTACGGCGTCCTGGGTGAAATCGCCGTGCACGAAGGTTACATCCGGGATGCTGTCCATCTCGAGGATGTCGGAAGCGATCAATCGGCCTTGCCCGCCAATCAGACGACTGGCCACCTGGGACCAGCCACCGGGTGCTGCACCCAGGTCGATCACGCTCATGCCGGGGCGAAACAATTTGTCCTTGTCCTGGAGCTCCAGCAGCTTGTAGCTGGCCCGGGACCGGTAGCCGTCCTTCTGCGCCTTTTTGACGTAAGGATCGTTGAAATGCTCTTGCAGCCACTTAAGGCTAGTTTTGGAACGGGCCACGGGCCACCTCGAAAAATAAAACGGGTCGTGATTAACTGGGCGGTCCCGGACTCGCTCGGGTAAACTGGCCGCCGCTTTTTACAAGATCAGACGCAGGGGTCAGATTATGCCGCTCACTCAAGAGCAGAAGAAACAGTACAAATCCATTGGCCACCATCTGAAACCAGTTTTGATTGTGGCAGATAACGGTTTGACTGAAGGTGTGTTAGCCGAATTTGAACGCGCACTGAACGATCACGAACTGATCAAGATCAAGGTCAATATCCTTGACCGCGAAGCGCGCCTGGCCGCCATTGCAGAACTGTGCAAGGTTGGCAAAGCGGACCTGGTCCAGGTCATCGGCAAGATGGCGCTGCTGTATCGCAAGAACTTCAGCGTCAACAAGCAACTGTCGAACGTTCATCGCTTCAAATGACAACAAGGGTCACGGGCGTGCTTCGCGCGCCCCGCCACTCCATCCCGGTGCAGGCTGTATAACCAGCACCAGGCCGGAGAACCCTAGCACAAGATAGCTGAATAACTGCCAGCGCAACGCTTCCGGCAGCCACACATGCACGATGCAGTACATCGCACATGCATACAGCGCCATCAACAGCAGTTGGCCGCGAATATCCCGCCACAAACTCCCCAAGCCTTCGGCCTTGACCAGCACCAACGCCTGGAGCGTTACGCACGCCGCCGCAAAACCCACCAGCAGCGCACTCAGTAATCCATCGATCTCATCGATCAGCAACGGTGCCAGGCCAATCAGGCCCAGCGCCGGTAACACGCCAATGTGCAACAACCACAGGCCGCCCACCCAAAGCATCTGGGCAAGCTGCCAAAGCATGGCGCCCGCACGAAGCGGGCGCCGCCGTTCAGACGTGACGGACTTCAACAATCTCGTACTCGATCACGCCACCCGGCGTCTTGACCGCCACCACATCACCCTCTTCCTTGGCAATCAAGGCGCGGGCAAGCGGGGAGCCGACGGAGATCTTGCCGAGTTTGAAGTCAGCTTCGTCTTCCCCGACGATGTGGTAGACCACGCTTTCGTCAGTCTCGACGTTGGCGATTTCCACGGTGGTGCCGAAAATCACCTTGCCGGTCTTCGGAATGGTCGTTACGTCGATGACCACCGAGTTCTGCAGGCGGCCTTCGATGTCACGGATCCGCGCCTCGACCATACCTTGCTGCTCGCGAGCAGCATGGTATTCGGCGTTTTCCTTAAGGTCACCCAGTTCGCGGGCCGTACCAATGTCCTGGCTCAGCTTTGGACGTACGACCTTGGTCAGATGGGCGTGCTCCTCTTCCAGGGCCTTGAAGCCCTGGACGGTCATTGGGTATTTGGTCATGCCTTCAATCCTGCGTGTAGATCCTGCAAGCGACGCACGGTCTTTTCCGGACCGAACTTGAGTGCTTCGCAGATGGCTTCGCCAGCAGCAATGGTGGTGGTGCAGTAGATCTTGTGCTGCAAGGCGTTACGACGAATGGAATAGGAGTCCGCGATCGACTGGCGACCTTCGGTGGTGTTGATGATCAGCGTGACTTCGTCATTCTTGATCATGTCGACCACATGCGGACGGCCTTCCGTCACCTTGTTCACGCGACGCACTTTCAGGCCGGCAGCCTCGATCAGCTTGGCGGTCCCGGCGGTGGCCACGACTTCAAAGCCCAAGTTGATCAGATCACGGGCCACGCCTGCAACCAGTGGCTTGTCATCATCACGCACGCTGATAAACGCAGTACCGCCGGTCGGCAGCACTTCGCTGGCACCCATCTGGGCCTTGGCGAACGCTTCACCGAAGGTATCGCCCACGCCCATCACTTCACCGGTGGACTTCATCTCTGGCCCCAGGATCGGGTCCACACCAGGGAATTTGGCGAATGGGAACACCGCCTCTTTCACACTGTAGAAGTTCGGAATGATTTCCTTGGTGAAGCCGATTTCCTTCAGGGTCTTACCGGCCATCACGCGGGCAGCGATCATGGCCAGGGACACACCGATGCACTTGGAAACAAATGGCACGGTACGCGAAGCGCGCGGGTTGACTTCGATGACGTAGATGTCTTCGCCTTGCAGCGCCAACTGTACGTTCATCAAGCCGACCACGCCCAGTTCCAGGGCCATTTTCTTGACCTGTTCGCGCATCTCGTCCTGGATGTGCGCCGGCAGCGAGTACGGTGGCAGCGAGCACGCCGAGTCACCGGAGTGAACACCCGCCTGCTCGATGTGCTGCATGATCGCGCCGATCACGACGTCAGTGCCGTCGCAGACCGCATCCACATCCATTTCGATGGCGCAGTTGAGGAAGTGGTCCAGCAGCACCGGGCTGTCGTTGGACACTTTCACCGCATCGCGCAGGTAACGCTTGAGTTCTTCTTCTTCGTAGACAATTTCCATCGCCCGACCGCCCAGCACGTAGGACGGACGCACCACCAGCGGGTAGCCGATCTTGCTGGCGGCGCGGATAGCCTCATCTTCGCTGCGCACGGTGGCGTTCGGCGGCTGACGCAGGTTCAGGCGTTCAACCATCTGCTGGAAGCGCTCACGGTCTTCCGCACGGTCGATGGCATCTGGGCTGGTGCCAATGATCGGCACGCCGGCCGCTTCAAG
Source organism: Pseudomonas sp. GW821-FHT05D12 (assembly GCF_059419825.1). Lineage (NCBI taxonomy): Bacteria > Pseudomonadati > Pseudomonadota > Gammaproteobacteria > Pseudomonadales > Pseudomonadaceae > Pseudomonas > Pseudomonas sp. GW821-FHT05D12. The sequence goes on along the minus strand of NZ_JBWKSN010000019.1, from coordinate 37,456 downwards.
GGCACGCGCCAGTTTCAGCGGGGTTTGGCCGCCGTACTGGACGATCACGCCTTTTGGCTTCTCGACGCGCACGATTTCCAGCACGTCTTCCAGGGTCACTGGCTCGAAGTACAGGCGATCAGAGGTGTCGTAGTCGGTGGAAACAGTTTCCGGGTTGCAGTTAACCATGATGGTCTCGTACCCGTCTTCGCGCAGGGCGAGAGCGGCGTGTACGCAGCAGTAGTCAAACTCGATACCCTGGCCGATACGGTTCGGACCGCCGCCCAGGATCATGATCTTGTCGCGACCCGACGGGGCGGCTTCGCACTCCTCCTCATAGGTGGAGTACAGGTAGGCGGTGTCGGTGGAGAACTCGGCGGCGCAGGTATCAACGCGCTTGTAGACCGGGAAGATCTCCAGCTTGTGGCGATGCGTACGCAGGTTCTTCTCAGTCACACCCAGCAGCTTGGCCAGGCGCTGGTCGGAGAAGCCTTTGCGCTTCAGGCGGAACATCATGTCGCGGTCGATGCTGGCCAGACCCAGGGTCTTGACCTTCTCTTCTTCCTTGATCAGATCTTCGATCTGCACCAGGAACCACGGGTCGATCATGTTCATGCCGAAGATGTCTTCGACAGTCATGCCGGCGCGGAAGGCGTCAGCCACGTACCAGATACGCTCGGCGCCCGGCACGGTCAGCTCGCGCTTGAGCACGCTCATGCTTTCCGGGTTGCTCAGGTCGAGCTTCTCGTCCAGGCCGCAAACGCCCACTTCCAGGCCGCGCAGGGCTTTCTGCAGGGATTCTTGGAAAGTACGGCCGATGGCCATGACTTCACCAACCGACTTCATCTGAGTAGTCAGGCGCGCGTCAGCCTTGGCGAATTTCTCGAAGGCGAAACGTGGCAGCTTGGTGACGACGTAGTCGATGGACGGCTCGAAGGAAGCCGGGGTCTTGCCGCCGGTGATGTCGTTCGACAGCTCATCGAGGGTGTAACCCACAGCCAGCTTGGCCGCGACCTTGGCGATCGGGAAGCCGGTCGCTTTCGACGCCAGGGCCGACGAGCGCGATACACGCGGGTTCATCTCGATCACGACCATGCGGCCAGTGTTCGGGCAGATACCGAACTGAACGTTGGAACCGCCGGTTTCAACGCCAATCTCGCGCAATACCGCCAGGGAGGCGTTACGCAGGATCTGGTATTCCTTGTCGGTCAGGGTCTGTGCCGGAGCGACGGTGATCGAGTCACCGGTGTGCACGCCCATCGGGTCAAAGTTTTCGATGGAGCAGACGATGATGCAGTTGTCCTTTTTGTCGCGGACAACTTCCATTTCATATTCTTTCCAGCCGATCAGCGATTCGTCGATCAGCAGTTCCTTGGTCGGCGACAGGTCCAGACCACGGGCGCAGATTTCTTCGAACTCTTCACGGTTGTAGGCGATACCGCCACCGGTGCCGCCCATGGTGAAGGACGGACGGATGATGCACGGGAAGCCGAGAGTCTCGAGGACTGCGTTGGCTTCTTCCATGGTGTGCGCGATACCGGAGCGCGGGCACGCCAGGCCGATGGACTTCATCGCCTTGTCGAAACGCGAACGGTCTTCAGCCTTGTCGATGGTGTCGGCATTCGCACCGATCATCTCTACGCCGAACTTCTCCAGCACGCCTTCGCGCTCCAGGTCCAGGGCGCAGTTCAGTGCAGTCTGGCCGCCCATGGTGGGCAGCAGCGCGTCCGGACGCTCTTTCTCGATGATCTTGGCAACGGTCTGCCACTTGATCGGCTCGATATAGGTGGCGTCGGCCATGGCCGGGTCGGTCATGATGGTCGCCGGGTTGGAGTTCACCAGGATGACGCGGTAGCCCTCCTCGCGCAGGGCTTTACAGGCCTGGGCGCCGGAGTAGTCGAATTCGCAGGCCTGGCCGATAACGATCGGGCCAGCGCCGAGAATCAGGATGCTTTTTATGTCTGTACGTTTTGGCATGGGTTTGTCACTCAAATCCGCAGGTCAGTCGGCAAGCCGTCTTGAACATTCTTTGAAGAGCCTGCGGGGGCCACCGACAGTCGGGGCCGCGCGCAGGCCACTCAGTCAGCGTCGCTTGGCCATCTCATTGATGAAACGGTCGAACAGCGGCGCTACGTCGTTCGGGCCCGGGCTTGCTTCAGGGTGGCCCTGGAAGCTGAAGGCGCTCTTGTCAGTGCGCTCGATGCCTTGCAGGGAACCGTCGAACAGCGACTTGTGAATTGCGCGGACGTTGCCCGGCAGGGTCGCTTCATCCACCGCAAAGCCATGGTTCTGGCTGGTGATCATCACAACGCCAGTGTCCAGGTCTTGCACAGGGTGGTTGGCACCGTGGTGGCCGTGCCCCATTTTCAGGGTCTTGGCGCCGGAGGCCAGGGCCAGCAACTGGTGACCCAGGCAGATACCGAAGACCGGAATTTCGGTTTCCAGCACATCCTTGATCGCCTGGATGGCGTAGTCGCAAGGCTCGGGGTCACCGGGGCCGTTGGACAGGAACACGCCGTCCGGTTGCAGGGCGAGCACATCGCTGGCCGGGGTTTGCGCAGGCACCACGGTCACGCGGCAACCGCGCTCGACCAGCATGCGCAGGATGTTGTACTTGATGCCATAGTCGTAGGCGACGACGTGGTAAGGCAGCTCAGCAGCCTCGATGGTCGCGTGACTGTCAGTCTTCAAGTCCCAGACGGTGGAGCGCCACTCGTACTTTTCCTTGGTGCTGACGACTTTCGCCAGGTCCATGCCTTTCAGGCCAGGGAAGCCTTGCGCAGCAGCGATCGCTGCCTCTTCGGAAATATTCTCACCGGCCATGATGCAGCCGTTCTGCGAGCCTTTTTCACGCAGGATGCGTGTCAGGCGACGCGTATCGATACCGGCGATTGCCACAACATTGTTGGCTTTCAGGTAATCGGACAGCGACATCGTGTTACGCCAGTTGCTCGCGACCAGTGGCAGGTCACGAATTACCAGACCCGCCGACCAGACACGATCAGACTCGACGTCTTCCGGTGTAGTACCGGTGTTGCCGATGTGCGGATAGGTCAGGGTAACGATCTGTTGGGCGTAGGAAGGATCGGTAAGGATTTCCTGATAGCCGGTCATGGCGGTGTTGAACACCACCTCTCCAACGGTTTGACCGTCGGCTCCAATGGCTTCGCCGCGAAAAATGCTGCCATCAGCAAGGGCGAGTATGGCTGGCTTAGTCAAGAAGACCTCCCGTAAATAAAGCCTGAAAGGGCGATCGCAGGTTGTAAAAAAGCGGAGTGACGTATGGACACGTCACCCCGCTTCTTCACCGAATTATTCTGCGCGCTTTTAGTGGACACACTAAAGCTGTAGCTTACAGAAAAAGGCTTTTTTGGTCCACCGCTAATGAGCCTTAAAGGCAGGGGAATGCGACAGGACGTCGCTTAGCGGGTAAAAACGGGGCCTCAGGATAATCCTGAGGCCCGATTTTAGCTACTGATTAGTGCAGATCCAGCACGTCACGCATGTCATACAGACCCGGCTCACGACCTTCCAGCCAGAGCGCAGCACGGACGGCGCCCTTGGCAAACGTCATGCGACTGGAGGCCTTGTGCGTGATCTCCAGGCGCTCACCTTCAGTGGCAAACAGCACGGTGTGATCACCCACAACATCACCACCGCGCACGGTCGCAAAGCCGATGGTGTCACGCGCACGCGCACCGGTATGACCTTCACGGCCATATACGGCCACCTTGGACAAGTCCCGGCCCAACGCATCAGCGATGGCTTCACCCATGCGCAGCGCGGTGCCCGACGGCGCATCGATCTTGTGACGATGATGGGTCTCGATGATTTCGATATCCGCCTCATCCCCCAGCACGCGCGCCGCCAGATCCAGCAACTTGAGCGACAGGTTCACGCCCACGCTGAAGTTGGCCGCGAAGACGATCGGGATATCTTTACCCGCCTCCACCAGCAACTGCTTCTGCTCGGCACTCAAACCCGTCGTACCGATCACCATGGCCTTGCCCGCCTTGCGGCAGAACGCCAGGTTTTTCAGCATCACATCAGGCAGAGTGAAGTCGATCAACACGTCGAACTCTTCAGCCACCTGCTCCAGGCTGCTCGACAACGACACACCGATACGGCCCAGCGAAGCCAACTCGCCCGCATCTGCACCAATCAACGTGCTGCCCGGGCGAACGATGGCTGCGGTCAGCCCGGAGGCCGGCGAGCGCTGCTGCACCGCCTCGACCAGCGTCTTCCCCATGCGCCCGGCAGCGCCCATAACGGCTATACGTCGCATATCCACTCCTTACAGGTCGCCGAAGAAGCGCTTCACGCCATCGAAAAACCCAGTGGTTTTCGGTGAATGGGAGTCGTCACCTTCCAACGAACTGCGGAACTCTTCGAGCAGTTCACGCTGACGACGCCCCAGGTTGACCGGGGTCTCGACCGCTACGCGGCACATCAGATCGCCTGCACCACCGCCGCGCACCGGCGCAACGCCCTTGCCACGAATACGGAACTGCTTGCCGGTCTGGGTACCCTCGGGGATCTTCAGCTTGACCCGACCATCCAGGGTCGGAATCTCCAACTCGCCGCCCAAGGCTGCATCGACAAAGCTGATCGGCACTTCGCAGAACAGGTGCTTGCCGTCGCGCTGGAAGATCGAGTGCTCACGCACATTGATCACCACGTACAGGTCACCGGTAGGGCCACCCTGGGTGCCCGCCTCGCCCTCACCCGACAAACGGATGCGGTCTCCGGTATCCACACCCGCCGGCACTTTGACCGACAGGGTCTTGTACTCTTCGACGCGACCTTCGCCGTGGCACGAGTCGCACGGATCGGAAATGATCTTGCCCTGGCCATGGCAACGCGGGCAGGTTTGCTGCACCGAGAAGAAGCCCTGCTGCATACGGACCTGGCCGATACCGCCACAGGTAGGGCAGGTGATCGGCGAGGAGCCTTTCTTGGCGCCCGAGCCGTCGCACGGCTTGCAATTAACCAGCGTCGGCACGCGGATGTTGACGCTGGTACCGCGCACGGCCTCTTCCAGGTTCAACTCGAGGGTGTAGCGCAAGTCGCTGCCACGCTGGGCGCCACCACGCTGGCCACCCCGGCCACCGCCAAAGAAGTCGCTGAAAACGTCGCCGAAGATATCGGAGAAGTTCTGGCCGCCGAAACCTGCACCGCCGCCGCCCATGCTCGGGTCGACACCGGCATGACCATACTGGTCGTAAGCCGCACGCTTGTTCGGATCAGAAAGGCATTCGTAGGCCTCGTTGGCCTCCTTGAACATTTCTTCGGATTCTTTGCTATCCGGATTACGGTCCGGGTGGTGCTTCATCGCCAGGCGACGGTAAGCCTTTTTCAGGTCCGCATCGCTGGAGCCGCGCTCCACACCCAATACTTCGTAATAGTCACGCTTTGCCATAAGTCTTTGCACTCTTAAGGACGTTTGGCCAGACCCTCCTGAGCCTTGCCAAACTCGTTGAGCCCCAATACAGGCCCGGACCCAACTCACGTCAATTCAACGATCCTGGTCATTACTGCTTTCAGCCAGGGACCCGGCCAAAAACACGGTGACTGTCGCCCGGGAAGCAGGAGCATTCCCGATCACACCGCCAACATCCGAGCGTTGTCGCATGTTGTAAAAATTCGCATACCCCAGACACGCCAACGCGGGAGCAAGCTCCCGCGCGGCGACATCCTACCAGTCACCGCTTGATAGCGGTCAACCGGGCGACCAACTTACTTCTGGTCTTTGACTTCTTCGAACTCGGCATCGACAACGTCGTCGTGCTTGGCTTCAGGCTCTGCGTGCTGTGCAGCACCATCAGCCGGCTGGCCTTGCTCGGCGTACATTTTCTGGGCAACCGGTGCGGAGACTTTCGACAGCTCCTCAACCTTGGCTTCGATGGCAGCCTTGTCGTCGCCTTTGATGGCGGCTTCCAGGGCAACCACGGCAGCTTCGATTGCGGTCTTCTCCTCAGCAGTCACTTTATCGCCAGCATCCGCGACCATTTTGCGGGTCGAGTGAACCAGTGCATCACCCTGGTTACGGGCGCCAGCCAGCTCGGCAAACTTGGCATCTGCGTCGGCGTTGGCTTCAGCATCACGGATCATCTGTTGAATTTCTTCATCAGACAGACCGGAGTTGGCCTTGATAGTGATCTTCTGCTCTTTGCCAGTGGCCTTGTCCTTGGCACCTACGTGCAAGATGCCGTTGGCGTCGATGTCGAAGGTCACTTCGATTTGTGGCACGCCACGTGGTGCTGGTGGAATCTCGGCCAGGTCGAACTTGCCCAGGGACTTGTTCTGAGCCGCTTGCTTACGCTCACCTTGCAGCACGTGGATGGTCACAGCGCCTTGGTTGTCGTCGGCAGTCGAGAACACCTGGGATTTCTTGGTAGGAATCGTGGTGTTTTTCTCGATCAGCGCAGTCATCACGCCACCCATGGTTTCGATACCCAGGGTCAGCGGGCTGACGTCCAGCAGCAGCACGTCTTTCACGTCGCCGGCCAATACCGCGCCCTGGATGGCAGCACCCATGGCAACCGCTTCGTCCGGGTTCACGTCTTTACGTGCTTCCTTGCCGAAGAACTCGGTTACTTTCTGCTGTACCAGTGGCATACGGGTCTGACCGCCCACCAGGATCACGTCGTTGATGGAACCAACGTCGATACCTGCGTCTTTCAAGGCAATGCGGCAAGGTTCGATGGTGCGCTGAACCAGGTCTTCAACCAGTGCTTCCAACTTGGCGCGAGAAATCTTCACGTTCAAGTGCTTAGGACCGGTGGCGTCTGCAGTGATGTACGGCAGGTTGACGTCGGTCGACATGCTCGAGGACAGCTCGATCTTGGCTTTTTCAGCAGCTTCCTTGAGGCGCTGCATAGCCAGCGGGTCACCCTTGAGGTTCATGCCGCTTTCTTTCTTGAATTCGTCAACGAGGTAGTCGATCAGACGAATGTCAAAGTCTTCACCACCCAGGAAGGTGTCGCCGTTGGTGGCCAACACTTCGAACTGGTGCTCGCCGTCAACTTCAGCGATCTCGATGACCGAGACGTCGAACGTACCGCCACCCAGGTCATAAACGATCACAGTGTGGTCGCCCTTGGCCTTATCCATACCGTAGGCCAGAGCAGCTGCGGTAGGTTCGTTGATGATACGTTTTACGTCCAGGCCCGCGATGCGGCCGGCGTCTTTGGTCGCCTGGCGCTGGCTGTCGTTGAAGTAGGCCGGAACGGTGATGACCGCTTCAGTCACTGCTTCACCGAGGTAGTCTTCGGCAGTCTTCTTCATCTTTTTCAAGACTTCAGCCGAGATCTGCGGTGCAGACATCTTGTTGCCATTGACTTCAACCCAGGCGTCCCCGTTGTCAGCCTTGGCGATTTTGTAAGGCACCATCTTGATGTCTTTCTGTACGACTTCTTCGTCGAACTTACGACCGATCAGACGCTTCACCGCGTACAGGGTGTTGTGCGGGTTGGTGACAGCCTGACGCTTGGCCGACTGACCAACGAGGATCTCGCCATCATTTGCGTAAGCAATGATCGACGGCGTGGTACGCGCGCCTTCGGCGTTTTCGATAACTTTGGCTTTGCCGTTTTCCATGACGGAGACGCAGGAGTTGGTGGTCCCCAGGTCGATACCGATAATTTTGCCCATGATTTACTCTCCCGAAACTTGAATTTGGATGCCGCAGCAGTGGTGGCTAACTGCGGTAGCACTTAAACGCTTGACTTATAGATGGGGGCCTTACGGCGTATTTCAAGCCTGCTCATCAATAGAAGGCGAAACCGGTGCAGGAGCCTTGCTCACTACAACCATCGCCGGGCGCAGCAAGCGACCATTGAGCTGATACCCCTTCTGGAACACTTTCAACACGCTGTTAGGCTCCAGGTCATGGCTTTCCTGCATGGCCATGGCTTGGTGATGCTCAGCGTTGAACGGTTCGCCGCCGGTTGGATCGATGGCTTCCAACTGATAACGCTTCAGGGTGTCCTGGAACATTTTCAGGGTCAGTTCGATCCCTTCGCGCATTGGGCGGATGTTTTCGTCGTCCGGGTTGGACAACTCAAGGCCACGTTCCAGGCTGTCGATGATCGGCAGCAAGTCACCGGCGAATTTTTCCAGCGCGAATTTGTGAGCCTTCTCTACATCCTGCTCGGCACGGCGGCGGACGTTCTGCAGATCGGCGGCAACACGCAAAGACTGGTCCTGCGCAGCGGCCAATTGCTCTTCGAGCGCTTGCACACGCACGGCCAGGTCTTCCGAGCCAGCCTGGGTAGCGTCTGGAGTTTGCGTATCCTGCGTCTGTTCGTCAGCCATAGATTTCTCCTTTCAAAATCATGCGCGAACTCAACTCGCGCTTCTGTTCCGGTATATGGGGCCACAATTTCAGGGTTCAAGGGCGCAGGCGTTACCAAAAGTCTTTCCCATGACCGGGATCAATTCCTGCCGCATCATTCCTCATTGCGCTAAAAAAAGTGGCGACTCAAGCAAATCGAGCTAAGCGCCAGGATTGTCAGCCCTGAACAAAACACTGTATAAATAACCAGACCTAAAGCCTGGGAGCGACGTTCATGCTCGTGCACCTGTCCGTACATAACTACGCCATCGTTGAACACCTGGATCTCGAACTGGATCGCGGGATGAGCGTAATCACAGGCGAAACCGGCGCCGGCAAATCGATCATGCTCGACGCGCTCGGCCTGACCCTGGGCGATCGCGCCGACAGCGGCGTGGTGCGTCCGGGTGCGGACAAGGCCGACATCCTGGCTACCTTCGACCTGGCAGACATTCCCGAAGCCGAGGCCTGGCTCGCCGAGCGCGACCTGAATAATGAGGGGCCGTGCATCCTGCGCCGGGTGATCACCGCCGAAGGGCGCTCGCGCGGCTACATCAACGGCACGCCCTGCCCGCTTGGCGACCTGAAAGCCCTGGGCGAATTGCTCATCGATATCCACAGCCAACATGAACACCAGTCCCTGCTGAAAACCGACACCCACCGCCGCCTGCTCGACGAATATGCCGGCGCCACCGACCTGGCCCGCCAGGTGCAGCTTGCCGCTCAACGCTGGCGCCAGACCCGCCAGGAATTGGAGCGACTCTCCAACTCCGGCGACGAGCAGCGCGCTCGCCATCAACTGCTCAGCTACCAGCTTGAAGAGCTCGAGAGCCTGGCACTCGGCGAGACCGAGCTGGAACAACTCGAACAGGAACACAAGAACCTCACCAATGCCGAAACCCTGTTGGGCATCTGCCGCCAAGTCGTGGAGCAATGCAGCGAAAGCGATTCCGGCAATGTGCTCAACGCACTGACGGCCAGCCTCAACCGACTGTCCAGCGTCAACAATGCTTCGGGCTCGCTCAGCGAAGCCACCACCCTGCTGACCAGTGCGCAGATCCAGGTAGAAGAAGCCGTGGGCGAGTTGAATCGCTTCCTCGACCACTTTGATGCCGACCCCTCCCGCCTGCAGGAAATAGAGGAGCGCCTGGACACTATCTATACCCTGGCGCGCAAACATCGAATCCAGCCCACCGAAGTGGCCACGATGCAGCAAAAGCTGCTGGATGAAATCGAAACACTGAATGCCAACGACGAATCCATCGAACGATTAGGCGATGAACTCGCATCCTTTGCCCGTCATTATCAAGAGAAGGCCCGCGAGCTGAGCGACCTGCGCCAGCAAGCAGCCGCCAGCCTGGCCAGTGCCGTAGAGCAGGAGATCCAGCGCCTGGGCATGCCGGGTGGGCGCTTCACGATTGAATTGCGCGCCAATGCCAGCAATGAGCTGCAGCCCCACGGCCTGGAGCAGGTAGAACTGCTGGTCAGCGCCAACCCTGGCCAGCCGCTCAAGGCGCTGGCAAAAGTGGCATCCGGCGGCGAGTTATCGCGCATCAGCCTGGCGATTCAGGTGATTACAGCCCAAACGTCACGGGTGCCTACGCTGGTATTCGACGAAGTGGACGTCGGTATCGGCGGGCCGACCGCAGAAATTGTTGGCCAGTTGTTGCGACGCCTGGGGGATAGAGGCCAGGTGCTGACGGTGACTCACTTGCCACAGGTAGCGGCACAGGGGCATCAACATCTGTTTGTGCACAAGGTGCGCGGCGATGAAGCGACACACACAGCCGTGTCCAAGCTGAACAAATCGGAACGTGTGGAAGAAGTGGCTCGGATGCTCGGCGGTATCGACCTGACCAAAGAGTCCCTGGCCCACGCGAAGAAAATGGTGGTCGCCGCAAAAGCCTGAAGCCAGCATTTTCGCTCTTATAGAAAGCACGAAGGCGACCCTAGGGTCGCCTTCGATCGTTTCGCAGAGAGAATCTGCGTCGATTTTTACTTTTTCTTACGGATGTACAGGACCAGATTATGGTCAACCAGATCGTAGCCATGCTCCTCAGCAATCTTATGCTGCAGCGCTTCGATCTCAGGGCTGGTGAACTCGATAACCTCATTGGTATCCAGGTCAACCATGTGGTCGTGATGACCACCGTCAGCCAATTCGAACACTGCATGACCGCCGTCGAAATTATGACGAACCACCAGCCCTGCGGCTTCAAACTGGGTCAGCACACGGTAAACCGTGGCCAGGCCAACGTCCTCGTTAGACTCCATCAGCGCCTTGTAAACATCCTCGGCACTCATGTGGCGCTGCTCAGCAGAATCGAGCATTTGTAGAATCTTGACTCGTGGCAGAGTCACTTTAAGACCGGCTTTGCGTAGTTCGCTATTTTCAACCATGGTTAGCTTTCTCGCGGATGCTGCTTCGCAGCTTCTCTTAATACGGGTATGATCGGCGTTTACGTTGTCCCAGCCAAGATAGTGGAAGTCGCCCACCGATGCAAAACACCAAGCTCTTGCTAACCAGTTTCACCTTTGTGGGACTGCTCGCACTCGCCGGTTGTTCATTCCCCGGGGTTTACAAAATCGACATCCAGCAGGGCAATGTCGTCACGCAGGACATGATAGACCAGTTACGCCCGGGAATGACCCGACGGCAAGTAAGGTTTATCATGGGCAACCCCCTGCTGACCGACACTTTCCATGCTGATCGCTGGGATTATCTCTACAGCATCCAGCCAGGTGGCGGTGAACGCCAGCAGGAGCGCGTCAGCGTCATTTTCAATGGCAATGACCAACTCGTCAGCCTGTCTGGTGACTTCATGCCCGGCGTGAGCCGAGATGAAGCCTTGCTCGGCAAGGACAACGGCGCCAACGTGACTGCCCCTGCGCAGGAAAACGAGAAGCCGAAGTCTGAAGTGCCAGCCAAACCAGGCTCATTGCTCGACAAGATCCAGAAAGACGTCGACGGCGTGGAAACTGTGCCGGTCCCGACGCCACAGCCTCTGGACACCAGCCCGCAGTAATTGAGCGGCGCCCAATAAAAAACCCGGCATGCCGGGTTTTTTATTGCCTGCTGCTTGGCAAGCCTATGGGTTTTGCTGCTTGGCCAGCGCCGCCTTGGCTGCTCGCAAGCGGCGCACTTCTTTAGGATCGGCCAGCAAAGGCCGGTAAATCTCAATACGATCGCCCGCCTGCACGACTCGCACGTCGGGGTCCGCAATCACCTTGCCAAATATCCCCAAAGGGCAATCAGCCAGATCCAGCGCCGGAAACTGCGCCTCGATCCCGCAAGCCTGCACCGCCGCTCGCAAGCTGGTGCCTTCGGGCACCGCCGCCGCCAGCAACACCTGCCGATCTTCTGCGGCGTATACCACCTCAATTTCAACCATGCAGTTGCTTGGCTCGCTGGCAAAACGCATCCACCAGGGTATTGGCCGCCTGATTGAACAGTGGCCCCAGTGTTGCTCGCACGATAGGCCCTGCGTAATCAAACGACAGGTCCAGGCTGATCTTGCACGCCTTGTCCGTCAGCGCCTTGAACACCCACACACCATGCAATTGGGTGAACGGCCCCTCCTGCAGATTCATTTCAATGGATTTCCCGGGCACCAGCACATTGCGCGTAACAAAATGCTGGCTAAGACCGCCCTTCGCCACGCCAACGCTGGCGACCATGTGCTCATCACTGCTTTCCAGCACCTCGGCAGTCGAGCACCAAGGCAGGAATTCCGGGTAACGCGCAACGTCGTTGACCAGGTCATAGAGCGCCTGTGCCGGATAGGGCAGCAACGCCGAACGTTGAATATGCGTCGTCATGTGTGCGTCATTTCCACTGCTGAGGCAAAACATCGCGAAAGAACAGCCCGATCCGCGAGAGAAAAAAACCAAAGAACTGCCTGCATTGTCCGGGATTCCTCCAACACGCTCAAGCACGCAGGTTGACCGTAGCCGACACGCTCGCAACTCCCTATAATGCCGCCCCTATGGCTAAACAAAAGAAACACCCCACAGGGACCATCGCGCAAAATAAAAAGGCGCGACACGATTACTTCATCGAACATCGTTTCGAGGCTGGTCTGGTCCTGGCCGGCTGGGAAGTAAAAAGTCTGCGCGCCAGCAAGCTGCAACTGGTCGACAGCTATGTGCTGCTCAAGGATGGCGAGGCGTGGCTGCTCGGCAGTCATATCACTCCGCTGACCACCGCGAGCACCCACGTGATTGCCGACCCGGTGCGCACGCGCAAGCTGCTGCTCAACGCCCGCGAGATCGACAAGCTCGCCGCCGCCGTGCAGCAGAAGGGCTATGCCTGCGTCTGCCTGTCCTGGTATTGGAGCAAGCACCTGGTCAAGTGTGAGATCGCGCTGGGCAAGGGCAAGAAGGAATACGACAAGCGTGATACCGAGCGCGAGCGCGATTCCAACCGGGAACTGCACCGCGCCGTACGCAACAAGGGCAAGGAAGAATAATCCTTGTCGCGGTGTAGCTTCGGGAACGCCCGCGGCTACATCCCCTTGCGCCGCTCGGCACGCGCCACGCGCTGAACCTCCTGACGCACCTCTTCCAACACTTCCTGCACATACAGCAGGTGACGTGTTGAAACCTCTCGCGCCTGCTCCGCCCGCCCCTCGATAATCGCCAGGTACAAATCCCGGTGCTGACTGATCAGCATGTCACGGGTTTCCGTGCGCTGCTGATACATGCCGCCGATGTTGGTGACCACGTTACGCTTGAGCAGATCGAACAAGCCGCGAATCGTGTGCAGCAGCACCGCATTGTGGCTGGCCTCGGCAATCGCCAAGTGGAACCTTGCATCCGCCGCCCCCTCCTCCGCCCGGCTCACGTCATCGGCGCGGGTGTAGCAATCCTGCAGTGCTTCGAACGCCGCCGTCAGCCGCTCGCGATCCACCTCGGTGGCGCGCAATGCGGCGTAATAAGCACAAGAAGCTTCCAGGGTCTGGCGAAACTCCAGCAAGTCACGCTGCGCTTCGGGATTGTTCTCCAACAGGTGCAACAGTGGATCACTGAACGTAGACCCCAGCGACTCCGCGACATAGTTGCCACCGCCCTGACGACTCACGAGCAAGCCCTTGGCCGCCAGCTTCTGGATTGCTTCGCGCAATGACGGGCGCGACACGCCAAATTGCTCAGCCAAGGCCCGTTCGGCCGGCAAGCGCTCACCCGACTTCAGCGTGCCCTCAAGGATCATGCCCTCAAGCTGCTCGACAATATCGTCAGACAAACGGCGCTGACGCACCTGATCAAACCCCATAACTCACTCTCCACCATCCCGACCACTCGCCGGGCCCTCTATTCTGGCCTATCGCCGCGCTCGCAGCACCTATCAGAACGCCTTGGATTTATCCGCTCAGCTCCCCGTCCTCGCAGACCTGAGACCAAAGTTTCGCAAGCGGCAAATTGACACACCGGCCCGAAGCCTTTTAACCTAGCCCACAGCGATTGTAAATTGGTATTACCAATTATCCAAGCTGACTAAACAACAACAATCAGGGGCCACCCCATATGCAAACCTGGCAACAGCTCTACAGCCCGCTCGGCAGCCTCGGCCTGTCCGCACTGGCCGCCGTTATCCCGATCGTATTCTTCTTCCTGGCCCTGGCGGTGTTTCGCCTCAAAGGCCACGTTGCCGGGAGCATCACCCTGGCGCTCTCGATCCTGGTCGCGATCTTCGCCTTCCAGATGCCGGTAGACATGGCGCTGGCCGCCGCCGGCTATGGCTTCGCCTACGGCCTGTGGCCTATCGCCTGGATCATCGTGGCAGCCGTGTTCCTGTACAAACTGACGGTCAAGAGCGGCCAATTCGAAATCATCCGCAGCTCGGTGCTGTCGATCACTGACGATCAACGCCTGCAAGTGCTGTTGATTGGCTTCTGCTTCGGCGCATTCCTGGAAGGTGCCGCCGGTTTCGGCGCCCCCGTGGCGATCACTGCCGCGCTGCTGGTAGGCCTGGGCTTCAACCCGCTGTATGCCGCCGGCTTGTGCTTGATCGCCAACACCGCGCCGGTCGCCTTCGGCGCACTCGGGATCCCGATCATCGTGGCCGGCCAGGTGACCGGCATCGACGCGTTCAAGATCGGCGCCATGACCGGTCGCCAACTGCCCCTGCTGTCGCTGTTCGTGCCGTTCTGGCTGGTGTTCATGATGGATGGCCTGCGCGGCGTGCGCGAAACCTGGCCGGCGGCGCTGGTGGCCGGCTTGAGCTTCGCCGTCACCCAATACTTCACCTCCAACTTCATTGGCCCGGAACTACCAGACATCACCTCGGCCCTGGCCAGCCTGATTGCCCTGACCTTGTTCCTCAAAGTCTGGCAACCCAAGCGCACCGCGGGCGCGCAGATTGCCGGCGCCACGTCGAGCGCAGCAGTCACCGCCAGCGCTGGCGGCTTCGGCCTGCCGCGCAACACCGTTGCTTCGCCCTACAGCCTGGTGCAGATCTTCAAGGCCTGGTCGCCGTTCCTGATCCTGACCGTGCTGGTCACCATCTGGACGCTCAAACCGTTCAAGGCAATGTTTGCCGCCGGCGGCTCGATGTACAGCTGGGTGTTCAACTTCGCGATCCCGCACCTGGACCAACTGGTGATCAAGGTGGCGCCCATCGTCACCAATCCCACCGCGATCCCGGCCGTGTTCAAGCTGGACCCGATCTCGGCCACCGGCACTGCGATTTTCTTCTCGGCACTGGTGTCGATGCTGGTGCTGAAGATCGATATCAAAACTGGTCTTACCACTTTAAAAGAGACCTTCTACGAGCTGCGCTGGCCCATCCTGTCGATCGGCATGGTGCTGGCGTTCGCCTTCGTCACCAATTATTCCGGCATGTCGTCGACCATGGCACTGGTGCTGGCCGGCACCGGGGCGGCCTTCCCGTTCTTCTCGCCTTTCCTCGGCTGGCTGGGGGTTTTCCTGACAGGCTCCGATACCTCATCCAATGCACTGTTCAGCTCGCTGCAAGCCACCACCGCGCACCAGATCGGCGTCAACGACACCCTGCTGGTCGCGGCAAACACCAGCGGCGGCGTGACCGGCAAGATGATCTCGCCACAATCAATCGCGGTCGCCTGCGCAGCCACTGGCCTGGTGGGCAAGGAGTCCGACCTGTTCCGCTTCACCCTCAAGCACAGCCTGTTCTTTGCCACGATCGTCGGGCTGATCACCTTGGCGCAGGCCTACTGGTTCACCGGTATGCTGGTTCACTGAGACCTGCACGCAATAGGGTAAGAATCGACGCCGGACAACGGTTCCGGCGTCAGCTATTTCTGGAGGACCAATGAGTCTGCCTGCCGCTTTCCTTGCCGACGTCATACAGCTGATCCCGAACGATCGGCGTTTCGACGACCCACTTTCCACCCTCGCATTCGGTACCGACGCCAGCTTTTATCGACTGATCCCACAGCTAGTGATCCGCGTGGAGTCGGAAGACGAAGTCGTCGCGCTGCTGCAACTGGCCCAACGCGACCGCGTGCCGGTGACCTTCCGCGCGGCGGGCACCAGCCTGTCCGGGCAAGCCATCAGCGATTCAGTACTGATCGTGCTGGGTGACAACTGGAACGGCCGCGAGATTCGCGGGCAAGGCACGCAGATCCGCCTGCAGCCCGGCGTCATCGGCGCCCAGGCCAATGCGTGGCTGGCGCCGTTCGGGCGCAAGATCGGGCCGGATCCGGCGTCAATCAATGCCTGCAAGATCGGCGGCATCGTTGCCAATAATGCCAGCGGCATGTGCTGCGGCACCGCGCAGAACACCTATCACACCCTGGCCGGGATTCGTCTGGTACTGGCTGATGGCAGCCGACTGGACACCGAGGATGCAGCCAGCGTTGCAGCGTTTCGAAAACACCATGCAGCCCTGCTTGAGCGACTGGCGACACTCGGCCGCGAGACGCGGGCAAATGCCGAACTGGCGGCAAAAATCCGCCACAAGTATCGTCTGAAAAATACCACCGGGCTGTCGCTCAATGCCCTGGTGGATTTCGATGAACCTCTGGATATCCTCAGCCATCTGCTGGTCGGCTCCGAAGGCACCCTGGGCTTTATCAGCGCGGTGACCTACGACACAGTGATCGACCACCCCAACAAAGCGTCGGCGCTGATTGTGTTCCCGGATGTCGAGACCTGCTGCAACGCGGTGACCGTGCTGAAAACTCAGCCAGTCTCGGCGGTGGAGCTGCTGGACCGGCGCAGCATGCGCTCGGTGCAGGACAAACCCGGCATGCCGGCTTTCGTACAGCACTTATCGGAAAATGCCTGCGCGCTACTGATCGAATCCCGCGCCGCCTCCCCATCACTGCTCCACGAACAATTGGCGCTGATCATGGCGTCCCTGGCGCCGTTCCCCGTAGAGAAGCAAGTCGACTTCACTGAAGACCCGGTGGAAAACGCCCGCCTGTGGGCGATCCGCAAAGACACCTTCCCCGCCGTCGGTGCCGTCCGCAAAACCGGCACCACGGTGATCATCGAAGACGTCACTTTCCCGGTCGAGCAACTGGCGATCGGCGTGAACCGCTTGATCGAACTGTTCGACAAACATCACTACGACGAAGCCATCCTTTTCGGACACGCCCTGGAAGGCAATCTGCACTTCGTGTTCACCCAAGGCTTCAACAGCGCGGAAGAAGTCACGCGCTACCAGGCGTTCATGGACGACGTCGCGCAATTGGTGGCCGTGGAGTTTGGCGGTTCGCTGAAGGCCGAACACGGCACAGGCCGCAATATGGCACCTTTCGTCGAGCTGGAATGGGGCAGCGATGCCTATCAGCTGATGTGGCAGCTCAAGCGCCTGCTGGACCCCAACGGCATTCTCAACCCGGATGTAGTACTCAGCGAAGACCCGCAAATCCACCTCAAGCACCTCAAGCCCCTGCCGGCCGCCGACGAGATTGTGGATAAGTGCATCGAGTGCGGGTTCTGCGAGCCGGTGTGTCCCTCCAAAGGCCTGACGTTGAGCCCGCGCCAGCGCATCGTGATCTGGCGCGATATCCAGGCGAAAAAACGCGCAGGCGTCGACACCACTGAACTCGAAGCCGCCTATCACTACCAGGGTATCGACACCTGCGCCGCCACCGGCCTGTGTGCGCAACGTTGCCCTGTAGGAATCAATACCGGCGACCTGGTGAAGAAGCTGCGCAGCCGCGATGCCGACCGTACGAAAACCGCCGAATGGCTCGCCACCCATTTCGCCACGGCATTGCAAGGCGCGCGCTTTACCCTGCATGTCGCCAACGGTGCGCGCATGCTGTTGGGCGCCCCTCGCCTGGCAAAACTGTCTGCCACGGTGACCCGGTTGTCCAAGGGGCAAATCCCGCAGTGGACCAGCGCCATGCCACAGCCGGAGAAAGCCATCCGCTTCAGCCCGACCGTGACCGATGAGCGGCCCCGCGTGGTCTACCTGGCGGCTTGCGTCTCACGCGCCATGGGGCCGTCCGCCCGTGATAAAGAACAGATGTCGCTGTACGACAAGACCCGTGGCCTGCTGGAAAAAGCCGGTTACCAAGTGGTGTTCCCCGACAATCAAGACAGCCTGTGCTGCGGCCAGCCGTTTGCTTCCAAGGGCTATGCCGAACAGGCGGAGCACAAACGCCAGGAACTGATCGGCGCGCTGCTGCATGCCAGCCGTGGTGGACTCGATCCGATCTACTGCGACACCAGCCCCTGCACCCTGCGCTTGGTGCAAGACCTCGGCGAAACGCGCCTGGACCTTTACGACCCGGTACGTTTTATCCGCACACACCTGATGGACCGACTCGACTTCACCCCCCAGGAAGCGCCGATTGCGGTACACGTTACCTGCAGCACCCAGCATTTGGGCGAAAGCCAGGCGTTGATCGACCTGGCCCGACGCTGCTCAAAAACCGTGGTGATCCCGGAAGGCATCCACTGCTGTGGTTTTGCCGGCGACAAGGGTTTCACCACGCCGGAACTCAACGCCCACGCGCTGCGCTCGCTCAAAGACGCCGTGCAACATTGCAGTGAAGGCCTCTCCACCAGCCGCACCTGCGAGATCGGCCTGAGCCAGCACGGAGGCATTGATTATCACGGCTTGGTGTATCTCGTGGACCGGGTCACCCAGGCCCGCGTGCATTAATCCTGCAAAAAAACGAACCCCTGCGCGCCGGCGTAGTCATCTGCATAGGCCTCGACGAACGAGGCTCAACAGTGATGTCGCTGGCAGCCGTTGAACGCCAGCAGCGTCGAGCCCTTTTGCGCAAGGAGATACCCTATGAAGCGTTCCGCTCTTGCTGGCTTGTTCATTACCGCTGCGATGCTGGCCTCCCCTGTTTTCGCTGCGGGCGAGCCCGATCTGTGCAAGATCAATCTGGACAAAATCAACAACGGCCAAGCCCTGCTTGCCACTGACACCAGCGGCAAGAAGGGAGAAATCGACACTGCCGTCTCCCAGGCGAAAGCAGCCCATGCTGCAGGTGATGACAAGAAGTGCATCGAGATCACCTCCAAAGCCCTGCAAGACCTGCAGAACACTGAAAAAGGCGGCAACCAGTAACACGCCGTCGTTGATGGCCAACCTTCGGGTTGGCCTTCCGTGAGCGTTTGGCGTACACTGCACAGGCTTGTCACTCACTAAGAAACAACGAGTTACAAGCACGGGGCCGTTTAGGATTCGACGCCGGTCGCGAAACTTTAGGTGCATGCCGAGTTGGTAACAGAACTCGTAAATCCACTGTTGCAACTTCTTATAGTTGCCAATGACGAAAACTACGGCCAGGAATTCGCTCTCGCTGCGTAAGCAGCCTTAGCCCTGAGCTTCTGGTACCTTCGGGTCCAGCAATCACCAGGGGATGTCTGTAAACCCAAAGTGATTGTCATATAGAACAGAATCGCCGTGCAGTACGTTGTGGACGAAGCGGCTAAAACTTACACAACTCGCCCAAAGCACCCTGCCCTTCGGGTCGCTGAGGGTTAACTTAATAGAAACGGCTACGCATGTAGTACCGACAGCGGAGTACTGGCGGACGGGGGTTCAAATCCCCCCGGCTCCACCAAATGATCAAACAAAGACGTCCACGGACGTCTTTTTTTGTGCCTGAAATCCAGTGAATACGGGGCTTTAGCGGCTATTGAGGTTTCCGTAGCTTTTTGGAGTTCCAGAAGTTCTGGTATTCCAAACAGTATTCCAGCCCATCCGATGCTAATTTTTGGACTACTAAATCAGTGTCTGAGGGAAATCTCATGACTGCTCCCCCCCCACCTTGAGTCTCCCCTAGTTTCATAGACGCCTTTGAGCTTCAAGGAAGGGCTGCTAACCCTGCGTAACTGTCCGCTTTTGGCCGATTTCTGCCATTCACCACCTTCAGCCTCCTATCAATCGTAACCTGTGTCCCGAGAGCGGCAGGAAGTTCTAATCAAAGATTAGAAGCAAGGGCGTAAAATCGATTACAAACTACGGACCAGAGCGTGGATATCTGGTGGGGGCGTTCCAACGAGTATTCCAATTAAAATAAAAATAAATTTAACGTAAACAATCAATGACATAGGACGTCAATTCAGATTAACCCGGTGGTCGGTCGGCGGACGGTCCCGGTTGATAGATCGCAGTGCCTTGCTCGGCTACGCCGCGCACCTGCGCAAGCAGATCCAACAAGGTGAAATCTGCATCGCAACCGCGCAGAACCACCTGAATAGCCTCAACCGCACACTCGCGGCGCTACGCGGTGATCAGTGTGTGAAAATCGCCAGCCCGAGCAAGCTGCTTGGCTTGCAGCGATCAAGCATCCGTACACGCTCACCAGACGGCCAAGATCTTCAACAGGTAAAGCGAGTCATTGCAGCGCCTCTAGAACAGCAGCACCATCGCGTCGCTGCGATTGTCTATCTGGCCCGCGTAACCGGTATGCGCCTACGGGAGGCGATTCTGGCTGATCTGCCACGCCTACAACGCGAAGCGAAGCGATTCGGTCGCATCAATATTCAGGACGGCGCTAAAGGAGACCGATCCGGGGCTTCGGCGCCGCGATGGATCGCTGCCAACGAAGAGGTGAAGGAGGCATTGCAAATGGCTTGTCACGCCTCACCGGCCAGCAGCCGCAACTTGCTGGCCCAAGGCGAAAGCTATGCGACTTTCCTGCAACAGACGGTGCGGCCCGCTCGCGAATTACTACAGAGGCAGGGGGTGAAGGGGTTTCATGAGTTGCGAGCTGCCTATGCCTGTAAACGTTACGAGCAACTCACCGGCCACGACGCCCCGGTCAATGGTGGTCACTGTTATCGTATGGATCACGACCTTGATCGATGGGCACGACAACGGATCAGTGCTGAGCTCGGGCATAACCGGGTCGATGTGGTTTCGACCTATATAGGAGGTCGGACATGACCAAGCCCTTCGATATGGCGCTGTTCCTGAGCGGCGCATTGACCGGCTCGACAGCCACGCAACAACGACATCTACGGCAAGCCCGAATCATGCAAGCCGCCATTCAACAACGATGGCAGCGAGACAATCCTTGGCGCTGGCAACTCAAGCACATGCGATGGTTTTTCACTCAGCATCTGAAGAACCGCTCGGACGCCACTCGATATCACTATCGACTCACCGCTCTGTTAATCGAGAAACGATTAGGTGCTGAGCGGGATGTTATTAACGCGCAACACGGTTAGGAAGCGATCGTTTGCACGATGTGATGCTAGGATGATGTCACCTATCGTTATTGGAGATGCTTTAAAATGGATACCCCTGAGTTGAAGGCCTCCGAGGAGCGAGGAAAGGTCAGCGATGAGCAAAAGCTTCGGATGTCTAGCCTTTGGGACAGCCTAAAAAGATTTGACGCATACATTGGGACAGTGAATTTCAAAAGTGGGTTATTAACGACTCTAAACGCAGCAATATTCGGCGGCGTTGTTCTCAAGGCAGACAGCTTCATTCAAAAGGAAAGCCATTATCTATACTTATTAATTTCCATCCTAACAATAATAACGCTTCTTTCGCTATTAAGTATCTACTACGTAATCAAAAGCATCTGGCCCAATTTAACAAGTGCCAGCACTGGCCCCAGGGGGACTGAACCTCATTCAATATTTTTCTTTGGCTCTATTGCCAAAAACTTCACCGCTTCTGAATTTGCGAACTCCGTCAAGGTAAAAAGCGCCGACGAGCTTGAGCGTGACTTGTCAATTCGGGTCCATGAAGTTGCCGTTATAACTAATTTAAAATTCAAAATAATTTCCAAGGCAGCAAACCTAACCAAATGGAACCTTGTAGCTCTGCTTGCCTTTGGTTTAATTCAAACACTTGAAGTCGCAGGATATTATATATGTCACGGATGAATAAAATATTTGGCTCCTTTGAAATGGATCCCACACTCACAAAATCAGCTCGCACTTTCGACTCTACACAATCACCGAAAATGGTGACAGAATCAGTATCACTTGAGTCAGTAGAGCAAATACATGATTACGGCATTCAAAACAATATACGCAAACTTTATGGAAAACCTGGTATAAAAAACGCTGTAATTGGCGGACATCCAGACTTCGACCATTTAGTCGAATCAGGCGAATGGCAGAAGGGCTTTGTAACATCACTATTCGTTGACATACAAGGTTCAACCCGACTAGGGGTATACTATTCACCTGAAATGGTTTTTTACTTTAAAAATCAAATTATAAAATGTGCTATTGAATGCGTACTTGCATTCGACGGCCACGTCCATCGCATAATGGGAGATGCCGTCCTCGCATTTTTTAGAGGCGAAGGGAATACGAATAACAGCGCAATTGATGCTATCAACTGTGGCGCCGTCCTTGTTCAATATATCCGCGAGGAAGTGGTTCCAAAGCTACGCGAACGCGGCTTAGCTGAGGATGTCGGGATTCGAGTCGGCATAGACTACGGAACTCACGAACAAGTTCTATGGGGAATGTATGGTTACGCTGGTGTATCGGAGGTAACAGCAACCTCTTTCCATGTCGACGTTGCAGCAAAACTGCAGCAGAGTGCTCCTCGAAATCGAGTCATGCTTGGACAATCAGTTGTTGATCTTCTAGACCTACACGATGAAGTCGTGGAAGTGAGGCGCGCCATAAGTGCAGGTGAGAAAATAACATTACCTTATGTCTCCCCGAATTACAGAGACGCTGACGGTCGGCCGATGAACTACCGCCAGTATGTTCTCTCTCAGGATAAATACAGCGCATTACTTCCGTATCCCGAGGACGATAATTACCCGATAAAAATATCCAGTACAATAAAGCGAGAGAAAGGCATACAATCAGATGAACACTACCACAAATGCTCGCGGTCTGTGCCATTGCATCAAGGCATAGAATTCAAAGCGCTCTTCAGGCCAATTACTTCATCTAACAATATAGAAGTAAATTTTCGTGTAGAGAACAATGGAAAACAGGCCGGGATTGCTAACGACAAAGGGAATCATGAAACGCTCGTCAAAGCAATACAGCGCGATAACGGCCTATATTTTGCTAAACGCTGGGAAGGAGCCTCCTATCTAGGGCTACATCATATGTTTGTATCCGTGCTTGAGGACGGGGTCTTAACGTATCCTGAGCAAAAATACAGCGTATTCATTGGATAGATTGACAATCTGCGGCCCTTTCCTTATCACCCTTTGATCTGTGATAAGGAAAGGACTGTTTCTACAACCAACCTTCACATAGCATTGCTGCCTGGTCGAGAATCATCTGCGCCGCATCCTCAGCCTTATCCGGTGGATACTTGTATTTACGCAAAATCCGCCGCACCAAGATCCGCAGCTTAGCCCTAACGCTTTCACGACTACTCCAGTCGACACTGACATTGGCCCGCAGACTAGCAGTGAGCTCATGGGCAATTTTCGCCAGGATTTCATCGCCCAACTCCCGCACAGAAGCTTCGTTAGTCGCCAAAGCATCGTAAAACGCCAACTCATCATCGTTCAGCCCAAGCACGTCACCGCGCTTGCTGGCCTGGGCGAACTTTTTGGCCATTTCAATCAGTTCTTCAATGACCTGCGCCGTTTCAATGGAACGGTTCTGGTAGCGCTTGATGACGCTGCCCAACAACTCAGAGAATTTCTTCTCTTGAGTCAGGTTAGAGCTGTAACGGCTTTTTATTTCGCCTTCGAGCAATCGCTCCAGCAGCTCCACTGCCAGGTTTCTCTCTGGAAGGTTGCGCACCTCCGCGAGAAACGCATCATCAAGCAAGCCGATGTTAGGTTTTTCCAGACCCACCGCCTCGAAAATATCCACTACATCACCTGAAACCACTGCGTTACCGATGATCTGTCGAATAGCCAATTCACGTTCTTCGTCAGTTTTTTTCTGCTGACTGACTTCACGCTTGATCAGAATGACCTTGATAGCCTGAAAGAACGCCACTTCCTCGCGAACGGCCTTGGCCTCATCCAGCGTACAGCACAAGGTAAATGCCTTACCCATAGCCAATGCGTTATCAGCAAACCGCTTTTTACCATCTTCCATTCCCAGGATATGGTTCGCTGCCCCGGCCAATAGTTTGTGTCCACCGGTGAGAAAATCTCCATAATCGAAGCCATGTAGCAGGCTGCGCAGAACGTCGAGCTTCTCCTCTAATACCGAATAGGCTTCATAGGCATCCACCGTCGGCCGGCCTTTGCCTTTGCTGCCGGTGTACTCCTTGAGCGCAGCCTTCAACTCGTTGGCAATGCCGATGTAGTCCACCACAAGGCCACCTTGCTTGTCCTTGAAGACACGGTTAACCCGGGCAATGGCCTGCATCAGGTTGTGGCCCTTCATGGGTTTGTCCACGTACAAGGTATGAACGCAAGGTGCATCAAACCCGGTCAGCCACATGTCGCGGACAATCACAAGCTTGAGGGGATCCAGTGGATCTTTGAAACGCTTCTCCAAGCGCTTTTTGACCTGCCCAGAATAGATATGCGGTCGCAGCAAAGCCTTATCCGACGAGCTGCCAGTCATCACGATCTTGATCGCACCTTTCTCCGGATCCTCGTCGTGCCACTCAGGACGCCGAGCGACGATCTCGTTGTATAGGTGCACGCAAATCTCGCGACTCATGGCTACCACCATGGCTTTGCCGGGCATCTGTTCCATACTGACCAAACCCAGATTACGCGCCTCAAAGTGCGTGATCAGATCCGACGCAATGCTCTGAATCCGTGGTTCTGCCCCTACGACCTTTTCCAACGCGGCCCAACGGCTTTTCAGTCGCGACTGCTGGTCGTCTTCTTCATCTTCTGCCAGCTCATCGACCTGATCGTCGATCGTAGGTAGCTCACTCTCTTTCAGCGAAAGTTTGGCCAAGCGCGATTCATAGTAGATGGCGACGGTCGCCCCATCTTCAGTCGCCTGCTGCATGTCATAGACGTGAATGTACTCACCAAAAACCGAGCGGGTGTCTCGATCCTCACCGGATACGGGGGTGCCAGTAAATGCTACGAATGTCGCGTTCGGCAGTGCATTGCGCAGGTGATGAGCAAAACCAACCTGATAACGCGCTTTGCTCTCAGCAACCTGAAGCCCCGTGGGTATTTTCAGCTCAGCGTTAAAACCATATTGAGTGCGATGAGCCTCATCGGCGATAACAACAATGTTTGGCCGCAAGGACAGTACCGGGAAGCTGTCTTCATCGACTCCAGGCATAAACTTCTGGATGGTCGCGAACACGATACCGCCACTAGGACGGTTGGCCAGTTTGGCACGCAAGTCCCCACGCGATTCCACCTGGACGGGTTGCTCACGCAGCAAATCCTGGGACAGCGAGAACACCCCGAATAACTGACCATCCAGATCGTTACGGTCAGTGATCACAACAATGGTCGGGTTTTCCATCGCCGTTTCCTGCATCACCCGAGCAGCAAAACACGTCATGGTGATGCTCTTACCCGAACCTTGCGTATGCCAGACCACCCCGCCCTTATGACTGCCGCCGGGACGCGAGGCTGTCACTACCTGCTGAATGGCTGCGCGAACTGCATGGAATTGGTGATAGCCAGCAATCTTCTTTACCAACCGGCCGTCGTCCTCGAACAACACGAAGTAACGCAAGTAGTCGAGCAACATCTCTGGTACCAGAGCACCGCGTACCAATGTCTCCAGCTCGTTGAATTGCCCCAATGGGTCGAGATCCTGGCCGTCGATGGTCCTCCAGTTCATGAAGCGCTCAAGATCAGCCGACAACGACCCCATACGGGCCTCACTACCGTCGGAAATCACCAGGACTTCGTTGTATTGGAACAGGTCCGGAATCTGCTCTTTATAGGTTTGGATTTGATCAAAGGCTTTACCCAGATCAGCCTTCACATCTGCAGGATTTTTCAGTTCGAGCAATACCAACGGTAGCCCGTTAACAAACAAGATGATGTCCGGGCGCCGAGTGTGTTTCGGCCCCTGGATACTGAACTGATTGACCGCCACCCAGTCATTGGCTTTCACATCAGCCCAATCGATCAGGCGAACGAAGTCTCCTCGGGTTTCACCGTCTTTTTGATACTGCACGGGTACACCGCCGACCAGCAGGCGATGGAACAAGCGGTTAGCCGACAACTGCACCGGCAGTCCCAATTCTAGTACCTGCTTCAACGCATCTTCACGCGCAGCTACTGGGACCTTTGGGTTGAGCCTCAACATGGCGCTGCGCAGGCGCTCAGCCAACACCACTTGGCGATAGTTTTCACGCTCGGGTTGCTCGCCATCATGAGCGATATTCGGCCCATACAAATGGGTATAACCCACCTCTGCCAGCCAGCCGAGGGTTTCTTGCTCCAACTGGTCTTCGGTCATTCCAACTCACTTCCTGTGTTCAGATCACCGGCCAATTCGGCCTCAATCTCGGCAATGCTCGGCAGATTTCGGCCCAGGGTCTCGGGCAAGTCGCGCAGCAATTGGTATTCGGCAACGCCGATGGGTTTTTCGATGCCCGACAAAGCGTACTCGGCCACCAAGCGGTTTTGCTGTTTGCACAGCAGCAGGCCGATGGTGGGTTTGTCATCCTCGGCTTTAATCTGAGCATCCACGGCCGCCAGATAGAAATTCAACTGGCCAGCGTGCTCGGGTTTGAAAGCCGTTGCTTTGAGCTCTACCACTACATAACACTTGAGGCGGGTGTGATAGAACAGCAAATCAATGAAGAACTCATCACCGCCCACATCCAGGCGAAACTGGCGGCCGACGAAAGCAAAGCCTGCGCCTAGCTCCAGCAAGAAACGAGTGATATGACGGATCAGTCCATCTTCAATATCACGCTCGTGAGCATCGTCCCCCAAGCCAAGAAAGTCGAACAGGTAGGGATCTTTCAGGGTTTCGTGAGCCAACGCCGACTCAGCAGCCGGTAAACGTGCAACAAAGTTAGTGACTGCCGCACCTTGGCGTTGCTGCAAGCGGTTCTTGATATTCTGCTCCAGCGTGCTGCGTGACCAGCCGAGCAAGACAGTTTGCTGCGCGTACCACTCACGCTCGACAGGGCTGGCCAGCTTGGTCAGCAGGGTCACCACATGGAACCAGGGCAATTGGGCAGCAGGCTGCTGCCCAAATAGACCATTGGGACAATGCTGAGCAAAAAACGCCATGTACTTGAGGTTACGGCTGGAAAAACCACGGATATCGGGAAAGGCATCGGAAAGATCGCGCGCCAGTCTCTCAATGACTTTCGCGCCCCAAGCGTTAACCTGCTGGCGCTGCCTGATTTCCGCTCCGATCCGGTGATACAACTGCACCAACTCTGCGTTGACAGCCAGTGCAGCACGTTGCCGGGATTGAGCAATATCGACTTTAAGCTGAGTCAGCCAGTCGGTGTAGCCCTCCGGCGATGCGGAAATCGTTTCTTTCGTCACTCACCAGCTCCCCACTTTTTGACGGGACAACTCACCTTTTCTGGGGGCAGCGCTCGTTTCTTGAAGACGCATTTGGCCGGAGACCAGAGGCGGTAGTAAAGTATCGCGAAGCTGGATGAGTGTATTGAGTTGCGCTTGGTTATTATGGATAGTTCCCCACAGCGGCTCTACCAAGTCATGGAAAGCCATTTTTAACGCCTCGGGCGGGTTAAGCACCAAATAACGGGGAAATGCCTTTAACGCTATGCGATTGACTGTTGCACCATGGATCGTGTGCTTATCGAGCATCTGTTGAAATGGTAAAGAAATAAATTGGTGAAACCAGAACAATCCTGCACCTTTAACAGTATGCGGGCGGATCAGAGCTAACCTGCGGCCCAGGCAACAACGTATGTTCGGCGGAATCAAAGCAAAAAAACCAAGCGTCGCTTCGTAGCTGAAAACTATATCGCCATGAGTTGGCTCAACACGCCGAGTCCACTTACTCCAGTCTTCCTCACTGATATATCGAGTATTAATAAGCTCGAGACGTGTTCCAGTTAGGTTTTTAATACCAAGGAAGACTGGGCCACTTTTCGACTTCGCCGGCGTGGCATGAGGGCCATCATAAATCCCTTCAACAAGCTCACCAATCGGTCTGAAGTTCCATCCTCTTGGTATTAGCCCAAAATCGGATTGTTCAAGGCCATCTGGAAAAAATGCCGCGATGGACGCATCTATACCGCCCAAATCTGGCCTTGCCTCCTTAGTACACACTGGGTCGAAATCCACAAACCACGACTTGTAAATTGCCTGGGCTATAGCCTCCAAAGAAATATTAGTTTCGCGGAGCAAAGTGATACGCTGATCGATCGGTTTCAGGCAATCTACTACATAGCGCTGCTGCTGTATTGATGGAATAGTCACGGCCATCTGCCGCTGATCTCTTAGGCTAACGTAGTCGGCCATATCTGTTTGGCCTTTGAGATAACCAATCTGAAGCAGGAACTCTTGGCTGTTCATCCAATAATATAGATATTCGGGGAGAATCCTATCTGGATTCAAGGATCGCCAGAAACATAACTGCGGCGAGTAGACAAACCGCTGGCTATGTTTCTCAACAAAGGCAAAGCGACCAACCGTACCCTTTGATGTAAAGACAACATCCCCAGGGCGACTGACTTTTGACCCGACACGTGACAGCTCCGACTCCGGAAAAAAATCAGCATCATCAAACTTAAAACCATCGTTAATGTTTCCCGCCCGCGCAAACGGAATACCGGCGTCTGTTAGTTCTGAGTTTTTCGCTCGATAACCATCACCAATTTCAAGCACCCCCTCACAGATCAACTCTTCAACGCGATATTTTCTAGACTCAGAACTCATAGCCCAAGCCTCCTAGCTTCCGACGGATTAACAGGTCAAGTTCAACACCTTTAGTCATTTGCTCACCTAATAGAGTAGTGAGGGTTTGCATCTTATTAATAAAGGCCTCACCGTCGTCTTCAATCGTCTCTGCTCCGACATAGCGACCTGGATTTAGTACATACCCATGCTCAGCGATTTCGGTAAGGCTCACACTTCGGCAGAATCCCGCCACATCAGCATATTCAGCGACTTCTCCACCAACATCTAATGGCTCACCGCGCCAATTGGCTACCGCCTGGGCAATGAGTTCGATGTCGCTGTCCAGTAGCTCAATTTGCACCCTACTAATACTAGTCCCCAGCTTCCGCGCATCAATGAACAGCACTTCGCCAGGACGCTTGACCTTTTGCTTAGCCAGGAACCACAAGCACGCTGGAATCTGCGTGTTTAGAAATAACTGCCCCGGCAACGCAACCATCACCTCCACAACATCCGCCTCAACCATCGCACGACGAATATCGCCTTCGGTGTTCTGGCTGGAACTCATCGACCCATTAGCCAGCACAATGCCTGCCCGACCGCTCAACTTAAGGTGATAGAGCATGTGCTGCAGCCACGCATAATTGGCGTTGCCTTGGGGCGGGGTGCCATACACCCAGCGGGGATCCCCTTCCAGGCTGCCGTGCCACCAATCGCTGATATTGAAAGGAGGATTGGCTAGTACAAAATCAGCGCGCAATTCTGGATGTTGGTCACGCACGAAGCTGTCTGCTGGCTCCTTACCGAGATTACCCTCGAAGCCGTGGATCGCAATATTCATCGCAGCCAAACGCCAAGTCGTGGGGTTTGACTCTTGACCGTATATAGAAACGTCGCCGAGTTTACCGCCATGGGCTTCGATGAATTTCTCCGACTGCACGAACATTCCACCAGACCCACAGCAGGGATCGTAAACTTTGCCATGATGAGGGTTGAGTACTGCTACCAAGGTCTTAACGATACTGGCCGGGGTATAGAACTGCCCAGCATTCTTGCCCTCGGCGCGGGCAAACTGGCCGAGAAAATATTCGTATACCTGCCCAAGTAAATCACGAGCTTTGCCGACATCCGAACCGAAACCAATAGACGAGATTAAGTCGACCAGCTCACCCAGTTTTCCGTCCGGCAATTCAATGCGGGCAAAGCGCTTGTCGAGCATGTTTTTGAGTTTGGGGTTTTCCGCCTCAATGGCACTCAGGGCCTCGTCAATGCGCTTGCCGATATCTACCTGCTTGGCGGACGCGCGCAACGACTCCCAGCGCGCCACTTCCGGCACCCAAAACACATTCACTTCTTTGTAGTAGTCACGCTCTTCTAGCTCTTGAGCCAGTACCTCAGCATGATCACTGTCCAGGTAGTATTCGTCGTTAGCATCGGCAAAACGGCGCTCCAGCTCTACGCGGCGGCCAGAAAAACTATCAGAGATGTACTTCAGGAAGATTAGGCCGAGGACTATGTGCTTGTACTCAGCAGCGTCCATGTTGGCGCGCATCTTGTCCGCAGTAGCCCAAAGCGTTTTTTGCAAGTCCTGCTGGGTATTACTGTTTTTAGGGGCGACCGCCTTGCGCCCAGGCTTCTTTTTTACCAACTCAGGTTCTGGGCTGACAGGACTTTCGCTCGACGAAAAACGAGCACGCGCCTGGTTCAGCGCTTTTTCAGCAACACTGCTGGCGTTCTGTTCGGCACCCTTTTGAACCGTCATGGACTACTTCCTACATTCGACGCAGATGAATTGCGTGGTAAAAACTGAAAACCCAACCACAGAGGCTCGGGCGAAGATTGCCCACATGATAACGGGTCACCACCTGTTTCGTCTGAGTTGCAACGACCAGTAGAACGCTCAATCCCTCGAAATGGGGCTCATGATCAGTGTTCAGGCTTCACATAAAAAATCTGTCGGGCGCCCACTAAAAACGCAGGTCAATGCAGTGCAAAACCGCAAGCATGCGAGCGATCAGTGATTTTGGGCCAAACGTGGGCGCTGAAGATGGGCCTAAATGCATAATCAGAAGCACCGCCGCCCCGGAAAAAAATGTTGAGGTTCCGTGGCCTATGCTGTCGCGTCTCGAGTAGCTTGATGCAAATTCCACTTGCGACGCGTGCATATGAACTCCAATACGATCGGTTATTAGATCGTGTACGTACGGAATGAGCACGGTATTCCAAATGGTATTCCAAGCAAGAACGACAACTTAACATTTACTCAAAAAATCAATATCCTACAGAGCAAATTCAAATCCCCCCGGCCCACCAACTCGAAGCATCGACAGAACCCGACCAGTGCGGGTTTTGTCGTTTCTAGGGTTTCGAAAGCCCGATAGGACGGACCTTCGGAATTTTCCTTCAAGCTATCGCGCCATTGATGAACTGGCGCAACCCGCGCCACAACGTTAATTTCCTCGAGTCGCTGCTCATCAGCGACCGGCTTTGACAGGCCGAAAAGTGTAACCTTTCACCCCCCTTGATAAGACGGCATGCTTGACGCATTCCGCCTAGTTCATGGCGGCTGTGCGTGGGGCATCTTCGGGTGCGCCGGGTTCCTACACTTCCGGTCTGTCAACCCGCGTACAGCTGCCTCCCATTCCTGTTTGACAGCAGAGGGCGGTAGCTCCTTAAACAGTGTGGGAGCTTCATCATGAAAAAGATCACCCCCAATCCCCCCTCCGCAACCCTCTTCACAATCGCTCCGGATATCACCTCCGAAACCCTGCTGATCCAAGCCAGCGAAACCCTCGCGTCACTCAACGCCATGACCACCGATCTGGCCTTCGAACTCGACGGCGCCCACCGTCACAAGCTGCTGGCCACCCAGCAACTGATCGTGCTGGGCGAGTTGTTGGTCGAGCGCGTGCTGGTCCTCACCCAAGACACACAAACATTCCAGTAATAAAAAGGCCGAGACGCGTTCAGCGACTCGGCCTATTGCTGTCCGTCTGGAATCCGCCCGCACTTCCCATTACCCTGACCGCCTCTATCAGACAACCGGAAGTCCGATACCCGTGCTGAAGCCCCTCGCTGTTCTCACCCTCGCCTGCGCCCCAGTGCTCGCAACCGCCGCCGACCTCGCCGGCGTCTGGACGGGCACTTTGGGCAAGTCCGCGATCACTGTCTGTTTCAACGGCGCCCACGGCGCCAATGGCAGTTATTACTACCAACGTATTCTCACGCCCATTCAGCTGACTCAGGCCAATGCCAGTGAGCCGTGGGTGGAAGAAGGGCAAACCGGCTTCTGGCAGTTGGACGACCCGCAAGACGACTCGCTGACCGGCACCTGGAGCAAAGCCCTGGGTGGTAAAAGCCTGGCGTTGGTGTTGAAACGCGCGGACGCCGACGGGTGCGCGAGCGACACCTACAACCTTCCTCTTGAAGCCGCGCCGCCTGCGGTAAAGGTCGAGAAGAAGACCTTCGCCGAGCATGCCTATCAAGTGAAGACCCAAGGTGGGCAGGTCATCCTGAAACTTGAAGGCGACGGGGAAGCGATCGATAAGATCAACCGCGACCTCGCGCGCATGGCCATCAATCCAGAGGGCCAGACGGAGTTCTACCGGGAGCGGCGCAACTCACTGGACCAGAGTGGCGGCACCACGACCAGCGAGATCACGGTGGAGCCGTCGTACTGGTCAACCCACTGGATCACCGTGCGTTTCTATCGCTGGTCGGCGGGCTACGGGCGCGGTGGAATCAGTTGGGGGCTGCACAGCTGGAACCTGCAAACCGGCGAAAAGGTCGACCCGTGGACGTGGCTGGGAGGCCGCGAGCAATGGGACACCCCCTACTCGGGCCAAGTCAAACTGCCCGCCCACTTCAGCGCGTGGCTGGCCAAACAGACCACCACCGACGAAGGGTGCCCGGCGGTGACCAGCTATTCCACGTTCGATTTGAGCTTCAACACCCAGGGCCTGCAACTCTCGACACCCGCCCAAGGCGACGGCTGTGACAACGAGCTGAGCTTTACCTGGGAGCAACTGGAGCCGGTGCTGTCGGCGCAAGGCAAGTCCGCAGTCGCGAGTTTGAAGGCCCCGTGAGGGTCTGGGTGCACTTTAAAAAAATCCGACACTCGTTCACGAAATATTCAGAAACGCCGACGGATACTAGCCAATTGCAATGACCGTTCCCCCGGACGGTCCTCCTGCCTTGGTAGCCACATTCATGACGCGTCCCGCTCCCCTGCTGCTCCTGCTTGCCGGTCTGTTGTTCTTCTTTGCCTTAGGCAACCATGAGTTGCAAGGGTCCACCGAAGCCCGTGTCGCCGGGATCGCCATGGCCATGCACCTGGACAACAACTGGGTGGTGCCGCAGTTGTTTCGCGAGCCCTTCCTGGAAAAACCGCCGCTGAGCCTGTGGATCGACGCCGGGGCGATTCGCCTGTTTGGCGGGACCACCTGGGCGGTGCGCCTGGCCTCGGCCTTTGCCGGGTTGTTCAGCGTGATGCTGCTCTACGGCATGCTGCGCACGTTCGGGCGGCCGAAGACGCTGGCGTTCAGTGCCGCCTTGATCCTCGCGACCATGGCCAGTTACTGGGGCAATGTGCGCGGCGTGGGTGAGGACTCGTTACTGACCCTGGGCGTCACCACCGCGCTGCTGGCGTTCTATCAGGCGATGCGGCCCGAATCCGAGCGTCAAGGCGGCAACGCCTGGCCCTGGGCCCTGTTTACCGTGGGGATGGTCATCGCCACCTTGAGCAAGGGCGTGCTGGGCCTGGCGATGCCGGGTATCGTGATCTTCGTGTACCTGGCCAGCACCAGCCTGATGGACAAACGCCTGCGCATAGGCGACTGGCTCAAGCCGGCCTTCTTCACTTTGCTGGCGCTGATACCGCTGATGATCTGGCTGGGCTTCCTGTTCCAGCACGGTGGCATGCAGGCGGTGGGAGAAGTGTTGTGGACCAACAGCGTCGGGCGCTTCAGCGGCTCGTTTGTCGAGGCGGGGCACTACGAGCCGATCTACTACTACATCGCGAAGCTGCCCGAGGCGTTCCTGCCCTGGAACATCCTGGTGTACCTGGGCCTGTGGCATTTCCGTAAAAGCCTGGTGCGCAACCGTTACCACCTGTTTTTCAGCGTGTGGCTGGTGGCGCAGTTCACCCTGCTGACCTTCGCGTCGAGCAAACGCACGGTGTACCTGATGGCGCTCACGCCAGCCGCCGCCGTATTGGCGGCAGAATATGCACGGGTGCTGCTGGAATGGCTCAAGACCCACAAACCGGGGTTGTATAAACACCACACCAGGCTGGTGGGCGGCGTGTTCACCCTGGCGGTCGCCTGCTACCTGATAGCCGCCTTCTGGTTCGCGCCCAAAGCCGACGTGCGCCAGTCGTTCGTGCCGTTGATCAGTCAGATCCAGGCACTGCAAGCCGAAGGCAAGGAGGTGGTGTTGTTTCAGCCCAATGAGCGGATTGCCGGCGCCAGCGTGTTCTACACCCAGGCCTACCTGCCGATCCTGCAGACCGAAGCCGAGCTTCAGCGCTTTTTGACCGCCAGGCCCGGCAACGTTGCGCTGCTGGACCACACCAACGATTTAACCACCAAGGTCACGATCATCAAGGAGATGGCGATCAACCGCCAGCCTTACTACTTCATCGAGCAGTAAGGCCGGCGCGGGGCATCAGTGCTTGGTGACCTTGTCCAGGTAACCCATGGCAAACGCCGAGACCACGAAGGTCATGTGGATGATCACGTACCACATCAGGTGTTGCGGATCGACGTTCTTGGCGTCCATGAAGATGCGCAGCAGGTGGATGGAGGAAATCGCCACGATGGACGCCGCGACTTTCATCTTCAGCGACGAAGAGTCCATGGTGCCCAGCCAGTTGAGCTTTTCCTTGTTGTCATCGATGTCCAGCTGCGAGACGAAGTTCTCGTAGCCGGAAATCATCACCATCACCAGCAAGCCACCGACCAGGGCCATGTCGATCAACGACAGCAGCACCAGGATCAGCTCGGACTCGGCCATCGAGAACACGCTCGGCAGCAAGTGAATCACTTCCTGGAAAAATTTCAGCGCCAGCGCCAGCAACCCGAGGGACAAGCCGAAATAGATCGGCGCCAGCAGCCAGCGCGAGGCGTACATAGCATTTTCGATAAAGCGTTCCATTGGATCTCACACAGCTTGGCTAAAAATGGCGGCGAGTATACCAGCCGCTACCAAACACCTGTAACCGCGAGAAAACTGACCTGTGCGGCATCTGTAAGAGAATTTTTCTGCTAGTGTCGAGCCCATCAACTCGGCTCCATGACGTCGGACAGGAAGAATTCAGATGATGGATGTGCGATCCCCTTTGGCCAGTCTCGGCCTGTGCGCGGCATTGCTGCTGGCCAGCGGCTGCTCCCCCAGCGATGAGCAGAAGCAGACCACCCTCGAAGAGAAAACCGCAAAATTCGAACACTCCCTCGACAGCATCCAGGACCCCAAACTGCGCGACGCCATCGCCGACCTCGGCGGCTCGCTGCTGTTGCTGGAACGGGCGCGGGTCAAACTCGCGACCAAGCCCATCGAAGCCGAATACGGCGAAGACAGCCTGGCCCTGCTCAAGCATTACCCCACGCCCCAGGCGCTGGTGGACACCTACATCAATGGCCTGTTCGTGCTGCGCAAGGCCTCGCACTCCGACTACCTGACGGATCTGCAGCCGGTCTTCCCGTTCAACTTCAACACCCCCGAGCAATTCCCCTTTCCCCATGGCCTGGAGTGGCAGTCGGTCACCTTGAGCAACAACAAGGTCGTGCCGTTTCAGCCCGAATGGTCGGAAACCGATCCAGGCATCCAGCTGAGCCCCAGCAGCTCCAACCTGACCAACCCGGATGACCTGACGGTGACCTACCCGTTCATCGATGGCATCGAGACAGAAAACAAAAGTCAGCCGCAGCCGGTCCGCCTCAAAGGTACGGTGGAAGTGGTCGCGCCGGGCAAAGTGCTGACGTTCGACCTGTCGAAAAAGGACGTGGGCCACAAGCGCACCGAAGGCAATATCACGGTCAACCTGGTGCTTCTGGAAAAAAACTACGCCGAGATCGAGCTGACCAACAGCCAACCGCTGGCGCCGGAAGTCGGCGACGAGTCGCCCAACCCCCTGCTGGTGCAGGCACGCGACAGCACCGGGCAATTCCTCACACGCTCCGGTTCAATCAACGAAAGCGCCGCGCAAGTCGAGTTCTATGAGAAGCAACTGGCCGAGATGCAAAAGCAGAAGGCCTGGTCGGATGCGTTTGAAAAACAGCTGACCGACGAGCAGAAAGCCTTCGAACACAAGCAGACCAGCCATTACGCCAAGGTGTATTTCAACGGCCTGATCGACGACCTGCAGATCAACGTGCTGGATTTCTCCACGGCCACGCTCACTCGCAAGGACCTCGACCTGCCGGTTCAGCGCTTCGACAAGAACAGCCTGGAAAAGACCGTCCAAGCCTTGCCCATGCCGGTCACCGTGTATGACGACGGTGCCGCCAGCTGGCTCAAGGACGCGACCATGACTGAGGATCAGCTGAAAAACAGCGTCACCATCAGCCAGTCCGTCGAAGACGCCAGCGCCGCACATATCGTGTTCGACCATCCGTTCACGTTCAATGACGACCTGGTCGGCAGCGAGCGCAACAGCAGCGAATCACCGGTCACCTTCTTCACCGCTGACGACAAAGGTGAACGCGGCGAGCCGATCGAGTTGCCCACCGAGGCGTTTGAACTGAACCCGGCGCGCGGCACCCTCACCTACGACCTCAACCTGTTCCCGGAAAACCCGGCGTACGTGGTGGGCTCGATTCCGCTGTTTTTGGCCACCATCCAAAAGGCTGAGATTGACGTCGCCAAGCTGCCCAAGGGGCTGTCGCTCAAGGACAACGCGCTGATTGTCGACCAGAAGGAATTCCCCGCCGACAGCTGGCGCTTCTACGCCAAGGACGCGAGCGGCAACTACCTCAAGGAAATTCTCGGCGTGAGCCACCGCGCCGAGGAATACGGCACGGCGATGTTTGATGTGCATTACTTTTACGGCCAGCCCACTGCGCTGGAAAGCTACCAGCGCACCGACCTGAGCACCGTGCAGTACGGCTTTGAGGTCAAGTTGGACAAGCCCGAAAGCAAGTAACCCGGCTAGAGCGCCAGGCGCTCGTGCCCACCGTTGAGTTGCCGCAGATGGGCCTGCAGGTGCAGGCACCAGATCTGCGGGTCATCCGCCAGTTCATAGCCGTGCAGGGTCAGGCTTTCGACGATCGATTGCAGAATGGTTTCGGCGACGAAGGGCCCATGAAACGGGCCCTGGGACTTGATGGTGGAAGGCTGCTCGCCAGTCATTCCGGCAGCAAACAGCAGGGTCCACATCCCGTTATCCCCCGCGAGAGGGCGAATGGAGCATTCGATACGGGTGACCAGGCCCAGGCATTGGCGGGTAAGGCAAAGGTTGCGCGGCATGGCGGCGACCCTCGGTAGATCGGTGTTCAACCTCAGCCGATGGCGAGGCTGTTTCTATCCAGCGACTCCTGTGGATATCCCTTGATCAGAGAATAGAATAAAACCAGTGCAAACCAAGGTTGTAGGGACCAACGGGCGTCGGGCCTCTATAGACGAGTCAAAAATGTGGCGTTTTTATCGGTTCCCAAAGGCACCGTTGTTCCAATGCGGAAGCAAGTATCGAGTTCAGCGAGGCTGCGAAGGCGGCGGTATTGCTGGTATTTTCTGCGCCTGGGACACCGCTTTCGCAGCCTCGCTAAAGCTCGACAGCTCCTACAGGGGGTTGGCGGTGTCGGCCTTATTTCAATCCCCTGGGTGATCGCAATATCCGACGCGACGCAGCCCAAGTGTAGGAGCTGTCGAGCCCCAGCGAGGCTGCGAAGGCGACGGCATTGCTGGCATTTTCTTCGCCTGAGACACCGCTTTCGCAGCCTCGCTAAAGATCGACAGCTCCTACAGGGGGTTGGCGGTGTCGGCCTTATTTCAATCCCCTGGGTGATCGCAATATCCGACGCGACGC